>JAUQXK010000012.1 GCA_030834695.1 Desulfobacterales bacterium
GACTTGATCCCAACCATTCCATTGGGACGGTGGGACGCTCTCATTATTTAACCATTGACAGTCTTGGGGACATCCATGCATTCATGCGTTTTTCATCTAGCTTGGAGAAACTGTTGGGGTCACGGAATAGATGGGGCCGATGCTGAAATTGTCACTTTCCTCACTACCAATCGATCCGCAACGGAGGTTAAATGGGTACTGAAGAGACTCCGCCCTTTCGACCTGCTCAATGGCCGCCTTGATACGCCTCCGGAGGCGTTTGTCATTTACGCCTTCCAAGCCCTTCAGGAAGCGCTGTCGGAAACCAACCTTCACGGTCAGCTCCCCAAGATCGAAAAAACCTTTTCGCGCGATACGGGTTTTGTTTGCAAACCATGCTCAATCAACCGTGCGATCGCAATATTCTCGATCGCTTCTTCAACAATATCCTGCATCAGATCACGATTCTCTTTGAAGGCGTGATGGTAAAAAGGACTGTTGAATTGGTTTTATCCGCAAAAGCTTTTAGCGGCACGGCGATGTGCGGCTTGTTTCAGGTCTGAGCGCAGTACCACCGGTAGGCGGATCGCAGGCCTTCGTCCAGATCGATCGCGGGAGCCCAGCCCAGCCGGGTTAAGCGCGTCCCGTCGAGAAGCTTGCGCGGCATGCCGTCGGGCCGGGACGGATCCCAGGCCACTTCCCCCTCGAACCCGACCGCCCTTGCGACCACCTCCGCCAGCTCGCGGATGGTGTGGTCCCTGCCGCAGCCGACGTTCAGGTGCGAAACGGCCCCGTCCGCGCAGGCGGCGGCATAGCGCTCATCGGCGAGCTCCATCACGAACACGCAGGCGGCGGCCATGTCGTCCACGTGCAGAAACTCCCGCCGGGGAGCGCCGCTTCCCCAAAGAACGACGCCGGGCAGGGCCGCGCGCACGTCCGCGGGGATGGCGCCGAAGCGCTCTTCGTCGCGCCGGATCGCCTCCCGGTCGCGCCCGGCAGCGAGCTTCGCCAGGTGAAACTTGCGCATCATCGCCGGAAGCACGTGCGAATTCTCCAGATCGAACGTATCGCCGGGCCCGTAGAGATTGGTCGGCATGACCGAGCGATAGCGGGTTCCGTGCTGGCGGTTGTAGGACTCGCAGAGCTTGATCCCGGCAATCTTGGCAATGGCGTAGGGCTCGTTGGTCGGCTCCAGCGACCCGCTCAGCAGGTGCTCCTCGCGCATCGGCTGGGGGCAGCTGCGCGGATAGATGCAGGAGCTTCCCAGGAAGAGCAGCCGCTCAACCCCGGACGTGAACGCCGCGTGGATCACGTTGCATTCGATCATCAGGTTCTCGTAGATGAAATCCGCCCGAAAGGTGTTGTTGGCTTGGATCCCGCCCACCCGGGCCGCCGCCAGAAACACCGCCTCGATGCGCTCCTTCCGGAAGAATTCCGCCACGGCCCGCTGGTCGACCAGGTTCAGCTCGGCGTGCGGGCGGCCAACGATTCGTTCGTAGCCTTGCGCCGCGAGCCGGCGCACGATGGCCGAGCCGACCATGCCGGTGTGGCCGGCGACGTAGATGCGGGCGTCCTTGGGGAGCACGACCGGCTCGTTCGACACAGGGGATGTTTCAGCCATAAAGCCTACCAATCTTATTTTACCGCAGACTCACGCAGACCACCGCAGGCCAAACAAATATACGGTCTCAAAATTGAACCGAATGGCTGACCGCAAATCCCTCCCGACCTCCCTTTATCAAAGGGGGGCCGTTCCCCTCTTTGGAAAAGAGGGGCCGGGGGAGATTCCCAACGATGGAACCAGGCAATTACGAGACCATGCATAATTCAAGATGTGGGCTCGGACTTGCATCGTGGACTCAGTGGCATTCGTTTTTTCTGAACCTGTCTGCGCTGGTCTGCGTGCGTCTGCGGCTAATTCCGGCTTTTTCTTGAATCTATCCCGGCGATCCTCACTCCGCGTTGCCGTAGATCCGGTAGCCCTGCCGTTTGACCATGGCGTCCTTTTCCGCTTCCTTCAAATCGGCCGCGACCATCTCGGCCACCAGTTCCTCGAAGCCGATCCGGGGCTCCCAGCCCAGCTTGTTCCGCGCCTTCGACGGATCACCCAGCAGGGTGTCCACCTCGGCCGGACGGAAGTAGCGCGGGTCGACGGCGACGATCGGCTTTCCGGTGGCTGCATCGATCCCCTTTTCCTCCGCGCCCCGGCCCTCCCAGCCGATGCGGAGGCCGAGTTTCCCGGCGGCCGCCTCGATGAGGTCCCGCACGGAATGCTGCTGCCCCGTTGCAATCACGTAGTCCTCGGGCTCGGGCTGCTGGAGCATCAGCCACATCATGCGCACGAAGTCCCGGGCGTGGCCCCAGTCGCGCCGGGCGTCCAGGTTGCCGACGTAGAGCATGTCCTGCAGGCCGGCCTTGATCCGGGCCAGGCCGCGGGTGACCTTGCGGGTGACGAAGGTCTCCCCGCGGATGGGCGACTCGTGGTTGAAGAGAATGCCGTTGCAGGCGAAGAAGCCGTAGGCCTCGCGGTAGTTCACGGTGATCCAGTAGCCGTAGAGCTTGGCCACCCCGTAGGGCGAGCGCGGGTAGAAGGGCGTGGTCTCGGTCTGCGGGGTCTCCTGCACCTTGCCGTACAGCTCCGAGGTGGAGGCCTGGTAGAAGCGGGTTTGGTCCTTCAAACCGAGGATCCGAATCGCCTCCAGGAGCCGCAGGGTCCCCAGCCCGTCGGCGTTGGCGGTGTACTCCGGGGTCTCGAAGGACACCATGACGTGGCTCTGGGCGGCGAGGTTGTAGATCTCGTCGGGCTGCACTTCCTGGATGATGCGGATCAGATTGGTGGCGTCGGTCAAATCGCCGTAGTGCAGCCGGAAGCGCACCTCCGTCTCGTGCGGGTCGGTGTAGAGGTGATCGATCCGCGCCGTATTGAAGGAGGAGGCCCGGCGCTTGATGCCGTGAACCTCGTAGCCTTTGGAAAGCAGGAACTCCGCCAGGTAGGCGCCGTCCTGGCCGGTGATGCCGGTGATCAATGCACGCTTCAAAAAGTGCCTCCTTGGATCGTTAGGAGCGTTTAGAGCGTCCAGCGGGAAATCGTTAACCGGAAAACGTCAGCCGAAAGCCGCCTGACCGGAAATCGTTCGGCCAGGCAAAGAGGATGAACGCTGATGGTTCCGCCATGGAAGAGGGCGCCGCGCGCGCATCAACCCGGCGGCCGCTGATCCGCATGGTCGACCAGGTGCCTGACCCGGTTGACCAATTCCGGCTTTTGGGCGGTGCCGTACAGCACGGTCGAGAGCGCCGCGCAGTTGATCTCTTTCGGAGCGGTCTCTCTTCTAATTATTTCGGAAAGGAATCGATCCACGGTGCGCAGCAGGGCTGCCGGCGTATCGATCCCGTTCTTTAAATAAACCTTGCGGTCCCACAGCGCAGGAGACGAAGCCGCATCGTCCGGGGAGCTGTCGAAATCCAGGCAGTCCGACTTCAATATCTGCTGGATGGACTCATTCACATGGCCCTTGTCGATTCCGGATTTGTTTTTCTCGAAGTAGCTCGTAATCTTGTCCTTGATTTCAGCGAAGCGCTTTCCGCCATGGGCCTCCAGGATGTAAAAGGATTTCTTGATAATGAAGTGGCGGTCTTGGCTGGGTTCTATGAGAATTCGGTTCTTGTGCAGAATTCCGAGATATTCTCTTGCATGGGGGTCGAGGCCGTTATGGCCGGCATCCCGGGCTTCAAGCGGTCGGTCCTCCGTCTGCTCGGGCGTGCGGCCTGCTTCGCCAACGGCCGGCCGGGGCGGCTTCGGGTCTTTAACGTTCCTCTGGTTGGCGTCCACCAGTTCACTGTTTTTGACAAGGTACTTGAACTCGTTGCAGGCATTCACCAGGTACTCGGCCGTCGATCCCTCGACCCCTATGCCCACAACGAATTTCCCGTAATCCTTCAGGTAGTTCACCAGCGCCGTGAAATCCCCGTCCCCCGACACCAGGACCAGGCTGCCGATGTTGTTGTTCTTGAGGATCAGCAGGTCGAGCGCATCGACGGCCATTTTCACGTCGACGCCGTTTTTCCCCCTTCTTTTCGAGGGAACGTTGATGGGCTGGATGCCCATCTTCACCAATTTGTCCTGCACGGTCCAGTTGCCGGACCAATCGGCGTAGGCCTTGCAGATCAACGACCCGCCGTATCTCTTGGCGGTTTCAAGCACCTCTTCCCAGTTGATTTGCTCGGGCGGAGTAATCTTCTTCCCGAATTCGATAAACACGTTTTCGTAGTCGATGAATACCGCAACCTGGCTGCCGTTCGAATCGTTCATAAGCAATCATGACTTTGGAAAAGGTTCGCATGAAGGCGCTGCGAGGCGCCGAAGCGTTCATCGGCGCCGCCACGGTCCGGGGATGCTCCGGCATCGAATTGAAAACCGGCAGGCCCTGCTATGGCTCCGCCCCGTCGGTTACACCGCCTGATAATGGCCAACTTGTCTGCTTTATTTGGTTTTTATTGCCAACCGCTTGAAATCCGCCCGCTCAACCCACGGGGCGCCAGATCGATTCAGGAACAAAAAAAGGCAGGCCGAAACAAAAGGCCTCCATCGGCCTTGCATTTCATCCTGCCTTGCAACCGGGCACCCTCTTCCTGCGGTTCTCCGTTCGGGCGATTTGCATGGTCGCTTTCTGCGATGCAACGCTATTGGATGCGAGCGTAAGCTTGATTTGCGGATATCATTCCGGAACCACTCAATTTTAGGACAACTTCCGGCAGTCCCGCGCACCGGCCTTCCAGGTCCGGAAAGCGGCACTGCCGCAGAATGCAAAACATATACCTGAATATACCGGAAAAAAGGCGAATCGTGCTCAGCGCACGAAAAACTGCTTCATTATCACGGATTTTTCCTGAAATCTCAACCCAAACGAAGGCCGAATCATACGAGACTATCTTGCAACAAATTGTAATTGTTTGTATTTTTATCAATACACCCTCTGTGCAGGTATAGACCGGCATGCCGTCCGGCCCGCCGGTTCCGGCGATTTCGGCACATGTCCGGGACCGGCCTTAAGAAAAATGCTGTCGAGGGGTGGAGGCATCCTGTTTCTGCAGGAAATTCCATCTCCGACAGCATCTACGATATAACAAAACTTACATAAACTTAAGTAGTATTATTCCGGAGCAGGAAGCGTGTAGACAGGAATCTTGAGAAACCGCTGAGAGGACCATCCTCCTGGATCGAAAGCTCCAGGATGCGGCAAGCCGCCGCCATCACCTGTTCAGCAGCTCTTTCGGCTGCATTTCCAGGCTCGGGCCGCAAACCCGCTCGTTGCTCTTCCGGGCCATCCAGCGGTAAAGGGGGTCGCGCACCAGGTAGGCGCCGACGGCGAACAGCAGGCACAACGCGGTGAGGATCACGAAGAACATGTAGTTCTTGTCGAAGATCGACGCCCCCTGCAGGCTCAGGGCGACGGTGCCGGGGATCCGGGCGACGGTGGACACGACGAAAAACACGCCGGCGGGCAGCGTCGTCAAGCCCAGAAACAGGCACAGGTAATCCTTGGGGAAGCCGGGGACCAGAAAAAAGATGAAGATGACCAGAATGCCCTTGTACTGCACCAGCTCGTTGTACTTCGCATAGGTCTCGCATCTGACCATCCGCCGCACGACCCGTTCGCCCAGAAAATGGCCGATGAAAAAATTGAGCATGGAGCCGATCGTCAGGCCGAGCGTGGACAATAAAGCGCCGCCGAACGGCCCGAACAGGTAGCCCCCCAGGATCCCGGTCACATCCCCCGGAATGGGCGCGAAAACGACCTGCCCCACCTGCAGGGCGACAAATACGGCGGACGCGGCCCACCCCCTGGCCTGCACCATCTGCCGCACCCACTCGCGGTCGCAGAACTGGTCGTAGCAGCCGGCGAGCCAGGTCCACCAGCCGAGTTTCAGCATCAGTAGGACAACCAGAGCGGAAGCCAGGAAAATGGCTCCGATCAGGAGCAGGGATAGGCGCTTCAACCGAGATCGATCATTCATCGGAAACGATTCTGGCTCTGAACCTCAAAACACAAGGGGTCACAGAATGGCTCTGCAACCCCTTGCGTTTCAGTGGCGCGCCCGGAGGGGCTCGAACCCCCGACCTACGGATTCGAAGTCCGGCGCTCTATCCAACTGAGCTACGGGCGCTGAAAGTGGGGTGAGTGATGGGAATTGAACCCACGACAACCGGGGCCACAACCCGGTGCTCTGCCAACTGAGCTACACCCACCGCAGGCGGTTTTGCGGATGATTCCTTCGAGAATTTTGTAAGTTAACAGATCGAAATTGTTATATCAAGAAAAAATTGAGAACCCCTTGTTTCATGTTTACTGTTGTTATTACGGCAAAAAAACAGGCCCTGCCCCATCCGAGGTTCGGCGGGTCGGCCGATGAGTGATATGGCCGGCTGGAAACAGCTGTTGAAAGAGCCGGAAAAGTTGAATACAAGTAGATGCCTGAACCGGTCGATTTCAGAATCCCCCTGCCCCCCTTTGCCGAAGGTGGAAATGGCAGGTACGGAGCCGGCCGGTTCCTTTATCGAGCGGACGGCGCCGTGCGCCGCAACCGGCTGCCGGGGAAAGACCGCATATGCATCCGTTCATCCTTTTTTTTATCCGGGCCGTTCTGGGAGTGGCCATCGCAACCCTCATCACCCGCATGTTCCGCGGCACGGTCAGCGCGGCCTATGTGGCTGGGCTGGCGGTCGTTCTGGTGGGGCTGGCTTATGTTCTCGAATATTTCAGGAAGCGGAAGAGCCGCTGACCGCCACCCGAAACGGTCGGAGGCCGAAAACCTCATAGGCGCCCGCCATTATTCAGGCGGGCGGCCGCAAACGGCATCCGCGGTTCGTCCGGGCGTCGTCAGGAGCGTGAAGCATTGAAACAGATCATCTTGGGCACCGCCGGCCACATCGACCACGGCAAGACCTCGCTGGTGAAGGCGGTCACGGGCATCGACACGGACCGCCTGAAAGAGGAAAAGGAACGGGGCATCACGATCGAACTGGGGTTCGCCCATCTGGACCTGCCCAGCGGCCAGCACCTGGGCGTGGTGGACGTCCCCGGCCATGAGAAATTCGTCAAGAACATGGTGGCCGGCGCCACCGGCATCGATATCGTCGTCATGGTCATCGCAGCGGACGAGGGGGTCATGCCCCAGACGCGCGAGCACATGGAGATCTGCACGCTGTTGGGCGTGCGCCAGGGGCTGGTGGCGCTGACCAAGATCGACCTGGTGGACGAGGAAATGCTGGAGCTGGCCCAGGAGGACATCCGGGAGTTCACGCGCGGCTCGTTTCTCGAAAACGCTCCGGTCATCCCCGTTTCCGCCGCCACCGGACAGGGGCTGCCCGAATTCGTGCGGGCGCTGGACGAGTTGAGCCGGCAGGTGGAGGTCCGCCCGCCGTCCTCGCTCTTCCGGCTGCCGGTGGACCGGGTTTTCACCATGAAGGGGTTCGGCACGGTGATCACCGGCACCCTGATTTCCGGCAAGGTCCAGGTGGGAGACCCGATCATGGTCTATCCGTCCGGGATCACCTCCAAGGTGCGCGGCATCCAGGTCCACAACCAGAGCGTCCCGACGGCCGAGGCCGGCATGCGCACCGCGGTCAATTTCCAGGGGCTGGACAAGGAGGCGGTCAGCCGGGGCGAAGTGCTGTCCAACCCCGACGCGTTGAAATCCAGCTACATGGTGGATGTGCGGTTCCATTTCCTGGCCAGCGCCGGAAGACCCATTAAGAACCGCACCCGGGTGCGGCTTCATACGGGGACCAGCGAGGTCATGGGCAACCTGATCCTGCTCGAGCACGACGAGCTCAAACCCGGCGAGGCCACGGTGGCTCAGCTGCGGCTGGACACGCCGGTCGCCGTCGTCAAGGGCGACCATTACGTCGTGCGCAGCTACTCGCCGGTGCGCACCGTCGGCGGCGGCCAGGTTCTCAACCCCATCCCCCCCAAGCACAAGCGCTTCAACGCCGAGATCGTTCAGGCGCTGAAGGGCGTCCTGGCGAGCGATCCGGAAACGCTGATCGGCTCGCATATCGCGGCCGCCGGCCATGCCGGCACCTGCTTCACCGACCTGCGGCTCATGACGAACCTGACGGACAAGCAGCTGGAGTCGAGCCTGCAGGCCATGATGTCGGCCCGCACCATCATCCAGGTGGACAAGGAGACGCGCAGCTTCGTCCACAAGAAAAGCTTCGAGGCCTTCGTCCAGGAAACGGCCGATCACCTGCGGGCCTATCACAAGGCCTTTCCGCTGAAGTCCGGCATGCTCAAGGAAGAGCTCAAGAGCAAGTTCCCCGCGGACACGGACGTGCGGCTCTTCAACCTGGTCCTCAACCAGATGATCCGGGACGGCGCCATCGTCCAGGAGGAGAAAACCGTCCGCCTGACGACCCACAAGGTGTCGCTGGCCGGCGGCGAGGCCACCCTGCGGAAGCAGATGCTTAAAATCTACAAGGACAGCGGCCTGCAGCCGCCCTTCTTCAGGGACGTCGCCGGAGTCCTGAAGTCGGAACCCGGCCCGGCCAAGGATGTCCTGAACCTGCTGATCGAGGAAGGCCTGATCATCCGCACCAAGGACGATCTGTTCTTCCACGCCGAAGCGATCGCCGACCTGAAGCAGCGCATGGTGAAATTCTTCGAAGCGAACGCCGACATGACGCCGGCGCAGTTCAAGGACATGACCGGAGGCGCCTCGCGCAAGTTTCTCATCCCGCTGCTGGAGTATTTCGACTCCAAGAACGTGACGCTGCGCGTCGGGGACGTGCGCAAGCTGCGCAAAGCCTGACGACTTCGCGAGAAGGCCAATCTCGGCGTTGCGCTTCATCTCACGGTCGCTGCGGCGTACGGCAACTACGCCTCGCGCCGCGAGATTCGCGCGCCTGGGTCTTGGCCTGCGCGCGAAGTCGTCTAAGGGCGCGAGGTTTCGCGAACCCATAAAAACCTATCTTAGAAAGCCTATCTTCCAGCCAAGGCGGCGACGACCGTGTTCAGGAAGAGCATGCCCTGCCGCGTCGGCGCGCAGCGCCCGCCATCGAGCGTGAGCAGCCCGCGGGCGGCCAGTTCGTCCGCCGCGGCCCCGTAAAGATCCCTGAAATCCCTGCCGAAGCGCGCCTGGAAGTCCGCCAGGCCGACCCCCGCCGACGTCCGCAGCCCCAGCATGAGCACCTCCAGCATCTGCTGGCCGACGGTCAGCGTTTCCTCTCCGCCCGGCGGCCGTCGGCCGGCCTGCAGGTCGGCGATGTAGCGCCGGACGTCGCGGTGGTTCCAGAGCCGCCGGGGAGGCCGGAAGGAATGCGCCGCCGGGCCGAACCCCAGGTAGGGCGCGTAGGCCCAGTACTTGGAGTTGTGCCGCGAGATCCGGGCATCCCCGCCGCCGGCCGCGCCGCGCGCGAAATTGGAGATTTCGTAGTGCCGGTAGCCGGCCCCGGCCAGCCGCTCCGACGTCGCCAGGAAGAGCGCGGCCGTGTCTTCCTCCGGCGCCGGCCGGAAGCGGCCGAGGCACTCTTCCCCGGCCAGGGGCGTGCCGGGCTCGACGCTGAGCATGTAGGCGGCGATATGCTCCGGGCCGTGCGCGAGGCCGCTTTCGATGTCCGCTGCCCAGGCTTCCGGGGTTTGGCCCGGCAGGCCGTAGATCAGATCCAGCCCGACGTCCTCGAACCCGGCCCGCCGGGCCGCCGCGACGGCATCGCGCGCCTGCCCAGCTGAGTGTATCCGGCCGAGCAGCCGCAGGTTTTCCTCCCGAAAGGACTGAACGCCGATATTGATTCGGTTGACGCCGGCCGAGCGGAACCCCTTCAGCTTTTCCGGATCGACCGTCCCCGGATTGGCCTCGAGCGTCACCTCCACCGGCCCGGCCAGCCGGAACCTGGCATTCAATTGATCGATGATCCGTTCGACTTCCGCCGGGTCGAGGATCGAGGGCGTGCCGCCGCCGAAATAAATGGTGTCGAACGCCGGCGGTCCCGGTTCGGCCGCGGCGATCTCCGCCGAAAGGGCCTTCAGGAACGCGGTCTTCAGATTCAGGTCGGAGACCGAATAGAAGTCGCAATACGCGCACTTGTGCACGCAGAACGGAATGTGGACATACAGGCCGCCGTTCGGAGCGACCAGCGGTTCACTCATCATGCGACCTCATCCTCAGCACCTTGACGATTTTTTCCATTTCCAGGGATTGGCAAACCAGGCGGTGTCGAAGGTTGATTGCGTACGCTTTGTCAGGAACGGCGACCGGCATCGCGGCAACCCGCATCCGTCCTCAGTGTCCCCAGCCGCCGATCAGGTGCATGTGCAGGTGAAAGACGACCTGCCCGCCGCCGCGCTCCACGTTCACGAACAGCCGGTAGCCGTCGCGGGCGATTTCGAGGCGGTGGGCCATTTCCCGGGCGGCCAGGAAGAGTTGGCCGAGGATCCCCGCGTCGTCGGCCTCCAGGTCGTTGACGCTGCGGATGTGCTTGCGCGGCACGATCAGCAGGTGGACCGGGGCCTGGGGCCGGATGTCCCGGAAAACGATCAGCTGGTCGGTGGCGTGCAGGATTTCGGTGGGGGTCTCGCCCCGCGCGATCCGGCAGAAAACGCAGTCCTTCTCCACGGGTGGCCGGCTCATGCTCATGGCGAATTCCTATAGGCTAAGAGACTGTCGGAATAACGGAGAACGGCGCAACCGGATGGATTCCCGCTGCGCTCGAAACGACATGCTAAGCGCGCCGCCGTTTGACCGGCGATTCGGCCAGGATCGCCTCGGAAATGTTCCACCGGCCGACCCGCGTGGGAGCCTGCAGGCAGCGCCTCAGCTCCTTCAGATAACGGTCCCGCGGGATTTCGCGCGCCCCCATGCGCTGGAGATGGCCGGTGGTCACCTGGCAGTCGATAAGATCAAAGCCCTCGGCCGCCAGGTAAGCCGCCAGGGCGGTCAGGGCCACCTTCGAGGCGTTCGCCTCCCGCGCGAACATGGATTCGCCGAAAAAACCCGAGCCGAGCGACACGCCGTACAACCCGCCGGCCAGGCGCGGCCCGATCCAGGCTTCGACCGAGTGCGCCACCCCCATGCGGTGCAGGTCGCCGTAGGCCCGGATCATGTCCGGCACGATCCAGGTTCCCTCCCCGCCCGCGATGCGGACGGCGGCGCATTCGCGGATCACCGTCTCGAAGGCCTGATCGGTCGTGATCCGGAACTCGCCGCGCCGGATGACTTTCTCCAGCGAACGCGAACGGTGCAGCTCCCGGGGGTAGAGCACCAGCCGGGGATCGGGCGACCACCACAGAATGGGCTCATCGTCGGAGTACCAGGGGAAGATCCCCTGGCGGTAGGCCAGCAGCAGGCGCTCCCGGCTCAGGTCCCCGCCGACGGCGAGCAGCCCCTCCGGCGTCGCCAGGCGGGGCGGAGGGAATTGGAGGGCCTCGGAAAGGACGAAAACCGGCATGGGCCGTCAGTCGTATCGAAAGGCGACCTGGTCCGCGTCGATGTCGAGCGTCAGCTCGCCGCCCTTCTGCAGCCGACCGAAAAGGATTTCATCGGAAAGCTTGTTCTTGATTTCGGTCTGAATGACCCGGGCGAGCGGCCGGGCTCCATAGCGCGAGTCGTAGCCCTTCAGGGCCAGCCAGCTGCGCAGCGCCGGGGAGTAGTTCAGGTGCACCTTCTTGGGCGCCAGCTGGCCGTTGAGCTCCTTCATGAACTTGTCGACCACTTTTTCCATGATCGCGGTGCTCAGGGCATTGAACGCGATGGTGTCGTCCAGGCGGTTGCGGAACTCCGGGCTGAACATCTGCTCGATGACCTTGCGGCCCTTGGAGCGCGTGTCGCGGTGCATGTCTCCGAACCCGATGGTCTGGGCGCTCATCTCGCGCGTGCCGGCGTTGGAGGTCATCATCAGGATCACGTTGCGGAAATCGGCCTTCTTGCCGTTGTTGTCGGTCAACGTGGCGTGGTCCATCACCTGCAGCAGGATGTTGAAGAGGTCCGGATGGGCCTTTTCGATCTCGTCCATCAGCAGCACCGAATGGGGATGCTTGCGGATGCCGTCGGTCATCAACCCGCCTTGGTCGAAACCGATGTAGCCCGGCGGCGCGCCGATCAGCCGGGCCACGGCGTGCTTTTCCATGTATTCGCTCATGTCGAAGCGGATGAATTCCACCCCCAGGATCAGGGCCACCTGGCGGGCCACCTCGGTCTTGCCGACGCCCGTCGGGCCCGTGAACAGGAAGCAGCCGATGGGTTTGCCGGGAATCCCCAGCCCGGCCCGCGAACGCTTGATCGAGGTCACCAGGGCGCGGATGGCGTCGTCCTGTCCGAAGACCACGTCCTTGAGCCGGACCTCCAGGTTCTCGAGCTTGGTGCGATCGGATGTGGAGACGCTCTGAGTGGGGATGCGCGCCATCTTCGCCACGATCTTTTCGATGTCGGACGGATGGATCTTCTTGCGCCCGGCCGCGCCGGACAACCGCACGAAGGCGCCGGCTTCGTCCATCACGTCGATGGCCTTGTCGGGCAGGTAGCGGTCGTTCAGGAATTTGGCCGACAGCTCGACGGCGGACTTCAGCGCGCCGTCGGTGTACTCGATCCCGTGGTGCTCCTCGTAGCGCGAGCGCAGGCCCTTGAGGATCTGGAGGCTCTCGCCGACCGGCGGTTCGGGCACTTCGATTTTCTCGAAGCGCCGCGACAGGGCGCGGTCTTTTTCGAAGTGGTTCTTGAACTCCTCGTAGGTGGAGGAGCCGATGCAGCGGATCTCGCCGCTGGTCAACACCGGCTTGAGGATGTTGGAGGCATCCATCGACCCGCTGCTGGTGGCGCCGGCGCCCACGATGGTGTGGATTTCATCGATAAAGAGGACCGAATGCGGGCGGCGCTTCAGCTCCGCGATGACGCCCTTCAGGCGCTGCTCGAAGTCGCCGCGGAACTTGGTCCCGGCGAGCATGCCGCCCAGGTCGAGGCCGTAGATGTGGACCTCTTTCAGCAGGTCGGGCACGTCGCCCCGGGCGATCTTCTGGGCGAGCCCTTCGGCCAACGCGGTCTTGCCGACGCCCGGGTCGCCGACGAACACGGGGTTGTTCTTGCGCCGGCGGCAGAGCACCTGCATGGTGCGCTCGATCTCGTTCTGGCGGCCGATGAGGGGGTCGAGCTTGCCCTGGCGGGCCTGGCGGACCAGATCCGTGGTGTACATCTCCAGCGGGCTGCTCTTGCGCCGCCGCTCCTCCGTCCCGGGCTGCGCGTCCGGCTGATCGCGCTCCTGAATGGAGGGCTTGGGGATCTTGTGCGAGATGTAGTTCAGCACGTCGAGCCGCGTCACGCCCTCGGTGCTCAGAAAATATTCGGCATGGGAGTCTTTCTCCAGGAAGATGGAGGCCAGGATGTCGCTCACCGATACTTCGGCCTTGTCGGCGGAACGGGCGTGGCTGACCGCCCGCTGGATTACCCGCTGAAACCCGATCGTCTGCTGCAGGACGTATTCGCTGCCTTCGGGGATCTTTTCGATCTTTTCATCAAAAAAGGCTTCCAGCTGGCCCAGGATGGTTTCGACGTTGCCGCCGCAGTTCTCGACGATCTCGATCCCGCTCTGCTCGTAGAGAATGGCGAACAGGATGTGCTCGACGCTGACATATTCGTGCCGACGTTTCTTGGCTTCGCGCACGGCGAAGCCCAGCGTGGCGGACAGTTCCTTGCTGATCATATGCTTAGTCTCTTTCCATGGTGCACTTGAGCGGGAACCCCTTCTCCCGGGAGAGGCTGTCCACCATGTCGATCTTGGTTTCGGCGATTTCGCGCGGATAGAGCCCGCAGACGCCGAAGCCGTTGCGATGGACGTTCAACATGATCCGGTGGGCATCCCCATCGGACTTGTGAAAAATATGCTTGAGCACCTCCACCACGAAATCCATGGTGGTGTAGTCGTCGTTGAGCAGGAGCACCTTGAACAGGGGCGGTTCGTCCAGCCGGGTCTCCGGCCCGGAACCGACCTCTTCCTCAAGCTGCGGGCGTTGTTCGCTCATAGGTTCCTCGACGTGCGGTGCGGCCGGCGACCGGCGGGGATGCCGGCCGACGCCGCTCCCCGACGATGAATCATTATAATCACTGCGGCGAGTTTTTGTAAAGAGACCCCCACCGGGTCGCCCGGGCTCAGCGCCCGCAGCACTTCTTGAACTTCTTGCCGCTGCCGCACGGACAGGGCGAGTTGCGTCCGACCTTGTCCGGGCTGCGATGGGCGGGCGCCTTGCGGGCCGGTTCGCCGCCGCCCGAAAAGGTGAGCCGCTGCTCGCGGGGCCGCTGGAGGGTCTCCATGCGCTCCGGCGCCGCGATCTGAATGCGGAACAGGATGGCCAGCGTCTCCTCTTCGATGCGGTCCATCAGCCCCTGGAACATCTCGAAGCCTTCTTTTTTGTAGACCAGCAGGGGGTTTTGCTGGGCATACCCGCGCAGCCCGATGCCCTCCTTGAGATGATCCATGGACAGCAGGTGGTCTTTCCAGAGGTTGTCGATGGTCTGGAGCATGACCACGTGCTCGAGACGCCGATAGTTGTCGACCCCGATCGCCGCCTCCCGGCCCTCGTAGACCCGAACGGCCTCGTCGGCGAGACGGCCCGCCAGGTCCTCGGGCGTCATGGCCTCGACGGTCTCCGGCGCCAGGCCTTCCGGCCGGTAATTGAACTGCTTGAAGACCGCATCGGAGAGCGCTTTCAAGTCCCAGTACTCGGGGTGGGTCTTATCGGCCGTCACCGTGTCGGCGAGACGGCCCGCGGTCTCCCGGATCATCTCCATGATCTCCGGCCGCAGGTCCTTGCCCGTCAGGATCTCCCGGCGCTGGCCGTAAATGACCTCCCGCTGCTGGTTCATCACGTCGTCGTATTCGATCAGGTGTTTGCGGATGTCGAAGTTGTGCCCCTCGACCTTGGACTGGGCGTTTTCGATGGCCCGGCTGATCAAGGTGTGCTCGATGGGCTCGCCCTCCTGCATGCCGAGCTTTTCCATGAAGCCCGTAATGCGCTCGCCGCCGAAGATGCGCAGCAGGTCGTCCTCCAGGGCGAGATAGAAGCGCGAGGAACCCGGGTCGCCCTGGCGTCCGGACCGGCCGCGCAGCTGGTTGTCGATGCGGCGCGATTCATGCCGCTCGGTCCCGAGGATGTGCAGCCCGCCCAGGCCCACCACCCCCTCCCCCAGCACGATGTCGGTGCCCCGGCCGGCCATGTTGGTCGAGATCGTCACCGCGCCGCGCTGCCCGGCCATGGAAACGATCTGGGCTTCCTTTTCGTGGTGCTTGGCGTTCAGCACCTCGTGCGGGATGCCCCGCGCCTTGAGCTTCTGGCTCAGCTGTTCGGAGACGTCGATCGAGATGGTGCCCACCAGCACCGGCTGGCCCTTGGCGTGCAGCTCCTTGATTTCATCCAGCACGGCTTCGTATTTCTCACGCTTGGTCTTGTAGATCACGTCGGAGTTGTCGATGCGGATCATGGGCCGGTGGGTGGGAACCACCATGACATCCAGGTTGTAGATTTTCTTGAATTCGGCCGCCTCCGTGTCCGCGGTGCCGGTCATGCCCGCCAGCTTCTGGTACATCCGGAAGTAGTTCTGGAAGGTAATCGTGGCCAGGGTCTGGTTTTCGTTTTCGATCTTGACCCCTTCCTTGGCCTCCAGGGCCTGGTGCAGCCCCTCGCTGTAGCGCCGGCCGGGCATCAGGCGGCCGGTGAACTCATCGACGATGATGACCTCGCCGTCCTTGACGATGTAGTCCACGTCGCGCTTGAAGAGCGCGTGGGCCTTGAGGGCCTGGTTGATGTGGTGCAGCAGCTCGATGCTGCTCGGGTCGTAGAGGTTGTCCACCTGCATCAGCTTCTCGCAGCGGGCGACGCCCTCCTCGGTGAGGGTGGTGGCGCGGGCTTTTTCGTCCACGCTGAAGTCGCGGTCGCGCACGAGCCGCGGGATGAGGCTGTTCACCTGGTAGTAGAGATCGGTGGACTTCTCGGCCGGCCCCGAGATGATCAGCGGGGTGCGCGCCTCGTCGACCAGGATGCTGTCCACCTCGTCCACGATGGCATAGCTGAGCTCGCGCTGGACCAGCGCGCGGCGTTCGAACTTCATGTTGTCCCGCAGGTAGTCGAAGCCGCACTCGTTGTTGGTGCCGTAGGTGATGTCCGCGGCGTAGCCGGACTGGCGCTCGACGTCGGTCAGGCCGTGCAGGATCGTCCCCACCTGCAGGCCCAGGAACCGGTAGATGTGGCCCATCCACTCGGTGTCGCGGCGGGCCAGATAATCGTTGACCGTCACGATGTGCATGCCCCGGCCGGCCAGGGCGTTGAGATAGGCCGGCAGGGTCGCCACGAGGGTCTTGCCCTCGCCGGTCTTCATCTCGGCGATCTTGCCCTGGTGCAGGACCATGCCGCCGATGAGCTGGACGTCGAAGTGCCGCATCTGGAGCGTCCGCGTGGAGGCTTCCCGAACCGCGGCGAACGCTTCCGGCAGCAGATCGTCCAGCGGCTCCCCGCGTTCGACCCGTTCCTTGAAACGGCCGGTCTGGTCGCGGAGCTCCGCGTCGCTCATGGCCTGCATGGCGGGCTCGAGGGCATTGATGCGATCCACCGCCGGCTGGAGCTTCCGGAGTTCGCGCTCGTTCTTGCTGCCGAACACCTTGGTGAGCAACTTCATGACCATGGAACCGGATATCCTCTCTGAAAAAAGTTAGGTTTGAACCGCTTCAATTATAGCAGATCCTGAACGGGGCTCAACCTTTTCATCTCTCGATACGCTCGGCCGGCCGTGCGCGCAAAACGGCGCATCCCCCGGGCGGATGCCCGGCGGCTGCGACCGTCGCGCCATGAGCCGTCCGGCAAAGACGTTCTCAGTTCAGGAAGTATTTTTCGGGGTTGACCTGGACGCCGTGGAGGGCCACCTCGTAGTGCAGGTGGGGTCCGGTGCTGCGGCCGGTGTTGCCCACCAGGGCGATGGGATCCCATCGACGCACCTTCTCACCCTGAAGCTTCAGAAGCCGGCTGCAGTGTCCGTAAGTCGTGGTGAGGCCGTAGCCGTGGTCGATGATGATCGCCTTGCCGAGAAGGCCCTTGTCGCCGGCAAACGTGACCGTCCCGGCGGCGCTGGCATAAATGGGGGTGCCCTCCCGCGCGGAGATGTCGTAGCCCTTGTGGAACTCGCGCACATTGGTGAAGGGCGACAGGCGGTAATCGAAACGGGAAGTCACCAGATGCTCCGTGTCCGGGTCGATCGGCCGGATGGTGGGCGTGGAGGCCAGCAGCCCGCGCTGCTTTTCGATATGGGTGACCAACGCCTTGAATTGGTCTTCCTGGTTCACGGCGGCCAACGTCAGCTGATCCACCTGAGAGTGCATCTCGCGCACCAGGCTGCCGCGCTGGTCGCCGAGCACCATCTTGGGGTCCAGCGTCCGGGGGATGGGCCCGCCGACGCCGAAGAGGCTGCCGCTGTCCGGCCGCTTGTCGAGATCGGCCATGACCCGGATCTTTTTTTCGAACTCGTTGAGCGCCAGCAGTCTTTCCTTGAGCGTGTTGATTTCGCATGAAAAGTCGCTGATCTGCTGGCGCTGGATGTGAATTTCGTCGAGCTGGCTGGCGAGCTTGCCGGACAGCTCCTGATCGCGCTGTTCGACGTGGCGCTCACCGGTTTTCAGCCGGAGATAATCGTTTATCAGAAAGCCGCTCATCCCCAGCAGAACCACCGCCAGAACGGCCGCCCCGCGCAGCGCTCCCCGTGAAACGCGGAACTGTTTCGCCGCCGAGCCGGAGTTCGTCAAGACGACCAGCGAAATCGTTTTGCGCATGATGACTTTCCTCTCGGAGCCGGAGCCCCTGCGGGCCCGCTCGCGTTGCTTCGCGATTTCTGGTTGCTTGGTTTCACCGACAAAAAGACCTTCGGGCGCGGCCGCCCGAAGGTCTGTCACGGCACATCGGCAACCCGGCGATCTTGGCCATAACGGCTTTAGACCCGTGGCTTTGCGCCGCCATCTTTCGGTGACTTTGCCTTTTCGAAACTTGAAGCAGGCCCTTTATAGAAATCAGGGCCTGGCCTTGTCAACACCTTATTGGCCGGAAGGGCATCCTGCGGCCCGCTGCGCCGGGCGGATCAGGCGATGCCGAGCTTGAACTTCAGTGATTTCAGCGTGTTCAGCATCAGCATCGTGATGGTCATCGGTCCCACGCCGCCCGGCACCGGCGTAATCCAGCCCGCGACCTGCTTGGCGGCGTCGAAGTCGACATCCCCTTTCAGGATGGCCACTTTCTGGCCGGTCTTTTCGCTGACCTTCTCGCCGACCCGGTTGACGCCCACGTCGATCACGCAGGCCCCCGGCTTGATCCACTCCGGCTTCACCAGACCCGGTACGCCGGCGGCCACGATCAAGATGTCCGCCCGCTTGCAGTGCGACGCCATGTCCTTGGTGCCGGTGTGAATGACCGTCACCGTCGCGTTCGCGCCCTTGGCCTTCTGGAGCATCATGTTGGCGATCGGCTTGCCGACGATGTTGGAGCGGCCCACGACGACCACCTCGGCGCCGGCCGTGGGAACCCCGGAGCGCACGATGAGTTCCTGGATGCCGGCCGGGGTGCAGGGCGGGTATTTCACCTCCGAGCCTCCGATCATCAGGCGCCCGACGTTCACGGGGTGGAAGCCGTCCACGTCCTTGTCCGGGTCGATCGCGTTCAGCACTTTTTTCTCGTTGACCTGTTTGGGCAGCGGCAGCTGCACCAGGATGCCGTGAATCGAGTCGTCCTTGTTGTATTTGTCGATCAGGGCCAGCAGATCGCTTTCCGACAGCGTGGCCGGCTGGTTGTCCTGGATTTCCTTGAACCCCAGCCGGTGGGCCGTTTTGATTTTGAGCGTCACGTAAGACACCGATGCCGGGTTTTCGCCGACCAGGATCGTCACCAGGCCGGGCACCACCCCGTGCTTGGCCTGGATCGCCTTGACTTCCGCTGCCAGCTCTTCGAGGATGGTTTCGCGGATCTCCGTGCCCATGATCAGTTTGGCTGTCATTTTCTCCTCCTTTTCAATCGTTTAAGGTTTAAGGTAGAAGGATTAAGGTTTAAAGGAGCCGCCGCCGTTTCTCTTGGAGCGTTAACCTTTAAATCTTAAACGTTAACCCCCGTCACAGGGCGCTGGGTATCTGATCCAAACCGGCGGTTTCATCCAGACCGAACATGAGATTCATGTTCTGGACGGCTTGGCCGGCCGCGCCCTTGCCCAGGTTGTCGATGGCCGACATGAGGATCAGGCGCCGGGTGCGCTCGTCCAGGACAAACCCGATATCGCAGTAGTTCGTGCCCCGCACGTGCAGGGTGTCCGGCGGCGCCCCCGGCGGGCGCAGCCGCACGAACGGCCGGCCGGCGTAGAACGCCGTCAGGCAGTCCTGAACCGCCCGGGCCGTGGCGGCGCCGGAGGGGCGCGCGTAGATCGTGGACAGCATCCCGCGGGTCATCGGGACCAGATGCGGCACGAAGGTGATGGCGACGGTCCGGCCGGATTCCCGGCTCAATATCGCCTCCATCTCCGGCGCATGCCGGTGGGCCGCCACCTTGTATGCTTTAAAGGACTCGTTCACTTCGCAATGGTGCACCGTGAGGGAAGGCGAACGCCCGGCCCCGCTCACGCCGGATTTGGAATCGATCACGATGCCGTCCGGATCCACCAGGCCGCCCTTGATCAGGGGGATCAGCGGCAGAAGCGCGCTGGTGGGGTAGCAGCCCGGGTTCCCGACCAGCCGGGCGGAGGCGATCGCGGCCGAATAGACCTCGCTCAACCCGTAAACGGATTCCCGCAACAGCTCCGGAGCGGCATGCGGCTGATAGGCCGCCTCGTACACGCCGGCCTCGTTGAAGCGAAAATCGGCGGACAGGTCGATCGTCTTCCGGCCCCGCTTGAGGATCTCGGGAGCGATCTTCATCGGCAGTTTGTGGGGCAGGGCCGTGAAGACAACGTCCGCCGCCGCGCAGATCCGGTCGTCGTCCAGGTCCTCGCAGACGAGATCCACCCGGCCGGCCATGGAGGGAAACACGCGGTCGAAACGCTGCCCGACGAACTGCCGGGAGGTAATCATGGTCAGGTGAACGCCGGGATGGCCGGTGAGCAGCCGGACGAGTTCGGCGCCGGCGTACCCGGTTGCGCCTGCGACAGCGGCTCGGATCATCGCAGCTCTCCTCATGAAGGCGGTTCGATGTGCGCAGATTTACTTAGCAGAGGCCGGTGGGAAGTTCAACCAAAACGTTCACGGCCGTTGAGGCGGCCGTGCATCGTTAATAGCGGGGGTGCATCTTTAATAGCGGGGGTGCATCTTTAATAAAGGATGAAGAACCGCGCCCGGTAACGCCGTCAGGCGCTGGCCCCTTCGAGGGCGACCACCCACCCGGACGGGAGGTCGTTCAGACACAGCGGCGATACGACCGCGCGCAGCATCCGGCCCTTGAGGCCCACGAAAAATGCGCTGTGGCCGGAATGGCAGCGGTGCGCCGTGCCTTTCAGGGCGCTGATCAATTCTCCGGACCGGTTCGGCGGAAAGGCGTCCCAGATGGGGCGGTTGAGCAGGTCCACCAGCGGCCGGTCGACGATGGACAACGCCGCCGCATTGGCATTGATGATCCGCGTGTCCGTGTCGAGGATGAGCACCCCGACCCCCAGGCAGTCGACCGCCGCCTGGTAGAATTCGAGCGACCCCAGCAGCTCCATGGCGTCGCGCCGCGGGAAAACCCCGCCGGTTTGCAGGATTTTTTTCTCGGCCGGCGGCGGCCCCGGCTGGTTCTCGATACCGGCCATGAATTCGTTCAGGTGAACGGCAAGCTTCTCCATGGGGCCCTTGGCGATGAAATAGTCCGCGCCGATCGTGTCGAGATCGTCCATCTGCTCGACGAGCGTACCGGACAAGGCCACAATCGGGAAGCTCTGATCCTTGAATTTGCGGCGAACGACCTTGAAAAACTGCCGGCCGTCGACTTTGGGCAGGACCAGGTCGGCGAAGAGGATATCGTAGGGACCGTTGTCCAGGCTGGCGATACCCTGCTTGCCGTCGTAGGCCTTGCATGCCTGATAGCCCCTTTTTGCCAGCAGGCCGGCCAAAAACTCGACGAAGAAAAAATCGCTGTCGACCACCAATGCGGTCCGGGTCATGGAATCCATCCTCGAACACTGCCGGTATGATTTCTCCGGCCGTTGCGCTCACGTGCGCCCAAGCAGGGCACCGGGCTTCCGGCCGCAGTGCGCCGCAACCCAGTTTATACCCCTTTCACGACGGACTCCCCCGACGGGCGATTTCCGGGGTGCCTATTCGACGCAAACCCGGCGGACCTCGCGGATCGTGGTGATCCCGTCCATGGTCTTGCGGATGCCGTCCTGCTTCAAAGTCGCCATCCCGTCCCTGGCGGCCTGCTGCGCCAGATCGTGAGACGTGGCGTTTTTCTTGATCAAGATCTTGACGGCGGTGGTGGCCTCCATCAGCTCATGGATCCCGATACGGCCCTTGAACCCCGTGCCGTTGCACTTCTCACAGCCGACGGCACGCTTCAAGCTGAACCCGGCCCCATAGCTGTACCCGGCGCGGTCGAAGGATTCACGCCCGTAATCGGTCCGCAGGTCTTCGAACTCCTCCTCGGACGGGTGGTAGGATTCGATGCAGTTGGGGCACAACCGCCGCACCAGCCGCTGGCCCAGCACCCCCAGAAAGGCGTCCGAGATGTTCAGGGCGTTCATGCCCATTTCCAGCAGACGGGTCAGCGTTTCCGGCGCGTTGTTGGTGTGCAGCGTCGAGAGCACCAGGTGGCCGGTCAGCGCCGCTTCCAGCGCGATGGCGGACGTCTCGCGGTCGCGCATCTCGCCGATCATGATGATATCCGGATCGAGCCGCAGCAAGCCGCGCATGATGCGCGCGAAATCCAGCCCGATTTTGTGGCGGACCTGCACCTGGCGCAGCCCGGGCTGGGTGATTTCGACCGGGTCTTCGGCCGTCCAGATCTTGACCCCCGGCTGGTTGATGTGGCCCAGGACCGCGTGCAGCGTGGTCGTCTTGCCGGATCCGGTCGGCCCGACGCACAGGATCATCCCATAGGGGCGGGCGATCAGTTTTCGCAGCACGGTCAGGTTGCGCTCGGACAGCCCGATCTCCTCGATCTTCAGCGAGCTGGTGCGGGTCAGGATGCGCAGCACGGCGTCTTCGAACTTGCCGACCGTCGGCATGGTGGACAGACGCAGCTCGAACTCCTGGATTCCCTTGCGCCGGACCTTGATCTTCCCGTCCTGCGGCAGGCGCTTCTCGGCGATGTCCAGCTCGGCCATGATCTTCAGGCGCGAGATGATCGCCGGCGCCATGGTGTTCGGCACCTGAATGTACTCATGGCAGACCCCATCGGTCCGGAAGCGGATGGTGGTCTTGCGGCTGATCACCGAGGGCTCGATATGGACGTCGGAGGCGCTGTTTCGGAAGGCGGTCACCAGGATCTGGTCCACGAATTTGACCACCTGGCTGGAAGACTCGTCCAGACTGCTGCGATCGTCGTTTAGATCCTCCTCCTCCTCGAAGCTGACGTCCGGCAGGATCTGCTCGATGTTCTCCATCGGCGCTTCGGCGTTCTTCTCGCTGCGGGGATCGAAGAAGTGCTGAATATACTTCTCGACGTCCTCCTTGATGGCGACGGAGATGCTGATCTTCTGATTGCCCATCAGGGCGCGGATGTGATCGGTCTTGCGCAGGTCCTTGGGGTCGTCCACCAGGATCTCGATACCGGACTTGTCCCATCGCAGCGGGACCCAAACATAATAGAGCAGGAAAGACTTTTTCAGGTTGTTGATCAACTCGAACGGCACCGGCAGTTCCACATCAAAGGTGCGGAAGGTGCATCCGAAGTACATCGACAGCGACTTCCCGACGTCCTGGATGCCGACCTTAAAACGGTCGATCAGCACGTATTCCACGCTCTTCTTGGTCTTCTTGGCGATGGTCAGCGCCTCCTGCAGCTGCTGCGTGCTGATCATCTTGCTGCGCAGCAGGTAATCGTAGCGGGAGTTGCTGGACAGCTTCGCTTTCAGCGCTTTCAGACGTTCGGCGATTTCCGGATCGGCGGCGTCCAACTCGGCCGCGGTCCGATAGAGGTCGAATGACAGATCGTGCATATCCTTGCGTTCCATCTGCTGGCCGAGCCAGAATTGGATCCGGGCCGTCTCCCGGTTGCCCAGGCTGAACTTATAGATGATCTTGTAGGCTTTTTTGACCACCTCGGCCGGTTCCCAGATATCCAGCAGGCAGGTCAGGTAATCGCGGAGGATCTTATCCGGCAGGCCGTCCGATTTGAGCAGATCGCAGGAGGCGGGGTCCACCTCCATCAGTTTTTCGTATTCGGCCGCCGCCTCTTCCATGAGGCCGAGCTCTTTCAGGGCGGCGGCGCCGTCCATCATCGTGGCGAAATCTTCCGGGACCGAAAGCGTTTTCTTGAAGGCCGAAATGTGCTCGGCGGATACCCCCTTTTTATCCGACTCCTTTTGATCCTGAATTTCCTTTTTCAGCCGGTCGACCTTCTCGGTCAGCGTCAGCCGGGCCTGGTCGGACAGGGTATTGGCGGAGGCGACCACCTGCTGATAGAGGGCGAGGGATTCCTCGATCATCCCCATCGCGTAGCAGGTTTCCGCTTCCTTTATCCGCAAATCGACATTCATTGGGCCGGTGGCCTGGTTTTGATCCATGCGCTGATGTTCCGTTTTCGCTGACCAGTGGACGCTGCCGGAGGACGGTAGGGCCGCTTGGGGCACTGAAACGCTGTGCCGGCGAAAGTGAATTATATGAATCCTATCGGTTGTTTGGCGATTAACTTTAGGCCTTTGGGGAACAACATGCCGTTTCCAAAATTAGAAATTTTTGTTAAACTATTATGGTAGGTTGGTTCATCCCTCCTGCACCGTGCACCCTGAGCCGTGGACCTTCCGAAGGAGATTCCCATGCCGGTATATGAGTACGAGCACCTCGACCGACCCTGCGATCTGGGGCCGGTGTTCGAACAACGCCAGCCCATGGCCGACCCCTCCCTGGAACGCTGCCCGAATTGCGGCGGACCGATCCGCAAACGGGTGTCCCGCATCAACATCAACACCCCCAGGACCAACAGCGAGCTCAAGGACCTCGGCTTCACCAAGCTCGTCCGGCGCGACGACGGCGTTTACGAAAACGTCACCGCCCGCAGCGGCGACAGCCGCTACATGGTGCGCGGCCGGCCGGAAACCCTGCCGAACGTGAAAAAGACGATTAGCGATTAA
>JAUQXK010000117.1 GCA_030834695.1 Desulfobacterales bacterium
TCCATCCACGGGGTTCTGAATCACCTCATCATTACCGATATGAACTGGCTCAAGCGATACCGGGCGCTTTCTCCCGAATCCCCCGTGTTGACCGACCCGCAGTTGGACCCGCCCAACCTCTCGTGGAGCCACGATCTCCACGAAGACTTCGCGGACCTGCGGCAAACCCGTGCCTTCGTCGATACGAAATTCCGTGCCTGGTTTGCCGAGTTTCCCATCTCGCGCTCCGACGAGGTCTTCCAGTACCATGATTCGCGCGGGACCCTCCGCAATGCCGTGGCCGGCGCCGCCTTCGAATTTCTGTTCTTGCATCAGACCCACCACCGGGGGCAGATCTCACAGATTCTGGACACGCTGGGACTGCCCAACAACTTCGCGGACAACGCCGCCTATCTCGAAGGACCGGGTGAGAGAGAAACGCCGGCACAGATGATAAAACCACTCTGACTCAATCAGGAAATTGCACAACATCGATTGAACACAGCCTTATTTTCCCCTGAGAACTCAATCCGGCAGTCGCTGATGCCGTTGACCTCGACCCGCACGCGTGGAGGTACCCTGACGGAGAGCCTCTCGACGACATGGCACACCTGCTCCCGCGAACAGTTCCAAAGGTCGATCACGACCGTATCCGTCCACAGCAGCCGGAATTTGACCCTCACTGTATGCAGGCCCCGCAGATGATGTCGATTCAACTCCGCCAGCACGATAGCGTAAAGCATGGATTCCCGTTGGTCGCGCACACGCAGGCATATGATCAGAAAAGCAACCGGTCCCGCGATGCCCAGGAACCCTATCGCCAGTTTGCCGATGCTCGTCAGCAATTCAGCCATTTGATGCCCCCCTTACCTTGAAGTCGTCTCCATGAGGACTCCCCCATGGGGATGGCTCCATGGTAATCATCTCGGAGACCCCCTCCCACCCGATTCTTGCGATCGATCAGCGGCCTCTGTGGCTCTGTGGTGAGGATCCCTTGCCGCCCGATTCCATTCGACTTTGGGAACGAAATGCGGTAGACAGAATCGGCAGGGGAATCGCGAAATGGCGGATCTTTTTTTGACCTCGGGAAGCGCCTACCAAACTGCCGGCCCGCATGCGTCCTGGCTGGGCCGCTGCTGCCCGACCGCCTTTTTTTACGCCAAGATCCTGGGCATCGTCTACCGGGCTTCTGGACTGGCCAAGAAAAGCTTGTATGATGATCAACGCTGGATCGAAAGCAGCCTGACTACGATCCGGGCGCTGGAGGCCGTCGGCGGCCGGTTCGAAGTCCGCGGCCTGGAAAACGTCCGGGGCCTGAAATCGCCGGCCGTATTCATCGGCAATCACATGAGCATCCTGGAGACGTTCGTTCTCCCCTGCCTGATCCAACCGATTCGAGACGTAACCTTCGTCGTCAAGGAAAGCCTGATCACCTATCCCTTCTTCGGCCACGTGATGCGCAACCGCAACCCGGTGGTCGTGGGCCGCGAAAATCCGCGGGAGGACCTCAAGCTCGTCCTGGAGGAGGGCCGCAAGCGGCTGGAGGCGAACATCTCGGTGGTGATCTTTCCCCAGACCACCCGCAGCGTGGAATTCGACCCCGGCAAGTTCAACTCCTTAGGGGTCAAACTGGCCAAACGCTGCAACGTGCCGGCGGTGCCCTTCGCACTGAAGACCGACGCGTGGGGGTTGGGAAAACGAATTAAGGACTTCGGCCCGATCCGCCCCGAAAAAACCGTTCACTTCCAGTTCGGCGAGCCCATGATGGTTCAGGGGAGCGGCAGGGAGGAGCACAACGCCGTTGTCGAGTTCATCCAGAAAAATATAGCGGCTTGGAGATAGCCCCCTCCGCCCTCATAGGATTTCATCCTGTTGGACGGCATCGTCGGCCCCAAGCCGGCTTTCGTCGGAGGTTCGGCCTAAGCGGCCTTCAATAGAAACAGCTGCACGAAGCGCGCATCTAGATCCTCGGCGGCCACCCGGCCGTACTCAGCCTCGATCTCGGCAAACAGGTCCTCGAAGATACGGCCGAGCTTCTCGGAAATCTCGAAGTCCTTCAGTCCGGTTTCGTGCACCAGCCAGGCGATAAAGCCGGTTTTCATGGAATCGGGGACCCGGCGCGTTTCAGCCGACTCCGGGGAAGGCGTTCCCGGCAGAAGCCTGCTGAAGAAGGATGCAAAGGCGGGCAACGCCAGCGGTTTCAGTTTGGCTTCCTTCAGATCCAGGCAATGGCGCGCCCATTGCGTCAGCAACAGGTTTTTCCAGGTCAGGAAACTGTACTGGGCGGGCGGGTCCAGTTGGGGGTTCATAACCGCCAGCAGGTGATCGACGGCCTGCACTTGCTCTAAAACCCCCTCGATGCGGGCTGCGTCCTCGACCGATGTGAATTCCCGATACAGCACGCCGGTCTGGTAGTTGTCGTAGTACTGCGGCTTTTTGAGCAGGATCCCGCCGAGAACCCCCATCCACTGCTCCCCCCAGAAACTCAGCTTCAGACCGGCTTTCGCAAACCAGCACGCGCTGAGCCAGCGTTCGGCCCGCCATTTGACTTCAAGGGCTCCGCCGAAGCCCAGGCGGAAAAGCTGGATGAGCGGATAGCGGGTCAGGACGGCCGCGGCCTGGACGGGGTCCGGCTGCGGATCCCCCGACCCCTTCAACCGCTCCAGGCCCATGCTGATATAGCCGCAGGCCTTGGTCACGATTTCACGCAGCTGCTCACGGCCGCGGACGGTCTTGTGGTCCGCAACGATGATCCGGTTGCACAGGTTGGCGAATTCCCATTGCAGGTGGGTGAGGATCGGCCCCGGTTCGATCCGGGCCAACGCTCGGCTGAAATGCGTATCGTCTTTCATCTCTTGCAGCGGATAGGCCGGCACCGGCAGAAGGGTCGTTTCGCTTCCGCGAGGATCCGGTGTGAATTTCGGCTGCTGCGCGTCAAGCTGGCGGCGGGTCACCGGCTGATAGATGCCGACGGCCTCGTCAAACGGCACAAACCCTTTTTCCGCCAGACGCACGCCGCGCCAGCGGAGTTCCTCCTCCTCCGTTTCCGCCGGAATGACGTGGGTCGCCTCCAGGAGCAGGCCCTGAAACAGCGGATGATCGTGCTCGGCCAGGCGCTGGAGGAGTTTCATCAGAAACGCCTGGCGCTCCTCCTCGCCGATGGCGGAGCCTTCGGTGAGCGGCGGCATTTTCAAAACCCGCATGTAGTAAACCTGGTCCAGGGTGAAAAAACCATCACCGAAATCGGAAGGGTCCTGGTCGTGCTCGCGAACGCGCACTTCGATCGTGTGAAACAGGTAAAATTCGCCGAACGCCAGCCGTTCGTTCAGAAACCAGCGGATAAAGCGCTTGGGGTTGGCCTCCATCAGGAGATTCATCCAGCGGGTAAGATGGTTCACCTCGATGCGGTCCTTGGCCCAGCTCTCGAGATCCACGATGTGGTCCCACTGTTTATCCGAAGCGAGCGCCAGCAGGGGCAGCGCATCCTCGGGGCCGATATCGTGCACCAGGAAGTAGAGATCCGACTCCGGGAAGGAGTGCACCAGCGCCGCCGGCTGCGGATCGGAAAGGATGCGCTCCAGGGCTTGTTCCGGCGGCAGCGACAAAATCTCGCTGCGCCGAACCCGCAGCGCTTCGACCCGTTCGCGGATTTGTTTTTCGGGAAGGTGTTCCGTCATGAGGGCATACTCTCGTCGACTTGAGGTGAGACCCGCGCCGGCCAGGGCGCAAAGCGCGCCAGGACCAGCAACCCCGGTATCGCGGCCAGGGTGCATCCGATGAAAAACCACTCCCAGCCCAGGTGCTTGGCCGCCAGCCCCGTAGGCGCCGAGGCCAGCACGCGCGGCAGGCCCATGATGCTCGTCAAAAGTGCGTACTGCGTGGCGGTGAACTTTTTGTTGGTCTGGCTGGCCATGAAGGCGGCAAAGGCGCTCGTCCCCATGCCGCCGGTAATGCTCTCGAAGGCGATCACCCCGGATAGTGCGGCCAGGCTGCAGCCGAGGCGCGCCAGCACCGCGAACCCGGCGGTAGAAACCGCCTGAAGCACCCCGAAGACCCACAGGCTGCGCCGAATGCCGAACCGCAGCATGAGAACCCCGCCGCCGACGGCCCCGGCAATGGTGGCCCAGGATCCGAAAAGCTTGACCACCGTACCGATCTCGGACTTGGAAAAACCCAGCTCGAGGTAGAAGGGCGTTGCGATCCCGGCGGCCATGGTGTCCCCGATCTTGTAAAGCAGAATGAAAGCCAGGACCCACAGGGCACCGTCACGGCGGAAAAAATCCGCAAGGGGTTCCCAACCAGCCTCCCGCAGCGACCGCGGAGGCCGGCTGTCCACCCGGGGCTCCGGTGTCAGGAGCGTGGTCAGGACCCCGGGGATCAGCCCGGCCGCCAGGATCAGGTAGACCTGGGAAAAGGGGAGGTAATCGGCCAGGATCAGCCCCCCGCCCGATGCGGCCCACATGCCGATGCGATAGCCGTAGACATACAAGGACGATCCGAGCCCCAGTTCATCGTCCGGCAGGTCCTCCCGGCGATAGGCATCCACCACGATGTCCTGGGTGGCGCTGAAAAATGCGACCAGCACCGCGCTCACAACCATCCAGCCCGGCTGGGCCACCGGATTCGACCCGCCGAGAGCGGCGATCGCAACCATCAAAGCCAGCTGCGCGATGAGCAGCCACCCCCGCCGCCGGCCGAGCCGCAGCGGCGTAAACCGGTCCAGCACCGGCGACCACAAAAATTTCCAGGAATAGGGCGATTGCACGAGGGTGATCATCCCCACCCATGTCAGATCCACCCCTTCCTCTTTCATCCAGGCCTGGAGGACTCCCAGCGTCAGCAGCAAGGGCAGACCGCAGGAGAATCCCATGAGCAGCGCGACCATCATCCGGCGGCTGAATAGGGTCTCTCCGACGGATTTCTTGGATTCGGTCATGGACTCCACGGGATCCGTTTCGCTGAGACGGCAGCGGAGGCGATAGAAGTGGTTTGATAACCTCGGACCACGCCCGCAGGCAATGCGCAGGCCGATTCGAAAGCGGAGCAACCTGGATCGGTTGTGAGCCTTTCAAGAGGCCTGCAACGCCGCCCCCGGACGTCAGACGGGGTGATGCAACCACTTCTAGTCATTTCTCCAGTTCCAAGGATCTCCCGGCGGCATATGCTGCCGGATCCAGGTCATCACTTTTTCAAACTCGTCCCGCAGCTCGTGCAAGGCTTTGCCGCGATGGCTGACGCGGTTCTTTTCCTCGCGCGGGAGCTGCGCGAAGGTCTTGTTGGCGGCCGGGTATAAGAAAATCGGATCATAGCCAAAGCCGTTGACGCCGGCAGGCGCCTCGGTGAGCAGCCCCTCGCAGCGGCCTTCATACGTCAGCGCCGGGCCGGAGGGCACCGCCAGCGAAAGCACGCACTCGAAAGCCGCCCGGCGGTTGCTGCGGCCCTGCATCTCTGCCAGCAGTTTTTGGCAGCGGTCCGCATCGGAGAGCCCCTCGCCGCCGTAACGGGCGGAAAAGACGCCGGGGGCGCCGTCCAGCGCCGCTACCGTCAGCCCGGAGTCGTCGGCCAGAGCCGGATACCCCAGAACGCGCGCCGTGAAACTTGATTTCTTGTAGGCATTCTCGTCGAAGGTCAGGCCGTCCTCCTCCACTTCGGGGATCGGCCCGAAATCGGACAGATTCCGGATCTCCAGAGGGAATCCGCGCAGCAGATCCTGAATCTCGGCTGTCTTGCCCGGGTTTCGAGTGGCAATCACCAATACCGGCTTTTTGAACGCCATACGCGCATCTCGCTTCCTTGGGAATGAACCATCGTTTATTACTTTAAAAAGTTTACGCCCATGATTCAAGCGATTTTCATGCGCGGCGCAACCGTGGCGATCTTTACATCAGGTGCCGCCCGTGTATAATGCGCCCATCCCAATGGATGCTCCCCCAACCTCCATGCGGCGGCAGTCAGCATGCTGAAAGAACTTTCCATCCGCAACTTCGCCATCATCGATGACCTGCAGATCCAATTCGAATCGGGTCTGACGGTCTTGAGCGGCGAAACCGGCGCCGGCAAATCCATCATCATCCAGGCCGTCAATCTGCTTCTGGGAAGCCGCGCGGCCGCCGAAATGATTCGCACCGGCGCCGATTCGGCCGAAATCGAGGCGCTCTTTGACCCCGGCCGCAAATCCCCCGCCGTTCGAACCGCTCGGGATCTGGGCTATGACGCTGCCGAGGGCCTTCTGGTCCGCCGGGTCATCGCGCGCGCGGAGGGCAACCGGGTGTACGTCAACGGCCGCCTGGCGACCCTGCAGGTTCTGTCCGCCCTGACGGAGAACCTGGCGAGCATTTCCGGCCAGCACGCCCACCAGGGGCTTCTCAAAGAAGATCAACACCTGATGATTTTGGATCGTTTTGCGGGTCTCCTGCCCTTGCGCGAGGCGGTTTCAGCCCTTTACCACGACCTTCTGCCGCAGCTGAAAAAACGCGCCGACCTCAAAGCACGTCAGGCTCGCCAGACCGAGCTGACCGAACTTCTGGAGTTTCAACAACGCGAGATCGCCGCAGCCGACATCCACCCGGGCGAGGACCGGGAGCTCGAACAGGAACGGCTGCGGCTGAAAAACGCGGAGATGCTCTACGAGACGGTTCAGCGCGGCATTGAATCGCTTTACAGCGGCTCCGGCTCGACGCTCGAGCAATTGACTCGGGTTCGACGAGACCTTGAGAAGGTGGCCCGCTTCGATCCCGTGCTGATGCCGCAATCCGAGGCATGTGCCGAGATCGCCTATCGCGTCGAGGATCTGGTGGAGGCCCTGCGGACCTATCTGAAGGCGCTCGACATCGACGCCGGCCGGCTGGAAGCGGTGGAGGAGCGGCTCGATCGGCTCAACCGGCTGAAGCGCAAATACGGAGGATCGCTGGAAGCCGTGCAGGAGAAGCTCGCTCAAAGCTCGGTCGATCTGGCGGCCATCGAAACCATTGCGGTCGAAATCGCGGCGGTCGAAGAACACCTGCACGAGCTGCACGCACGGATCGAAAATCAGGCCGCCGCTCTTTCGCAAAAGCGCCGTGACGCGGCCAAGCGCTTTACGGCGCAGGTGGCCCGTGAGCTTTCTCGGCTAAAAATGTCCGGAACGGAATTCGGGGTGGATCTATCCCTCATCCCGGGAAGTCCGGAAACCGACCCGTTTCTGGCCGCCGGTTCCAGCGCCCTCAGCGAGAGCGGCATCGATCGCGCCGTCTTCACCATTGCGCCGAACGTGGGCGAAGAGCTCAAGCCGCTGGCATCGATCGCTTCCGGCGGCGAGCTGTCCCGCGCGGTGCTGGCGCTCAAGTCCATCCTGGCCGTCACCGAATCCGTGGGGACCATCGTGTTCGATGAAGTGGACGCCGGCATCGGCGGCGCGGTGGCCGAGGTGGTCGGGCATAAGCTGGCGGAGCTGTCCCGCCATCATCAGGTGATCTGCATCACCCATCTACCCCAGATTGCCAAGTTCGGCGACCATCACTTTCGGATCTCCAAGCTGATCGCCGATGGCCGGACCCGCACGGCGATCGCCCGCCTCACGCCCGACGGCCGCACCCGCGAGATCGCTCGCATGCTCGGCGGCGAGAAAATCACCCGATTAACCCTGGAACACGCCAAGGAACTCCTCCAGAAATAAAAACCGCCGCTCTGCTTCCACAGAACGGCGGATGGGGTTTACACCCGATCACACTTTTTCGACGTCCGAAGCCGAGGGTCCCTTGGCGCCCTGCTGGACTTCAAAGCGCACCTTGTCGCCTTCCGCCAGCGATTTGAATCCCTTGCCTTTGATGGCGGAGTAATGCACGAAAATATCCTGGCCATCATCTTTTTTAATGAATCCGTACCCCTTTTTCTCGTTGAACCATTTAACAACTCCTTCCGCCATGATGCTCTTCCTCCTCCCTTGTTGTGATGGATGATCCCGCGGACGGGCCGCGCCAACGCACCAATAAAAAAAGCAGAGTCATGAATGACTCTGCTTAGAAGCGCATCCTGTTGGAACCAAGAAGATGGCAGATCGCTGGGTCTGGAAAAACGGCATCACAGAAGCAACCAAAGGCTGATGTTACGCGACGGCAATGACTATCCTCAAAAACAGGCTGAATGTCAATAAGAAACTGGCTGAATTTAGCGAAATATCGGATGGTTCGGGCCGGCTTCTATATATTGTGCCTTTATCGGGAGTCATACCTATAAGTAGCTTCTCGGGCGGCAAAATTCGCCTTTTGCCGGAAACATGTTATCATTCCGACAGTTAAACCTGTCTAATGCGGTCATGCCATCCATCGCTGGATCTCGGCTAAGGGTACGCCGGTTTATTATCTCACGGAGTAGTAAAAGTTGAAGCGATGAGTGCCCGGGGAATGAAAGGCTTCTGGATGATCGGTCTGATGGCAGCCGCAGCCTTCATGACGCTGTTTCTGATCCGGACGGATGCCTTGCAACGATTCTTCTCCGCGTCGAAATCCCTGACCGATCGGATGGTGCAAAGCGCCGCCGCACGGGACTCCTGGATGAGTATATTCCAGAACCAGCGCAGGATCGGCTTTGCGCACCGGCGGTTGCTTCCCAAAGCCGTTGGCTATGAACTGGAAGAGAAAGTAGTCATGCGGATCAACACCATGGGTATGATCCAGAACATCGGCTTGCGCACGCGCGCCGACCTGCTTCCCGATTTGTCGTTGGACCGCTTTGAGTTCGAGCTCCGTTCGGGAGGCTTCCAGTTTTCGGCACAGGGCGCAGCGACCGGCGAGGCGCTCCGCATCCTCACCGAAACCGCTGGGCACCGGCGCAGCATCGATGTGCCCATCCGGAAAAAAGTCTACCTGGCTGCAACGCTGATAGACCGCCTGCAGGGCGAGAGCCTTGCACCCGGCGATCGCTATACCTTCGAGGTTTTCGATCCGGCCGTCATGGCGCCCACGGAGGCCACGGCCGAGATCATCGGCCGGGAGCCCATTCAGGTAGGGAGCGAAAGCGTCCCGGCAATCCGCATCAGCATGAGTCTGCGCGGAATGACCCAGACAGCCTGGATTGGCGAAAGCGGCGAACTGCTGCGGGAACGCGGGCTGCTGGGAATGCGGCTGGAAAAAACGACCCCCGCGGAAGCCCTGAGCGATTTGGGTGCGGAGGCTTCCGAAGATCTCGCGGCGGCGGCGGCGGTCACACCAAACCGCTCCATCCTCGATCCACAGGGGCTCGACGTCCTGCGGGTGAGGATCGCCGGAGTCCAAACCGATCGCCTGCAGTTGAAGGGCGGACGGCAGAGCTTCTCCGACGGGGTCCTGACCGTCCGGCGCGAGGACCTTGGCGGTCTTCCATCGATGCCTCCTCCGGAGACGCTGCCGCCGCTCGAGCAGGTGTTCCTGAAGCCTGAGCCGCTCATCCAGTCCGATCACGAACGCATCCGATCCCTTGTCCGGTCGATTCTCGGAGACGGGCCGCCGGCAACACCCTTGGTCCAGGCCAAGCTCTTGATGGATTGGATCCGGCGCAACATCGAGCCGCGTCCGGTGCTGTCCATGCCGGATGCTCTTTCCACGCTGGGAAACCGCATGGGCGATTGCAACGAGCACGCCATGCTGTTCGCCGCCATGGCCAGGGCCGCCGGCATTCCGGCTCGGGTGGAGGCCGGCCTCGTGTACATGCAGGGCAGGTTCTACTACCACGCCTGGAACCTGCTGTTTCTCGGTCGGTGGGTCACGGCCGATGCCCTCTTCGGCCAGCTGCCGGCGGACGCCACCCACCTGCGCCTGGCCACCGGCTCCACGCACCAGCAGGTGGACCTCGTCGGCGTCATCGGCGCCATTACGATCGAAATTTTGGACGGAACATGATCGAGCTGAAGGATCTGACCAAGACCTACGGCAACTACTCGGCGGTTCAGCGCTTGAACCTGCGCATCGACAAAGGCGAAATCTTCGGCTTCATCGGACCGAACGGGGCCGGCAAGACGACCACCATCAAGATGATGGGAGGGGTCATGGCGCCGACCGAGGGCGTCGTCACGATCGCCGGCATCGACATGCAGGCGCAGCCGCAGGAGGCCAAGCGCCGGATCGGCTTCATCCCGGACCGGCCGTTTCTGTACGAAAAGCTCACCGGCCTGGAGTTCCTGCGATTCACCGCCGATATTTACGGCGTGCCCGAACAGCGGTTTCCGGACAAAGCCACGGCCACCCTATCCACGTTCTCTTTGACGGACTGGTCAAACGAGCTGATCGAGTCGTATTCGCACGGTATGAAACAACGCCTGATCATGGCCGCGGCGCTCCTGCACGAACCCCAGGTGCTGATTGTCGATGAACCCATGGTGGGGCTCGACCCGCTGGCGATTATCATGGTGAAGAATCTGTTTAAGCGGCTGGCCTCCCAGGGCGTCACCATCTTCATGTCGACCCATACGCTCAAGGTCGCAGAAGACATTTGCGACCGCATCGGCATTCTGAACCGGGGCCGCCTGATCGCCAGCGGCACCACGGACGACCTGCGGCGCGAGGCCAATGTCAGCAGCGCCGACCTGGAAATGGTTTTCCTGAACCTGACCGGCAACTCGGCGTGAAACGGCTCATCCCGATGCCCTGCGGCCTTCTTCATGACGTGAGACGTCTGCTGATGCCGCGGACCCTGCCCCTGCTCCGGGGTCGGTGGTCCCGGGGCGGCCGCGGCGGCGCCGGCCGCCTGATCGTGCTCGGCGTTGTCGGCACGCTTTTCTGGTGCGGCCTTTTTGGGATTTCCTGGCGAGTCCTGCGCTATTTCAAGGGGATCGAGGATATCGGCGATCTACTCGCCTATAAGCTGCTGTCCATGATTCTGGTCGTGTCCTTCGCCCTCCTGCTCTTCAGCGGCATCCTGACCTCGCTGGCCCGGCTGTTTCTTTCCCGCGACCTTCTGCTGGTTCACTCTCTGCCGGTTGCGGATCACCGGATTTTCATCGCGCGCTGGATCGACACCACCGCCGACAGCTCCTGGATGGTGATCGTTTTCACCATGCCGGTGTTCCTGGCATACGGCCTGACCTTCGGCGCCGGAACGATCTACTACGCCGGAACGCTGCTGGCCTTGTTCTTGCTGGCCGTCATCGCCTCAGCGCTGAGTGCCTGGCTGGTGATGATCGGGGTCATGATCGTCCCCGCCACCCGCATGCGCGGCGTTGTCATCCTGATGGGGGTCCTGCTGTTCGTGGCGCTGTATCTGGCCATTCGACTGATGCGGCCAGAGCAACTGGTCGACCCGGAGGTGTTCGATTCGGTTCTGGCCTATGTCTCTTCCCTGCAGGCCCCGTCCGCGCCCTTTCTGCCCAGCACCTGGGCCAGCGACAGCATCCAGGCCGCGCTGGCCGGCAGGGTGGCGAACAGCCTCTTTCACCTGGCGATCAGCGCCAGCTTCGCCGTCCTCATCTTCTGCCTGGCCGTCATCACCGCCGATGCCGTTTACTTCAAGGGATTCTCCAGGGCCCAGACGGCGGCCACGGCGACCATCCGCCGCCGCGGGTTCAGCGAACCGATGTTCCGGTTCTTTCCCGGGCCGGTGCGGGCCTTCACTGTGAAGGAGATCAAGACCTTCCTGCGCGACCAGACCCAATGGACCCAGCTTTTTCTCATCGCCGCCCTGCTGGTGATCTACATCTACAACTTCGATGCCTTGCCCCTCGAAAAATCGCCCATCCAGACCGTTTACCTGCAGAACGTGTTCGCGTTCCTCAACATGGGCCTCGCATTGTTTGTGCTGACGGCCGTAGCCGCCCGATTCGCCTATCCGGCCGTGAGCCTGGAGAAGGAGGCTTTCTGGTTGGTGAAGAGTTCACCGCTGTCGATCCGGAATTTTCTGTTGATCAAGTTTTTCATCTACTACCTCCCCTTGCTGGCCTTGACCGAAACGCTGATCGTCGGCACCAATCTGCTGCTCAAGGTGACGCCCTTCATGATGGTCCTCTCCACCGTTACGGTTTTCTTCCTGGTGCCGGGCATTGTCGCCATGGGCATCGGCCTCGGTGCGGCCTACCCGGATTTCAAGGCCGAAAATCCGGCTCAAACCGCCAGCAGCTTCGGTGGCCTCGTTTTCATGCTCACGTGCGCCGGCTACATCACGGTAGTGATCCTGCTGCAGGCCGGGCCGGTGTACCGGCTCTTCATGGCCGACCTGCACGGAGTACCGCTTGCCCCCATCGTCTGGCTCTGGATTGTGGCCGCCTTCGCGGCGGCTTTCATCTTGAGCGTCCTCGCCATTATTCTGCCGCTGCGGTTCGGCGAAAAACGGCTGCGCCAGACTCATCTTTAATCCTTCCGGACGGCTCGCCCGCAGGAATCGAGTGCCGGTCGCAGCAACGCCTCCGAAAAAATGACTTTTAAGCCACTAAAATAACTTGCTAATTATATTGGGATCGGCTATTTTGAATCATTCAACGATAACACCTCCACCTTGGGTGGCTCCTCCCGCAATCGTTTTCGCTTCGGACGCTTTTGGTTCGACAAGGGCGGATGGAAATCCTCGGAACGCCATGAAATCGCTTTCAACCCATACCTGGGGCATTCCTTTCCTGGTATTTTTCCTGGCGGCGGCGTCGGCCGCCGGCGCCGACCATCCGACCCTTAGCAACATCACGGTTTCCAACCCCAACGACGAATTGCTTCTGCATCTGGACTTGGGAGGCTCCTTTTCGGACGCCGTTCGCCAGAATGTCCTGGCCGGGAAAACAACCTCCTTTGCATTCCAGATTCGGCTCAGCCAGGTACAGGATTTCTGGCTGGACCAAAAGATCGCCGACCTGACCGTAATCCACACCATCAAGTTCGACACCGTTAAGAAAGAGTTCACGGTGCGGCGATCGTGGACCGGTTATGAAGCCGAAGTCACCCCATCCTTCGAGGAGGCGCAGCGATGGATGAACCACATCGAAGGCCTCAAGATCGTTTCGCTGAGCCGAATGGAGAAAAACGCCCGCTACGAATTGCAGGCCAAGGCCGAGGTCAGCAAAAAGATCCTGCCGTTCAATCTGCACCATGTGCTGTTTTTCGTCTCGTTCTGGGACGAACAGACCGATTGGTACATCATCGACTTCGTCTATTGAAGTACACCTCCTTGCCTGCGGGGAGCAGCGGCCCCGTTCCGCCTCATCTCCGTCCAAGGCGCCAGCGGTTAATTTCCGGAGCAACGATCGAATGTCATTGAGAGTCATTGCGGGGGAGCTCAAGGGCCGTAAGCTGAGTACGGCGGCGGGTCTGGGGACACGACCGACCGCCGAGCGCACACGCGAGGCGATATTCAGCATCCTCGGGCCCGCAGTCCATCATGCCCATGTGCTGGATCTTTTCGCCGGCACCGGCGCTTACGGCATCGAAGCGCTCAGTCGCGGAGCGGCCTCCGCCGTGTTCATCGAGGTCGACCGCAAGGCCTGCGCCGTGCTGACCGGCAACATCCAAACCTGCGGGATGGCCGCCAAGGCGAGGGTCCTGCGCTGGGATGCCTCCCGCAATCTCAGCTGCCTGCGGAACCACGAACCCCGATTTCAGCTGGTCTTCATGGATCCGCCTTACGGGCGCAACCTGGTGGAACCGGCCCTCTCTCACCTTCACCAGACCCGCTGCGTCACGGACGGCGCGCTGCTGGTCATCGAGCACGACAAAGACGATCCGCTGCCTGAACCGGCGATGCTCTATCGCCTTCACGATCAGCGCCGATACGGCCGGACCCTTGTGTCTTTTTTATTGCTCGGGCAATGATAATGCCGAATGGGGTGAAAGCGCCCCGCCGAGCCCCGGGTCATGGTGCACCGGTTTGCTTGCCGGAGTAATACCTTATGTGCTATGAGGCGGCAAAACCGGCCGCCGACTGCTGCAACCAATCGTCCGACCCTTCGAAAAGGACCGTGCCATGGAACGCATCGCCATCTATCCTGGATCTTTCGACCCGGTAACCAACGGCCACCTCGATATCATCGAGCGGGGGATTCAGATTTTCGACAAGCTCATCGTGGTCATTTTAAAGAATCCCAAGAAACAGTTCCTCTTTTCGCCGGAGGAGCGGATCGAAATGCTGAAGACCAGCCTGCAGGATTTCCCCAGCGTGGAGGTGGACACCTACGACGGCCTGCTGGTCGATTACGCGGCCCAACGCAAGGCGCATGCGGTTTTACGAGGTTTGCGCGCCCTGTCGGATTTTGAGTACGAATTCCAGATGGCGCTCATGAACCGCCGCCTGAAGCGGGAGATTCAGACCGTGTTCCTGATGACCGGCATGCGCTGGATCTACACGAGCTCCTCCATCATCAAGGAAGCGGCCATGTTCGGCGGCGACGTCGAAGGCATGGTGCCGCCGCTGGTGCTCGCTCGTCTCCGGGAAAAATTCCCGATTCTCGCCAACCCCAATTGAGGCTGCCTCCTTCGGAATGGATCTCTGGCAACTGCATATCTTCTGCCGGGTGGTGGAGTGCAAGAGCTTCTCCAAGGCCGCCGAAGCGGTTCATCTTTCGCAGCCGACCGTGAGCAGCCACATCAAGGATCTCGAAGACCACTTCGGGTGCCTGCTGATCGACCGCCTGTCCAAGGAAGCCGCCCCCACGCAAGCCGGCCGCCTGCTTTATGGGTATGCCCGCAGAATACTCGCCTTGCGCGATGAAGCCGAGACGGCCCTGGCCCAGCATCAGGGCAGCATGCGGGGCCATCTGGCCATCGGCGGCAGCACGATCCCCGGTGGCTACCTGCTGCCCCGCGTAATCGGTAAATTCAAAGCCGCATACCCTCAGATTCGGCCCTCGCTCATCATCGCCGATACCCGGCGGATTATCGGCGGAGTGGTCGAGGGCGCGATCGAATTGGGGGTTGTCGGCGCGGAATCGCGGGATAAGAATATCCTTCAAGAGCGTTTGATTGATGACCAAATGCGCCTGATCGTACCGGCCGATCACCCGTGGCGTGCGTTGAAAAAAGTCTTGCTGGATCGGCTGCTGAGCGAACCCTTCATCGTCCGCGAACGCGGCTCCGGAACGCTGATATCCATCCAGGAGCGACTCAAGCAACAGGGCCGCAGCATTGAGGAACTGAACATCGTAGCGGAAATGGGCAGTACCGAGGCGGTCCGCCAGGGAATCAAGGATGGGATCGGCGTGTCGATCCTTTCGACGCTGGCGGTGAGCGAGGATCTCGAATCCGGGGCCTTGAAGGCGCTCTCCGTAGAAGGGCTCAACCTGACGCGCGGTCTCTACCTCACCCGCCATCGCCAGCGCAGCCTATCGCCGCTGGCCAACGCTTTCGTGGAATTCTTAAAGAAACACCTGCAACGGTGATGGATTGCTCCGGCGATTCGATCGGCCCGAATGGGTCCTGTCGTCAGGAGGGGCAGCGGGATTTCGGCGGCTGCACCGGACATCCGCTCAGGGTTCCGGCCAGCCGTGTTCCCCCACCAGCTTGACAAACCGGCAGCCTCCCAAGTTGCTCTGGCGGACACCCGTTTTTTCCTTGACGAGTTTGATCAAGTCTTGGGAATGCGGGTTGCCGACCGGAGCAACGAGCCGTCCGCCGACGGATAGTTGATTAACCAGAACCACGGGAATCTTCGGTGTTCCGGCCGTGATGATGATGGCGTCGAACGGGCTTTCTTCCTCCCAGCCCTTGGAGCCGTCGCCGTAGCGGGTGACGACATTGAACAGACGCAACTCATCGAATAGTCGCCGGACCTGCAAATAGAGCGCCCGGATGCGCTCGATGGTGTATACGCGATAAGCGATCCGGGCCAGAACCGCCGCCTGGTATCCGGAGCCGGTTCCGATTTCCAGGACCCGGTCCTCCCGGCTCAGCTGAAGGGCCTGCGTCATTTCCGCCACGATGTAGGGCTGAGAAATAGTCTGCTGCTCGCCGATCGGAAGAGGAAAATCACCGTAGGCCTGGTCGCGCAAGGCTTCGCTAACGAAAATATGGCGCGGAACCTTGCGCATGGCTTCCAGAACGGCCGGGTCGCTGACACCCCGGGCCTCGATCTGCTGACGCACCATCTCTTCTCTGAGCCGCTGATGCTTTAGGGATTCCTTTTCCACCGAACACCTTTCCGGCGGCCTAAACCGCTTCGGGTTTTCTATCAACTCGGCCGATGCCGGTCAAGTTTCCAGACGGGGTCGGGCATCTTTCAACCCTCCACCGGATCTGCTAATATCCTACTGGACATGGGCCGCCGAAACATCGGCGGATTTTCCGGGAGGGGCAACGGCATGTGGCCACCGCGGCATTTTCTGATCATCGTGACATTGCTGATATCCATCGTCGCGGCGGGCACGATCGGCTTCGAGCTGATCGAGGGCTGGGGGTTCATGGACGCCCTGTACATGACGGTCATCACCATTTCCACCGTCGGCTACCAGGAAATCCGCCCATTGGGGGAGGCCGGCCGGATATTCAACATGGTCCTCATTTTCTTCGGCCTCGGCACCACCACCTATGTCGCCGCCAGTGTCGTGCGGTTCATGGTGGAGGGCCGTATCCGAGCCATCATGGGGAGGCGCCGCTTGGACAGAAGAATCGATCGGTTGAGGAACCACTACATCGTCTGCGGCTACGGCCGAATCGGGCGGATTCTCTGCCAGACATTGCAGCAGAAGCCGGTCGATCTGGTAGCCGTTGAAAAAAGTCCGGACCTCGTCCCCGTGATGGAGCAGGACCGGGTCTTGTTTGTCCAGGGCGAGGCCACGAGCGAAGAAACGCTTCAGCGGGCGGGAATCGCGCGGGCCCGGGGTCTGGTGGCGGTCCTCGGAACCGATACCGACAACGTGTTTCTGGTGTTGACGGCCAGGCAGCTGGCCCCGCAGCTGATGATCATCGCCCGGGCCGGCCGTGAAGAATCCAAAAGCAAGCTACGGGCCGCGGGTGCGAATATTGTTGAATCCCCTTACGAAATGGGCGCGTTCCGGCTCGCCCAGCGGATCATGCGACCGGCGGTGACCAGCTTCCTGGATTCCGCCTTTTCGGACACCCGTAAAGATATTCAGATGGAGGAGCTGGCGGTGAGCCACGACTCCCCGTTGGCACATCTGACTTTAAAAGACTCGGGCATCCGCCAGAAGTACAATCTAATCATCATCGCCATTAAAAACACCGACGGGGCCATGCTGTTCAATCCATCCTTCGAAACCACGATCCGTCCCGGCGATACGGTCATCGCCGTCGGTGAGGTGGAAAACCTGGACCGGCTTGAAAATACGTTGAGCCCGTAGATCGGGAGGGGGACCCGTTAAAAAAACTCCGATCGCATGTCCTTTCGAGCGCAGCGAGAAATCTTTCGGTTGCAACGTGCTAAAAAAAGATTCCTCCCTGAGGTCGAAATGGCAGATTCACTTCCAAGTTGGGTCATTTTCTGTGGGAGCGGCGTTCCAGCCGCGACGATCGAGGCTGAAAGCCTCTCCCGCCAAAAAACGTTCTTGCCGATAAAGTGGCGCCGCGCGCCATGGCTGGCTGGGCACGACGTCTTACGAGTTCATCAAATTTTATAGATGATCCGTTTGTCGGTGATGATGATATCCACGTGCTTGTCGTGCGACTCGGTGGGGACTTGCGGGATGATTTGCTCTTCGAAGGCGAGGGCCACCTTGCGCGTCGTGGCCGGCAGATCCGGGATGAAGCGATCGTAATAGCCGCGGCCGGAACCGATGCGTGCTCCCTTTTCGTCAAACGCCATGCCGGGAATGATGGCGATGTCGATTTTCTGAAGGGGGACCGGCTTGCACCGGGACGGATTGGGCTGGGCCACGCCGCGGGGCCCCGGCGACAGGTCCTTGTCCGGATGGTCGACTTTCAAGGTGGTCACCTTGAGCCGCTCGGAATCAAATGCCGGCAATACGACAATCTTGTTGAAGTCATAGGCACGCTTGAGGATGGCCTTCGTACGGACCTCGTTTTCACCGTCGATATACAGCAGAACGATTCGAGCTTCCAAGAAATTGGCAAACCCAAACAACTTGGACTCAATGGCTTTGGTTCTTTCGGCGCGCTGTTTTTCCGACATGCCGTTAATGGCCTTGGCGATATCTTTCCGGATTTGCTCTTTCGTCGATCTAATTTCGTCCATGCGTTCTCTCCCTGCGGTGAAGAGGCTGTGGGTAAGGGAATATCCATTGACTAAATCCAAAGGCCTGTGTATGGATTTTATTGCCCGATGACCCATCAGTCAAACAAGCTATTAAATTTATTATTATAATCGATTTATGCTGGAAATCAAGCGAGTAAGACAAAATTTAGCGGAAGTCGAAGCGGCCCTCGGCACCCGGGGGCCGGGCGTAGATATTGGTCCTTTCAAATCCGTGGACGATCAGCATCGCAAGACGCTTCTGGAGATCGAAACGCTGCGCCACCGGCGCAATGTCGTTTCGGATGAAATCGCCCGCTTGAAAAAGGCCGGCGAACCGACCGAAGCGTTGATGGGGGAGATGCGCACGGTCGCCGCGCGCGTCAAGGAGCTGGAAAAGGCGCTCGCCGAAACCCAGGAGGCGCTCAACCGCATCCTGATGGGCATCCCCAACCTGCCCCACGCCTCGGTTCCGGTGGGACGGGACAGCTCCGAAAATCCGGTGGTCAAGACCCGGGGAGAGCCGACGCGCTTCGAATTCGAACCCAGGGCGCATTGGGACATCGGCGCCGCCCTCAAGATTCTCGACCTGGAACGCGCCACCAAGATCACCGGGGCGCGCTTCCCGCTTTATTTCGGAGCCGGGGCCAGGCTGGAGCGGGCTTTGATCAACTTCATGCTGGACGTCCACACGACTGCAAACGGCTACCGGGAGGTCCTGCCGCCCTTCATCGTCAACCGCCAGTCAATGACCAGCACCGGTCAGTTGCCGAAATTCGAGCAGGACCTTTTCAAGCTGGAGCAGTGGGACTATTTTCTGATCCCGACGGCCGAAGTGCCGTTGACCAACATCCATCAGGACGAGATCCTGGACGAAGAAGCGCTCCCGCTTTATTACACGGCGTATACCCCCTGTTTTCGATCGGAAGCCGGTTCGTACGGCAAGGACACCCGCGGTCTGATTCGCCAGCATCAGTTCAACAAAGTGGAACTGGTCAAGTTCTGCACGCCGGAGGCCTCCTACATAGAACTGGAGAGCCTTTTGGTTCAGGCCGAATCCATCCTGGCCAGGCTCGGAATCCCCTATCGCGTGGTGCTGCTGTGCACGGGAGACATGGGATTTTCCGCAGCCAAAACATACGACATCGAAGTGTGGATGCCTGCCCAGAGCACTTATCGGGAAATCTCCTCCTGCAGCAATTTCGAGGACTTTCAGGCCCGCCGGGGCAATATCCGATTTCGGCGCAAGGGCAAAAAGGGCACCGAACTGGTCCACACCCTCAACGGGTCCGGGCTGGCGGTCGGCCGCACGTTCGCGGCCATCCTGGAAAACTTTCAGCGCGCCGACGGGTCGGTCGTGATCCCCGAGGCGCTCAGGCCCTACATGGGCGGAATGGAAATTCTCGCGCCGTGAAGATCGACGAGTTCCCGAAAGACATTCAGCCGCACCTGCTCCCGTCCCATGAGGGCCGTCTGGTCTACCGCTGTCTGGGGTGCGCGGCGCAGTTCGAAATCGAGCAATTGCTGTATGTCTGCCCGGAATGCCGTCAGGTGCTGCTGCTCGAAGACACCAACTTCGAGCGGCTCAAGGCCGCTTCGGGCGCCTTCTGGCGGCGGATTTTCGACTACCGCAAAATGCTGACGGTGCCGGCCTTGCGGGGCATCTACCGCTACCATGAATTCATCGGTCCGGTCATCCCCCTGGATGCCGTACTCTATCTGGGAGAGGGCCACACCCCGGTGGTGTCGGCCAACGTCCCGCTGCGGGATGAACTCGGCATCGACTTCTATTTTAAAAACGACGGCCAGAATCCGAGCGCCTCCTTCAAGGACCGCGGAATGGCCAGCGCCCTGAGCTATATCCATAGCCTGATCCGGCGCGGAATCCTGTCCGAAGTATTGGCCGTCTGCGCCTCGACCGGCGACACCTCCGCAGCGGCCGCCCTCTACGGCGCCTACCTGAAGCCGCGGGTCAAATCGGCTGTTCTGCTGCCGCACAAAAAGGTGACGCCCCAGCAGCTGTCCCAGCCGTTGGGCAGCGGAGCCACCGTGTTTGAAATTCCCGGCGTGTTCGACGACTGCATGAAGGTGGTCGAAGCGCTCTCCGACGAATACCCCGTGGCCCTGCTCAACTCCAAGAATGCGTGGCGCATCCTCGGCCAGGAGTCCTATTCGTACGAGATCGCCCAAGACTTCGAATATGACGTGTCGCGATTGGCGGTGGTCGTCCCCATCGGCAACGCCGGCAACATCACGGCCGTCATGAGCGGGTTCCTGAAATTTTGGGAAGCCGGAGTCATCACCGCGCTTCCCAAAATCGTCGGAGTCCAATCCGATCATGCCGACCCGGTGGTTCGCTACTACCGGGAACCGCAGGCCGACCGGCGACGCTTTGCCCCCGTCACGGTCCGGGCCAGCGTGGCCCAGGCCGCCATGATCGGCAACCCCGTGTCCATGCCGCGGGTGATTCACATGGTGGAGCGCTACAACCAGACCGCCGGCCGCCAACGGGTATTTTTCGCCGCCGTCACGGAACAGGAGATCATGGACTGGCAGCTGGCCGCCAACCGCAACGGGCACATCGCCTGCACCCATGGCGGCGAAACGCTGGCCGGCCTGCGCGTGGCCCGCGAGCGCGGCTGGGTGCAGCCCGGGGACATCGCCGTTCTCGATTCAACGGCCCACGCGCTTAAGTTTTCGGGGTTTCAGGACATGTACTTCGAAAACCGGTTCCCGGAGGAGTTCGGGATCCGGCCGAATCCGGCCCTGATCAACCAGCCGGTCTACATCCGCCCCAAGGACCTTGAGAAAGTGCCCGCTCCCGGACACCCGCTTAAGGACGAGGAGTTCCAGCGCTTTGTGCGCCGGACGGCGGAAGACATCGCCGACCGTCTCGGACTCCGCAAACATGCTGGACCCGGCCGGCACTCGGGCTGAAAAGAAAGCGCCGAATCCCCCCAATCCCGATCGATAGACAGGCCTCGTAACGGGCCTGAAGACAAGGTGGTCTACGATGAGAAACTGGCTGTATCCGAAGGCAACCGTTGTGCTCCTCGCCCTGTGGCTGGCTGCCTGCGCTGCGTCCACTCCACCCGGCCCCGCCGGTTCTCCCGACCTCCCCGCCGGAGAGCGCAATAAGGCCGCGGCGGAAGCCACCCGCAATCTCGGCGAGGCCTATCTGGGGGGCGGAAATTTACAGGCGGCCTTGCGGGAACTCAAGAAAGCCGAAAGCATCGACCCGCAGGATCATATCACGCAGTATGACATCGGGCTCGTTTACTACTACCGCGAACGCTACGACCAAGCCATTCCGCATTTCGAGAAGGCGATTCAGCTCAAGCCTGATTTCGCACCGGCGATCAACGGCCTCGGCAACGCGTATTCCGCCAAGGGCGATTGGGACAAGGCGATCGAGGCCTATCAAAAAATCATCGAGGATGTCTTTTACGGCACGCCCCACTTTGCGCTCTCGAACATGGCCCTGGCGTACTACCAGAAGAACGATTACGTCCGCGCCGAGAAATATTTTCTGGAGGCTTTGAAGCTGAGCCCCGACTTTGTGAATGCGCTGGGCGGCCTGGCAACGACGTACATGGCCCAGGGACGCTACGAGGAGGCGGCCCAAAGACTCGAGCGGGCGGTGCGCAAGGAGCCCAAGCTGGCCCAGCTGCATTTCGAGCTCGGCAGGGCGTATCGCGGCCTCGGCAACTCGGGCAAGGCCCGCGACGAATTCCAGCGGGCGGCGCAGCTCGCTCCGGATTCGCCCCTGGCCGACGAAGCCCAGCGGGAGATGAAAACGCTGTCGCCCTGATTCCGGATGAGCTCGCAAAAGGGCGGGTTGAGTGAATCGGCCATTTCGACCACCGGGAGGAATTCAATTTTTTAACGCATTGCATCCGAAAGATTTCTCGCTGCGCTCGATATGACGTGTGGGGGGGATCTTTGGCGAGTCCATCCATCCCTTAATTCTTTCAAAAAGAAAAAGCGAATGACACGAAGGTGCCATTCGCTTTTTTTATTGAGGCTCGGCCCGGCTTAGATGGTCCGGCGCTGCTCCAGTTGGATGATGCGCGGGGTGATGAAGATGAGCAGCTCGTTCTTGCTGGTTTCCACTCGTTCGGACCGGAACAGCCAGCCGAGGGCCGGCAGCTTTCGCAGCCCGGGGATGCCCTGATCCGTCAGTTTTTTAGTATCCTTCAGGATGCCGCCGATGACAATCGTGTCTCCGTCTTCCACCAGGATCTCGGTTTTGGCTTCGTTGGTCGAAAGCGCTGGCTCCGGAGCCGTGGGATCGACGACGTCGTTCTTGGTGATGAAGATATTCATGACGATGCGCCGGTCCTGCGAAATATTCGGCGTCACCTCCAACAGCAGGTCGACGTCTTTGAATCGCACGGTGGCATTGCCGGAGGAATCGCGTTCCAGGTAGGGGACCTCCAGGCCCTGCTTGATGGTGGCCTTCTTGCTGTTCAACGTGATGATTTTCGGGGCCGAAATGATCGTGGCCTTGCCTTCCAGCTCACTCGCTGTCAGCTTGGCATCGACAATCGAGATGTTGGTGCCGAACAAGGTCGAGAAATTGAATCCGATCGAGTTGTCGGTTCTATATGTCGAAGGGATGTTATTGGCCGCGAACGTGGTCGGGCCGGTTTTCAGCGCTCCGCCGATCTTGAAGGCCTCAACGGTGATGGTTCCCCAATCGAATCCGATTTCACGGTTGAAACTGCTGTTGGCCTCCACCACGCGGGCCTCGATGATCACTTGGGCCGTCACACGGTCGATCCGGTCGACGATGGCTCTGGCCTGTTTCACTTTTTCGGCGATGTCGGTGAAAATAACCTGGTTGTTGCGTTCATCCACCGTGGCCTTGCCGCGGGTGGGCGTCAGAATGTTGGTCAGATGCGGCAAAACTTCGGATTTGGCATTGGAGTAGTTGACCGGGATGTATTCGGTGACCAGCGGCTCACCCTCTTCTTCCTGTTTTTTCGCGTCTTGTTCCGCCTTGAGCTGGGCCTGGCGCATCTTCTCTTCCTGCTGCAGGGTTGCAAGAGAAGCGATGCGGATGATGTCGCCCTCACGGACCATGCCGAGCTGGTTCATCTTGAGCACCAGATCAAGCACCTGATCCCAGGGAACCGGCCGCTGCAGAGCCAGGGTCACCTTGCCGGTGACGTTTTTGTCGATAGCGAAGTTCTTGCCGCTGATTTCCTGGAGGATCCGGAAGACATTCTTGATATCGGTGTCGTAGAAATCGAGAGCGATCTTTTCACCGGTGAACGCTTTATCGCCGGACATGGATTCCGAAACCGTAGATGTTTTCTTGACGGCGATCGGGGCCGGGGCCGGTTTGGCCGCTGCGCTTTTCATGGCGACCGGCCCGCCGGCCGCGTCCGCCGCGGGAACCGAAGACGCCGGTGTTTTCCAGGCCGGCGGCTCGGCGTTTTCATAAGGTTTCGGCGGAACCGAAGACGCTGCAAAATTGATCCGGATCATGTTGCCGACCTGCTCGGACGTGTAGACAACGCTCTCGCGAAGGTCAATGGCCACAACGGTTTCGTTTCGACCCTGGCCGGGTGTCACCCGATCGACGGCGCTTTCGAAACGGGTGGTGATCAACGCGCGCCGGTGCTGCTCAGGAACGCTGGTGTTGAGCAGGCGCACGTTCACGCGTTTGTCATCGACCTTCTGGAGATCGTACTGCACGGGTCGGGTGGTCCCGATGATGACGACGGATTTTCCCTCTGGCTCGTCAGCGAATTCGACCCGGTTGACGGACGCCGGCGACTCGGTTGCGGCCGGAATTGGTTTGACCGGTACGGGAGCCGGGGTCGTTGCCGAAGCCAGTTTCAGGCCCGGTTCGTTCACCGCGACTTCGGAGTCCCCGACTTTGATGATCAGGGTGTTTTCAACGGCTTCCGCCGAATATTTTTTCAAATAAGGTTTCTGGGTGTCGATCACCAGGCGGACCTTGTCCGGATAGGCCATATGCCGGACCTGCTGAACCGGTCCGCTCGGGGGTGCGGTGCGCTGCTCGCCCTTGTAGGTGCTGCGAAGGCCCGGCAGATCGAAAACGATGCGGGGCGGGTTGTCGGCGATGGTGAAGGCTTTGTAATCACGCAGCGCGCCGTCGGCCTCGATGGTGATCACCACGCCGTCTTTCGACGGCACCGTGCTGACCGTTTTAAGAGCCGTCGCCGCCGGTTCAAGCGGCTTTTCGGCACCCGTGCCTTTCACCTGGGCAACGCCGGGGGACGCACCAACCGCCAGGGCGGCAACCAGCAGGGCGGCAAGAATCACAGAGGCCAAACGGTTTCGACGATTACTAAGATTGGTCATCATGTTACAGCTCTCCAGGAGGCTTCGGAAGGGTTATTTCCTTCTTCTGGGTTATGGTTTTGCCGAAAGCGTCTTCAAATTCTTCCTCGACCAAGACCTTGTCGATGGCGATGTTCACGACTTTGCCGGAGTTCATGCCGACGTAGGTGCCCTCCCGGAGGATATACCCCTTGCCGGAGGATTCCTCGACCAGCGCCCGATTGCCGCTCGGCGCCGCGATAATGGCCACCAACTTCAACTGACCCAGGTCTATTTTTTCGAGCGGGCTTTGAGGATCGCGCTTCTTGGCCTTGAGCTTGGCCGCGGCGGCCGCCACGGATTCATCCCGCAGCAGCGCTTCGAAAGGATCCACTTTTCCCTTGGCGTTGTAGGGCGCCTGCGCATGGAGGTTGAGCAACGCCGCCGCTTGCGCGTCCGTGACCGCCAGCTTCTTGGTCTGGGGTTCCGGCGCCGGCACGGGGGGCTGAGTCGCTACCACCGGCCGGATCGGCTCGACGATCCGCGCAGGCGTGGAACCCGCCGCCGGGGATGCCTCGGCTCGCCTCGACACCGCCGGTTCAATGGCCACGGGCGCGGGCACCGATGCATCCTGTGTCTTCACAGCGGCCACCAACGGCGGCGCTGGTTCCGCTGCGGGAGCAGCGGATACCGACACCGGCAACGCCGCGGCTTGGGACGGTTGCGGAAGCATCTCGGCCGAACCGCTGATCTTCTTGCGGACGACTTGGGGATGCGCTGCAGCCAGGTCCGAGTCGGCGCAGCTTGCCAGCATCAGCACCGTTCCCAGCAGGCAGACGAAAGTTTGAATACGGGCGAGATAGTTTTTCATAAGCGCATCACGGATGGGTTACAGGTTCGCTTTCTTGAGATTCGTTTTTGACTTGGCGTCGTCTTTTCCGGCATTCGGCTTAACCCCCGGCTTGGCCGCAGGCCCCGGTTTCGGCGGAGCCGAGGGCGGCGGTTCCACGAACTTGTAGGTGACCGCCGTGCAGGCCGTGCTGAGGTCTTTAGGATCCTTGACATCCTTGCTGCGGTTGATGGTGATGTTGTTGATGTTGACGATCCGCGACAGCCGAGCCACCTTGTCGAAGAAGATGGCCAGGTTGTGATAATCCCCGCGAATGTTCATCGCGACCGGGATTTCCGCGTAGAATTCTCGCCGGGTTTCGGCCTTCGGTTCAAAGAGCAGAAACTCCAGCCCCACCTCCTGGCCCGACTTCGAGATGCTGGTCAGCAGAGAGGGAATCTCCTCCTTCTCCGGCAGGGCGCTCATGGCGATTTTGAACTGGGCCTCGGCCTCCTGCATCTTGGCCTGAAACTTTCCCAATTCGGCCGCATTGATCTTGGCGGTGGCCAACTTTTTCTCAAGGCCCTGCAGGCGCTGTTCCAGCGAAGAGATTTCTTCGTATTTCGGCAGAAACATGAACCATACAGAGGCCCCGATCAGCAGGACTAACAAACCGGCGACAATGGCCACTCGCTGCCAGAGAACGAGTTTTTCAACCTTCTCCAGAAGGGCGTTTCCGGATTTCTTGAGTACATCCGCTTTCGTATCCATTATTTCTTGGCCCCGACTTCTTCCGTGGTTTTGGTTTCCGCTTTTTGCACCTTTTTCTTATGGCAAGCGATTTCAAAGCTCTTGACCGTCGTCTTCTGGACTTCGACCTGTTTGAGGGTCTTGAGATTGACCGCCGAAAACAACCCGCTGCCTTCCAGGCGCAGCATGAAATCCGCCACCGTTTTGTCGTCCATGGCGATGCCGCTGATGTTGACCAGATCGGCTTTCATGTCCAGGGCGGTGTACCACATGCGCTTGTCGATCATCACCTGCGACAGCGTGTCCATCAGGCGCACCGGCTCGTATCGGTTGGCCTCGAGATCCCGGATGACCGCCAGTTTTTTGTTCAGGTTGTCCAGCTTTTTCTTGATCTCTTCGATTTCCTTGTTGATCTTTTCGTACTTTTCCAGCTCGGTCTGAGTGGTCGTAATCCGACGGCTCAGATCATCGATCTGGCTGCTGAGCAACAGATTGACCCCGAAAATCGCCACCACGGCCAGAATCAGCGACAGCACGAAGACCGACAGCTGGCGACGGATGTTTTCCTTCTTACGGGCAGACCGGAACGGCAGTAGGTTGATGCGTATCATTTGTCGTCAACTTTCCTCAGTGCGAGTCCCATTGCGACGGCGGCTTGGGGAGCGATTTGTCGGATATAGTCCGGTTCAAACGCCTTTTCATCCAGCACAATTTTCTTGAACGGATTGAGCGTTTCCACCTGAGCGGAGGACTCCGCGGCGAGCAGCTTTCGAAACTCGACAATATGGGCGCCGCCGCCGCTCAGAAGGATGCGCTTGATGGGGTCATCCGGATAGTTGGTGTAGAAGAAGTCCAGGGCCCGGCGGATTTCGGTGCACCAGTCCGTGACCACCGAAGTGGTGATCTGGTTGAGCTCATCCGCGGACATTTTGTTGGAGGTTTCGCCGAATTTGAGAAGCTCTGCCTGATCGTAGGAACAATCGAGCAGCGACATGATCTTCTGGTTGACTTGCAGGCAGCCCAGTGCCACATCGCGCATGAACACCGAGGAATTACCCTTAAGGATGTTCAGCGATGTCTTGCTGGCGCCGATGTCGAGCAAGGCGATGTTCTCGTTTTCAATATCGTAATTGGCTTCAAAAATGTTCTGTAAAGCGAACGCCTCGACATCGACGATGCAAGGAGTGAGCCCGGCGAGGGTCACCAGATTAATGTAGTCGTTCACCATTTCCTTCTTGGCGGCGACCAGGAACACACTCATCTGATTGGGGTTGTTTTCATTTTCGCCGAGGATCTGGAAATCCAGGTTCACATCGCTGATATCAAAGGGGATGTATTGCTCGGCTTCGAAATGAATGGTTTCCTGGAGTTGCTGCTCGGGCATCGTCTGGACATTGATCTTCTTGACGATGACCGAATAACCGCCGATGGAAACGGCTACGTTGTTTTCCCGGATCTTGCTCGATTTTAAAAGCTGGCGGATGGTTTCGGCCGCCGTGTCCGGATCGCTGATGGCACCATCTTCAATGGCGCCGACCGGAATGTCCGCCATTCCGAAATGCTTCAGCTTGGGACCGCTCTTGGAATCGACGATCTCGGCGACTTTCACCGAACGCGATCCGATGTCCAGGCCTACGAGGGAGTCATTTTTTCCGAATAGCATGGGAGGCGCTCAATCCTTGAAAATTTTAGGTTTGTCCGACGGTCTGAACCCCAGCGCCAGCAGGATCTTGCGCTGTGTCTCCATCCGGCACGGCATGCCTTTTTCGATACGCGAAATCGTGATCGGCGACAGTTCAGCCTGCTTGGCGAGTTCGGTTTTGCTCATGAGAAGCGATTCGCGCACGATTTTGAGATTGTTTTTGGCCATCGCTCAAGCGTGAATATTCAGGTTAATGAGTCTTATAATTAATGATGATGGGCTTCCAGGTTCGGTTTTTATGTATATCGGCCGTCAACTAACTTTAATTATGCTCAATTAACTAAATTTATCTTTCCATGGGCCGCGTTGGGCCGGAGCATCGCGATCACAGGCTCGATCGCATATCGTAGCAAATTTTGCGCCACTGCGCGGTTGCCGGCCAACCCTTCAGAGGCCTATTCATTATACAGCCTGATTTCAAAAGGTTAAAACCGAAACCCGCTTGGATCCTCGATCCGCAGGATGCCCTTTCGTCTGCCGTGCGCCAATGTCTGTGCTTTTTCGTCGACATACCGTCAAATTTTTGTAATTCACGCTCATCTGCGTCCGGCTCGGTGGGGTGCACACGTTGGGAACGGCCGGGTGCGCTTCGGCCGGGGTCGCGCCGGCCTTTGCCGATGAGTGGGATATCGGCCCCGGCACCTAAAACTTTAACTCGAATTTGAGGCTTTTTCGTTGCGGCCTTGAAACTGCCTGAGTTTACTTCTATACTTTTCAAAACGATTGCACGGGGATTCAACCATTGCGAATGGACCGAACAATATCCGAAGAGCGCATCAAGCCGTTTCGCCTCGTCAAGTATTTCACTTTCAGCGGGCTGGTGGTGATCTTTCTGGTCACCATCATCCTCGCCATTCTGAACACCCACTGGGTCAAATCCATGCAGCGCAAGAAGAGCGAAGATTATGCGCACGCCTTGATCGAAAACCTCAACCACCAGGTCTTTCTCCAGTTTATCTTGCCGATCGGCATGAAGTTCGGCAAAGTCCAGCTCCGCAATCAAGAGCAGTTCGAGCGCATGGATAACGTGGTCCGCAGCACCCTGCACAGTTTCAAGGTGGAGGACCTCAATATCTACAGCATGAGCAACACCATCTCCTACAGCTTCGACGAGACGCGCATCGGCGTCAAGGCGTTTGGCGGCACCGCGATCGAACAGGCCAAAAGCGGACGGTCCTCCTCCAAGCTGGTCCAACGCGGCAGTTTCCTTGAGATCCTGGCGGGGTTTCCCAAGGAGGTGCGGCTGGTCACGTTTGCGCCGCTGCGGTGGGAGGAGCCGTTGGGCCGCATCACCGATCCGGTGCTCGGAGTGGTCGAAGTGGTGCAGGATTTATCCGAGGACTACCAGACCATTTTTCGCATCCAGATCCTGGTGGTGATCACCTGCACGGTGCTGATGGGGGCTCTGCTGGTGGTCCTGGTGTTCGTCGTCAAACGCGGGGAGTCGATCATCGAACGGCGAGCTGAAGAACGCATGCGCTTAAAAGAGCAGCTGAGCCGGGTGGAGCGGATGTCGGCGATGGGTGAAATGGCGGCCGGCATTTCGCATGAGATCCGCAACCCACTGGGGATCATCCGCAGCTCGGCCGAGCTCCTGAAAAAAAAGGTGGCCAAGGTCGATCCCTCCAACGCCCTGCCCGACATCATCGTGGAGGAGGCCAGCCGCCTGAACGGCATCATCACTGATTTCATCAACTTTGCCCGCCCCCGCAACCCTAAGCTCAATCCGTGCCGGGTGGACGACGTGATCGAAAAGACGTTGACCTTTCTGGCCACCCAAATCGAGGAGCGCGGCTATACCATCGAGAAGACCTACCAGAGCCCGCTCCCGGAAATCATGGCAGATGCTCCCATGCTGCACCAGTCGTTTCTCAACCTTTTCATAAACGCCATGCAGGCCATGCCGGACGGCGGCCGCATCGGCGTAAGCCTCCGCGCCGAGGGCGGCCAGGCCCGCATCGAAATCGAGGATGCCGGCCCCGGGATTCCGGCGGATCTGTCGGACAAGATCTGGGATCCGTTTTTCACCACCAAGGACAAAGGGACCGGCCTGGGGCTGGGGATCGTCAAGAACATCGTCGAAGCCCATGGCGGGACGATCCGCATCGCCAACCGCGAACCGCAGGGCGCCCGCGTGACGATCGATCTGCCGGTGCGCAAACCCGAAGGCGACGCCTAGCCATGGAAACCATTCTGATCGTCGACGACGAAAAAAACTACCTGCTGGTGCTCAGCGCCGTGCTGGAGGAGGAAGGCTATGAGGTGCTGACCACGGCCAGCAGTCTGGAAGCCCTGGAGATTTTAAAGGCCTCGGATGTCGACCTGGTGCTTACCGACATGAAGATGCCCGGCATGGACGGCATCGAGGTGCTCGAGCAGATCAAGACCCGCGATCCGGAGCTGCCGGTGATCATGATGACCGCCCACGGCACGGTCGACAAGGCGGTGGAGGCCATGCAGAAGGGCGCCTACAGCTACATCCTGAAGCCCTTCGACAACGAGCGGCTGACGCTGTACGCCAAGAAAGCCATCGCAACCTACGAGGTGGTCAAGGAAAACCGCCGCCTGCGCAACGCCGTCGAGTCGCAATACCAGTTCGGCAACATCATCGGCAAGAGCAAGTCCATGCGCGATGTCTTCGAAATCATCCAAAAGGTAGCACCTTCGAACGCCACCGTTCTGATCGAAGGGGAGAGCGGGACAGGCAAAGAGCTGGTCGCCAAATCCATCCACTTCAACAGCCCGCGGCGGGACGACCCCTTCGTGGCGGTCAATTGCTCGGCGCTGGCGGAGAGCCTGCTCGAAAGCGAGCTGTTCGGCCATGAGCGAGGGGCCTTCACCGGTGCGGTGTCGAGCAAAAAAGGCCGCTTCGAACTGGCCCACGGCGGGACGCTTTTTCTGGATGAGATCGGCGAGTTATCCGCCAACCTCCAGGTCAAACTGCTGCGCGTGTTACAGGAAAAAACGATCGAGCGTGTGGGCGGGGTGCGGTCGATTGCGGTGGATATCCGGGTGATCGCCGCCACTAACCGAAACCTAAAGGAAGAATTGCGGGCCGGGCGTTTTCGCGAGGATTTATTTTACCGCCTGAATGTCGTCCACATAGCGATCCCTCCCCTGCGACTTCGTTGGGAGGACATCCGATTGCTGGTAGACCATTTTATCAAAAAATATGCATCTTCAAATCAATCGGCTGTTCCCGTGCAGGGACTGTCGCAAGAGGTCATCCGACTATTTTACGAATACAATTGGCCCGGGAACATCCGTGAGCTGGAAAACGTCATCGAGCGGGCGATTATCTTATGCGAGGACGGTCTAATCACGATAAAAGATCTGCCCAACTGGTTCAAGAACAACGTCTTCAACGCAAGAATGATCGATAACATCCCCACCGGCGCTAAGCTCTATGAGACATTGGAATTAATTGAAAAGGAAATGATTGAGCGGGCCCTCAAAATGGCCGACAACGTTCAATCCCATGCCGCCGCGATCCTGGGCATCGGCAAAAGCGGCCTCAACCAGAAAATCAAGAAATACAACCTGGAAGTGGGCGCCAAGAGTTGACCGCGGGCGGCGGCCCTCAGCTGTTGAGGCGTTCCCGGACCATGTTGACGTAAACGGAGTCCTGGTGGTCGCCCAGGAGACGGTTGAACGCCGTGGCGCTTTTCTCCGAGTCGCCCAGGCGCGCATAAAGATCGCCCAGGTGAAACAGCACGTCGTCCTGGAGATTCTTCTGGGCCGCTGACAACGCCTGCTCGAAATAGGCCACGGCCGTCGCATAGTCCTTGAGCCCCTCGTGGGCGTATGCCAGGCTCTTCAGCAGCAGGAAGCGCATCAGCGGGTCGTCTGCAAAGCGCGCCAGCGACGCTTGATAAAGCTCGGCGGCCTGCTTGAAATCGCCGGCTTCATAGCACAGGTTCGCATACAGCACGCGCGCGATGCTTCCGTTCGAACGATTGCCGTAGTCATCGAGGATCCGCCGGAAATCCTCCGCGACCCCCTGAACGGCCTTGTCTTGGGATGTTTCGGCGCGCAGGCGCTCGTACTTGGCAAGGACCTGCGCAAGCTGCGCCGCCGCCGCCGACTCCCGCCACCCCGAGTAGCCGATATAGCCCGAGAAAAGAACCACTGCCAGCAGCACGCCGAAACAGACCGCGCCGATGGCCTTCTTGTAAGTCGCGATAAAACCCAGCATCCGGGATGAAAGCGTGATGAATTCATCCGGTTCCTTCAGCAGTTCCTTGCGTGTCTTTTTCGCCGCTGCCGCCACAGGTACCTCCTTGATCGGCCGAAGCCTTTACGTGGGCGAAGCCGCCCCGCCCGTTGCTTGAACCGACGACGCGTCGCTCGACGGATGCGGCGGTTCCAAAAGTTGCCTGATCCGCTGCCAGCCCGCTTCCGGGATGCTGGCCCCCAATACCTGACAGACCTCGTAGCCGCAGGCCGATCCGATCGCCCCGGATTTCTCCAGCGAGTATCCCGAAACCAGGCCGAAGAGGAAACCCGACGCCCACAAGTCTCCGGCCCCGGTCGTGTCCACCGCCCGGCCGTCGCCCTGGGCCGGCACGCTCACCACCCGGCCGTCGGCGGCGATCAGGCTGCCCCGCGGACCGAGCTTGAGGGCGGCGATCCGAGCCTCGCAACTTAGAGCCGAAAGCGCCTGCTCCGGTTCGGACCGGCCGGTGAAGGCGCGGGCCTCGTCTTCATTGGCGATCAGGATGTCCACATACTCGCGGACGATGTCCGCCAGGAAGTCCCGCGACTGGGCCACCACGTTGTAGCTGGCCAGATCGAGCGACACCCGCGCTCCCGCCGATCGGGCTGCCCTCAGTGCGGCCACGATCAGCTGCGGATTGAACAAGAGATAGCCCTCGATGTGCACGACGGCTGCATCGGCGAAATAATCCTCCCGCAGGTCCTCGGGCCGGGTTTCGGAAGCGGCCCCTAAAAAAGTCAACATCGAGCGCTCGGCGTCCGGCGTGATGATGGAAAGCACGCGGCCCGTCGGCGTATTGGACCGTGCGAGCCTCGGCTCCACCCGCCGGTTTCGCAGGGCATTTTCAAAGAAATTCCCCATCGCCCCTTGGCCGCAGGTGCCCACGAAACGGGCGGCGCCCCCGAGCTGGCCGACGCCCACCGTGGTGTTGCAGGCCGATCCGCCGGGCACGATGGCGGGAGGGCTGGAGGCCTTGGCGAGCGTCTGGTCGATGTGGGCGTTGTCCACATAGACCATTCCGCCCTTGACGGCGCCCGAGCCCGCAAGAAACTCGTCGCTCTCTTTTGCTAGAATATCCACCAGGGCCGAGCCGACGCCCACGATCACATGCTTTCGGTTGAAATCCACGTAAACCCTTTCCGATCTTCGAACGCGATATCGTTCTCCCAAATAAAGTCGTTTTTAAAATCCCCCCACCCCCCTTTGTCAAAGCGGGAGAAGAGGGGAAGGTCGCCCCCCCCCGTTTCCGGACGGCTACCAGACCAGCGAGTCGTGCAGCCACCCCTTGTCGCCGTCGGCATGCTCGACCTGGATCCAGCGGCCGTCGCGCTTGAGCACCTTGAAGGGGATGCCTTTGTCGATCTTGATCAGGACCGCCTGCTCGGTTCCGGGGCCGGCGCGCAGCTGGCACCCGTTCTGCTTGGTGACCACCGTGGGAGTCTTGTCCACGAGCGACTTGTGGATCCAGCCGCTGTCGCCCTCGTAGTCCTTGAAGCGGATCCAGACGCCGGAGGTTTCGATGACCTCGATGGGGTAGTATTTCTCGACCTTCCAGAGCACGTCCTGATTGGGACCCGGACCCGACCGGATGTTGGCGTCCGTGGCGCTGACCGCCATCCGCTCCGCCGCGTGGGCGGCCGGGCCGATCAGGAGCATTCCCAGCAAAATCGACGCAAACCACCGCATGGCTCATCGCCTTTCAGCTTCAGGCAAAATAGAATTCTTCCTCGGGCAGCTGCACGCAGGTCAGCTTGTTGCCGTAGACGGCGCCGGTGTCGATCCCGATCTTGTTCGGCTCCACCCGAGGTTCATCGAAGGGGGTGTGGCCGAAGATCACTCGTTTTCCGAACGCGTGCCGGCTGTCGATGAAGTGCTCGCGGATCCAGAGCAGATCCTCCGGGCGTTGGCTCTCCAACGGCAGGCCCTTGCGCAAACCGGCGTGCACGAAGATATAATTTTCCGTCTCAAACATCAATCGCAAAGACTCGAAAAACCGCAGATGCGCCTCCGGAATCGGGTAGCGCCCCGGGGCGCTCGCCTTACGCAGATAGCTGTCCAGCGTCTGCTGCCCGCCGTTGTAGAGATAGGTCATGCGGTCTTTGCCGGAGAGGTAATCCGCCAGCATCTGCTCGTGGTTGCCCTTGAGAAACACCGTGCCGGGCCGCCGCTCCTGCAGCTCGATCAAATGCTGCACCACCTCGAAAGACTGCGGTCCCCGGTCGATGTAGTCGCCCATGAAAACCAGCCGGTCCCGCTCCCAGTCGATCGGGATCCCTCCCAGCAATCGGACCAGAGGCTCGTAGCAGCCGTGAATGTCGCCGATGGCAAAAATCCGCTCCACGAAGCTCCTCACCAGCGCCTGAACGGTGGTTGGCGCTGATCCAGCCGGGTGATCCCTTCCGCGATGGCTTCGCGCACCGCCCGGCGGTATTCATCCGGCGACAGCGCCGCCTCCAGCCCGGGAACCTCGTCCGCCCGCCCGCAGGGCCGGTACTGGGACATGACGTTGACATAGGTCCGCGGCGATACTTCGCGGGCGATAAACCGCATGACCGGCTGAGTGCCGGCCAGACCGCCGGGCATGACCAGGTGCCGGACCAGCAGCCCGCGCAGGGCGATGCCGCGATCGTCCAGCTCCAGGTCGCCCACCTGCCGGTGCATCTCCAGCAGCGCCTGGCAAGCCGTCTCGGGATAGTCCGGCGCGTTGCAGGCGTTGCGGGCGACTTCCGGATCCCAAAATTTAAAATCCGGCATGTAAATGTCAATCACGCCGTCGAGCAGCCTCAGGGTTTCGATGCGGTCATAGCCCCCGGAGTTGAAGACCAGCGGAACGTTCAGCCCGGCGGGAACCGCCAGCTCCAGCGCGGCCAGGATCTGGGGGACGACATGGCTCGGCGTGACGAAATTAATGTTGTGGCATCCCTGCCGCTGCAGCGCCAGCATGATTCCGGCCAGCTGCTCGTCGGTGGCTTTCTCGCCGATGCCTTCGTGGCTGATCTCGAAGTTCTGGCAGAACAGGCACAGCAGGTTGCAGTGCGCAAAGAAGATCGTGCCGGAGCCGTTTGCGCCGACCAGCGGCGCCTCCTCGCCGAAATGGGCATTGAAGCTGGAAACGAGCGCCCGGCGGCCGGTGCGGCAGACCCCGGTCGACCCGGACAGGCGGTCCGCCCGGCACATCCGCGGGCACAGGGTGCAGCTCGACATCCGCGCGCGGGCTTCGGCGAGGTTCCGGCGCAGCAGACCACTCTTATGGGCCTGAATGTAAGCTGGTTCGAATCTCGGCATGGTGTCTTTCGCAGGTCGCGGCCGGCCGCCGCTGAAAGGATCAACGCTCGGAGGATTCAACGACGATTTTCTGGGCCAGGCCGCGCCCGAGGGCGTAACGTTTCAGATCCACGGCGACAGCCAGCTGGCCCTGGCCGTCGTTGGTGATGATCTCGATGCGGTCGCCCTGCCGCAGGCCCATCGCCAGAAGCCTCATCCGCACGCTGGCGCCGCCGCTGATCTCGCGGATCACCAGCCGCTCGCCGGCCTTGGCCATCGTCAGCGGCATCTGCCGCGAGCGCTCCTTCAGGCAGTCGGCGCAGATCCCGTAGATCTCCATTTTGTGCCGCAGCATGTGGAACCCGTGTGTGGCGGCAATCTGGATCTGGTATTTTTCGAGGCGGTCTTCCTTGAACTCGATGATCCGGCCGCACTTGGTGCAGATCATGTGGTCGTGGTGATCGCCGAGATGGTGATGCTCGTAACGCACGACCCCGTTGTCGAACCGGCTCTGGCGGGCGAAGCCCAGGCGGCTCAGCATCTTCAGCGTATCCCGGACGAAGTCCGGCGAGAGCTTCATGCCGCTGCGGTCCAAATGCCCGGCCAGCTCGTCCACGGTGACATGCTTTTCCATCGACAGGAAGGCTTCCAGGACCTTGAAGCGGTCCTCGAAATTCTCGACGCGCTCCTGCTGGAAAAGCTTGCGGAACTGCTCTTTCTCCTGAGTGTGCAGCGGAGTCATGCGGGGAACGCCGTCAGCGGGAGTGCCCGGGGATTTCCCAGGTGGTGCAGGAGCCGCTCGAACAGGTGCGGGTCTGGGCGGAGCCGCCTCCGCTTTTGCCCGAATCGGGCGCCATCGCGTAGCAGGTCTTGCTCAACACCCGCTCGAACTCCTCGGAGCCGCATTTCGGGCAGCACGCCTCGACCTCTTCCTTTTTTTTAAGGACGAGGATCTCGAAGCATTCGTTGCAGGACAGACACTTGAATTCGAAAATAGGCATGAAACCGGCCTCTCCATTCGCTTGGGATATGACAGACCCGCTCAATAATAATTGTTGCGAGTTCCGTAAATATTATAAATGGTCTCATGATTGTCTGGATCTGCCGTTGGAAATCTCCCCCCACCCCTCTTTTTCCAAGAGGGGGACTGCCTCCCTTTGATAAAGGGAGGTCAGGAGGGATTTGCATTTATCCATTCAGTTCAAATTTGAGACCGTTTATAAGTATCGTCGATGCCGTCGGCCTTGTCAAGGAATCCTGATTTTACAGGAAATATTCGGTCTTCTCGGTCACTGTCGTCTTGATGAGGTTGAGGGTATCGGCAAGGACGGCGATCACGTTCTCGCGGATGTCCCCGGCGACGATCAGCACCATAACGTCCTCGCCCACGGCCAGGTCTTGGTCTTCGGCGATGGCTACAAGGATGTCGAGGATGCCCGGACGCCGGCGCTGCTCCGCAAGGATCTGCTCCAGGCGCCGGTGGTCCACCCCGACCCGCAGCCCCTTGACCCGCCGGCCGTCGCGCGAAGTCCCCCGCACCACGCCGTTATGCGCCAGCAGCATGCCGGCCCTGCTGAAATCGGGATTCCGGCGGATATCGGCGATCATGCCTGCGATGTCCATTAGCCCTCCGTTGCGCTGCCGGCCGCCAGCATCTGCTCGGCCCGCGCCAGGTCTTCCGGGGTGTTGACGTTGAAAAACGAAACCAGCTCCGGGTCCTTCTCCCGCAGCCGCTCCTCCGGGATCTTCTTGATGCGGCCTTTTTGAAGCGCCAGCTGGATCTTGAGCTTGTTCGCCCGCAAATGGTCTTCCGCGACTTTCAGACAACGCTTGGAATACGCCGCGCAAAGCGGCTCGAGGCCTTTGGATGTCTGCGGAATGACCAGGTCGTCAGCGGGGTCGGTCAGCTCCAGGAGCGTTTCGACGACCTCTTTCTTTAAGAATGGAGTGTCGCAGGCCGAAAAGAACGCAAACGGATGGTTGGCGTAAAACAGCCCCGCATGCACCCCGGTGAGCGAGCTTCGAAAGGGAAAGATGTCGCTGACGATCAAGGCATCCCACTCCAGGAACTCAATCGGATTGTTCGTCACCAGGATGATCTCGTCGAAAACCTGCCGATAGACCGCAAACAGCCGATCCAGAATCCGCACCCCGCCCACGCGCAAAAAGGCCTTGTTTACGCCCCCATACCGCGTGCTCAACCCGCCGGCAAGAATCACCCCCGAACACGAATGCTTCATTTATCAACGGCCCCGAAATAGCATCGTCATGCCGGACCCGATCCGGCATCCAGGGTTCAGAGCCTGCCCCAGACACGATCCGGGATCCGCCGGAATGACGAAGCAAGGACAAGTATCAGATGTTCAATAACACGTTGGATTGTCGTGAGGATAGAAAAATCGCGGGATGAAATCAAGCGGGGACCTCGAAGATGGAAATATGGCAGGCTGGAATCAATTTTTAAGCGGCGATGATGTGCTGCCTTGACATAGGTTTGCAGAAGGCCTGGCTTTAAAGAACACCGGGAAGCCACCCAACAGAGCTTTGCCCACCGGTGCTCTGATCGGCCGAACGGATTTGCTTCATGCCGTGTTTTAGTTGGCAAGCCTGGAGGCGATTGTTGCCACATGTGCACCCTGGAACCGGGCTGCCTGCAGTTCGTTTTCAGTGGGTGCCCTCTCTCCCTGAGTTCCTGCAATAGTCGACGCTCCGTACGGAGAGCCGCCTGTAATCTCATCATTGCGCATCTGGCCCTGAAAGCTGTACGGCAGCCCCACGACAACCAATCCGTGGTGCAACAAGGTGATGATGAAACTGAGAATCGTGGATTCCTGGCCGCCGTGCTGGGTCGCGGAGCTCGTGAATACACTGCCGACCTTGCCGACCAACGCGCCTTTGGCCCACAGCCCGCCGGTAGCGTCCAGGAATTGCCGCATCTGGCCGCACATGTTGCCAAAACGGGTCGGCGTACCAAAAATGATGGCGTCTGCGGATGCAAGTTCGTCTACAGTGGCGATGGGGACATTTTCAAATTTTTTCTGCGCTTCAACAGCCCCCATTTTGGCCAGCACCTCCTGCGGCAGCGTTTCGGGAACCCTGCGCAAGGCCACCTCGGCCCCTTTGACCGTTTTGGCCCCTTCAGCAACAGCCTCGGCCATACGATTGACGTGGCCATACATGGAGTAATACACGACTAGAACTTTCATGGCTCCTCCCTTTGTTTATTGACGTTATAATCTGTGGGCGTCTGCGGAGGAACATATTCACGGAGCTGCGCTCCGTCCAGCCCCGTGCCGGTTTCCGGGTCCCTTATAAAGCACGCGCAATGGTGACCAATCTCTTAATCATCAATCGAGATTTGACACATATATGATTCCCTTTGGGTGTGAACTCTGCATCGTCCGCCCGCCGCCTCCCATATTAAAGCTTTAACATAACTGCCCGATAGATAAACCTAGAGGCATTGGATCTGCCTTTGATGTCTCAGAAGCGGATGAAGATCGATGCAATCCACTGACAGCATAGCGCTTGCGAAGGACGAGACCGAGTCCACCGCCGGGCTCGACCTCAATCACCTGATCAAGGCGCTCATCGAGATGAACATCGCCCGCAAGAATGTGCTTTTTTATCCGGGGCGCCATCGCCAAGTCAAGAAGAGCATCGATCTCGCGCACGGCTGTCTCAGCCTCTCCCTTGAAGCGATCGATGAAATCACATTGGTAATCGCCAAGGAATCCTTCTCGGTCGGCGGCTGCCTTCTGGATCCGTCCAATTCGGTGCTGCAAGAGCTGCGGGCCGTTTTCAAGGCCAAAAACATCGCTTCGTTGACGTTCCGGCAGGGGCTCTCGAGGAACGAACTGGCCGGGTTCCTGCTTCGAATCACGCGCAGCGAAGAAAGCGCCGATTTCCAAGCAACGAACGACGAGTCGCCCCTGCAGGAAGCCTTCACCGAAAATGTCCGCATTCAAGCTGTGGACTACTCGAAATTCTCCCACCTCGAGGAAACGGTCATCCACCGGAAGGGCGCTCAGGGCGCCCAAAAACCGCGCGATTCGGTCTGGAACGATTTCGTGCACGGCTTGGCCAGCGGCATCCTGATAGATCCCAACGACGCCCAGCCGGCCGAGTTCGTCCGCCGGCCTTCTCCGTCAGGCATCGCCGGCCACCTGAACCGCCTCGAGGAGATTGAAACAGAGCTTCTCAAAAAATACGAAGATGTGATCAAAGACCACCTCCTGAATGCATCGGAGGGCAGCGATCCGCAGCGCGATTCGAGCTGGAGCGATCTGTGCCGCTGTTTCGAGCAACTCAAACCGGTGCTCCGCAATCAATTCCTGGCCGTGACCTTTGACCAGTGCGCCCTCCAGACGAATCCGGAGTCTCTGGAACCCCTTTTGGGCCGCCTGCCACTCAAGCTGCTGATCGATATGCTGAAGTCGGCAACCAGCGGAAAAAAGGAAATATCGCCGTCCCTCTTGAACTTTGTCGGCAAAATGCTGAATGCGCGCGGCGCCAAGGCGCAATCGCCCGAGCATGAGGCGGCCCGATGTATGGCCCAAGAGATCGACGCCCTCGCCGCGCCTGAGATGGCCGGCACTCTTTTCAAAAAGGAAAATTTTGGCGCCTATGTAACACCGGAGTATGAAAAAAAACTGAAGCAATTGGTCCTCCCCCGGGCCCCGCAAGCAGCAAACGAGGAAGGCCTGATAGACACCCAAAGCCACCTGAAAACCTTGAGCGAGGACCATCTGGCCGCGCACATCGTCGAAGCGGGGATCGCCTTGATGTCCGGCCAACTCGATGCGGAGTTGTATCGGGAGATCGCCGAGCAGCTGGTCAGGCTGGCGAGCGATCTCGCCAAAAAAGCCAATATCGGCCTGCTTTCAAAAATGCAGCAGTTGTTCCTGGACCACAGTCGGATGGAGCCGGCCGACGCCAAATGCGCGGCCGCCCGCGCGGCCCTCGACCAGCTGCGCGGCCCCCGGTTTATCCGCTCGTTGCGAGCGGCGATAGAAGCCTCTGGCCGCTGGACCGAGCCCGCGGCCACGGCCTTTCTCTTGGCACTGGGGTCCAACGCGGTCCCCGAGGCATTGCATCTGTATTTGCAGCATAACGAGGAGCAGCGAGAGGAATGGCTGGCCGTCCTGATCGAACGATATCCGCAGCACCTGCTGAAAGAGGTCATCAAAAGGATTCAGCTTTACGCCGGTGCCCACACGGTGGAGCTGCTGATGGTTTTCGAAAAGCTGGGGGACCCGGCGTGCAGTCCCTGTGTCAGGCCCTTTTTGCAGCACCCGGATGAAGCTGCGCGGTTTCAAGCGCTGAAGCTCCTGCTGAGTTTCAACGACGAGGAAGGCGTCAGGTGTTTACGGAAGCTGCTCGACTCGAGAAACAACCAGGATTTCCTGGCGGCCTTGGACCTGGCTGAAATATATTCAGTGGCAAGGGTCGCCGCGGACTTGGCCAAGCGCCTGAAGACACGGTTTCTTCTTTATCGATCGGACGTGATCTGCAATGAAAGGATACTGCTGGCGCTGGAGAACTTCGGGTATCGGGTGGCAGTCAGCGATCTCGAGCGCCTGAACCGCATCCGCTTCTCCTTCTACCCGCAGCAATTGGCGCGCATGAAGTCAGTGGTTTCTGCAATGCTCTTGAAACGAACACCGGTGCCGAAATCGGATAGAGCCAGGGGGACGGCCGTACGCCATGACGCCAACGCTCAATGAGCAAAATGAGATCGGTCAGCTGGTAGCCGGGCTGAGCGCGGCGATCTCCGGCATGCGCCTGTACGCGGAAAAACATCCGAAAACAGTCGCCCTGCTGGATCAGGCCTACGCCGGGATCGCCCAGCGTGCGACCAGCCGGGAGAAGACGACGGCCATGATCGTCGATGATGAGTTGCTGTGGGACGGCACCGCGCTGAAAGGCAAAGTCTCCCAGCTGACGTCGTTTGTCAAGGAATTGCGGGCCGTCGGGATTGAAAGCATCTGCTTCCACAAGGGAATCACCCGCTCCGAGATAACCGATTTTCTAAAAACCCTTGCTTCGAACCAAGCGGATTCCCTGCCCAGCAGCGCCCATGTGAAGCTCGGCAAACTCCGACTGAGCTGCAAAGAACCTGACCTCTGTCCGATCGGCGAAGCGGATCAGCAGCGCGTGGCCGCGTTTCTGGCTCTCCGCGACAAGAAATACCCGCAGGTCCGGGAAATATCCCACGGCATATCTCGCCATCGCAACTTCGAAATCAAGGGCGTAGAGGATGTCGTGACAACGTTCGTCCGGGGGTTCGCCGAAAACATCAACCCCATCCGCCTCCTTATCCAAATGAAAGTAGGCGACGAATACACCTACACCCACATGGTCAACGTCTGCATCTTGACCATGAGCCAAGCGGAATCATTGGGATTTCCCGCGGAGTATCTCTTTCAGATCGGCGTGGCCGCCATTCTGCACGATGCGGGCAAGCTGTTTATTCCAGCGGAGATCCTGAACAAGCCCGGCAAACTGACCAATGAAGAACGATTGATCGTCGAAACGCACTCGCTGAGAGGCGCCAGCTACATCCTGAAGCATGATGCGCTTCCCAAGCTCGCCGTGCTCGGGGCATTGGAGCATCATATCAAATACGATGGCACCGGATACCCTGCCATCCCGACGTCTTATCAGCCCAACATCATCAGCCAGATGATCGCCATCTCCGATGTGTTCGACGCCATGCGAACCCGGCGTTCGTACAAGGAACCGAAACCCGTTAAGGACATCGCTGCGGTGCTCCTGAAGGAAAAAGGCAGCGCGTATCACCCGCAGCTGGTGGACAATTTCTTGAAACTCATTCAGGAGGAACCAAACGGCCTGCGCTGATCCGTGCCGCACTCCCTCCGGCATTCATCCAGGCCCAAACGCCTCCCAGATTTGCCGGTATCGAAAACAGCACACCAGACGATCGTTTACCATCCCCACGGCCTGCATGAAGGCGTAGCAGACAGAAAATATAGGGAATATAGGGTGTCACATCTCGATTATTGACTTTTAATTCACTAATCGAGATGTGACACCTTTTGCATTCTGACCTTCTTCCCATTGACACGGCCATAGGCCGGGTTAACTTTTTGCCGTACTCAGATAAAAACTTCTTCCTCAAAGCACCTTCTCCTGATGTCTTAGGGGCCTTTTAATTTGTGCTTTTCTGGATTTGTGACGATGGCCCGGTGTAACCCGGGTGCACCGAATCGGATCATCATAAGAAATGGGTTTTATCCCATTGTTCTTGATTTCAGTTTGCCATTTCCCGTTTTAACCTGTCAGTCTCGTTTAAGCTATGCATACGAACTCCCCAATGAAATCTCAAAAGATCAAAATCGCAATCGTGGATAATAAGGCCATCTTCAGGGAGTCTCTAAGGAGGCTCGTTGAAAAAGAGCCTGACCTTGGTGTGGTAGCAGATGCAGAGCTTAACCTTGACGGGATCAAAAAAGTGGGAAAGCACAAACCGGACGTTATTCTGATGAACAGAAACGAGCCTTTCACTGATGGCTTGCAGGACACCAAAATAGTGATTTCGAAGTTTCCTGATACCAAAGTGATCATTCTGTCAATGCCTTCCGAAAGAACCGTGGCGGCTACTTTATGCGAGGCGTGGGTATGCCATAACTTGTGCAAAAATTGTAGTACCGAGGAGATCTTTGCTGCAATTAGGAAGGAGCTTCCTCAAGGGTGGGGAAGGGAAAAACCATGAGAACTGATCTGTACACCAAGATCATTCTGACCATCATAGCAGTATGCCTTTCGATCAACTTGATCAAGGAAGTACCCTTGTTTTCGATTGCTAAAGCCCAAGACTATCGGGAGGTTTACAGGGTTCCTCTACCGATCAACCTTGTTCAGATGAGTGGCAGTGACCTCAGCCAGGTGGGAGGTCTACTCCCAGTAAGGGTAGTGGGACCAGTGCAGGCGGTGGAACCAGTGCAGGTAGTGGTAAGAGAATAAGGGTAGAGTAGAGGGCAGATCAAAAGCCACATGCTGCTTACATTTCGTCGCACAGACGGGAAATGAGGACAGGGCTGAATTTATCATTTTCTAATTTAACACTCGCATCCAATGCATCGAGGCGCGCTTTTCTATGCAGGAGACCTGACATAAAAGGCATCTCCCGCCTAAATTGATATTTTCAGCCCCGTTCCCTTCATTGCGAAGTGTTTCCCGATTCCCGCGTTGCTGAAAACTCCGGCCTTCCAGATCCAACAAATCAACAAATCGCGCTTTACATTGTCATTCCGGCATGCCCCGGATTACCAATTTCCGGGACAGGCTTTTAGCCGGAATCCACTGAATTCAACCCGTTCTGGATGCCCCCGTATCGTGGTACGGGGCTGGCTGGCAGGCTTATCACGTCCGGCATGACGGTACTATTTCGAGACGGTTAATAATTTCCAAAGGGGGTTTTTTTAAAAGCTATCCGTGCGAGCAGGCGGCCGTCAATCGCCGCCAGTCCCACCCCGATCAGCCCCATCCCTATGAAATGCCTCCCGGCAAGCTGCTCGTCGAGAAAGACGGTCCCTAGAAAAATGGCGCTGACGGGGATCAGAAAGGTCACCAGCAGGATGTTGGTCGCGCCCGCCGTGGCCAGCACGCGAAAGTAGATGATGTAGGCCAATGCGGTGGATATCGTCGCCAGCCCCAATACCGCCCACAACACGGATGCCGCCGGAATAGGGAGCTGCCAGGGTTGGTCCACTGCCAGCACCACCGGCAGCAGCATGATCGCGGATGCGCTCAACTGCCCGGCGGCGGCAATGACGGGGTGCACTCCCAGGCGTTGGAAACGCCTGCCGTATATTCCTGCGAACGCATAGCACCCCGCAGCCCCGAGCACGGATAATTGAGCCAGGACGTTCGCGCCCAACCCCCGCAGCGCCTCCGGGCCGATGATGACGCTGACGCCCGCCAGCCCGACCAGCACCCCGATCAGACGGTTTGCGGTCAGTTTCTCGTCCTGGGTCAAGAAATGTGCGACGATGACCGCGAACACCGGAGTGGTTGCGTTCAGAATCGAAGCCAAACCGCCGGGAATGTGGGTCTGCCCCCAGAAGATCAGGCTGAACGGTATCACATTGTTGAGAAGCCCGATGCTGAAAAAAGCCGACCAGGTTTTCCGATCCCCCGGCAGGCGCAGACCGACCGCCGGCACAATGAAGGCCAGCACGGCAGCGGCCAACGCCACCCGCAGGAAAACCAGGGTCAGCGGCGGCAGCGCCTTTACGGCGATGGCAACGAAAAAAAACGTGCCGCCCCAGATGACCGAAAGCCCCAGCACGAGACCCCAGTCGCGCAGCCCCATGGTGCGGTTGACAGTGGACTCTTTCAAGCATCCTCTCCTTTGCGATGATTTACTATAACCAGGCCGCAGCTGTGCCACAACCCGTTTCTTGCGGTTTTTCCTATCTCAGGGTGATGTCTATCTATAGCTGCCGAAGTGTGGGAGGTAGACGACCTTGTTTAAAGCGCCACCGGAATAAGGGCGACGGGGCGAAATTTGTCGCTTTTTCCGGATACCTGTGAGGGTGGAGTTCCCGCCAGATGCTGTCTGGAACGAGTCCATAGGAGAAATGTGGTATAGTAGAAAATTAAAACGAACGAACGGAGGCAGAATGCCAAGAATGATTGGAAGAATCGGGAGAATTTTTTTTCTGCTGCTGGTTTGCGCCTTTCCGGCCGATTCCCAAGACAACACGAACCGATTAGTTCAAGAGCTGTTCGTCAAGTCGGGACTAGATCAGCTGACGGAGCGGCTCCCGATGATTGTTCAGCAGGGGATCCATCAGGCATTTACGCAAGATCAAAACCTGAAAAAACTTCCGACCCAGACCTTCCAGGAGATCATGGATTCAGCGGCCAGCGCCTATGAATCTCAGAAATTAAGGAACATCATGCTGAGGTCATTCGCCGGCAAGATGGATGATGCCGAAATCAAATCGGTCATTCAATGGCTGGATTCGCCGACCGGTGTAAAATGCACGGACCTCGAAAAACAATCATTAACTCCCGAAGGGCTCCAGGAGCTATCCCGGTTCGCGGAGAAGATCCAAAAAATGCCGCCGCGGCCCGAGCGGCTGAATCTCATCGGGGAACTTGACCGGGCTACCAAGGCTACGGCCACATCCGTCGAAATTTTCATCAACTCGAACCTGGCCGTTGCAACGGCGGTAACCCTCTCCCTTCCACAGGAGAACCCCGTGCCTCTTTCAGAGATCAGAAAGAAGTTTGAAGCCAGCCGGGTTGCCATCGAAAACGCCCTGCGGGAGCAGACCCGGATCAGCTTGCTTTACACCTATCGCTCGCTCTCGGACAGCGAAATTCAGGAGGTCATCAATTTTGCCGACTCACCCGCCGGAAGCAAATTCAACGCTGTCGGCATCGAGGCATTTCAGAGGGCCATGGTCGAGGGCGGGATGGATTTTGGTCAGGCGGTTGCAAGGGTATTTGAACATATGAACAAAAAAAGAGATATTTAGAAATCTGGAGATCTTCGGACGAAGCGTCCTGTGGGACGGGGGTAATCTACATGTCGCTTTTTCAGTACGGACCGGCAGAAATCGATTACTTGGCACGCCGCGACCGGAAGCTTGGCAGGGCGATCGGCCGGATCGGCATGATCGAGCGGCAGGTCATGCCGGACCTGTTTGAGGCCCTGGTCCATTCCATCGTGGCCCAGCAGATCTCGCGGAAGGCCGCCGATACCGTGTGGGCGAAGCTCGCCGAACGGCTCTCGGGCGTCACGCCCCTCAAGGTCGCCGGCACCGATGTTTCCGATATTCAAAAATGCGGCCTTTCGATGCGCAAGGCCCGATATATCCAGGGGATTGGCGAGGCTGCCATGAGCGGCAGGCTGGATGTTTTGAAATTAAGGGAAATGCGCGACGAAGAAGTTATCGAAAAGTTGTCGTCCTTTCCCGGCATCGGTGTCTGGACGGCCGAAATGCTGCTGATTTTCTCGCTATGCCGGCCGGATGTTGTGAGCTGGGGGGATTTGGCTATCCGGCGCGGCATGATGAATCTGTACGGATTAAAAGCGCTTTCGAAAACTCATTTCGACCGCTACCGCAAAAAATACTCGCCCTGCGGATCGGTTGCATCGCTCTACTTGTGGGCGTTGTCGGTCGGTTAACGAGCGTCGACACTCCTTTTGATGCTTCGAGCACTTGTCGCGGGTTATCCCGCTTCCGCCGGGAAATCACCGAGAGTCGCCACGGAAACATTTTTTTCAATGGGAGTCTGATTCCAGACTCAGCTCGCTTCTTCCTTGGGTATTTCCTCCCTCTTCTTGCGGAGCCAGGGGATAAGCGGAGAGATCAAGAGGATGACCGCGATGACCAGAGAAACGGCCGCCAGCGGTCGGGTGAAGAAAATGGAGAAATCCCCCTGGGACGTGATCAGCGACTTGCGCAGGTTGTTTTCCATCATCGGCCCGAGGACGAAAGCCAGGACCAGCGGCGCACCCTCGTAATCGAATTTCTTCATCAAGTAGCCCACGATCCCGAAAATGAGCATGACATAGATGTCGAAGACCGAATTGTTGACGCTGTAGACGCCGATAAGGCAGAAGAGCAGAATCAGGGGAAACAGGATTTTGTAGGGGACCTTGAGGATCTGAACCCAGATGCCGATCAGGGGCAGGTTGAGAATCAAGAGCATGAAGTTCCCGATGTACATGCTGACAATGACCCCCCAGAACAAGTGAGGATTCTGCTTCATCATCAGCGGCCCGGGCGTTACCCCGTGGATCATGAAGGCACCGAGCAGCATGGCCATGATCACATTGGGCGGGATGCCCAGCGTCATGAGCGGGATGAAGGCGCCTCCCGTGGCCGCATTGTTGGCCGCCTCCGGCCCGGCCACTCCCTCGACGGCCCCCTTCCCGAAGCGCTCCGGATGCTTGGACAGCTTCTTTTCGAGGGCATAGGACAGAAACGAAGAAATGACCGCCCCGCCGCCGGGAAGGACGCCCAGCAGAAACCCGAGAAGCGACCCCCTGGCAATGGGACCGGTGCTGTCCTTCCAATCCCTGGCCGTAGGCAGGAGCCCCTTGATCGTGGTCTTTAGGACGTCTCTTCGCACGACCTGCTCGATGTTCAGCAAGACCTCCGATACTCCGAAGATGCCCATGACGATCGGCACCAGGCCGACGCCGTCGAGCAATTCCATTCTGCCGAATGTGAATCGCGGGCGCGCCGTCATGGTGTCCAGGCCGATCAGCCCGAGGACGATGCCAAAGGCGGCCATGATGAGGGCTTTGGGCATGGACCCGTGGGCCAGGTAAATGAGGATCGTGAGACCCAGCATCATCAGGGTGAAATACTCCGGAGGCCCGAACTCGAGGGCGAACCGGGCCAGGGGAGGGGCCAGGAGCATCAGGCCGAGAACGGAGATGGTCCCGGCGATGAAGGAGCCGAATGCGGCAATGCCCAAGGCCGGGCCGGCGCGTCCCTGCCGGGCCATCTTGTAGCCGTCGAGGCAGGTGACCACGGAAGCTGCTTCGCCGGGTATGTTGACCAGGATCGAGGTCGTGGACCCGCCGTACATGGCGCCGTAATAAATGCCGGCCAGCATGATGATGGCCGCTTCGGGGGTGGCCTTGAAAGTGGAGGGAAGCAGCAGGGACATGGCCCCGACGGGCCCTATCCCCGGCAGCACGCCGATCAAGGTTCCGATGAACACCCCGACGAAGCAATAAAGCAGATTCTCCGGCCGGAGGGCGACCGAGAAACCGATTCCCAGGTAATTCAAAAGGTCCATAGGGCGTCAACTCCCCAGCAAGCCCGGCGGGAGCTGGCACTGCAGCCAGAGCCGGAATACGCCGTAGGCGGCCAGCGTGCTGACGACCGCACCCAGGATGGCCCAGGACCACCGTTGGGGCTCGACCGCCTTGAAAAGAAAGATCAGCAGCAAGATGGTGGCCGGGATGAACCCCAGCGGGGTCAGGAGATAGGCGTAGATGAACAGCACGGCCAGGACGGAAACGATTTTCTTCCACGAGATTCCCGCCCAGACGGCTTTCATCTCTCCTGCGGTGGCTGTCTGTCGAATCGCTCGGGCGAGGATGCCGCAAGACAGCCCGACCATGATAACCCCGACCCAGAAAAACATGAACCCGCCGCCGGGGTCGTGCAGGTTGCCGAGCTCCAGCTCATAACCGCCCCAGCAAATCCCGATCCCCATCACCGCCCAAAAGAGCGAACTGATGATGTCTCTGCTCCGCACCTCGACCTCCACGGCAGCTTCCCTCAGCCCCACAAACCACACACCCAGCGAGAAGCCTTCATCTCCCCAAGACAGCCCGGCTGCGGTCTTGCGTCGGCAAGCCAGGCGGCTGCACCTGGCTTGCCGACGTCATGCAGGCGTTTATTAACGGCCTCATAATTATCTTTACGTCGTCATTCCGGCATGCCCCGGATTATCAATTTCCGGGACAGGCTTTTAGCCGGAATCCAGTGAATTCAACCCGTTCTGGATGCCCCCGTATCGTGGTACGGGGCGGGCTTATCACGTCCGGCATGACGGCAATATTTCGAGACGGTTAATAAAAAGGGAATTTACTCCTTTTTCAGGCCTAGCACTTCCGCATTCTCTTTTTCTTCCCGATACAGCTCCTGGGTGAATTTGGTGTAGTCTTCGGAATTTTTATAGAAGGGAACCATATAAAAGTCATCCAGGATCTTCTTGAAGGAAGGCTCATCCATTGCTTTCTTGAAGGCATCGTGAAGGACCTTGACCACCTGGGGGTCCATGCCTTTGGGCCCGGCGATGCCGAACGGCGAGTAGGCTACGATATCATAACCGAGCTCTTTCAGGGTGGGGACATCGGGCCATTTCTTGGTCCGCTGCTCCGTCCAGACGGCCAGAAGGCGGAGGTCGCCGGATTCGACCTGAGGGGCCCACCCGGACGTCTCGGCGCCGACCATGACGTGGCCGCCCATGGTCGCGGTGATGACCTCGATTCCGCCCTTTTGCGGGACGTGGATCCATTTGATCCCCTCTTTATGGGCGAGCTTTTCCATGGTGACATGCTGCATCACCCCGACCCCCGGCGTCGCATAAGTGACCTTGCCCGGATTGGCTTTGGCAAAATCCAGGAGCTCCTTCAGGGTCTTCCAGGGGGCGTCTTTCTTGACGACGATGCCGTAGGTATAGCCGGTGAGCTGGATGACATAGGTAAAATCTTTGAGGGGGTCCCAAGTTGTCTTCATGGTATGGGGCAAGCGGAATACGCCCATCGGAATCTGGGACAGAGTGTAGCCGTCCGGCTTGGCCGTGGCCGCCATGGTGGCCGGCCCCACCGTGCCGCCGCCGCCCGGTTTGTTTTCCACGATTACCGGCTGGCCCAGCTGCTTGGCCGCGTTCTCCGCCAGGATCCGCATGCAGGTGTCCGTTGATCCGCCCGCGGCCCAGGGCACGATCAGGGTCACCGCCTTGACAGGAAAGTCTGCGGCTGCCGCCGGCAAGACGCTTCCGCACAAAACCATAACGGCCAACAGCCATCGCATCGCCTTCATTGCGCTTTTCGCCATGATCAACCTCCTTGGTTTGCGGTTATTTTAGAAGTGGTTTCAGCCCCAGGATCGCCCGGGCCTCGTCCGGAGTGGCCGGCTCCTTGCCCAGCTCCCTGGCGATTCGCACCGCCCGCGCCACCAGTTGGGCATTGGTGGCCAGCTCTCCCTTGCGGTAGTAAAGGTTGTCCTCCAGCCCCACCCGGACGCAGCCGCCCAGAATCATGGCCATGGTGGTCAGCGGAAGCTGGGCCGTTCCGACGGGCGTGCAATTGAATATGGCATCGGCCGGCAGGAAATCGTGCAGCAGCATCAGCATCTTCGGCGTTGCATCGCAGGCTCCCTGATATCGCATGCCCATCACCAGGTTGATGTAATACGGCTTGTCCACCAGACCCTTTTCAATGACCGCATTCACCTCCCGAAACATGGCCAGATCGTAGACTTCCATCTCCGGTTTGACGCCCAGCGCTCTCATTCTGGAGACATACGATTCGATTTCATGGGGCATGTTCGACCATGGAATCCCGGCGTACTTTCCGGAAATCCGCATCATGCTTCCCATGTTCAGCGAAGCCATTTCCGGCGCGGCCTTCAGGCATTCGATCCGCTGCTCCTGGGTCAGGTTGGGGCCTCCCCCGGTACTGTACTGGATGATCACTTCGCATTTCCGGCGAATCCCGTCGCGGATCGTCCCGAAGATCTCGGGGTTGGACGTGTTCTCACCGCTTTGGTCGCGGGCATGAATATGGACGATGGCCGCCCCTTCATTGTAACAGGCATAGGACGAAGCGACGATTTCATCGGGCTGTTCAGGAACGTTGGGATTCATGGACTTGTTTACCAGGGCGCCGGTTTGGGCCACTGTGATGATGACTTTGTCTCTGGGGAGCTGCAGCGGCATGGCATTCATCCTTTTTCAGGTGTGATAAAAAAATCGAGGGACTTGAGGACCTTCAGCAGCTTGTCGTCCCTCTCCTTTAAAACCTCTTCATATTTTCGGCCCGAGTAATCGTAAAAGCCTCTTCCGGTCTTGACTCCGAAGTCCCCCTTTTCCACCAGATCGAAAAGGCTTTTGGGTCGATTATCCAGCGGGGGTTCTAAAAAATCAGGGTTCTCCAGGTTCCTCGCGCTCAGGTCAAGGCCCGTAAAATCATACCGCTGCACCAGACCCAGTACCATCATGCGGGGAGCCAGGCTTGCCTTCACCGCTAGATCCAGCTGGTCGGCGGTGATGTAGCCGTTGTCCAGCAGGAAAAAGGTTTCACGGCCCAGGATTCTAAGCATGCGGTTGATCGCGAAACCCGGCACGAATTTCTGCATCACGATGGGGGTCTTGCTCGCCCGGCGGAGAAGCGCAACCATCGTATCGACGGTATCCTCACTGCTCCCGGGGCCGCGCACGACCTCCACCAGCGGCATGATCTGCGGCGGGGCAAACCAGTGGGCGATCACGGTGCGGCGCTGCCGTCTTTCCGGCGTCACCTTGAAGATGTCGAGAAAGGACGTGTTGCTCGCGATGAGCGCATCGTCCTTGCAGCAAGCATCCAGTTGTCGGAACAGGTTGCCCTTGGTCTCCAGATTCTCCACGATGCATTCAACGACCAGATCGGCATCGCCGGCCGCGGTTTCGAAGTCGGTTGTATAGCGTAACCGTTTTAGGACCGGCTCGACCTCGACCGGCCGAAGCATATCGTGCTGCACGAAAGTCTCGAGGCTCGTCCTGACCACCTTCACGGCCCGTTCATGCTCTTCCGGCACCTTGCTCCAGACGGTCACGGAGCATCCGCTCTGGGCAAAGACCTGCGCGATCCCCGGCCCCATGGTTCCGCAGCCAAGCACGGTCACCTTGCGAATCTCATCCAGCTTCATTATCAACGCTCCTATTTCTGAAAACGTTTGCAACAAATCGCCAAACAAAAACCCATCCTGCGCACGGGCATTCTATGCCTGCCTCTGGCTCCTCACGGCACAGGTCGAATCCCGGATGATCAATTCCGAGGGGATAACGACATGCCTTTCGGGGCAGGAACCGTTTTCGATCAGCTGAATCAGCATTTGGGCAACGGTCTGCCCGATCCTTGTCACCGCGATCTTGACGGTGGTCAAAGGAGGTTGAAATAAATCCAGGACGTCCGATGAGCCGATGGCCACAACCGATATGTCTTCGGGAATCTTCAGGCCGCGGAGGTTGATTTGATGCAGCGCCCCGGGAGTGACGGTGTCGTTGATGCAGATGACACAGGTGGGCCGCTCGGGCAGATCCAGAAGGCGGCCCATCAGGCGGAAACCATCGGTCTTGGAAAAATCGCTCTCAACGATATAGTCGGAATGATAGGTTAATCCCCGGTCCTTGAATGCTGCCTGGTAGGCCTTGAAGCGTTCGACGGAGTATTTGGAGTTGGACGTACCGAGTATAAAAGCGATTTTGCGATGGCCGAGGTCGAGCAGGTAGCTGACCGCTCGATAGACACAGCGGACATTCTCCGAGTTGACGCTCGGGATGTCGATTCTGGAATTCTCCAGGAAGCCAGGCACCACCACCGCCGGAACGGCCTTGGTTTCAAGCTCGGCGATGTTCTCGTCGTCCAGCCGGTTGCCGATCACGATGACCCCGTCCACCAGCCGACGAAAATACAGGGACGCGTAACTCCCCTTCTCGTTGATGCTCAGCGTCAGTTTATAGCCATTTTGGTTGGCGATCTCGCTGATGCCCAGAAGCATCTGAGAGTAATAAGGACTCTGAAAGGCGAACTCACCGGTACGCGGGATGATAAGCCCCAGGACCCCGATGCGCCTTTGAACTAGCGCCTTGGCGGAGGAGTTCGGCAAGTAGCCGAGATCGTTTGCGATTCGCTTGATGGTGTCTCTCAGCTCCGCCCGCACCCCGCGCTTGTCGTTCAGGGCGCGCGAAACCGTCGAATAGGAAATCCCGGCCTTTTGGGCGATCTCCTTGATCGTCGGGGATGCAAGGTCGGTCTTTGCTTTCGCCATGGCACCTGATTATTACAAACGTTTGCATATAGTCAAGAAAATCTCTCGGGCAGCGGATCCATCCAGCCGTTAGTTCTGGAAGCACTCCCGTATGTTGAGCCCGGCTGCGACGATGGTGTCCCTATCCCCGCAGGCCATGTTGAGCTGCTCCTGGGTCAGGTTCCTGGCTCTTCCCAGGTCGGCCCCGATCAGCACGGCTCCCTCGAATACGGCTCCAGCCAGGTCGGCCTCGCTGAAACGAGCACGGTTGAGATGCGCCATCCTAAAAACAGCCCCCCTGAGATTGGCTTTTTCCAGGTTGGCGCTTTCAAGCACGGCGTCCGAAAGATCGGTGTCGACCATTTCCGCTTCCTTCAGCACGGTGTTGACCAGCATGCTGCCTTTCATGCTCGACCAGGAAAGCTGGGCTTTTTCAAAATTGGCGCTTCCGAAGTCGGATTGGTTCAAAGTTGCACCGATTAGGTTCGCGTTCTTGAAGGCAGCGTGCGGAGCATAGAGATGGGTCAAATCCATACGGTAGAATACCGATTCGTTAAAAACGGCTTTTTCAGCCTGAGCGCCGGCCAGCCGGAAGCCCATCAGGTTCAGATTGCTGAGGTTGGCTCCGGACACACATATGGGTATACTGGCATTAAGATTGAAGAGCGGGCTGATCGGCAGGAGGAGCAGCCCGCAAACGATTGCGATAGCGATGGCCGAAGCGGTTTCCTTCTTGCGCAGGCGCTGGTAGAAAAAGTAAACCGCCAGGATGAGCGTGGTTAGAACCATCAGCGTTCCTACGTAGGCAGCATAACCCGGATTCACCCGTGTTTTGATATAAAACATGAGCAAAATCAAAGGAGTAAATCCGAAAAAGATGATGCTGCTGCACATTTTCGCGGGTTTGGAGTTCAGGTTGAAAATGTAAACCTGTTTTTCGGTGTGCGGCAGCCCATCGTATTTCCGCACCTCTTCCATGAACAAGATTAAATAAACGGTTATGCCGAGCAGAGCGATCGGCCCGATGATGAGAAAGGTCAGAAAGTCCACCTCCATCGATACAAATGGTATTCTGATTTTTCCGCCGTTCTTGATGACCATTTCATCCGGCTGGGTGAGGGTCAGCGCACAAAAGAAGCCGAATGAAAGCAAAGTGAACAGAATGCGGTTGATGTTGTTTGAAAGTTCCGTGTGTCGTTCTCTCAACGTCGCGATATCACTTTCCGAATACGTCTCCATTTGACACCCCCCGTTCGATGGTCAGGTGGTACACTTTTCATTACCGTATTTGGGTATATTATTGCATTACCGTCGACACTACAATCTGGACTGCGGTGCCTGCCCCGGGGCACAATCGGGGGCGGTCGGAGTGGCGGTTTTTTACGAGGCCGCCGGGATTGAGTGATATGAAATTGGGATCGTTTGGGGCCATTTCGGAATCAAACATATTGAAATCGTGCAGGAGTGTGGGATAGATATAAAGCAAACCGCCTCACTCCATTCGGAGGGCCGTCCATGGGAACCGCCGAGCATAAAAAAAGCGCGCCGAAAAAGGTCTCCATCGCCATCCTGACCCTTTCCACGACCCGCACCATTGAAGAAGATGCCAGCGGACGGTGGATCAAGGAGATGGCGGCCGGAATCGGCCACGAGATCGTCTGCCACCGGGTCATCCCCGACGACGCCGCGACCATCACGATGACGGTGCGGGAGATCACCGAAAACCTGGAGCCGCAGATCCTGCTGATGAACGGCGGCACCGGCATCACCCCGCAGGACGTGACCATCGAGGCCGTCAGCCCCATGTTCACCAAGACCCTCTCGGCCTTCAGCCCCCTGTTCGCCCAGCTCAGCATGCAGGAGATCGGGTCGGCGGCCATCATGTCGCGCGCGGCGGCCGGCCTCATCGGCGCCACCGTGGTATTCTGCATGCCGGGCAGCCTCAACGCCTGCAAGCTCGCCTGCACCCGGTTGATCTTCCCGGAACTGGGGCACCTGGTCAAGCATTTGAAAGGCGCTTGAAACAAGCCCTTTCGGGTGCATTCGGCAGGGGGTGGGAGCGGCCCTTTCGGGCCGCGCCGCTTGCAATTTCACCTGCAACTTCATATAAGCAATTCTGAATGTTAACCTGGGATATAATCCCTGCCTGCAGACTGCCCGGCGGGGATATTTTTTCACGCAAGAGGAGGATGTGATGGCTGTGCAACAGGCCAAGACCAAGGTGTGTTCTTGGAATGAATGGGACCCGCTCAAACATGTCATCGTGGGCCGCGCGGACGGCACCATGGTTCAGGCGCCGGAGCCGGCCGTGGAGCGCAACTGGCCGGAGTATGGTTTTCCGCTGGGGGCCTACGGGCGGCTGCCGAAGGAAATGGAGGACAAGGCCAACGAGCAGTTGGACAACTTCGCGCGCATCCTGGAGAAGCGCGGCCTCCGGGTCGACCGGCCCACGCCGATCGATTTCAGCCAGGCGGTCCAGACGCCCGACTGGAAGCAGGCGACGATGTTCGGCTGCATGCCGCCGCGGGACGTCCTGCTCACCGTGGGCCCTGAAATCCTCGAGGCCACCATGTCCTGCCGCAGCCGCTGGTTCGAGTTTCTGGTCTATCGGCCGCTGCTCGAGCGCTATTTCCAGGAAGACCCGAATTTCCGCTGGGAGGCGGCGCCCAAGCCGCGTCTGACCGAGGGCACATACAAGAAGGACTACTGGAAGATCTTCGACACCCTGAGCGAGGAGCAAAAGCTCAAACGCACCCAGGCCCGGGACTGGGTGTTGACCGAGGCCGAGCCCTGCTTCGACGCGGCCGACGTCGCCCGCTGCGGCAAGGACCTGATCGTGCCGCAGTCCACGGTGACCAACGCCGCCGGAATCAGCTGGCTGCGCCGGCACTTCCCCGAGCATCGCGTCCACTCCGTGATCTTCAAGGAAGACGCGCCGATGCACATCGACGCCACCTTCGTGCCGCTCCGGCCGGGGCTGGCGCTCTCCAACCGCCAGCGCAAGCCGCTGACCCCGGAGATGGTCGAGCTGTTCAAGAAAAACGACTGGCAGATCGTCGAGTGCGCCAAACCGGCCCACGACAAGAAAGCCAAGCTCTCCTTCTGCAGCGTGTGGCTGTCGATGAACATCCTCATTCTCGATCCCAAGACCGTGTGCGTCGAAGCCGAAGAGAGGGAGCAGATGGAGCAGTTCGACAAGCTCGGCTTCGAGGTGGTGCCGGTGCCGTTCTGGGACGTGGCGGCCTTCGGCGGCGGCCTGCACTGCGCGACCGCGGACGTGTACCGCGAGGGGACCCTGGAAGACTATTTTCCGCGCCAGGTTCCCGGCTTCTGAGGCGGCCCGTAATAAGGACCAGGGAGGATAGCCCCATGAGATCGGCTCTTTTTCGTATTTCCGGAGGCACGGTGAGCATCCTGCTGGCCCTTCTGATCGGCTTGCTCGCCGGCTGCGGGTCGGGCGGGTCGAGCGGTTCGGGAGGATCCGGCGGAGCGGCGCCGGCCCCGTCGGCCCCGGCGCCCGAACCGATTCCATTTGCGGATGACTGGCCGGACGCCGGCACGGCCGAACGCCTGTGCAGCGTTCCGGCGGCGGCGCAGGCCATGGACAGCTCGGCCCCGGACCACGTGGTGGGCAACGGCACCCCGGAGAGCTGCACCGGCGCGGCGTTCGTCGCGGCGGTGGCGGCCGGCGGCGTGATCACCTTCGACTGCGGACCGGATCCGATCGTCATCACCCTCTCGGAGACCGCCAAGGTCTTCAACAACACCGGCCCCGAGATCGTCATCGACGGCGGCGGCCGGGTCGCGCTCAGCGGCGGCGACCAACACCGCATTCTGTATATGAACACCTGCGACCCGGACCTGGAGTGGACGACGTCGCACTGCCAGAACCAGGACCACCCCCGGCTGACGGTGCAGAACCTGACCTTCGTGCACGGCCACACCGCGGGCGAGGACCCCGACGGCGGCGGCGCCATATTCGTGCGCGGCGGGCGCTTCAAGATCGTCAACTGCCGTTTTTTCAACAACAGCTGCGACACGGAAGGCCCGGACGTGGGCGGTGCGGCGGTGCGCGTGTTCGACCAATACGACGACCAGCCGGTCTACGTGGTCGGCTCGACCTTCGGCGGCCGGGACGACCTGGGCAATGTCGGTTCCAACGGCGGAGCGCTGAGCAGCATCGGCGTCTCCTTCACCGTGATCAACAGCGTCATGAGCTACAACCAGGCCGTCGGGTACGGCGCCAACCCGGCCGACCCCGGGACCCCGGGAGGCGGCAGCGGCGGGGCCATCTACAACGACGGCAACACATTCACGCTGGAAGTGTGCGGCAGCACGCTGACGAACAACACCGCCAACGAAGGCGGGGGAGCGATCTTCTTCGTGAGCAACGACCGCACCGGCACGCTGCGGATCGACCGGTCCCATCTGAGCGACAACCCCAGCCTGGGCTTCGAGACCGTCCCCGGCATTTACGTCCTGGCCGGCGAGGTCGAATACACCGATTCGGTTATCGAATAGCTACATGTGCCGATAGGAGTTAACCCTCCCGAATCCGGACCCGTTTGTATTCATGTACGCGCGCAAGGAGGCGGTGCTCTCGAGCACCAAAACTGTGGGATGCTG
>JAUQXK010000118.1 GCA_030834695.1 Desulfobacterales bacterium
GATATTGAACCGGCAACAAAATATATTCAATTGCGGCCATATCGCTCATCGGCGGGGCGGGTTTTCGGCCGCAGCGCGCCGCAACCATCCGTTCAACGAACTAGCGTACGGCAGCAAGCCCGCTTCATATGGTTCCGGACAGCCCCGGAGGACCGATGCCCACGCAGTCGATAGCCGTATCTGCCTGTCTGAGGTTCCTCTAGGCGGCTTGGGGGCGTGGCAGGGTCGCCTGAAAAATGGGTCGCGGTGCGCTGCGGCCGAAAACCCGCCCCGCCGGACCTCGGCTAAATTTGAACCTATTTACTTGCCGCACTAATAAAATAACTTCACGTGGCGCAGCTCGCAAGCGGATTGTGAATTAGGCGGAAAAATGAACTGACAGGAGGACTTGTTGAGGTCTAATCCCATGCAGATTGCTGTGATAAAATCGATAAAGCCCTTATGCAAATACCCCGTCGATTGTAGCGGGGATGGTTAATAAATGAAAAACTCAAGCTTTCTCAAATCCAGATATCGGCGATTAAATCCTCCTCGGGGTATTTCCCACAGCTTGACGAAGTTCGTCCACTAATCACAGCCGAACTGCTTTTCAGAAAATCCGGCAATCGCTCTGGAGCGAATGTGCTCCGGCCTAATTTTTCCATAGGAATTGCACGTCGTTCTGGAGAACCGATCTCGTTGTTGCTGCTGCGGCAATTGATTTGCTCAAGTCTGTTCACGCGACGGCCAACGAGCATGCCGCTTCCGCGGAGGCGGGATGAGGTGCAATGAAGAGATTGAAGCGGTTAAGGAGCCGTCAGCGGTAGTGGCGGTAGTCGACGCCGTGCTGCTGCGCCTTGTAGGCGAACTTGCGCACGGTGGTCTGCAGGATCCGGGCGGCGTTGGTGATGTTTCCCCGGGTGTTTTTGAGGGCGTCGATCAGCATTTCCTTTTCGAGGTTGACGACGGCTTCCTCTAAGGACAGGGCCGGAAGCGTCCCGGATTCCTGGCCGGTCTGCAGCGTCGGAGGCAGGTGGTAGCTGTGGATGACGCCCTCCTCGCAGAGCAGGACGGCGCGTTCGATGCAGTTTTCCAGCTCCCGCACGTTGCCCGGCCAATGATACTGCATGAGCATGTCGATCGCCGGGGTCGAAAAGCGGCGGATGTCCTTGTGGTTTTCCTTCGCATATTTCTCAAGGAAATAATCGGATAGCAGCAGCATGTCGGTCTTGCGTTCCCGCAGGGGCGGCATGTAAATCGGAAAGACGTTCAGGCGATAGTAGAGGTCGCCCCGGAAGGTGCCATCATCGACGGCCTGCTCGAGGTTTTTGTTGGTGGCCGCGATCACGCGTACGTCCACCTTGATCGTGCGCTGGCCGCCGACGCGGTCGAACTCCTTCTCCTGCAGAATGCGCAGCAGGTTGGCCTGGACATCGAGATTGATCGAGCCGATCTCGTCCAGGAAGATCGTGCCGCGGTGAGCCATTTCGAACTTGCCGATCTTCTGCTTGATGGCGCCGGTGAAGGCCCCCTTCTCGTGGCCGAACAGCTCGCTTTCGATCAGATTCGAGGGCAGCGACGCGCAGTTCACCTTGACGAACGGGGCGCTCCCCCGCTGGCTGTTGTAATGGATCGAGTTGGCCACCAGCTCCTTCCCGGTTCCGCTCTCGCCCCGGATCAGCACGGTGGCGTTGCTGCGGCAGACCTGGGAGACCATCTGGAAGACTTCGCGCATGCGGTTGCTGCTGCCGATGATGTTGCTGATGGTGTATTTGTTCTTGAGCTCGCCCTGCAGACGCCGGTTTTCATCCCGCAGGCGCTCGTTTTCCAAACGGATGGTCTCCAGCTTGATGACATGGCTGGCGATCATGGTCGCGATCACCGACAGCAGGCGCTTGCCGTCATCCAGGGCATAGGCGTCGTCGTACGGCTTGTCCACGCTGAGGGCGCCAATCACCTGGTTGCCTTTCTTGATCGGGACGCAAAAGAAAGAGATCTCGCGGGTCTGCTGGCGTTTGCGGCTGGCCGTGCGGTCCAAAAACCGAGGCTCTTCGCTGATCCGCGGGATCGCCACGGCCTTTCCGGTTTCAATGACCTGGCCGGTGACCCCCTCCCCCAGCTTGTAGCGCACCCGCTCGATGGCGGACCGGGTGATGCCGTGAGCCACCTCGATATGGATCTCGTTGCGCACGGGGTCCAGCAGGGTGATCGTGCCACGCACCATGTCCATCGAGCTGGAAAGGATGTCCAAGACACGGTATAATGAACGCTTGAGGTCCAAGTGTTCGTTCAAGGCCTTGGTGATCTCGTACAGCAGCGTAATATTTTCGATTCGCTCGGTTGCTTTCATTTACATTTTTGCCAATGATGGGTTTATTTTTTACAATTTTGTTAAACATATCACTTCTCCAACAAAATGCAAGCCCCCGATGATTCTGCACCTGGATATGGATGCCTTTTACGCCTCGGTGGAGCAGCTGGACCATCCACGGCTGAGGGGCCGATGCGTCATCGTTGGCGGATTATCCGGCCGCGGAGTGGTCTCCGCCGCCAGTTACGAAGCCCGCCGGTTCGGGGTGCATTCCGCCATGCCGATGTTCCAGGCACGGCGGCTGTGCCCGCACGGCACGTTTGTCCCACCGCGCATGGATCGCTACCGACACGTGTCGCGGGAGGTCCTGGCCATTTTGCATGAGTTTTCGCCGCGGGTGGAGCCGGTGTCGATCGACGAGGCGTTCTTGGATCTGGCGGGGACCGAAAGCCTTTACGGGCCGCCGGCCGCATTGGCGTCAACTTTAAAAACAAGGATTCGCTGCGCCCTCCAGCTGACCTGTTCGATCGGCGTGGCCCCGAACCGGTTCCTCGCCAAAATCGCTTCCGATTTCAAAAAGCCGGACGGCCTGACCGTGATCGAACCGAGCCAGGTAAACGCGTTTATCGAAGGGCTCCCCATTGCCCGGGTACCGGGAGTGGGGCCCAAGACCCTGGTCAAGCTGAACGAACTCAACATTCGTTTCCTCGGAGATATTCGCAAATTCTCCGAGCCGACCCTGAAAGCGATTTTCGGCAGCTACGGCAGCCGCCTCTGCGAGCTGGCCGGCGGCTTCGACCCCACGCCGGTCACACCCGATTCCGCCGTCCAGTCCGTCAGCAGCGAGTGCACCCTTGCGGAAGATACCCGCGAACCCGCTGCGCTGACCCGCTGTCTGCTGCAACAAGCCGAAGACGTTGCCGCGGCCCTTCGGCAAAAGGGAGTCCGGGCACGGACCGTGGTCCTGAAGATCAAGCACGCCGACTTCAGGCTCTTTACCCGCCGCGTGACATTTGCCCCGCCGACCCAATCTTCAAAAGCGCTCTACCGGCACGCCGTTCGCCTCCTGGAAGCATACCCGCGGACGCAGAAGATCCGCCTGATCGGACTGGGCGCGACCGGATTGGTCCCCGAGGATGCCCCGCAGCAGGGGAAGTTGTTCGCAACCGCGGAAACAGCCGGAGAAGACTGGGAGACCGTTGACCGAACCGTGGCGGACATAAAAAGCAAATTCGGGGATGGGTTGATCCGGCGGGCGTCCCTTACCGAGGACTGAGCCGCGTGAGGACGCTCAGCATTCGGCCGACCACCTGATCCGGGGTCAATCCGTCGGTATCCACGGCGGCATCGGAATAGTCGCGGTAAAGCGGCCGGCGCTCGGCATAGAGGCTTTCGATGGTCTGGCCCGGGCCGATGACCACCCCACGGGCGTCCACGTCGTCCAGCCGGCGCTTCAGCCGCTCGACGGAGATGTCCAGGTGAATGGCGATCCCGTTGGCCTTCAAGTGGGCCATGGCGTTTGGACGATAAACCACGCTCCCGCCCGGCGCGATGACGTGGGATTCGACCGCCAGCGTGAGAATGTGGGCTTCTTCGATACGGCAGAACGCATCGGCGCCGTTTGCCCGGATGAGTTCCTGCAGGCTGCGGCCCTCGCGCACTTGAATGTAGATGTCCGTATCGATGAATGCAAAGCCCAGACGCTTGGCCAGGAGCACCCCTGCCGTGCTCTTGCCGACCCCGGGCATGCCGATGAGGATGACGTTGCGGATGCGCGCTAATCCCTCAGCCGGCGGCGAACTGCAACGACACTGATCAGGCCGCCTCCGAGAAGGATCACGGTCGCCGGTTCGGGAACCGGATGGTTCGGCAGGTTGCCATTGAAAAGCTCGTTGTGAGCTTCACCTGTGCCGAGCAGGGATTGGGCGATCAAATTGCCTTCGATGTGGCCATCGGAGAAGAGCACATCGGCCCAGGGGGCCAGGATGCTGCCGTGAACCTCGATGCCGGCGATGTTGAGTGCGGTCGCTTCAAAAAAGTTGTAAAGGATCAAGCTGTCGGGGAACAAAAAATCCGGCTGGCCATCGTTGTTCAGATCATCGCCGTCTAGATTTCCGTCCATGCCGTTGAAATAAAAACCGAACTTCTTCATTTTACCGACGTTGCCCGAAATGTTCACCAGGGTGGTTGAGCCTTCGGGCACATTGATGTGAAAGCCGATGTTCTTTTTGATGTCGGATGCCGAAAGCGAGAAGATGTTCAGGTAGGGGTTGGTGCCCGTAAGAAAAATTTCGCCCGGCTTGATGGTGGTGTTGCCGGTTGCAGCCTGCTGCCCCCAATAGGTCGACAGGTCTTGGAGATAGGCCTGCTCCAATGAGAAGCTGAAGGGAAGCGCCGCACCGGTCGTCAACGATCCAAAGGCGACGGAACTGCCGCCGTTGTTCTGTGCAATAGAGGCGCTCCCGCCGACGACGATATCTCCCTTTTTATACTCGGGCGAGCCGGAATTGATGTCGGAAAAATAGCCGACGCTGCCGTTTGCCCAGGAAAGATTCCCGCCGACCACCAACTCGGGGTAACGCGGATCTTTGACCGCTATCTCACTGGCCACCGACATGCCGCTGTAGGTGACGTTGCCGGCAGCGGCGACCCGCCCCTGAGAGTCCGTATTTTCTTGAAAAATATCCCCAAAAATAAACTCGTTGTAGAAACCGGCCGTTCCAAGCACAGAGGCCCCAGCCGGAAGCGTTGCCCAAAGCAGGCAAAACAGAACCACTGTTGATCGGGAGGTGAGCCTGTTCATGACCGGTTCTCCTGAAAAAAGTTTTAAATGGTGAGCGTTGGTGGAGCGAATTTCCCAATTTAGCCGGGTGCCGGATGGCGACCGGCACTTGATCTTATATAGTATGTTGATTCTACTGAATAATGGCCTTTTTGTCCAGATTAAAATTACTCCCGGCCGGCCGCAGTTAGGGGATCTGTTTCAATACAAAAATGGATCAGATCCCGCATCGACCTGGAGGTTATTGCTCCGGCATTGGTTGCGGCGCGCTGCGGCCGAAAACCCGCCCCGCCGATGAGTGATATGACCACATTGAACATATTTTATTGCCGGAGCGTAAACCCGAAAAAAGCAGAAGGATAAACCGGGATTGCTCATTGTGAGCATGCAATTCTGCATTAATATTCGAGAACCTCGAAGCGTTGCGGGCCACACAACCAATGGATGCAACGCCAGAGTATAACAGCACATATGTTGCGCAAAATTTAGCTTGACACACAATATGTAGTATGTAAGAATAAAATCCTGCTTGTATGAAATAAAATCTTCCGTTTCTACCCATCCGGTGAATCAGGAGACATTTTCAATCATACGTCGACATCATCCACTTTTTCGCTTTGACATTGAGGAGTACTTCCATGGGAGAACAGGGAAAATTCATAGTTACAAATGAGGGCCGCTTCGATTTGACCTCCTTATCCTGGGACGACCAGTTGTTCACCGACATCCTGATCCGGGACAACCCCATTGACGCCGATCAGGCCCTCGGCATCAGCCGTTCTCTGCGTGAAGATATCTCCAAGATGGAAGTTCAAACCATTACGCTTTCCGTCATTGAAAAAATGATAGAGGACAAACTCATGGAATATGGGTTGACCAGACCGGCTCGGGTGAGATTGGACAGGTCCATTTTCAGCAGGGAAGAACTGAAGCTGACCGAAAACGCGGTAGCGGTTTTGAAAAAGCGCTATCTCAAGAAGGACAGCCAAGGCAAGGTGGTGGAAACTCCGGAAAAAATGTTTCGACGGGTCGCCCAGCACATCGCCAAAGCCGAAAAAAATTACGGCGCCGATGACGCCCGCGCGAAGGAGATCGAGGAGATCTTCTACAGCCTGATGACCCAGTTCGTTTTTCTCCCCAACTCTCCCACCTTGATGAATGCCGGCCGTCGGCTGGGGCAGCTCGCCGCTTGCTTTGTTCTGCCGGTGGAAGACACCATGGAGGGTATTTTCGGCGCCCTGCGCAATGCAGCCCTGATCCACAAGTCCGGCGGCGGCACCGGGTTTTCTTTTTCCCGGCTGCGGCCCAAGAACAGCAACGTCGGGACGACCGGCGGCGTGGCGTCCGGGCCCGTATCGTTCATGAAAATTTTCAACACGGCCACGGAACAAGTGAAGCAGGGCGGCACCCGCCGGGGCGCCAACATGGCCATCCTGCGGGTGGATCATCCCGACATCATGGAGTTCATCTACAGCAAAAGCAATGGCCGGGAACTGAACAATTTCAACATTTCGGTGGGGGTGACCGATGCCTTCATGCAGGCCGCGGCAGCCAATCAGGAATACGACCTCATCGACCCGCGGGACAAGCAGCCGACCGGCCGCTTGAACGCCGCCGATGTCTACGAAGCATTGGTGACCCAGGCTTGGAAGACCGGCGACCCCGGCATCGTTTTTCTCGACCGAATGAACGCCGACAACCCCACCCCGGCGTTGGGGGAAATTGAGTCCACCAACCCCTGCGGCGAACAACCGCTGCTGCCGCTGGAAGCGTGCAATCTCGGTTCCATCAATCTGGCCAAATTCGTGGTGGGCTCCGGCCGGGGACCGGCAATAGACTATCCGGCGCTCGAGGATGCCATTGCCTGGTCCGTTCGTTTTCTCGACAACACGATTGACATGTCACGGTATCCCCTGCCGGAGATCACCGAAATGGTGCGCGGCAACCGCAAGGTCGGACTGGGGGTGATGGGATTCGCCGACCTGCTCTACCAACTCGGCATCCCTTACAATTCGGAGGAGGCCCTGCAGACGGCCGGCGAGGTCATGCGCTTCATACAGGAAACCTCTCACGAAACCTCCCGGGCGCTCGCCGAAGAAAGAGGCGTCTTTGCCAACTGGGACCGCAGCACGTACAAGGACAAGGACATCAAACGCCGCAATGCGACGACCACCACCATCGCGCCCACCGGCACACTGAGTATCATCGCCAGCTGCTCAAGCGGCATCGAGCCCCTGTTTGCATTGAGCTTCGTTCGCACCGTGATGGACAACGACAAGCTCATGGAGGTCAACCCGGTTTTCGAAAAAACAGCGAAAGAACGAGAGTTTTACAGCCCGGAGCTCATGGATCAAATTGCCCGCCGGGGAAGCATTCACGCCATGGAAGAAATCCCCGAGGATGTGCGCCGTGTGTTTGTGACCGCCCACGATGTATCGCCCGAATGGCATATCCGCATGCAGGCTGCCTTCCAGAAGTTCACCGACAACGCCGTCTCCAAAACCGTGAATCTGCCGCGGGACGCCACCGTGGAGGACGTGCGCAAGGTCTATGATCTTGCCTTCCAGCTCGACTGCAAGGGCGTCACCATTTACCGCGACGGCAGCAAAGAGAACCAGGTGCTCTCCTTCGGCCAAAAGAAGGACGAAACCGACCGGCTGATGGGAGCGGTCCTGGACCGACCCGATACCCTCTTCGGGTTCACCACGAAGACCAAGACCGGCTATGGTCACTTGTATGTCACGGTGACCGAATTTGAGGGGAGACCGTTCGAGGTGTTTGCCACCATCGGCAAATCCGGCCGCTCCACCACGGCCAAGACCGAAGCCATCGGCCGCCTGGTATCGCTCGCTCTTCGGGCCGGGGTTACGGTCGACAAAATCGTGGATCAGCTCAAGGGCATCGGCGGCGAGCACCCCATCTTCCAGGACGGGGGCCTGGTCTTGTCGATCCCGGATGCCATCGCCCGCGTGCTGGAAAAACGCTATCTGACCGGAGATAACGCCGCCAAGTTCCGCAAGACCGAATACAGCCTGCTGGGCGAGAAGTGCCCGGAGTGCGGGCAGGTGGTGAGCTTTGAAGAAGGTTGCATGATCTGCCACTTCTGCGGCTTCAACAAATGCGGTTAAACGGGATGTCCCGTTATGCTTTCTTCAGGCAGTTCTTGCAGATGCCGTCCACACGGATTTCCACGCTTTGAATTTCGCCGGCGAAGGAGCGCTCGATCCCCCGCAAGTCGACCTTGAGGCTGCCGGGCTGCAAGCATTGCAGTGCACCGCAGCTCTTGCAGCGAAAATGAGGATGAGCGGGGTGGTTCTCGTTGGGTGCCAGGCCGTAAACCAGACTTCTGCCGCCGCCGCTTAGCCGTTCCACCAGGTCTTTATCGGCCAGCATTTCGAGAATACGGTAAACGGTGACGCGGTTGATTGCGGAGCTGCGATTCAGCGTTGCGTGGATGTCCTGTGCGCTGAGCGGCGACGGATTTCCGCCGATCACCTCCAATACCCGCACCCGGTTCGTCAAAGGCTCAAGACCCCGGCCCATGAGCAATTCACTGTAATTGCAGTGCTGGCACACGGCCGCCTCCCGTTACTTCGAGTTGGGTGCTTCCTGGATTGGATCGGGGCGCCCCATGGTTTTCAAACGCCCCCACACGGCAGACAGCAAGAACCCCCCGGCCGCAACCAATATAATGGTGGCCCCGGAGGTCAGGTTCAGCAAATAGGAAAGCCAGAGGCCGGTGAGAGTGAACAGACAACTCAAGACCGATGAAATCACCATCATGGCGCGCAACGAACCGGTGAACTTTTCGGCGATAAACGGCGGGATCGTCAGCAGAGCGATCACCAGGATCAACCCCACCACGCGGATGATCATCACCACCGCGACGGCGATCATCCCCAGCAGCAGGCAGTACAGAAATGTGACGGGGACGTTTCTGAGGCGGGCGAATTCGTCATCGTAAGACATGGCCAGAAAATCGTTATAATACCAGGTCACGATCGCGATGACCCCGGCGCTGACAACGCCCATCTGCCATAGATCGGAGACCGGTACCGCCAGAATGCTGCCAAAAAGATAACTCATCAGATCGACGTTGTATCCCGGCGTCAGGTCCAGCAGAATCACACCGGCTGCCATCCCGACCGCCCAGATCACCCCGATCACTGCATCCGCCCGGTGCTTGGCTTTAAGCGTGACGACGGCCATGACTCCGGCCGCCAGAAGGGAAAAACCCGTCGTGCCGGCCACGTAGGGCCATCCCATGAAAAACGCCAGCCCGATCCCGCCGTAAGCGGCGTGAGCGATGCCGCCGGCCAGAAAAACGATGCGGTTCACGACCACCAGGGTCCCGATCACCCCGCACACCAGGCTGGCCAGGATGCCCGCTGCCAGGGCATTGCGCATGAATTCAAGCTGCAGCGCTTCAACCATCTTGCGAATCCTCGTGTCGGCAGAGCACGCGATGGGGGACCCCATGGGCCACCAGGTCCACCGGGCAGCGGTAGGCCGCATCCAGCATCTCCTGGGTGATCTCGCCCGATCCGTGATAGTGAAGATCGCGGTTGACACAGGCCACGGATTTGACATGGCTGGAAAGAATCATCATGTCGTGGCTCACCGCCACGATCGTGACCGTCCGGTTCAACTCGCTCAGCACTTCGTAGAAATCGCTGCGGCTCTGAGTGTCGATGCTGGCCATGGCCTCATCCAGGAAGAGCACCTCCGGCTTTGAAACGAGCGCACGGGCAATGAACACTCGCTGCAATTGACCGCCGGACAGATCGCCGATTCGCCGGTCGTGCAGCGCCCAAACCCCGAGCTGCTCCAGGACCGCCCGCGCCGCCAGCCGGTCCTGCCGACTGTGCCCCGACCAGCCCCTGCCGGTCCGCAGGCGGCCCATCAGGACCACGTCAATGACCGAGACCGGAAAGGTTTTGTTGATGTGCACGTTTTGGGGCACGTAGCCGATGCGGTGGGCGGCCTTCCGCGGCGGCCGGCCGAAGACGCGCACCGCCCCCCGGCCGGGTTCCAGCAGCCCCAGCATCAGCTTGAGCAGGGTCGTCTTACCCCCGCCGTTGGGGCCGATGACGACCAGGAAGTCCCCGCGCTCTACCTTCAGGTCGACGTCTTGGAGAACCGGCTGGCCATTGAAGGAGAACCAGACCCCGCTGACGTCAATGATGATTTCGGCCATAGCGGCTCCGGCAGGCAAGCTGGATCGCGCCAAGCGCGATCAGCTGCATCATCGGTCTTGGGTTTAGAATTCCCCGGGAATCGAAACGTCGTTTCATGGCAGGGCCGCCTTGAATTTACGACCGACCTCGCGCAGGTTCTCGGCCCAGTTTCCGGCCATCGGGTCCGCAACCACCACCTGCCCTCCGATTTCCCGGGCCACCATTTCGGCGCTCTTCACGGAAAACTGCGGCTGGACGAACACCACTTTGACCCCGTGCTCCCGGGCGTGATGGATGAGCTCCTTCAACTGAGCCGGCTTGGGATCCTTGCCCTCGGCCTCGATGGGCACTTGTTCCAAGCCATACGCCTGGGCAAAGTAGCCCCAGGACGGATGAAACACCATGAATCCGGCGCCCGAGTTGCCAGCGAACGTCGATTTCAACTCGTCGTCAAGAGCATCCAGCTCCCGAAGGAAATCGACGAGGTTTTCTTCATAACGCGTCCGGTTGGCGGAATCAACCGCAACCAGCGCATCGGCGATATGCTTGGCCTGGATCTTCACCAACGGCGGCGACAGCCACACGTGAGGGTCAGGCGTTCCAGCGTGATGATGTGAGTGCGTGCCGCCCGGGCTGGAAGCGTGTTTGGTATTTTCGGGAGAAGCCAGCTGCCCCTTATCCTTCCCGTGGGAATGGTAAGCGGAGAGAGCCATCTTTGGGATGCCCTCGTCGGTGTGAACGATCCGCATCCCGGGGCTGGCCGCGGCGATTCTTTTCATCCAGGCCTTTTCGAAATCGATTCCCACCGCAAAATAAACGGCAGTCTTGGCCAGTTCGGCCATCTGCCTGGGTTTGGGCTCGTAAGTATGCGGATCAGCCCCCGTTGGCACGAGAACCGAGACGTCCACAAAGCTCCCTCCGATTCGCTGAACGAAGTATTGCTGGGGAGTGATGCTGACGAAGGCCTTCAGTTTTTCAGCATATGCCGGGGAACCTGCTATGAATAGGCAGATCAGAACAATAATCGGGAAGCCGAATCGCCTCATAAACGTTCTCCTTTCAAAAGTTAAGCAACTTTATTGCATCAAAAATCTATTCTCTCCATCCATGCGGTCGGTCACCATGTCAGCACCATCGACGATATTTATTAGTGCGGCAAGTAAATAGGTTCAACTTTAGCCGAGGTCCGGCGGGGCGGGTTTTCGGCCGCAGCGCACCGCAACCCATTTTTCAGGCGACCCTGCCACGCCCCCAAGCCGTCTAGAGGAACCTCAGACAGGCAGATACGGCTAGCGACTGCGTGGGC
>JAUQXK010000119.1 GCA_030834695.1 Desulfobacterales bacterium
GGCTGCCCGCCTCGGCGCTGATCGCACGCGCCTTCTCCGAGTTCGAGGCGATCTCGCCGATCGTCGCACTCATCTCCTCGGTCGCCGTCGCTACCGATGAAAGATTCGTCGTCGCCTGCTCCATCCCGGCCGCCACCGAGGTCGTGTTCGCGCTCAGCTCCTCAGCAGCGGTTGCTACTGTCGCCGACTTCGAACTCGTTCCCTGGGCGCTGCTGGACATCTGTCCAGCAATGGCTGACATCTCCGTCGAGGAACCCGCTAGCGTTGCTGCATTTTCTCGGATATCCTTCAACATGCTTTGCAGCTGTCCGCTGAAGCTATTAAAGTATCGGGCGAGATCCCCTAACTCGTCTTTGCTGCCTTCCGACAGACGAATCGTGAGATCGCCCTCTCCCTCGGCGATGTCCTTCAAAGTGTAAACCGCTTTCAAAATGCCTCGGCTGATGCTGCGCGTAATGAAAAATCCCATGCTTAAGGCCAGCAAAACACCCACGATCAGTGCGCTCAGACTGAACAACTTCATGAAGGCAGCGTTTGCTTCACTGGCGTGGACCGTCTGCTCAGCAACTTTATCGTTGATTTCGACGAGCTTGGTCAGCAGCATCGCTGCCGATCCGTATGTTTTCATGTTAGTCACCAGTGCCTGCTCGGTCATTTTCTTGTACACCTCGTCGGCATTGGCTTTACCGGTCACCAACTTGTCGTACTCCCTGGACAGGGCAGCATAGGTTTCGTGATCCTTCTTCCACGCGTTCCAGGCCGGCACGAATTGTTTCCAAACGGCCGCTTCTTCCTCGGTTTGCGGCAAAGGCTCATAGATTTTCCAAGCCTTATCCACACGCCCCCAGGCAGCTTTGATCCGGTCGTACGTCTCGCCTCGCTCTTTTAGGCCGATTTCCCGGCTGAGCAGGGCGTTTTCGGAGCTGTCTACGGCAGTTTGCGCTTGGCGGATGATCAATAATGATTGAACGCTCGGCAGACGAACATCGCCGATCTCCGCAATGGCATCAGAACTCTGGACGGCTCCGTAATAACCTGCCAGCCCCAGCAGCAGCGCGATCGCTCCCATGCATCCGAATCCCAGATAGAGCTTGGTGCTCAGTTTCATGTTCTTGAACATTTTTGATTTCTCCTCTTCGTTAACCTTTGGTCAATATAGCCAGAGAGACTCTTTGATCAGTTCAGGAGCTTCCAAGTCAGTTCGACTCTCAACCATATTTCAGAAGGTTTTGCCGGCAAACGGTATAGACCCGCTTTTTAAGCACTTGCTGCTCCTAAAAAACTGCCGAGCGACGATGCCAGCCGGTCCCGGTCCAGCTTGACCTGGTAGTCGTCGATGCCAGCGGCCTTGCCCTTGGCGACATCGTCCTCCCCGGCCAGAGAGGTGAGCCCGATCACCGGCAGGCGCGTGAAGCGCTGGTCGGCGCGGATGCGCTGGGTGAGGCCCAGGCCGCCCAGCCGCGGCATCTCGATGTCCGTGACCACTGCGTCGACCTTTCCGGCGTTTTCCTGCAGCAGCTGCCAGGCCAGTTCGCCGTCAGCCGCATCGAGCACTTTGAACCCGTCTTCGGTCAGGAACTTCTTCACCTGGGCGCGGAAGAAGTCCGAATCCTCGGCCAACAGAATGGTACGTTGAGCGCCGTCCGAAGCGGCCGATATTACCGGCCGCTCCGCCGCCCACTGGGGATAGACCGCATCGGCCAGCTCGTGCAGATCGACCATCAGCACCGTCTTGTCCCGGATGATGGCCGAGCCGGCCACCCCGGTCTGGCGCAGGGTCATCTGGTCCACGGCGGCCTTGGTCTCGACCACATCGACCGGCATGGCGCCGAGGAGCCCCACTTCACGGCCGTGCACGTTGAACACCACCACCGCCAGCTCCTGCTCCGGCGCGATCGGCTTGACGGACGCTACGTCGGCCAGGGTCACCAGCGGAAGGGTGGCGCCGCGGTACTGCATGGTGCGCCGCCCGCCAGTGGTCTCGATCTGGTGAGCGCCGATCCGCTCCACACGCAGGACCAGGTCGAGAGGAACGGTGCAGGCTTCGTCGGCCGCGTTCTGGAAGAGCAGCAGCGAGTGGGTGTCCTGGCGCTGCTCCGCAGCCTCCTGTTCGGCCAGCTGCACGGCACGCGCCGAACCCGAGACCGAGGCCAGTCCGGCCTTGGCCGCCAGGCCGGATACGTCCAGAATGAGTGCGATCCGGCCGTCGCCCATGATCGTGCTGCCCGCGTATTCCTGAAGCTTTTTGAGATTCCGCCCCAGGGCCTTGACCACGATTTCCTCGGTGTTCTGCAGCCCGCCCACCACCAGTCCGTATTGAAGCGTGCCGGAGGACACCACGACGATGTTCAGGTCGGATGCCGCACCGCGGCGGCCGCCGGGGTTGCGACGGTCATAAAGCTCGGTTGCACCGGCCTCGGAGGCGGAATCCGGCGCCGAGACGTTCGACAGCGGGTGCCGGGCCGAACGCCGGTCGGCCAGGCGCTCGCGGCGGTCGATCTCGTCTTTGCCGCTGATCGGATCGGTATAGGTTCGCAGGTGCCCCAGCACGTCCGCCAGCCGGACGATCGGGATCAGGCTGCCGCGCAGCACGAGCACCTCGGCGTCGCCCACCACTTCGATTCGTTTCTGAACCTGCTCGGCGGCGATCCGGATGAGCTCGATCACGTTGACCTGGGGGATGGCGAAGCGCTGGTTGTGTTCGGTGACGATCAGCGAAGGGATGATGGCGAGCGTCAGGGGCAGCTTGATGCGGAAGAGGCTCCCGCGGCCCGGTTCGGTTTCGATCTCCACCTTGCCGCCCAGCCGGTCCAGATTGGTCTTGACCACGTCCATGCCGACGCCACGGCCCGAGACGTCCGAGACTTTTTCGGCCGTCGATAGACCGGGCAGGAAGATGAGCGCGGCCTTGTCCTTGTCCGACAGGCCCTGCAGCTTTTCGGATGTGATCAATCCTTTCTTGAGAGCACTGGCCGCGACCCGCGCCGCATCGATGCCCTTGCCGTCGTCGCCGATCTCGATCACGACCTGACCGGCCTCGTGAAACGCACGCAGCCGAACGACGCCCTCGGGCTTCTTGCCCCGGCGCGACCGTTCGTCCGGCATTTCGATGCCGTGGTCCACGGCGTTGCGCACCATGTGGGTCAGTGGATCGCTCAGCCCCTCGATCAGGGTCTTGTCCAGCTCGACCTCCCGGCCCTCGATATCGAGCCGGACCTCCTTGCCCAGACTGCGCGACAGGTCGCGCACCACGCGCGGGAACTTCCCGAAGACGTTTCCGATCGGCTGCATCCGGGTCTGCATGATGGCTTCCTGCAGGTCCGAGGTCACCAGGTTGATGCGCTGGCTCGAGGCGGCCACGGCCCGGTCGTCCTTCCGTGCCAGGGCCTCGCGCAGCTGATTGCGGCTGAGCACCAGCTCCCCGGCCAGGTTCATGAGGGTTTCCAGGACCTCGACGTTCACCCGCAGAGTGCTCTCAGCGCTCGCGCCGGCCGTTGGACCGGCCGGAGGCGGTGCCGCCTGCTGGGGCTGCAACTCGGGAGCGCTCGGCTTTTCCGGAATCGGCTTGACCGGAGCGGTCTCGAAGACAGGCGAGGGCTCCGCCGGCAACGGCTCTGCCATGGCTAACGACGGGGCCGGCTGGGGTACTGCCGCAGGAACGGTCGCGGCCGGTATGCCTTCGTCGAGCAGGAAGACCTTGTCTGCCTGGACGCAGGCCATCTCGGCCAGCGCATCGACCATATCCGGCTTCAAGATACTGGCCAGAACGATGTCGAGCGGGATCTCACGGCTGAGATCCTCTTCCAGACCCCCGACGGCATCGAGCTGCAGGCGCGCATCGATGATCTCGCCCACGGATATCAGCTCGTCGATCACGGAGAGCGGGGTTTTGCCCGCGCGCTCCACGTCACGGATCAGGTCGAAGCGCAGCAAATAAGTGTAGCGACCGCCTTCACGCGCCCGCACCAGGTCGATCGCAGGAATGCTCACTTTTACCCGGCCGCCGCCGAAGGAGGCTTCCGACATGGCGGTCAGGCTTTTTTTCATGTCCGGAGGCATGAAGGCGGCGCTCAGGCCCGTGAGGGCCACCACCTGCTCGGAGATGTCGGCCGCATCGCTCTGCGACGGGTCGTTCACCATTTCGCGCAGTTTGTCGAACGCCTGCAGCAGGATGTTCACCACTTCGGGGTTGACCGTCATTTCCTTGGAGCGGATCTGGGACAAAGCGGTCTCGGTCTTGTGGGCCAGTTCCTGGATCTTGGACAATCCGAAAAAAGCGCTTCCGCCTTTGATGGAATGCGCCGCGCGGAACACCTTGTTGACCAGGTTCTCATCGCAGTCGGCGCCCTGCTCTTCGATGCTCAAAAGGTCCGCTTCGATGCCGGCCAGATGCTCGCGCGACTCGGCCAGGAATTCGTTCAAGAGTTCGTCGTCGTTGCCTTTGCCCATCTATTCCTCCTAGGCCTGTCGGCCTTCCACGCTGAAATGACGATCCAAGCGCATGGCCTTGAACAGGTTCATGATCTCAGGGGATGCGTTGGCCACGCGCAGGCGGCCGCCTTTGGTCTTCAGGGAGTTGTGTGTCGCGATCAGCAGCCCGATCCCGCTGGAGTCCACCACATCGGCCCGGCCGAGATCGAAGACCACGCTGGAGACCCCCTCCGCCACCGCTTTCTGCAGCTGGGGGCGCAACTCCTGCGCCAGGGCGACGGTCAACGCTCCTTCCAGGGTAACGGTTGCATCGTTTTTTTGAACCTGCACGGTGGTCATACAAAAGCCCTCCTATCGTTCAATGGCTTTAGAGCAGTCGATTTTAAAATCCCCCATAGCCCCCATTGCCAAAGGGGGAACAGGAAGGATAAAAACTGCTTCTTGTGGGAGCGGCATCTTGCCGCGATGTTGTCGTGGCTGGACACCGGCTTTCGCTGGGGCAGGCGCCACTCTCACAGGCGCGGCATGCCGTTGCCTGCCTTCTACGAAGTCATCACTTCCGCAATCCGGCGCCGCAAGCTCACGCGATTGCCGCGCCGGTTGAAATCGACCGCATCGGCGTAAAGTCGGTAAATCTCCAGGCCCCGTCCATGACAGTTTTCGATGTCCGCCCGGCACTCCAGGCGGGTAGCCCAATCGAAGCCGGGGCCGTCATCCTCGACCGTAATTTTCAGCCACTTGCGGCCGCGCTGGAGATGGCAGCGGATTTGGGCGGTTGGGTCGCCGCCGGACCCATGGAGCATGGAATTGTTCAGGCTTTCGCGCAGCAGCATCGCCACGGGGAAGCTCTCTGTCCCGAGCCCTCCCTCGATGAGCCAGGTCTCAGCGCGAGCGCACAGCGCATCAACCGCCGCGGGGTTCGCAACGATCTCAAATGCCAGGCATTTCCGGCTGTTCATATCTCGATCGCCATAAGCGTAATATCGTCTGATGGGGTCGCATCCTTGAGAACATCTTCGACGAGGCCGGTTACCGTCGCACGCAGCTCCGCACCGGCATACGGCCGACAGGCCTCGATGAGCCGTTCGACCCCATTTTGCCGGTCCAGTCCCCTGGAAGATGGGCCCATGCTTTCGATCAAGGCATCGCTCAGCAGAAAAATGCGGTCACCGGGGTTGACCACCAGCTCCAGGCAGCCGAACTCAGGCGTTTCAAAGGCCCCGACCACATCGCCTTCCTGCCACAGGGCAGCAGCCGCACCGTCGGACTTCTGCAGAATCGCCGGCGGATGACCGGCATTGGCCAGGATCAGACGGCGGGTCTGCCGGTTGACGCGGGCATACACGGCGGTCACGTACTGTCCGTCCGCGAACATCGAGCAAGCCACCCGGTTGACGGTATTCAGGATTTCAACCGGCGAGTAGAGGGCGGAGCAGTTCTGCTGCAGGAGCGCCTGAAGGGCGGCGGTGGTCATAGCGGTCCCGACATGGTGGCCGCAGACGTCGCCGACGATGTAGTCGTGCAGCGATCGGCCCACGGCCGCGACATGGCAGAAATCGCCGCCGGCCTCCTGCAATGGCTTATAGCAGAGGTGGAAACGGGCGTCCGGCATGCGCTCTGGCTGCGGCACCAGCGCCTGCTGCGCGCTGGCCAGTTGGGCGAGTTTCAGGGCCTGGAGCTCGATCACGGCGCGATGCGCGGCATGCAGCCGCAGCTGAGTGCGCACGCGGGCCACAACCTCGGCGCGGTGAAACGGCTTGGTGATGTAGTCGACCGCCCCGGCCTCGAAACCGGCAACCTTCGTTTGAACATCCTGTTCAGCGGAGAGCATGAGGACCGGGGTGTCACTGCAACGCGGCTGGTTTCGGACCCAGCGGCACAGATCGAGACCGTTGCCGTCCGGCAGGTTGACATCCAGGACCGCCAGGTCGAACGGTTCGTCCGCCATGACGGAACGCGCCTGGTGGACGGTGGAGGCGTTCAGCGTGCCGATTCCTTCCTGCCGCAGCATTGCGGACAGCATGTGCAGCGTGGTGACATCGTCGTCGACCAGCAGCACGACGAGCGGTCGTTCCGGAGAAGCTGAAACCCCAGGGCTGATCCGGCCAGCAGCTTGAAGCAACGACATGCTTCCACTCCAATAGGCAATTCAGCGAGTCAACCGGCGGTCTTTCGTCAGGTCCGCATCAACTTGCTGAAAATTCAACATTAAATTCCGACATGACTCCTTCGGAGGAAATATTAAGCAAAAGGCATTCCAGGGCTCCCTGGACCCGCGGCAAGGTTGGATGAATTAGGGCAAACTCTCACCAGGCAAGCTTTTGTGGCAATCCGCAGCCGGCCGAAGCGAATTATGAGCCGGGGGAGTCTGAAGCGCGGAGTCAAAGAATTGACTGAAGGATTTCTCGATGCGCTTTAAATGACATCGGGATCAGGCTGCCTGCGCTGCATGGTTTTGCACGAGTTCGTCCGCCATTTGAACAAACGCGCTTTGGCCGTTGTCCCTGTATTTGGCCTGGATCGACAGGATTTCCGCCTCGCACGCGAAGAAGGCGTCCACCACGGCCGGATCGAAGTGGCCGCCCCGGCTGTCTTTGATAATGCCGCAAGCTTTATCCAATGAGAACGGTTCCTTATAGGGCCGCCGCGAGGTCAGGGCATCGAACACGTCGGCGATGGCGACAATCCGCCCGACCAGGGGAATGCCCTTTTCTCGCAACCCCTTGGGGTACCCGCCGCCGTCCCACTTTTCGTGATGAGTGAGCGCGATCACCTCGGCCAAGCGGATGATCGGCGCGTCGGACCCCTCCAGGATCTTGGCTCCGATGACGGTGTGCTGGCGCATGACGGCCCACTCGCTATCGTCGAGTTTTCCCGGCTTCAGGAGAATTTTGTCCAGGATTCCAATCTTGCCGATGTCGTGCATCGGAGCCGCATAAAGAATGGCCTCGACCGTTTTATCGTTCAGTCCCATTTTTCGCGCGATGGCGGCCGAATAGTGGCTCATGCGCTGGATGTGAGCGCCGGTGTCCTCGTCCTTGTACTCGGCCGCCCGCGAAAGCCGGTAAATGGTGTCGAGCGATCCTTTCTTGACCCTCTCGAAGGCCAGCCGCAGGTTCAGCGTCTGGCGTGCGACTTCATCTTCCAATTCCTTTTGATAGTTCCGCATGTGATCGTTGTAAGCTTTGACTTTCAATAGCGACTTGACCCTGGCGCGCAGTTCGGTCTTGTCCACTGGTTTGTTGAGAAAGTCGTCCGCACCGGCTTCGAGCGCCCGGACCCGGTCCGCCACCTCCTTCAGGGCCGTGACCATGACGATCGGAATGACGCTCGTGCGGTCATTGGCTTTAAGCTGCTGCGCGACTTGAAAGCCGTCCATGCCCGGCATGTTGACATCGAGCAGAATCAGGTCCGGTTCGTCGGCGTCCACTTTTTGCAGTGCATCGCGGCCGTCGACCGCCAGAATGACGGAGTGGCCCAGAGGGGCCAGCAGGGCTTCCATCAGCCGCAGGTTGCGCTCTTCATCGTCCACCACCAAAATCTTGCGAGGTCTGCCAACGTCCATATTCTCTCCCGGCATCGACATTTTTGGTCAGGATTGAGCCGTTAACGCTATTGACGGCCTCATAATGGTCTTTACGTCGTCATTCCGGCACGCTGTTAGCCGGAATCCAGTGAATTCAACTCGCTCTGGATGCCCCCGTATCGCGGTACGGGGCAGGCTTATCAAGTCTGCCCCGGAGATCATTGATCCGGGGTCCGGCATGACAGTACTATTTCGGGGCGATTACTAGGCCGGCAGCGAAATACGCAAATACCGTCATGCCGGACTTGATCCGGCATCCATTACCGCTCTGGATTCCGGCTTTCGCAGGAATGACAAATCTTGGCATAGTTAATTGCTGAAGTAATAATAAATGAAACAATCCGCGCTATTCGGACATCAATGCCTTGGCTCCCTTTTCCTGGATCGCATCGACCAGTGCGAGCAATTGTCTCCCACCCTCGTAGATGTCCTTGACGTATTGCATCTGCTTGTCGTTCAGGTCGCCGAAGTACTTTTCCTGGAGCACTTCCGCAAACCCGATGATGGCATTCAAGGGCGTTCGCAGCTTATGGGACATGCGCCCCAATGATTCCGATTTGGACTCCGGAGCCTCTTCGGCTTGGCTCGGGGAAGGGCCTTTTCCATCGGGCGTGCGGATCGGCTTCTGGCTGGACAGCCGCGCCGCTTTCTCCTCAACGAGATTCGGCGGCGGTTCCCCATTCAATGTATTGTCACCGCTTGCATCCAGCTCGGAATCCCGCCGGTCTCTGATCGAAGAATCGCTTATATGTTCCGGTGCGCAGCGGTGCAGCCAATGGTTGATTTTCTCCATCAATTCTTGGGACCGCACCGGCTTGGCGATGTAATCGTCCATGCCGGCGTCCAGGCACGCCTTCATGTCGCCCTGCATGGCATTGGCCGTCATGGCGATAATGGGCACGTTGGGATTCAGCGTGGCGGGCTCGCCGGTGCGGATGCGGCGAGCCGCTTCGAAGCCGTCCATCTCGGGCATCTGACAATCCATCAGCACCAGGTCGTAGGAAACGCGTGCAAGGGCTTCCAGCGCGGCCACGCCGTTGCCGGCCACGTCCGCGCGGAGATCGAGCTTCGTGAGCATGGCCAGGGCCACCTCTTGGTTGATCCGGTTGTCCTCGACCAGCAGCAGGCGCCTTTGGGACCGGGGCGTCTCGTCCATTACATGCCGGGTGATAAGCTGCTTGCGGCCGGTGCTGTCCAGCTGACCGTCCGGCTCCATGATGCGCACCAGGCATTCGTGCAGGTGGGTCTGCCGCACCGGTTTGGATAGGTACGCTTCAAAGCCGACTGAGCGTATGCGGGCCGCGTCGCCCCGCTGACCCATGGACGTCAGCAGCACGAGCCGCGTGTTTTTGGCCTCGGCGGATGCCTTGATCCTTCGGCCCAGATCCTCGCCGCTCATATCCGACATCTGCATGCCCAGCAACGCAATCTCGAACGGATCGCTGCTTCGAGCGGCATCCATCAACTGATCGAATGCAGCCGCTCCGTTGCTTGCTTCACATACCCGGCATCCCCAAGCCTGCAGCATCGTGCTCAGGATGAAACGGTTGGTGTCGTGGCCGTCCACCACCAGAACGCGCTGTTCTCCCAGCCTGCCGGATCCGTCAACTGCCGGTTTGCAGACATCCGGCTGCCGACGAAACCTGGCGGTGAAGGAAAAGGCCGACCCCTTGCCGGGCTCGCTCTCCACGCCGATGGCCCCGCCCATCATCTCGGCCAGTTGTTTGGAGATGGCGAGTCCCAAGCCGGTCCCGCCGTATTTTCGGGAGCTCGAGCTGTCCACTTGCGTGAAGGAATTGAAAAGCAGCCCCTTCTTATGCGCCGGAATGCCGATGCCGGTGTCGCGGACCGAGAATTTCAAGAAGACGTTTTCCGGATCCTTTTCCAGGCATTGCACCCGCAGGGCCACCTCGCCGCGGTCGGTGAACTTGACCCCATTGCCGATCAGGTTCACGATGATCTGGCGCAGGCGTCCGGGGTCTCCGCGCAGCAGGGTCGGAATGTCCGGATCCACCATGCCGGTGAGCTCGATCCCTTTTTCAACCGCCTTGGCCGATAGCAATTCCACCGTGTTCTCGACGGCCGACCGCAGGTCGAAATCGATGACCTCCAGTTCGAGTTTGCCGGCTTCTATTTTCGAAAAATCCAGGATGTCGTTGATGATGGCCAGCAGGGATTCGCCGCTGGAACGGATGATCTCGGCGTAGCGGCCCTGCTCGGAATTCAGCTCGGTCTCCATCAGGAGCCCGGTGGCGGCGATCACGCCGTTCATCGGCGTGCGGATCTCGTGGCTCATGTTCGCCAGGAAATTGCTCTTGGCGATGCTGGCCATCTGCGCCTCGATGGCCATTTCATTGGTGCGGGCAATGGCCTCTTCCAGCTGCGCATAGCTTGACTCCAGGTCGGCCTTGGCCCGGTGCAGCGCCTCCTCGGAAGCCTTCCGCTGCGTGATGTCGGTCAGCACGCCTTCGACCGCCACCGGCTCTCCCGAATCGTCATTCACGACATGGGAGCTGACAATGACCGTGCTGTCCGACCCGTCGAACCGCTTCATCTTGATCTCGTAGCCCGTCACCTGTCCGCTGCGGCGCAGTTCCTCGAGCAGGGTCTGTCGGTCTTCCGGGTCGGAATAAAGCTTCTGCGCCACGTCCATGCCGATCAGACTGTCGACGGACTCGACCCCGAAGAGCTTGGCGCCCGACGGGCTGCACATGACCAATTTGCCGTCCATATCGGTCCGATAGAACACCTCCTGCATGCGCTCGATGATGTTCCGGTGTTTTCGCTCGCTGATGCGCAGCGCCTCTTCAGCCCTTTTCCGGCCCGATATGTCGATAACCACGAAAAGGGCCGCGGCGATATGGCCCTTTTCATCGCGCATGCCGTGCACCGTGGCGATCGCCGGGAAGGCTTCGCCGCTTGTGCGCTTCAAGGAAAACTCACCCGAAAGCGCCTCTGTTTCCGCGTGCGAGAAGGCCAATTGCTCCACGTGTCTTTGCAGGTCACTCGGCAGCCCCAACATCGCAGCCGGTTTTCTTAACGCCTCGCTCCGCGCACAACTGAAAATTTTCTCTGCGCCGGGGCTGAAATCCAGGATCAACGCCTCCCAGCCCACCAAATCGACGACCACAAACCCAACGTTGTCCGCAGCCTTGAAAATGGCCTCCAACCGCTCGCGTCCCTGGTGGATGGCCATCTGGTGCTTTCTGAGCTCGCGGAATCTCAGCAGCATCATGACGACGAGAAGCGCCAGCCCCACGACGGCCATCAGGCCCAGAAGGTGGTGCAGCGGCGCGGTTTTTCCGAAAATCAGATCGGCGGGGAGCATGGAGAGCAGGATAAAAGGCGTGCCCTGAATCAATGCGGCAGCGGCCATGTTATCCCCGAAATCACGCCGCGTCACGCGCTCGTTTACCTCCGCGACACCACTGAGCCATTCCCACACCCTGGCATCCAGAAAGCGGTCTTCAGGGCCGATCGCGGCGATCAAGTGATTTGAGTCCACCAGGCCGGTGAAGTGAAGATTGGAGCTGAATGGATCCGCTTCAGGGCTGGCTAGAAACCCCTCGAAATTGCACCAGGCGACCACTTGGGCCACGTGGTCTTCCTTGAAGAACACCGGCACGGAAACCACCACCATTTCAGCGCCGTTCAACCTTCTGTTGAAGACTGCCGGCCGGGCGCTGACCAGCGACAGCCACTCGTCGGCCGGTTGGGCGTCCGCAACGATATTGCGCCCGTCGATGAGGCGGCGGCCCTCCACGTCCGCCAAGACGATGCGCGCCCAGCGGCCGACTTCATCCATCCGGTCCCCTTGCTGAATCTCGTCGAACAGCCGGCCGATGCCTGCCAGGCTGGCGCGCAGTCCATACTGCATGGTCATGCCCATAGACTTGTTCGCATAGTAACTGGCAAGCTCGGAGCGGGTCGCCAGCCTGCGCATATCTCTTTGGCGTTCGGCAATATAAAATTGAATCGACCGGGCCTGGTGTTCGATTTCCAATGCGAAGCGTTCTTCCGCGGTCCCTCGCAAACTGGACTGTGAAAGGTAACTGTTGGCGAAAAGATAGACGATGTAGCTCAACAGCAGAAAGCTGCTTAACCAAAACAGGATATTCCCCTGATGGATGATCCGCTTCGGATGGGCTTCGGGTGATTCGGCGAACATCGGTTTTTGCCCGATCCTACTTTTGGGGAGCCGCGCAGCCTTCGAAAAATTTGGAATAGTAATAGACGGCGTCCGGATAGTATTTCTGGATCAGCCGGATATAGGTCCCGTCTTTCCGGCATTGATTCAGAAAATCGTTGTAAGCCTGGCGCAGCTGTCGGTCCTCCTTGCGAAATGCTTCCGCCATCTGCTGCTCGGAGCTTACCGGCCCGATGATCTTGACTTGCCCGGCCCATTTGTTCATTGCGATCAGCGCGTCGGGCACATCCAGAATGGTGGCATCCGCACCGCCCTGCAGCATGGCTGGGAAGATCTCGTGGAGGCCTCCGGGAAACTCCATCAGCTTGGCCCCCGTTTCGGACAGCTTATAGAGGGACGGGTCCAGGCAGGTCCCTGCTTTAACAAGGAGGCTGCGGCCTTTGAGCATTTTTTTGACCTGCTGGATGTCTGCTTCGATGTCGTTTGACGGCGTGATGGGGTTCAGCGCCGAGCTGGGCGCCGTGATCAGCCAGACCTGGGTCGGAAAGCTCGGATCGGAAAAAGCCACCAGCTCTTCGCGCCAGGCCAGAACCGTTAATCCCGCGGCAATGACATCCCCTTTTGCTTGAATCAGTTGGACGACGTCCTTCCCCTTTTTATCCTTGACGTGCACCTTTCCCGTCAGATCCGGAATAGCCGATGCGAACGTCGTGTCGATGTATTCGTATCGCACCCCGAGATGCTTCGCAAAAATCCGCATGAGATCGACGCTCAGGCCGTCGCCGGCCCCGCTGACGAAGTTGGCGTAAGGGATCCCAAGGTGGCGCAGCACGCCTCGCTCTTTTAAAGCGTCCAGATCCTGAGCGGCACTCCCTGTGCAAGGTTGCACAAGCGTCAGAATACTGGCGATGAATAGAAGCAATGTCCAATAGGCGCAAGGCCTGGTCCTCATGGCGCACCTCTCCTTTTTTGGGTTGTGACTAGTATTCGGTTGGCAGTCTGAGAAACATTAAGCGTTTTATTCCGTCTTTCCGCCGAGTTCTTCCTTCTGGCGGTAAAAGTTCGCCCGGATTATTCCAGTCACGAATTTGTGCCTATCCCCCTTTGAGCCCGCGAACGTCAGCCCGGAGTTTGCAACCCCGTTGCTTGCTTGCAGGAAGTAGACTCTTTTGCATCTGATCTCCGTAGTCCGCTCCTCGACGTCTGCAAAGCTGATGAGCACATCCTCGCCGGGTTGCGCGCCGGAGGATCTTAAAAGCACCCCTCCCGGGCTCACATCGATCACGACGCCGGGATGCGGTTCGAGCGGTTCCTCATCGGCGTTCAGAGTTCGATACACCACCGGCACATGGATGCTGATGCGAGGGTGTCTGCGACGATTCATGGGCATAGGATCCTAAGAAACCAGATTAGCGCCGCGGTTCGGGCGTGCGGCAACCGGATGAAATTATGCAATAAGGAATATCGGATCGAGCGAGGCGGAACTTGAGCGATGGGGCCGTTCCGCCACACGGCCTCTCGGTTCCATCGGCAACGCACCGATACCTAACAAAAAATTGGAGTGGCGAAACGGTTACAATTCGGGCCGCAGAGGGAACGCCGGCAGGCTCACGAAAGGCATAGGGCGGGTAAACGGATATATAAAGGGTCTCATAATTGTCTTTACGTCGTCATTCCGGCATGCTTTTAGCCGGAATCCAGTAAATCCAACCAGTTCTGGATGCCCCCGTATCGTGGTACGGGGCAGGCTTATCAAGCCTGCCCCGGAGATCATTGATCCGGGGCCCGGCATGACGGTACTATTTCGAGACGATTAATCCCGTGGGAAACGATCGTTTCGATTGCGAAATCGATTGAATCAATTCCGCTTCTCGTCCCCTTCGAACGAGAAGGGCGGCAAGGCTCTCTCTATGGTGTCGGACCCGTCGAGCGCATTTCTGACGGAATTGGCGAGATCTTGGATGGTGACGGGTTTGGTCAGGATTTCCCTGATCCCGAGCAACCCGGCTTCATGGGGGTTGATCTTCTCGGTATTGCCGGTGCACAGGATGACCGGCAGGCCGGGACGAATTCGCAGCAGCTCGGCCGCGAGTTTCACCCCGCTCATCTGCGGCATGGTCAGGTCGGTGATGACCAGGTCGAATTCGCCGGGACTCGACCGGAAGACGTCAAGCGCCGCAACCGGGCTGTTCTGAGTGTTCACCTGGTAGCCGAGATGGCGGAGCGTCATCTCGCCGACGCGCGCCAGGGCTTTTTCGTCATCGATGAAAAGAATGCGCTCCCTGCCCTTCGGCAGCAGGCCCAGCGGGGTCGATTCCGGCTTCGGCTCCGATGGGATGCGCGGGAGAAAAACATGAAATGTCGCCCCTTTTCCGGCCTTGCTGTCGACTTTTATCGATCCGCCGTGCGATGCGACGATCCCGTGAACGACGGAGAGCCCCAGCCCCTGGCCTTTGCCGATCTCGCGGGTCGTAAAGAATGGCTCGAAGATCCGCTCCCGTACAGTCGGCTCGATCCCGGCGCCGGTGTCGGATACGATGATCTCAACAAAATCCCCCCCAGCCGAGTGGCCAGGAAATTGAATCGCTTCTTGGCTGAGGGCGGTATTCGTCAACCGGATCGTCAACGTGCCTCCGTCATCTTCCATGGCCTGGGCGGCATTGGTGCAAAGATTGATCAGGACCTGCTGCATTTGGCCCGGATCGGCCGACACCGTTCCGGCATCAGCGTCAAGATCGACGACCAATTGAATGTTCGAGGATAGTGAAGAACGCAGGAACTCGGCGGTTTCCTTGATCAAGGGCCGCAGGCTGATGGGTATTCGTTCCATCCGCCCTCGCCGGCTGAGCATCAATATCTGTTTGACCGTGTTCTTGGCCCGCATGGATGCGGAAAGGATCTGCTTGACGGATTCGGCGGCCGGCCCGGTCACCGCCCCCTTCAGCTGCAGCATCTCCGCATTGCCCACGATCAACCCGAGGACGTTGTTGAAATCATGGGCGATCCCGGCCGCCAACGTACCGACGGCCTGCATCTTCTGAGCTTCGCGGTAATTCTGCTCAAGCTCCAACTCTTTGGTGATGTCGTGCTTGACGGCGACATAGTTGCTGATCGCTCCGGACGCGTCGCGCACCGGTGAGATCTTCGCTTTCTCGGTGTACAGGCGGCCGTCTTTACGTTTGTTGACCAAATGCCCCTGCCAGGTCCCCCCTGAAACCAACGTGTTCCACATGTCGCGGTAGAACGCGTCGTCGTGCTTGCCGCTCTTGAGAATGCTCGGATTTTTGCCGATCGCCTCTTCACGGCGGTAGCCGGTTTCTTGTTCGAAGGCGGGGTTCACATATTGAATGGCTCCGGCGGCATCCGTGACCACGACCGTCTCGGCCGCCTGTTCGATGGCCGCGGCCAACCGTTTCAACTCTTTCTGCGCGGTCTGCAATTCGGTCAAGTCGCGTGCAACAACCATCGCGCCGACCACCTCGGAGGCCCGGTTTCGGCAGGGCGATAAGGTGATCTGCATGTATCGCCGGCTCTGGGCGGGATAATCGAACCAATCCGAATAGCTGACCGCTTCGCCGGCCAGACATCGGTCCAGCCGCGCTTGGATGACGTTTTCGAAAAGCGGTTTGCCGAGGACATCCGCCACGGTTTTCCCCATGATGGTGTCCGGCTTGAGGCCCACCTCCTGCAGGTAGGCTTGGTTGGCGATTCGGTAGGCATAGTCCCTTCCCACCAGGCACATGGCGTCTTGAGCGGAGGCGACCATCTGCCGGAAGACCGACAGATCCTCCTCCGCCTGCTTGCGCGCGGTGATGTCGGTGGACATGCCGAAGGCGCCTCGGAATCGGCCCTCCGCATCCAGGATCGGGGTCGCCGATACGAGCGCCCATACGGCTTGTCCGTCCTTACGCCGAAAGCGCCGCTCGTACACCTCGTTGACCCCGCGACGGCGGGCCGCCAGCTTGGCGGCATGGTCCGGCAGGTCCTCCTCGAAGAAAAAGGAATCCCCCGGCCGTCCGACCATCTCCTCGATCGCATATCCCAGCATGTCCGCCATGCGCCGGTTGACCAGGGTCACCCGCTTCTGATCGTCCACCGCCATGATCGCTTCGCTGGTCGTCTCGAACATCCGCCGGTATTTCGCCTCGCTTTCGATCAGCGCCGCCTCCATGCGCCGGCGCCCGGTGACATCGCGGACGGCGGTGCAGCGGGTTCGGAGGTTTCCGAGTTCGACGGGTCTGCCGTGAGCCTCGACGGAGATCCGCGACCCGTCCTTTCGGATCATCTCGTGCGCGAGGACATCTTCCCGGTTCAGCGCGAAGTTTTCCGAGACGTGGGCCCTGGCGTCATCGGCGATCAGGTCGCTCAACGGGCTGCCGAGCAGCTCGTCTCGCGAGTACCCCAGCATGCGTGCGAATTGATCGTTGCAATCCACGACTCGGCCGGCCTCGCTGAACACGATCCCCTCGAAGGTTGCGGCCGCAAAGGTCTGCAGACGCGATTCGCTTTCCGCCAGGTTCTTTTCGGCGGCGGCGTATTTTCTTATCTCCCGGCGCAGCAGAAAAAAGATCAACCACCCGGTAACGAGAATGAACGCCCAGCCTTTCAGCATGGCCACCTGCGTCACGACCGCTATGTCGGCGGCGTGCCGGCCGAGCAGATGATCGGAAAGGAGGATGTAAGCCGATGAGACGGCGGCGTAGATAAGCGCGGCGGCGGCGGCAGACCGCACGGGAGAAGGCCTTGTGGCGTTTGGCTTCGTCATTTTTTTCGCGTTTTCACGATTCCAGCAGGATGGAGACTTTTTCCAGAAGCTCATCAAGGCTGAAAGGCTTGTACAAGGTATCGGCCGCGCCGAAACGCTTGGCAAGCGTCAGGCGCAGGGCGGGGTCGGTGGTTCCGCCGCCGGTAACGGCCAGCACTTTTAATTGCGGGTGTTCCTTCTGCAGGTTTCGGATCAACTCCAGGCCGTCCATGTCAGGCATGACGATATCGGAAATAATCAGTTCCGGAACGTGTTCCTGAATTTGCCGGGTGGCCGCGAGCCCATTCGGGGCTTCCGCCACCTGATGGCCGGCCATGGTAAGGCGCCGGCATACGAGGCGGCGCAACTCATCGTCATCTTCCACCACGAGGATCTCAGCCATAACAACTCCGCTAATTATAAAGTCTTTGAATCTTCAAACCGGCCGGGAATCGAGCGTTTTCCTCACTGCCTCGGCCAGCTCGTTGGCGACCAGCGGCTTCAGCAGGAATGCCTGGATGCCTGCAGAAAGCATCTGATTTGCATCGATCTGGTCGCTGAAGCCCGTGCACAAGATGATCGGCAATCCCGGACGGATCTGAACCAATTGCCTCGCCAGTTTCATGCCGGTCATCTGCGGCATGGTCATATCGGTGATGACCAGATCGAATTTTTCAGGGTTGGACCGAAAGGCTTCCAGGGCCTCGACGGCACTGGTCCTGATCTCGACATCGTATCCCAGCAGGTCGAGCATCTGCTTTTCAATATCGGCAAGGCTCTTTTCGTCATCCACCAGTAAAATGCGCTCGTTGCCGCCGCGAAGGATCGGAGCAAGAGCGCTTTCGGGTGCGCCATAACCTTCCATGCCGGGAAGAAAGACGTGAAAGGTTGTTCCCTGCCCTACCTCGCTGTAGACTTTGATCGCCCCGCCATGCGCTTTTACAATTCCATGCACGACGGCCAGTCCCAGGCCGGTGCCCTTGCCCTTTTCCTTGGTCGTGAAATAGGGGTCGAAAATTCGCTGTAAGACTTCCGCGTCGATGCCGTGGCCCGTATCCGAGACGGCCAGTCGGACGTATTCACCCGGCTCCAGATCCGAATCGAAGCGCACCTCATCTGGATTCAGAACGACGTTGGCAAGTTGGACGCGGAGAACACCGCCGGTCTTATCCATGGCATGCGCCGCATTGGTGCACAGATTCATTAATACCTGCTGCATCTGGGTCGGATCCGCGATGACCGTGCCCCCCTTGGGGTCAAACTGCTGGCGCAATTCGATCGTGGCGGGAAGGGAGGCACGCAGGAACTCGAACGTCTCTTTGATGATGGCCTTCAAATTGAGCAGAATTTTTTCCTGCTTGGCGTGCCGGCTGAACGCCAGAATCTGGCGCACCAGGTCCTTGGCCCGCTGGGAGGCCGTCAAGACGTTGCCCAGCGTGTCCCGCGACGATGGCTCGACGGCGTTCGTCATGGCGAGCAGCTCCGAGCTGCCGATGATGACGCCCAGAATGTTGTTGAAATCATGGGCGATGCCGCCGGCAAGCGTTCCCAGGGATTCCATCTTCTGCGCCTGCTGCAGCTGGGTTTCGAGCTTCTCTTTTTCCTGATACGCTTTTTTGCGTTCGCCAATATCACGAAAAATTCCGAATGTTTGAATTCCACCTTGAAACTTGGCCGGAACCCCGGTCGATTCGACCTCAACCACCCGGCCGTCCAGGGCTAAAAGCCGATGCTCGCGAACCGGAGCAACCAATCCATCTTCTATGCTCTTTCTCACCCGCTCGACCGACTCTGCACGGTCGTCGGGGTGAACCAGATCCAAATACGCCTTTCCAATCAAATCCTGTTCGTTGGTTGCTCCAAGAAGCCTCACCGCTGCCGGGTTTGCATAGGTGATCAGCCCCTCGAAACGGACCAAAATGGCATCCGGTGATGCCTCGATCAGGCGACGGTTGCGCTCTTCGCTCTCACGCAGTGTCTGCTCCGCAAGGTTATTCTCCGTGATGTCACGATGGCTTCCCCGTCGTCCGGCATAAACCCGGTCTTCCGTAAAAACGCTCCAGCATGTGTGCAAAATCCAGCGCGTTTCTCCGTCTGTGCGGATGATGCGAAACTTCAGCTCGCAAGGGATGGGGTCGTCTTCGGCGGCATCACTGAGGTGCAGCTCTAATATGCGCCGATCTTCAGGGTGGACGATATTAAGCAGCGCATCGGGGTCTTCCAGAAAATAGGAGGGCGGGTAGCCGGACACCCGTTCGCAGGAGGGGGAGACATAAATAAGCCTCCTGGTTGGATCGATCCAGTACTCCCAGTCATAGGTAAAGTCCGCCACCAACCGATAGCGTTCCCGGCTCTCCTTCAGCCGAGCCTCGGCCTTCCTGCGGTCGGTGATGTCGGTAAACATCGCGAAGGAGCCGGCGAAATTACCCTCGGCGTCCTGCAGTGCGGTAGCCGACACGATGCTCCAAAGTTCTTCGCCGTCCTTGCGGCGGAAGCGCCGCTCATAAGCACCGTTTCCCCCGTGTTGCCGCACCGCCATCTTGGCTGCGTGATCCTGGAGGTCCTCGCTGAACATGAACGAGTGGACCGGACGGCCGATCATCTCCTCAGGAAGGTATCCCAGCATGTCGGCCATGTGCCGGTTGACGAAGGTCGTGAGATAGTTGCCGTCCATAGCCCAGATGCCCTCATGGGCCGTCTCGACGATGCGGCGGTGTTTCTCCTCGCTTTCCCGCAACGCCGCTTCAGCCCGCTTCCGATCCTCGACTTCCGATCGCAGGCGGACCGCTTCGCGCCGGGCGGCCCAGGCCGAGCTGAGCATGAGGACCAGCACGCTGGTAAGGATTGCAGCGAAAGCCCCCCCGATATAGACCACCATGCGGGTGGGTGCATAGGGCTGCTCGACGGCAGCGGCCGGGGCTGCGATCACCACCTGCCATCCGCTCTCCGCTACCGAAGCCCAGGCCTTATAATCGGAACCGCCCGCCAGGTAACCTTCTACGCTGATCGGGATGTCCCAGGGCAAGGGCTTGCCGGCCGGCGCCGGCGAACCGGGCGTTGCAGCGATCACTATTCCATCACTCCCGACAATAGTCGCCTGCCATGGCTGGTTCTCGACATGCTCTATGAGCTGATCGCTGAAGTACTGCGGGTTAGTCGGCACGACAATGGTGTAAGCCATTCGACCGTTCCGCACCACGGGGGCCCGGATCCCCACATAGCCGTGCGCAAGATTTCCTGCAATCGCCCGGCCGGTGGCCCATACCTGTGCCAGGGATTCCGGGTCGCGCAACGGCGTTATCGGTTCGCCGGGTGGGAAGTGCAGGTTGAAAAGCGGCCGATGCTCGTCGGTCACGATGACCGTGCGCCACTCCGGGTGCAAATCCCAGAGCCGCTCGGATTCCTTCCGGACGGTTTCCAGATCCCATCGATCGAAAGCGAGCGAGGCGGCCAAGCCTTTCAATATTCCGATCTGATCGTGTACGGCGCGCTCGATCAGATGCGCCGCGCCGCTGGCCGCCTCCCGAAGCGAATGTTCGATCGCCTGCTCCTGCTGGCGTTTGAACGTGAGCAGCATGGCGATGCTGAACATAAGCAGCGGCAGCAATCCAGCCGCAACCCAGAACAAACGGCGGTCGAATATGGTTGCCCCGGCCGTCCGACCGGATGCCGGTCGATCGTTCAAGCGGGCTGCGCCAATCTGCTCGGGGACTGTTTCCACCTCCGGTGGTCCTTTCGGTCGCGAGTGAACGGTACCAACAGGAAAACGGAACTCGCTACCAGTGCATTATACCATCGACCTGTCTCAAAGAAAAATTTATATCACGTTTTGTAGATAAGCTGGTTGGAAGCCGGGGTATCCATATCTTCAGGGGTGTGTTTAAGCTGCCGCAAGCCAGCCGCTTTTGGGCACGGGCATGGAGAAATGGAGGTTCAACGGATGGTGAAGAGATTTATCTCCTCACTCGAAATGAAAATTCAATTGTCTCATAATAGTCTTTACGTTGTCATTCCGGCGAAGGCCGGAATCCAGTGGTTGTCTGTATACCGGATCCGTCATCCCGGACTTGATCCGGGACCGGCATGACGGTATTTGCGTATTTCGCTGCCGGTCTAGTAATAATGGCGAGGCTTCTTAGGGACCGATAGGGGTTGACTTAAAAAACCATACAAGGTTGCCTACCGAAGTATGGCGAAGAAGCATCGAATGGCATCCGCTGCCACGATTCATTTCTTGAGAATGACCGGCTGGGGATCAAATTGGCCGGAGGTCACCTGCGCCCAGAAGGTCTGCTCGTCTTCCATCCACTTCGATCCGAATTTCTTGTTGAAGAACCCCCCGAGCCGCTGGAACATCTTCTGAACGTTCGAGCCGTGGGCCAGGGTCATGACGTCTTCCAGGAAGGCGGCGATGTCGATCATCTTCTCCTTCGGGATGTAGGCGCGCGCGCCCATCTCGATGGATTTCTTGAGCGCATCGGCCGAAAGAGCATGCGCGGTGAGCATCACGGTCGGAAAACCCAGGTGGACGGAGGCATTGAGCAGGTCGAATCCCCGTACGCCCATGATGTCCAGGATGACGGCATCGTAGCTCCATGAGCGCAGCAAGTGAAAGCCGGTCTCGTAATCCGTGGCGCGGTCGAGGGTCAGGCCGGCGTATTCCCCGAGCAGGTCCGCCAGCGTGTCGAGCACGTCCGGTTCGTCGTCCACGGCCAGGATTCGTTTATTTTCCAGTACGCTGGGTGCCATGAGGTTTGTCTCCGTCTTTTGAAATTCTGCGGCGCTCGTCGTCTCGGACTTCGCGCCGCAAGAGCTTGCCGACCTTTGATTTCGGCAGCATGTCTCTGAATTCGATGTACGCGGGTACCTTATAAGCGGCCAACCGCTCCCGGCACCACCGCATCAATTCGGTGCCGCCCACTCCGCGGGCGTCTTCCTTGAGCACCACGATGGCCTTGATCCGCTCCCCCACCTTGGGGTCGGGGATCCCCACCACACAGGCCCCGACCACGGTCGGGTGGTCCTGCAGCGCGGCTTCGACCTCCGAGGCCGACACCCGGTAGCCCTTGTGCTTGATGATGTCCGCCGAGCGCTCGACGTAAATCAGCTCCCCCGAGGGCAGGGCGCTCACGAAGTCGCCCATGCGGCACCAGGTCCGGCCGTTGACTTCGACAAACGCCCGGCGGGTTTCTTCGGGCTTTTCGAAGTAATGTTTCAATGTATACGGCGACGTGACCAGCAGTTCCCCGCTTTCCCCCGGAGCCACCGGCGCCAGCGTTTCGGGATCCACGACCAGGCACTGGCGGCTTTTCAGGGGAAACCCGATGGCCCGCGGGCTGGGCTCCTGGCCGATGCGGCTGTAGGCCACATGCCCCACTTCGGTGGAACCATAAACCTGATAGATCGGAACCCCGCAGCGTTCCCGCCAGCGCAGTTTGACTTCCTCCGGCAGGACGTCGCCCCCGCAAAAGCAGAACTTCAGGGACTGCAGATTGTAGCGCTCAATGCGGTCATTTTCAAGTATCATCCGATAAAGCGCCGGAACTCCCAGCAGCCAACGGACGGCGCGGCGCTCGATGCTTTCCAGGATCGAATCCACTTCCGGGACCGGCATGAGGACGGTGCAGTTTCCCTTGTTCAGCCCGATGGCCATGAAAAGCCCCAGGGCCATGATGTGAAAGAGCGGGTTGACGGCGATATAGGTGTCTCCGCCTTCGAGCAGGTGCTCGGCCGCCACGTCCTCGGTGACGTCGTTGACGTAGGAGGTCATCCCGACGTGCGTGCCCGGAACGCCTTTCGGGAAGCCGGTGGTGCCGCCGGTGTACAAAATATAGGAAAGATCCGTTTCGGGGTCGATGGAGGCTGCCGCCGCCGGGCGGTGCCGCAGCAGAGAACGGAACCGGTGGACGGTCGGCCCCCAATTGACTTTCCCGGTGGGGATCTTGTCGAACAGCCGGCCCAGCGTCTTTTTCCAGAACGGCAGCAGATCGGCCACGTTCGCCACGATCACTTGCCGGACGCCGGTCTGGGCCATTGCCTCCTGGACGTAGCCGAAGTTGGTGTCCATGCAGATGACCGCCTGGACGCCGCAGTCCCGGATCATGTAGGTAATTTCATGAGATGTGTAGATCGGCGAGACCGGCACGACGACGGCGCCGATTTTTTGGATTCCCAGGAAGGCGATCACCCATTGAATGGAGTTGGCGATGTAAATCATCACGCGATCGCCCTTCGCGATGCCCATATCAGCCAGGGCACCCGCGAAGCGCCCGCTCAAATCGTGCAGACGCCGGTAGGAAAAGGATTCTCCCAGATAGATGACGGCCGGCCGCTCCGGGTATTTGGCGCACATGCGCTCAAAGCGGGTGAAGGTCAGTTCCTTTTCGCTGGCAGCGGGGTTGAGTTTGGTCATGAGGCAGACATCCACTGTGTCGTTCCGGCAGTCCCCGGATGACTAATTTCCGGGGCAGGCTTTCAGCCGGAACCAATTGTTTACTGACTGTCGCAAACTTTCTGGACTCCGGCGCTTGCCCCGGACATGATCCGGGGTCCGCCGGAGTGACGGCATTATTAAAAAATTATCAAGTGATCACCCGGCTAGATCCCGAAATATGCCGAGCGGACATCCGGGTTGTCCATCAATTCCTGACGGGTCCCCTCCATCACCGCCGAACCGTTCTCCAGGATGAAGGCATGGTCCACAATGGGGATCACGGGGCGCGCGTACTGCTCGGTGATGATGATGGCGATCTTGCGCTCATCGCGGATTTCGCGGGTGGCGCGCATGAGCATGGCCTGCATCAGGGGGCTGAGGCCCAATAACGGCTCGTCCAGCAAGAGCATTTTCGGCTGCGCCATCAGCGCCCGGCCGATGGCCAGCATCTGCTGTTCGCCGCCGCTGAGAAACCCGCCCACTCTGTTTTTCAGCCGGTTGAGCGCCGGAAAGATGCGCAGCACGAAGTCCAAGGTTTCAGCCGCCTGGCTGGCTGTCGCGAGATATCCGCCGATCTTGAGATTCTCGAGAACGGTGCTTTCTTTGAAGATCCGGCGGCGCTCCGGGCACAGCACGATGCCGGCCCGGGCCCGCCGGCTCGGTTTTTCGTTGATCAGTTCGCGTCCATCGAAGCGAATGCTGCCGGCCATGGTGATGCGCTCGCCGCCGGACATCTCTTCTTTCTTGCGGATATCGAGCATGATGCCGGACAGCGCGTACATCAATGTCGACTTGCCGGCGCTGTTGGCACCGAACACCCCGATGATCTGATCCGAGGCGCAGCGGATGCTTACGTTGTTCAGCGCCAGCATGTTCTCGTAGAACACCATCAGGCCGGAGGCTTCAAGCATGGACCATCACCTCCTCGACCGCCTCGGAACCGAAATAGGCCTCACGGACGCGCGCGTCGGCCATCACTTCCCCGGAGCTGCCCTCCACGAGTTTTTCGCCGAAATTGAGCACCATCACCCGATTGGCCACCTGAAACAGCTCCCGGAGCCGGTGCTCGATCATGATCAGGGTGATCCCCTCCATTTGCAGGCGTTCGATCAGAGGCACCATGCTGGCGATTTCACTCATGCTCAATCCGGAGAACACTTCATCGCAAATGATCAATTCAGGCTTCAATGCCAGGCAGCGCGCCAGTTCCAGGCGTTTGAGATACCCCGTGGGCAGGGTGGACGTAACCTTGTAAGGCACGTAGGAATCACGTTCGAAACCGATCTCCTCCAGAATGTCGATGCCGACGGTGTTCCGGTCGCCCATCCGCCCGCCGCCCCGCCATCCGCCGGTCCGCCGCGCCCGCGGGGAAAACAGCGGGATCACCAGATTCTTGTAGGCCGGCAGGCTGTAGTAGGGGCGCATAATCTGGAAGGTGCGCGTGACTCCCAGGCCGGCGATTTGGTGCGGCGGCCTGGAGGTAATGTCCCTGCCTCGGAAGAAAACGCGGCCGGCCGTTACCTTGACGAAGCCGGTAATGCAGTTCACCACCGTGGTTTTGCCGGATCCGTTGGGTCCGATGATGCCCAGGATTTCGCCTTCACGCACCTCAAAGCTCACCCGGTTGAGCGCGATGATTCCCCCGAAGGTTTTGGTCACCTCTTGGACCTGCAGAATCGGTTGACCGGTCATATGGATTTCCACCTTTCAAACTGATGGTATTTGCGCTGGCCGAACACCATCAGTCCTTCGCTGCGAAAGACGGTAAAGCCGAGAAGGATCAGTGAATAGAACACGATGCGCAGCGTGCCGAAATCCCGGAGGAGTTCGGACACCGGCACCAGGATGAGGCACCCGAGCAGCGGGCCGACCAGCGTGCCGCTGCCGCCGATGACCGTGGCCGCGATGGGCAGCACCGAGAAATCCAGGGCGAAAGTGGAAATCCCTGCCCACATGTAAATATGGACCAGGCAGGCGCCGGCCAGGCAGCCGATGCTGGCCCCGATGAAGACCCCCAGGGCCTTATAAAAAGTGACGTTCATGGCCGAGGCCCGGACCGCCTGGTCGTTGTCCTTGACGGCCCGCAGGACCAGCCCGAGATCGGTGTTGACCAGCCGTCGCAGCCCGAAGAGAAAAACCAGCACCAGGACAATCACCAGATATTGCTCGATCCAGGCGCTGGGGAAGCTGTCGATGCCCATGATGCCGTCGGTCCCGCCCAGGATGTTCAGGGCTTCGATCACGCGCGCCAGCAGCAGCGGGTACATCAACGTGACGATGGCGAAGTACACCCCGCGGAGGGGCAGGCAAGGCAGGAGCAGCAGGGTGCACAGGGCACCGCCCAACAGGGTCGCCCCCGGAACGCAAAGCAGCGGCGGCAGCCCCAGCTTGATGTTTAAAATCGCCGACAGGTAGCCGCCGGTTCCGACGAAAAAGGCGCCTCCCAATGAAACCAGTCCTACGAAATGGGCCAGAAAATCGAACACGATGGCCAGCAGGGCATAAATGCAGACGATCGAGATCACGCGCTTCCAGTACATACCGGGCATCATCATCGGGAGGCCGAGCAAGCCCACGATGAGCACGAGCCGCGGCAGGATCAGATAGGAAAGCTCCCGCCAGGACATCAGGGCGTAGAGCCCGGCCGTGCGGACCTTGATGCCGCGGTCGATGCGTTCCCTGCGGCGCGATGGGGTTTCCGCGCTCATACCCGTTCCTCCAGTTCTTTTTGCTGGCCGAAAAGCCCCGAGGGCTTCAGAATCAGGGTCAGGATGATCGCCAGCAGGGCCACGACCATTTGATAATGAGCTCCCAGGTATACGACGGTCAAAATCTGCGCGAACCCGATCAGGAAGGCGGCCATCACGGCGCCGGCCCAGCTGCCGATGCCCCCGACGATGCAGACCGCAATGGCCAGGATGAGCACGTTGTACCCGGATTCCACGACGATGTTGCCGAGGGGAAGCAGCATGAGGGCGGCCAGAGCAGCCAGCATGGAACCCAGCCCCATGGCCACCACGGCCATGACGTCCGAGTCGATCCCCAGCATGAGCGCGGCTCTTTCATCCTGGGCCATCCCCCGCAACGCCAGCCCGATGCGGGTGTGATGAGTGAAAACCCACAGGAAGGCCACCAGCGCCGCCCCCACGCCCACCACCAGCAGACGCTGGTAATCGACCGAAACGCCGGCAATGGAGGTGCTCCCTTCGATGAACACCGGCAGGGTATAAGTCATGCCCTTGAACCCTTTCCAGCGCAGGCCTTCCAGGATGGCCAAGGCGATGGCGTAAGAGGCGATGATCTCGGAGATCGCCATCCCCCGCACGCGGATCAGAAAGATCAGGTATATCGCCGACCCGATCAGCGCCGTGACGACCATCGTAATAACGATGGCGAGCAGATGGTTAAGCCCCAAGGTGTTGATGACGCTCCAGGCGATGAATCCGCTGAGCACATAGATTGCCCCATGCGCGAAATTAGGCAGCCGGCTGACGCCGTAAACCAGAGCGAAGCCGAGCGCGTAGAGCGCCAGGGTTACGCTGTTGATCGTGCCGTAGATTAAGATGTCCATTCGCGTCCTTGCGCTGGGTTCTATCCAAATGGAAGACGGTTTAAAGTTGATGAACTCGTAGAAAAACCGTAATCCAGCGGCATTTGTCATTCCGGCGAACGCCGGAATCCAGTTATTTCATTATGTCCTGGACCCCGGCGTTCGCCGGGGTGACGAATTGGTTTCGAGCTTCGTGCTTCGGGTTTCGGATTTTTCTCACTTCTTCATCCAGGGCGGCAGCTGGATCTCGCCCATGGCAATGCTCTTGGGATAGACCACCACGCGCTTGCCGGCCTGCCATTGCAGGATGCTGCCGACGGCGCCCTCCTTGGGGTCGGTGGCGGGGATGACCTGGTGACTCTTGGGATCGAAGCGCAGGCGCCCATAAACTCCCATCAGGTCCGTTTTTTCGAGCTCGGCAACGATCTTGTCGGAATCCAGGCTCTTGGCGCGTTCGATCGCATCTTTAAGCACATACACGGCCATATAGCTGCTGGAGGTGCCCAGGCCCTCGGGTTCGACGTTCCAGCGTTTGGTATAAGCATTGTAAAACTTCATCGTCCATTCGGTGGCATTGGAGGGAGCGTTGCCGGCATTGACCACGTTGCAGAGCGTGTATTCACCCTTGCCTTCCGTGGCTTTCCAAAAACCGGGCTGTTCGGCGGCGGCCAGCGTCGATCCGAACGGCAGCGCCGGCACCTTCATGTCGAACCATTGTTTGAGCAGGATTGCGGATTCGGGCATGTCCATCCAGATATTGATGATTTCGGTCTTGGTGTCCTTGGCTTTGAGCAAACCCAGGGAAAAATCGGTGGCCCCGGTCGGGTAGATCTCCAGGCCGGTGACGTTCCAGCCCTTGTCGGTGGCAATCTTCTTAACGATATCGGCCGCGCCCCGCGCATGGCTGACATCCTGTGCCATGATGAACAGGTTGTTGAATCCGTATTTTTCCTTGAGCTGGCTGAAATTGGCAAATATTTCACCCACGAGGTTCGTGGCCTCTCCATGAATACGGAAACAGTACTTGAACTTGTCGTACTGTTCGGCGACCATGGCGTGGTATTTCGGCGTCAGGACCCCGCTGGTGAGGATCGACACTTTTTTGTATTTGGACAGCAGGGCCATGGCCGCGAGGGCCGCTTCCGAACGGACCGGCCCCCCAAGGATGAAGCTGGCTTTTTTATCTAGGATGAGTTTTTCCACGGCCAACAACGCCTCGCTCACTGGAACGCCGGGTTCCAGATCGCGCGTGTCGATAACTTCCATTTTAAATGGCCGCTTTTCGGTCCCAACCTGCACCCCGCCGGCGGCATTGATTTCTTCCACTGCCAGGGTAAACCCGCGTTCGGCATCCCAGCCATACAAAAAGGCCGTTGAAAGCGGGCATCCCAACACGATGGGGTCAGCCGCCCGAACCGGCGCCACGAGCACAAACGACAACACCGTCATCAATAGAAACATTGATAAAACAACGCTTCTCCTTCTGCTCATCCTGCACCCCCTTTTTAGTCGAAGTGGCATTTTTAGATGCGCCAACATGAGAAAAAAATTAAATGAAAGCCGTTTAGCAAGAATAGAAACGATCAGATTTTAAAATTTAACTTTTTAACTTGTGAGCGCTATAATATAGCTGTAAAAAAATCAAGTGTTTTTTTTAGTCGGCTGAGCCAGCCATGGCGCGCGGCGCCACTTTATCGGCAAGAAAGTTTTTTTGTGGGAGAGGCTTTCAGCCTCGATCGTCGCGGCTGGAAAGCCGCTCCCACAAAAAATGACCCAACTTACTTGAAAGGGTCAAGATAGATAAGAAAGAAAGGAAGTTGAGAGGTGCTCAATGGATGATGCCATCAAGGCGGCCATCGCCGATGCTGTGACGCGGGAGCCCTTTGCACGATCCTTCGGAATCGAGCTGCTCCTCCTGGAAGACGGGTTTTCCCGGGTGGAAATGACCTACGACCCGGCGCGGCAGAACAACATCTACGGCCGCGCGCACGGGGGGGCGGTGTTCGGGCTGATCGACGAGGCATTTGAGACGGCGGCCCAGACCGACGGCACCGTGGCAGTGGCCATGAACGTCAACGTGACCTATATCGCCAGTCCGGAGCCTGGAGCCCGCCTATGGGCCGAAGCCCGGCGCATGGCCCAGACCAAACGCACGGCAACCTACGATATTCGCGTCGGCGATGCGAACGGGCGGCTGATCGCGGTCTGTCAGGCGCTGGCCTTCCGCACCGGAAAGCCCATTCCCTTTTTATGAAAGCAGCCTTTTATTGCTCCGGCAGTAAAATATGTTCAATGCGGCCCGATCACTCATCGGCGCCTTCCAAGTTTGTTTCGGATGTCGCCTGCCCTCGCCGCAACGGCTACGCGCAGGCAGGCGCTTCGAATTTTAAAGCTTATATACCTTTGCCCAAGATTTTGGGGTCGTGCTTCAGCCGCTCCTGGATCCCCTTGCCGATCTGGTAAGTGCGGCTGAACTCCGACCAAAACTCCCGATCCCTGGCTTGCCAGTCCGGCCCGAAGCGCTTATCGAAATAGCCGCCCAGCCGCTCGAACAGAAGCTTCCAGGGCGGCTCGCCGCTCTCGTAGGCCTTTAGCAAGCTGTTCAACAGATCTTCCAGCTCGGCCAGCGTTTCCTTCGGCAGATAGGAGATGGCACCCTTGCGAATGGACTCCATCAGGGTCTCCGGGTTGATGGCATGGGCGGTCAGCATAACGGTGGGGATGCCCCGATCGACCGTCTCTTCGAGCAGTTTCAGCCCGTTGACGCCCATGATGTCCAGAACCGCGAGGTCGTAGGGATGCTCCCTGATTTTGCGGGAGGCTGTCTCGTAATCGGCCGCCCGGTCCACATGAGCGTCTTCCAGAATGTCTGCGATGGTGTCCAGAATGTCTTTCTCGTCATCCACGACCAGCACATGCTTGCCCTTGAGGTAGGATTTTGTATCCGCCATCTGCGATCTCCTTGCTTGTGGCAGCGCTCGTCGGCTGCCGTCTGATCAATTGCGGGTGGAGGGACTAAGGCTGTTCCAGCTTCAGCGGCAATGTCAGGCGGAATGTCGCTCCCGCACCCTTGCGGCTGCTGACCTCGATGTCACCGCCCAGAGACCGGGCCATGATCAGCGACCCGGCCAGCCCGATCCCATGGCCCTTGCGCTCGACCATGGAACACTCCTTAACCTGAGCGTAGCGTTTAAAAATAAGCTCATGGTGGTCGGGCTCGATCCCCGGGCCGTCGTCGATCACCGCTACCGCCAACCGGTCGTCCCGAACGTCCATGTGCACGTCGATCCGCTGCCGGCGATGATGCAGCGCGTTCTTAAACAGGTTGCCGGCGATCTGGCGAAACTTGGTTTCATCCTGGAACATCTCGATGGCCGCCGCGGCGGCCGGCAGATGCAGGAAGATGCCGTTGCGGTTCAACAGAGCGATGAGCTCGGCTTCGACCTGATACTTGCCGATCGCTTCGGAGGCCGGCCCGGTCACGGTCTCCAAAGCATCCTTGAGCGCCTGCTGCAGCGAGGTGAGCGCCGTGAAGCGACGGCAGACCAGGCAGCCGGATTCGGATCGACCGATCTCCAGCAGATCGTTCAGAATCCCCCAGGCCTTGCGGGTGTTGCGCAGGCTGCGCATCAGCGTGTTGGACTGCTTGGTGGTGAGCGGTCCGTACTTATCCTGCTTTTCCAGCACCGTACGCAGACCGGTTTCGATGATCGCAATCGGGTCCTTGAGTTCGTGAATCAGGAACTCGATGCTGATTTCCTGAAAAAACCCGGCCGTCGCCACCGTGGTTCCAGATGGTCTGTCGTTGGAAGCACTCATACCGGACTCTCCTCCGCCGATTGAAGGTGACCGCATCAAGATGTTGCCGGCACCGGGTCCGCCGCGGCGGCGAACCGGACGGTGACGATGGTGCCGCCGGTTTCGCTGCATTGGTCGGGGTGGCTCAAATGCCCGCATCCGCCGACATCCCCCGGGCACTCGTCCTTGTCGTTGGGAATGAACCGACAGCGCGTTGAGTTCATGAGAATCTTGAACCCGTAACGCTCGGCGAACATCTGCATGCGCAACAGGTCGAAGCCCTTCCCGCCGGCCTTGAAATCATACGGGCGGCGGGTGGAGTATTGCAGCGGTTCATAGGCTGTGAAAAAATTGCCGAAAATCAATTGCTGGTTTTCCACGGTGATGCCGACCCCGCTGTCCCGGATTTCAAGTTCCGGCCCCGCATTCCCCCTGCGGACGATGACCCGGACCTCGCCGCCGTCCGGGGTGTTTTCCACCGCGTTGCGGACCAATCCCTCGACGACCTTGCCCAGCACGTCGGCCGGAACAAACACCGGAGGCGTGTCTTCCAGGCGGGTCTCCAACCGCACCCGGCGGTGCTCGAATTGGGGTTTGAGAATTTTGACGGATTCGCCCGTAAACCGCATGAGGTTTATGTTTTCGGGGCGCGCGTCCCGCGGCCCGAACAGCCAGTCGATGCGGCGGCGCAACCGGTCGGTGACGCTTTCCTCTCCGAAAGCTTCGGCCGCCAGCGCCTCCAACTCGTCGGTGCACTGGTCCAACAGCACCGACAGCATGCGATGAGGCGTCACGTCCTTTTCCTGCAGCAGGTCTTCGATCTGGTATTGCATGTCCAGCAGGCGTTGAAGATTGCGCCGGGCGCGATCCAGTGTTGTCTCCCACCGTCCGCCGCTGCTCAGCGCGGCCAGCTGCTTGGCCATCAGATTCAGCGATGCGGACAGCACCGACAGCGGCGTCTTGAGCTCGTGGGACAGGTGATGGATCACGCGGTCCTTGGCGCGGTTCAGGCTCTTGACCGCTTGAAGCGATCGCTCCAGCGCCTCGTTGATGCCGGCGTTCTCGATCGGCAGCGACACGAGGTTGGCCAGGGTCGAAAGCAGCGCCAGGTCGCTTTCGGTAAAAGGGCCGTCTTTCTTGTTCACGGCGCACAGAACGCCGATCATGCGTTCCTGCGTGACCAATGGAACATCTAACACGCTGCGCGTGCGGTAACCGGCCTTTTCATCCACCCGGGCGAAAAAGAACGGGTCTTGCGAAGTGTCGTTGACCATCAGCGGCTTGCCGCTTCGATACACTTCTCCCGCGACTCCCTTGTCCACGGGAAACCGGATCTCCTTCATGCGCTGGCCGGTATCCAGGTTGTCAAAGACGGACTCGCGGAAGAAAAACTCTTTCCGATCCTCGTCCAGAAGGATCACGCTCGCGCCCTCGACGTCGAGCAACTGCCGCACCTCGCGCGTGATGAACTCCAGGCGCGCGTCGAGGGTCCGGAATTGATACAACGCCCGAGCGATGCGGAACAGGGCCTGATTGACGCGCGCGGTATGCTTGTCCTGGGTCACATCCCGCAGCGTGATGACCTGCCCCGCCGGTCGACCGGCTTCATCGTAAAAAATGGCGCCGTCGATGACGATGTCGAGCAGGCGGCCGTCCTTGGTCAGACGCCGGGTTTCGAAATTGTGGATGACTTTTTCGCGGTACAGCCGTGCGAGCCCCTCGCGGGTCTGGGCCCTGCAATCCTCCGGGACGAAGGGGATGATTTTGCCCTGGAGTTCCTCTAGGCTCCAGCCGAACACCCTTTCGAAGGCCGGATTCAAATAGGACACCGTGCTGTCCTGATTGAACACGAAGACCGGATCCGGCAAGAAATTGAGAAAGGCGCGATAGCGCTGTTCGGCCTGCCGGCTGGTTTCGGACAGTTCCAACGCACACGTTTGTGAGGCCTGCAACGCTTTCTGGGCGAGGTGTCGGTCGGTGATGTCGCGGGCGATGCCTCGAAAACCGGTCTTGCGACCGCGGGCATCCGTAATCAGCTTGGCGGATATCTCCAGAAAACGCCGTTCGGAATCCGGGCGGATGATCTCCCAGGTCATCTCGACGCTGCCCCCTTCCCGAAAGATCCGGTTGAAGGCCTCAAAGGCGATCCGGGCATTCTCCGCGTCCATGAACTCCGCGTAGTTACGATCCTGAATCGCCCGGCGCGGATGGCCGAAAATTCGGCACAAGGCGTCATTGAAGAACTTGAAATTCCCGCGCAGGTCGACCTCGTAAAACCCGTCCGCGACGTCTTCGATCAGGACCCGATAGCGTTCCTCCTGCACACGGGTCGTCTTTTTTCGCGGCGGGACGGCCGACGAAGGAGTCGCTGCCGGGCGCAAGCCCGCCACCGAATCCATTTTTCTGGTTCTTCCGGAAGCCATCGCGGCTCCTTTAAACCCCAAGTTAACCTTCGGTTTCGAGGATACCGAAACTCTCGGCGTCGAGCAGCTTCAGCCCGTTGGTCTGGAGCACCGCAATTGCTCGATCATTATCGCTGAACCGGAAGATCATGACCGCTTTACCGGACGAAAACCGCAGGAAGGCGTACATGAACACGACGTTGACGTTGGCCTCGGTCAACGGTTTGAGCAGCTGGGCGAGGCTGCCGGGCCGGTCCTCGATTTCAACGGCGACGACATCATTGACATAAGCGGGGATCTGCAGCTTCATCAAAACGCGCCTGGCCTTGGCCACATCCGAAACCAGAAGCCGCAGCTGTCCGAACGCCCCCGTGTCCACCAGGTTGAGCGCTCTCAGGTTGATGCCGGCCTTGCCCAGGGCTTCGGTCACTTCAAACAGCCGGCCGGGCGCATTTTCAATCGAAACCACGATCTGTTTCAGTTTCATAAACCCATCTCCTTGTGCTATCGATGCTTAATGGATTCCCGAACCATGCAGCTGGCCGCAAAAGCGACCAGGGAACACCCGAACAAGGCCAGAAACGCCTGCTGGTAACCGGCCAGAGTAAACGCACCGTCAACCGTCCGGCCTTGAGCTTCAAGCAGATGACCGAGAACGGGTTGAAAGACGGCGCCGCCCGCAAACGGAAACAGGTTGACCAGGCCGGTGGCGGTCCCGGCCATCTGGACCGGGAAAAGCTCCTTGTTGCTGGTGAAACCGATCACCACGACGGCGCTTGTAAACATTCCCAGCCCGAAGCACAGCGCATAGAGCGTGATCGTCGAAACCTCGGCCGTCCGAAACGCCAACAGGGCGCTGAGGAGGACCGTAATGAGGCTGGAGATGATCAGGACCGGCTTGCGGGCCTTGAAGATCCGGTTGGACGCATAGCTCAAAAGCGGACTGCCCACGATCATCCCGACGGCCAGCATGGACAGCACGTGCGAGGCCTGCTCCCGGCTGAGATGATGAACCTGGATCAGATAGGGCCCGCCCCACAGACCACCGAATGAAAAAAACACGGCACAGTCAAAGAAAAACCATGCGGCCAGCGGCCAGAAGGCCGTACACCCGATCACCCGGCGGATGGCATTGCGAAGCGAGATGGGGTCGGGCCTGGACTGCTGGTGTTCGGCCGGCGACGGCCAACCGAGTTCCTGCGGTCGGTCGCGCACGATGACCCACACCAGCACCGCCAGGGCCAGCGTGAGCGCGCCCACCACGACAAACGACATGCGCCACCCGATCCAGGCGCTGAGCACCGCCAGGGGAGCGGCGGCGATCAGAGACCCCAGCCCGCCGATGGCCATCAGGATGCCGGTCATCAGAGCGAACTCGCCCACCCGAAACCACTCGGCGAGAATCTTCATGGTCGGCACGAACAGCATGGCCACGCCGATTCCGACCAGTGCCCGGCCGGCCACGGCCCAGAACGCCGACGGCGCATAACCGAGCAGAACCGAACCGCCGAATGCCACGCCGAAAAAGATGGTGATGGTCTTGCGGGGTCCCCACGAATCCGAAAGCAGGCCGGCCGGCAACTGCATCAGCGCATAGGGATAGAAGTAAGCCGCCGACAGCAGCCCTGTCAAGGTTCCGCCGGTCTTCAGGTCCTGCATCATGTCCACCGCTACGATGGCCGGGCACAGGCGGTGGAAGTAGACCAAAACGTATCCGCCGGATAGAACCCAGAAGATCGCCCAGCGGTAACGCATCGCTTTACGCAGACCAGTGTTTTCCATGCCCGCTCTCCATCTGGCTTGAACGATTGATCGAGCTTGAATGTGGGCCGGGCAGGCCCTACCTCTTTGTAGACGATCCGGCAGGGTGCCCTAAAAACTCAGGCTGGTATCCGATTCATTTTTTAATTGAACTTGACAAATTTTTCAAGATATAAAATAGCTACTTTATAGCCAATCGCTAAGGGATTGTTCATGCCGAAAAACAACAGTGCCATCCTCCTCATTGATTCTGAAAAATGCACCGGGTGCCGCTTGTGCGAAATGGCCTGTTCCATGCTGCACCACGGAATTTTAAGCCCTCATCGCGCCCGGCTGCGCGTGCTGCGGTTTGACAACGGCCGCTGCAACGTACCGGTGGTCTGCCAGGCCTGTGAAGACGCGCCCTGCATCAAGACCTGCCCCATGAACGCCCGCCGCCGAATCGGCAACCAAGCCGTGATCACGGATGAAGACCGTTGCATCGGCTGCCGCGCCTGCGTCTATGTTTGCCCTTTCGGCGCTCCGGTGGTCAACCCGGACGACGGCAAGACCCTGACCTGCGACCGGTGCTCGGATGAGGACGGACCGCCGTGGTGCGTCAGGGCGTGCCGCGATTGCGGCGCCCTGAAAACCGTAACGGCCGAGGAGGCGGTTGCACGCAAATCCAGGCAGCGCGCCGAACAGGCGCGGGCCGCCTACCCGCCGAAAAAGCGACCCGCCGCATGAACGTGCTGATCATCGGAAACGGCATCGCCGGCAATGAAGTCGCTTTCTTCCTGAGGCGGGCACGGCCGGACTGCCGGATCACGATCCTTTCGGCCGAGCGCTTTCCGGAATACGATCCCTGCTCGCTGCCCTATTTCATCGGCCGGGACGTGCCCCGGGACGCCGTTTTCCGCAAGGACTGGCAGGACTACCGCACGCACCGCATCCAGTTGGTTCTCGATCATCCGGCGACCGCCATCGACCCGGCGGCCAGAGAAGTCACCACGGCACCGGGGATGAGGTTCGGCTACGACCGGCTGGTATTGGCCCACGGCGGAAGCCTCTATATCCCGCCCATCGAAGGGATCGACAGGGACGGCGTTCACAGCTGCAAGCAATTGGGGTCCGCCGATCGGCTGGATCAATCCGGCGGGTCCGCCGCGGTGGTGATCGGCTCGGGCGCCATCGGGATCGAAGCCGCGGAAGCCCTCAAGAAGCGGGGCTACGAGGTCACCATCGTCGAGCTGCTCGACTGGATTCTGCCGGCGCTCTTCGATCCGGAGACCTCGCAGCGGCTGGCTGCGAATCTGGAAGGCTGCGGCATCCGGGTCTTGACGTCGGAGAAAGTGCTGCGCATCGAAGGCGCGGAAAAAGTCTCTGCCGTCGTCACGGACAAGCGCCGCATCCCGTGCGACACCGTGGTCATCGCCACCGGCGTCGTGCCCGGCAAGGCGCTGGCCCAAACGGCCGGAATCGACGTGGCTCGCGGCATCCGCGTCGACGCGCATCTGCAGACCAGCGCGGCCGGCATTTACGCCTGCGGAGACTGCGTGGAGACGGTCGACGCCTGCACGGGCGAAGACGCCATGTTCCAGCTCAAACACAACGCCGTCGAGCAGGCCCGGGTGGTCGCACGCAACCTGATCGGCGAACCGGCCGCCTATCCCGGCGCATGGGCGTTCGCCCGGGCGCATTTTTTCGACACCCATGCCGTTACCTTCGGAAAGACCACTCGGGCCACCCAATGCGAGCTGGGTCAGCTTGAAATCATCGAGCGCGACGAGGGCGCGGACTACCTGCGAATCATCACCAAGGAAGGACGGGTGGTCGGAGGCCAGGCCATCGGCCGATTCGGCGACGTCATCGGGCTTTTCATCGGCGCCATGTGGCGCAAGGACGCGATTCCGGATATCCGGGCGAACTGGCCCCACATCATCCGCAAAGGCTCGCCCTACCCATGGACCCACCGCCAGCTCGGAGAGTCGATCGGCTTAAAACCTTGACGGTGCCTCAGGCGCCGTCAAGGTTTTATTCATTCCAGAGGCCTTTTTCGATCAAGACGGTTCGCAGGGTTTTCAATGCCTGGTTGGTGGCCGGCATGCCGCCGTAGACGAAGGTTTGGAAGATGACTTCGGCGATCTCCGCCGGGCTGCAACCGACGTTGAGCGCCGCCTGGATGTGGAGCTTGAGCTCATCCAGCCGGGAGAGCACGGTCAGGCAGGCCACCGTGACCAATTGCCGGGTCCGGTGGGGGATCTTCTCGCGGGCATACATCTGACCGGTGATGAAAAGGGAAAGGTCTTTCGCCAACTCCTTGTCGAAGGACTTCCACAGATCAAAGGGCCGCTCGTCCGCGACGCCCTTGAAATAGAGTTCAGCGGTCTTCTTGGTCTTTTCGACAATATCCTTGTCCGCCATGCTTCTCCTGATGAGCTGAAACGAAAACCGTCAAGTCGTTAAACCGGGAAAATCCCCGGGGAAGGGAAAACGGTTTACGGAAAGCGGTTCCCGTTTTAGCGGGTTAAGAAGTCCGATCATACGATTGAATACTTCGGTCCCCCGCCCCCTTCGGGGCAGGTCCAGATGATGTTCTTAAAGGGGTCCTTGATCTCGCACGTTTTGCAGTGCAGGCAGTTCGAAGGGTTCAATTTCAGCCGCGGCAGGCCCTCGTCGGTCGTGTCCATTTCATACACCTGGCCGGGACAGAACCGGGTGCAGGGGCTGCGGAAAGTCTCCCAGCAGCGCGTGACGCACAGGTTCGCGTCGGGGATGACCAGATGGCACGGCTGGTCTTCTTCGTGCTTGGTTCCGGAGAGATAGACGCCGGTCAGCTTGTCGAGATAGAGTTGGCCGTCGAGGTCTTGGACCGGTGGCGGCGGCGCCCCGCGGCCCGGCTTCAAGCTGTCCGCATCGTCGCTGATTTTCATCGGATCGACGAACCCGCGGCCGCCGCTGACGAATTGAGCGCCCAGGGCGATGAACTTGGCCACTCCCTTGCGCGACAGGGCCTGGCCGAAATTGCGGGCGGCGTAAAGCTCGCCTTGAATCCAGCTGCCCTCCAGTCTGACGCGGTAGTCGTCGAGAACCGACGCGCGAACGTCGTCCTTCGTGACGGCCGCCAGGATCGTCTCGGCCGCCAGCATGCCGGATTTCATGGCGGTGTGAATGCCTTTCAGCCGCTGCACGTTCAGCATCGACGCACTGTCGCCGACAAAGACCGCACCGTCCACGGCCAGCTGCGGCAGAGTGTACCAGCCGCCCGCCGCCAGGGTCTTGGCCCCCTGCTGCAGCACCTTGCCGCCGCCGATGATGTCGGCGATCAGCGGATGCTTCTTGAACCTCAAAAACTCCTGATAGGGCTCCAGCAGCGCATCCTCGTAATCCAGCCCCACCACCAGCCCGAGGGACACCCGGTTGGCTTTCATCCGATAAAGAAACCCGCCGCCCCTGGTGTTGAGCCCCAGAGGATAACCGAAGGTGTGCACCACTGTGAACGGTGCGTTCAGAAAGGGGTTGGATGCCGGGATTTCGATCACTTCCTTGATGGCGGTCTCGAACACCTGGGGCATTCGGCCGGTGAAGATACCCAGTTTGTTGCCGACTTCTCGGATCAGGCTCCCCTTGGGCCCTTCACCGAAAACCGTCACCTTGGCCAGCAGATCGACCCCCGGTTCGAAATTGGACTTGGGTTTGCCCTCCTTGTTGATGCCCTTGTCGCCCGTACGAACCCCGATCACACGCCGGCCGGACTCGTCGTAAAGCGCTTCCACGCCGGCAAACCCCGGAAAGACATTCACCCCGAGTTCCTCGGCGATGGATCCGAGCCAGGCGCAGAACTTCGACAGGCTGATGATGAAACAGCCTTCGTTGTGCATGTAGGGGGGGACATAAGGCAACCGGAATTGACCGCCGGCCGTCAGATAGAAGACCGCATCGCGCAGGTCCGTTTCCTCGATCGGGCAGTCCCGCTCCCGAAAATCCGGCAACAGTTCCCGCAGCGCCCGCGGATCCAGTACGGCCCCGCTCAGGGAATGGGCGCCGATCGATTCGGCCTTTTCGATAACGGCGACTTCAATTTCCCGGCCATTCTGCTGAGCGAGTTTTTTCAGGTGGATGGCACCGGCGAGATTGGCCGGCCCCGCGCCCACGAAGAGAACGTCGAATTCGAGCTGTTCGCGTTGCATGGTGAACGTGTCTCGTGTTGGGTGGTTTGAGTTTGGGGTTTAGGGTCGGGTGTTACGCTGTTGGGGCGGTTTAGGGGCCGGGAGGCGTATCGCGAACCTGATTCGATGGGGCCGAGGGTCCCCTGAACCCTCGACCCCTTGAATCCTTGCCTTCTCGACCCCTTACCCTTTCAGCTTCTTCACCGCCTCGGTGACTGCGGGCAGGATCTGGAAGATGTCGCCGCACGCGCCGTAGTCCGCCTTTGAAAAAATAGGCGCCTCCGCGTCCTTGTTGATGGCCACGATCACCTTGGAGGTCGACATGCCGGCCAGGTGCTGGATCGCTCCCGAGATGCCGCAGGCCACGTACAACGCCGGCGACACCACCTTGCCGGTCTGCCCCACCTGATCCCCGTGTTTGCGCCAGCCCTCGTCCACCGCCGAACGCGACGCCCCCACGGCCCCGTTCAGCGCCGCCGCCAACTCCTCAATCGGGACGAAGTTGCCGCCGGTCCCGCGACCGCCCGAGACGATCACGTCCGCCTCGGTCAACTCCACCTTGCTGCCAGCATCCATCGTCTTGGCTACCACCGCCGTACGGATCTCGCCCAGCTGCGGGGCGGGCTTCTCGACCGCACTTTCTTTCGGCGATTCGGCGATCCGCATCACGTTCGGCCGCACGGCGATGATCTGCGGAGAACCCTGGATTTGAACGTCGGCGAAAATCTTCCCGCCGAACATCGGCCGCGTGCAGGTGAGCACTCCGCCCTGAAGTGACACGGCCGTACAATCCATCGCAAGCCCCGCATCCAGGCGCGCCGCCAGACGCGCTGCCAGGTCCTTGCCCTGTGCCGTGGCCCCGGTGAGAATCACCGCCGGCGCGGCACCGCTGAGCCAGCCCGCCAGAACATTGGTGTATGCGTCGGTCCGGTAATCGGCAAGCTCCGGGGCGTCCAGGACCACGACGGTGTCCGCACCGTAGGACTTGACTTCAGCCGCCAGCGCGTCCATCCCCGACCCCATGACGACCGCCGTCAGCTGGCAACCCAGCCCGTCGGCCAGCCGCCGGCCTTCGCTGACCACCTCATAGGACACCTTGCGGAACCGGCCATCCCGCTGTTCGGTAATTGCAACCACGCCTTGTGACATATCCGTCTCCTTTCCAGCATCCTCAGATCAACCGGGCTTCTTCGTGCAGCACTCGGACCAGCTCAGCGGCGATGGCAGCCGGCGTCTCCCCTGCGATCATGCGCACGGCCTTGCGCTCCGGCGGCAGGCGCAGCGCCTTGACCACGACCTTGCGCCCGGCGGCGCCGACCCGTGCCGGATCCAGCCCCAGTGCGGCGACGGTCTTCACCTCCAACGGCTTTTTCTTCGCCTTCATGATGCCGGGCAGGGACGCGTAGCGCGGCTCGTTCAGGCCCCGCTGCGTGGTGAACAGGGCCGGCAGCGGCGCTTCCACTGTAACCGAACCGCCCTCCACCGCCCGCTGGCATCGGATCCGGCCCTCCAGCAGCTCCGCCTTGGACACCAGTGAAACATGCGGGATGCCGAGAAATTCCGCCACCGCCGCACCCACCTGGTAGTTGTCCTCGTCCACGGCCCGCTGCCCCGCGATAATCAAATCAAACGGCAGGTTTTTCACTGCAGCGGCCAGAATGCGCGCGGTCGCCAGCGCATCGCCGCCTTCCGCCGCGGGGTCGTTGACCAGCAGCCCCTTGTCGGCGCCCATGGCCAGCGCCGTGCGGATGGTCTCCTGGGCCTTCTGCGCCCCCACGGAAAGAACGGTCACCGTGCCGCCCTTGGCCTCCTTGATCCGCAGAGCCTCTTCCACCGCCAGCTCGTCATACGGGTTCATGATCCACTTGATGTCGTCCTTCTTGATCGACACGCCGTCGCCGGCAATCTGCACCAGCGATTCCGTGTCCGGCACCTGCTTCACCAAGACCACGATGTCCATGCAGAACTCCTTTCCCTATGAGAAAATCGGCAAAGAGCAGAGTGCAGCGAGCAAAGGGTTTAAAAAGAAAGGAATCAACGTCTTCTTTACTCTATGCCCAATGCCCTATGCTTTATCACCGGTTCGCCTTGCGGATCCCGAGCTGATCCAAAGCGATGATCCATTTGCAGATGTTGGCCGATCCTTCGACCATGGTGTAGGTCGGAGCATCCCGGTAATACCGGGCCACGGGGTATTCCGTTGAGTACCCGTAAGCGCCTAAAATGCGCATGGCGTAAGTGGCGCACTTGGTGACGACTTCGCCGGCGAAATATTTGGCATGGGCCACGTCCAGGCCGTTTTCATGCCGGCCCTGGTCCTTGGCCCAGGCGGCTTTATAGACCAGCAGCCGCGCGGCCTCGATCTCGGCCGACATCTGCGCGATCAGGTCCTGGTTCATCTGAAATTCACCGATCTTCTTGCCGAACTGCTTGCGGGTATTGGCGTATTTCACGGCGCTGTCGAGGCAGGCCTGAGCCAGGCCCACGGCGCCGGCGGCTGCCGACAGGCGGGTTTGGTTGAGCGAACTGAACACGATCTTGGCGCCGTCCCCGGGCGCACCCAGAATGTTCTCCTTGGGCACGCGGCAGTCGGAAAGGAAGACCTCGCCGGTGGGAGAGGAGTGCGAACCCATCTTCTCCAGCTGGGACGTCTTGACGCCGTTGAAATTTTTAGTCTCCAGCACGAAGGCCGACAGCCCGCGGGATTCCTTGGACCGGTCGGTATAAGCGTAGTAGATGAGCACATCGGAAATGTGCGCGTTGGAGATCCAGGTCTTGGATCCGTTGAGCAGCCAGTGGTCGCCCTTGTCTTCGGCCGTGGACCCCATGGCCATGACGTCCGAGCCGGCGTCCGGCTCGGTGATGGCAAAACCGCCCAGATACTCGCCGCTGACCAGTTTGGGGATGTACTTTTTGCGCACGGCCTCGCTGCCGTACTTGTAAATGGTGTAGGCGCAGCCCAGCATCTGCATGTTCACCTGCACCCGCAGCGAACTGGAGGCCCGGGCAATCTCCTCGGTGATGATCATGGCCGCCAGGAACCCCATGCCTTCGCCGTCGTATTCTTCCGGGATCACCGCCCCGAAGAAGCCAAGTTCCCCCATGGGTTTGATGGCTTCCTTGTACGGAAAATGGTGCTTGGCATCCCATTCGTCAGCATACGGTGCGATTTTCTTCTCCGCGAACTCCCGCACCGCCTTCCGCAGCATTTCCAGCTCCTTTGAAAGCGCAAAATCCATACCTTGATCTCCTCCCTTTGAAATGATCCACCACAGCCTGGATGGAGCTAAATACCGGCCGCGATAATAGCGGGCAGATCCGTTAAAGTCAACGCCGCCCACGCAGCACGATATGCCCCTATTCGGAGTCCCTCGTCCCGTGAATGGCCTAAGACAGCACGGGGGCGGACAGGTCCGGCCCCCGCACTTCCAAGCACCAGCTGAAAAAGATGCCCGATGGTCCATTCCATCCGTGGCGCGCCTTGGATGAAAAAATTTCAGCCAGCGTTCTAAAGCGGATCACAAGGCGGGCATGCTGCTTTCGATGGCCTCCCAGAACCCCATGGCCTTTGGCAGCCATAGCACCAGATCCGGAATATAGGTCATTATGAACAGAACCGTGATCTGGATGATGAGGAAGGGAATGACTGCCTTCGTAACGTACACGATATCCTTGTTGGTCATCGCGCCGGTGATGTACATGCTCACCCCCACGGGAGGGGTACAATAGCCGATGGCCAGGTTCACCGTCATGAGCAGCCCGAAGTGCATGAAGTCGATATCGAAGGTGGGCAGCAACGGGATCACCACCGGTCCGATGATCAGGGTGGCGGAGATCACGTCCAGGAACATCCCCACCACCAGAAAGAAAAGATTGATGATCAGTAAAAACGTAACGGGGGACTGGATGTTTTCGACCACCGCCTCGGCAATCTTGCCGGGGACGTTCTCGAAGGTCAGGTAGCGGCCGAAACAGGTGGCACCGGCCACGATGATGAGCAGCGTGGCCGAGGTCACGGCTGACCCGACGATGACTTTTTTCATATCCTTGAACTTCATGGACTTGTGGATGAAGAGTTCCACGATGAACGCATAGATGCAGGCCACCACCGCGGCTTCGTTGGCCGTAAAGACACCGGAAAAGGTTCCCACAAAAATTATCACGGGAAGCATCAGCGACCAGAACCCTTCCCTGAGGATGGATAGGACTTCGCTGAAGTTGGGCACCGGCAGACGCTCGATGGCGGTGTCGTCCTTGAAAATAAAATAGGTATAAATGCAGGTCAGGCCCATGATGAAAATGCCTGGGACAAAACCAGTCAGGAACAGCCCCTGCAGGGAGACGTTGGTGATCATGCAGTAGAGAATCATGCTGATGGAGGGCGGGATGATGATCCCCAGGTTGGGCGAAGTGGTCATCAGGCCGATGGTGTATTTTTCCGGATAGCCCTTTTTCATCAGCGCCGGAATCATAAAGCCGCCGATGGCCACCACCGTGGCCACGGTGGAGCCGGAGATGGCGCCGAACAGTCCGCAGGCCAAGCATCCGGCCATGCCAAGCCCTCCGGGCGCCCAACTGACCAGCACGTTGACCACTTTGAGCAGTTTTTCAACGATCGTACCGGCGGTCATGATATTGCCGCACAGGATGAAAAAGAGCACCACCACCAGGGCGAAGTTGTCCATGCTCTTGAAAAAGCTTTGGGCCAGCATCAGGGTCTGAGGATCCGGCGCGAAAAAGATAAAGCCCAGCACACCGGTGAAGAAAAGACTCATGTAGACCGGGACGTAGGCAGCCATGGCCCCCAACAGCATCAGCAGTATTGCGATTACACTGAATTCCATTTGGATTCGGCTCCTTCAGCAGCAGGCGGTGTCATCCGCTCCTCGTCAGCGCTGGGTCGCGGCGCTGTGAGCGCGGATATCCGTGTACATCACCATGAGCACTCGAACGAACATCATAACGCCCATCAAGGGCAGAATCGCGTAGAGGTAGACGGTGGGTATCTGGAGGATCAACGTCGTCTGATTGCTTTCCACCTGCAGGACGCACAATAGATAGCCGAAATAGATCATCACTGCGGCGAATACCACGTTGACCGCATAGCTGAAAATTGCCAGCGGGTACTGGAGCCTGGGAACCAGCTGAACCAGCGCGTCGATGCGAACGGTGGAGCGATTCTTGATGGCGACGCTACAGCCGATGAAAGTGGTGTAGAGAATGACCTCGCGCACCAACTCCTCGGACCAGGCCAGGGAGTAAGAAAACCCATAGCGCAGGATCACGTTGAAGAAAAGCGCCACCATGGCCGCCAGGACCGTGACAAACAGCGTCCACTCCTCAAAAAACGTCAGCACTTTGTCCAGGACTGAAAGAAATTTTGCCATTGCCTGTCCCACATCCAAAGAAGACGGTTCAACCGCACAAAAGGGGAGGCGCCAGCCGCCTCCCCTTCTGATCATAGAGCATCGCAGGAACTACTGCTTGTACCCCATGAAATCCTGGACTTCCTTCAGGTAATCCTGCGGTTTGTAGGTGTCGCTCGGGTAGAGTTGGTTGATCTCTTTGCTGTATTTGTAGAACACGGGGTCACCCAATTTTCTCAGGTTGGCCAGATCCGCCGCAGGCAGGGTAAAGAACGTCACGCCGGCGGACTTGGCCTTGGCGATTTCTTCCTCCTCCTGGGCCTTGGTCTGCTTGCGGATGTCGGCGCAAACGTCGTGAACGGTCTGAACGAATGTCTTCTGAAGATCGGCAGGCAAGGTTTTAAACCACGCCTTGCTGAAGATCCAGATGAAGAGCCCCTGGGCGTAGTTGAGCTGGGTGAAGTACTTCGCATCTTCAAACTTCTTGGTCAAATTGCAAACGGCCGGGGTGTGGTCCAGACCGTCGATCACTCCCTGCTTGAGAGCCATGGGAACGTCCGGCCAGGGCATGACCACGGGGTTGATGCCCCAGGCGTTGTAAGTGAGCTTGTTGACCTCGGCTTCGGCGATGCGGAACTTGACCTTCTTGGCGTCATCGTAAGTCTTGACCGGAGTCTTGGTGGCCCAGCCGTAGTTGCCATACCCGGTGATGTCCAGCCCCATGATGCCCTGGTGTTCCATGGCGTTCATGAAGTGGTCGAACAGCTTCTTGTTGGCGACGAATTTATCCAGTTTCTCGAATGAGTCAATGAGGTAGGGCAGGTTGACTACGCCGAAACGAGGCCCCAGATTGGTGGAGGCGACCGAGCTGACCGCCATGCCCTGAATGGCGCCCATTTTTAATTGATTGAGCACCTCCACTTCGCCGCCCAGCATCGAAAACGGCTTGAACTCGAAGTAGATCTGCCCGTTGGTTCGCTTCCAGAGCTCATCTCGGATGGCGAACCCGGCAAATACCCCCTTGAGGGCGGGCGTCGACACGTTGGAGACGACCAGCTTGTACTTGGCACCGGAGGGATCAAACGCCGGCTTCCAGGCGTCCAGTGGGGATTTCTGTTGAGCTGAAGCGGGCAACACAGAAAACGCCAAGAGCATTAGAACCGCTACGCAGTAAAATAACGCCTTGCTTTGTTTCATCGTTCCTCCTTCTGCCCTCTAGTTTATAAACCCCGTTCATTTGCCATAGGATTCTACAGTAGCTATAAAACAGCTGACAGAATTTTTGTCAAGAGGAAATAAAGGCGCTTGGCCGCCATGCTATCCGTCGTAACCGGTTAGCATACAGATATTATTTATTACGATAGATTGACGACGGCAAACGCGTTACCCCGTCCAATAGCCTTGAGGATCAAAGCGCGTAATAGCGTCAAGCTCCTGAAGCGCAGGAGCCGGCGTTTGCTCAATACCGGAGGACACGCGGAGCGGCCAACCGGTGTTGGCCTGAACCTCGTCAACGGTTACGCCGGGGTGTACAGAAGCAAGGACCATTTCGCAGGTCGATTGCTCGAAACGAAAAATCCCCAGGGTGGTGATCACGGCCGCTGGCCCGCCGCGCGGCAGGCCAACAGCCCGCCGCCAGCCGGGTCCATTCCCGTATCCAGGTGAAGTAATGTAGTCGACGCGCGGTACGAACCGCCGCCGTTCATGCGCCATGATGATGATGTGCCGTCTGGCCAGACAGGCGAGATCGCAGGCCCCGCCGCTTCCCGGCAGGCGGGTTTCTGGCGCCGTCGCTCCGCCGATGTAGCTCGTGTTGAGATTCCCGAATCGGTCGATCTGGGCGCCGCCGATGAAACTCACGTCCACCGAGCCGTTCTGGAGCAATCCCATGACGTCGGCCGTGTCGGCCAGCCACAGCGAGCGATAAAGATTGGGCAGGTCGCCCATGGTCAGAATGGCCTCGGGCGCCACGTCATCCCGCACGACTCCCAACTCGTAAACCCCCACGGCGTCAGGGGCGTGGGCGGACTTGGCCAGCAAAAAGCCGAGCAGCGGCAACCGCATTCCGACGAAAACGACCTCGCCGTCCGCAATTTCCCGCGCCGCGGCAGCGACCATCAATTGCGCAGGAGTGTATGCAGGCATTCTCTTAAGCTGTGCCATGTGAATTTGGTCTTTCCGTGCAACTCAGGAAAGTTTTAAGTTTTCCGTGTTAAGCCAGCCATGGCGCGCGGCGCCACTTTATCGGCAAGAACGTTTTTGGGTGGGAGAGGACTTCAGCCTCGATCATCGCGGCTGGAAAGCCGCTCCCACAGAAAATGACCCAGCTTACTTGAAAGTGTTAAGCGAAAAATAACGGAATCCTCATGACAAAACATCATCCATCTGCCGCTTATTAAGGGTCTCATAATTGTCTTTACGTCGTCATTCCGGCATGCTGTTAGCCGGAATCCAGTGAATTCAACCCGTTCTGGATGCCCCCGTATCGTGGTACGGGGCAGGCTTATCAAGCCTGCCCCGGAGATCATTGATCCGGGGTCCGGCATGACGGTACTATTTCGAGACGATTAATAACGCTTAAAACCTGAAACTTAAAACCGTCATCAATACCCATAATCCACCGGCTCGGAGCATAGGTGGTTCTTCAGCCGCAAGGCCTCCATGCGTTCGCGCCCGAGAAGGTTCCGATAGTCCTCCGGCGTCCGGACGTCGTTCACCCAACGCTGAAGCCAGCGCGCAAACGCCGTGACGGTTTTGCTTTCCTCGCTATAGTCGATGAAAGCCTGGTGGTCGCGGTTATAGTGGCCCGGAACTGGAGATGGATGCCCGCCCCAGGGGGCGTGAACCACCGCGCTCACCCGAAAACCGGGGGTGATTACCCGGTTGGGGTCGCTGGTGATGGTGGCCGTCGAAACAATCTGCTCGGCCGTGATGATCACCTGACGGCTGGCCAAACAGCCGTCGCGCACGACCCCGAGGTTGCCCCAGGCATGGGCGTTGCCGTATTCGTCGGCGCGCTGGACATGAATGATCGCGACATCCGGGCGGATGGCGGCGACGGCGGCCAGGGCTTCTCCGCTGAAGGGGCAGTTGAGTGGCTTGAGCGCGGAGTTGGTAGTAAAAAGATCGCTGCCCAACGCGCTGCGCACGGGGAGAAACGGAACCCCGAGAGCAGCGGCCTTGAGCGCCATCGCCAACGTCAGGTTGGAATGATCTTCTAAATGCAGGCGGCCAGATTCCACCGCCCGCCTGAAATGGTAGCCGGAACCGGTAATGACGTTTCCGACCCAGGCGGCACGCACACCGCTCACGCAGCCGGCGCCGATCAACTGATCAAACAGCATATCCGAAATCGGCCCGATGAGCGTCAGCCCGCGTTTGCGTTGCCGCATGATCTCATGCCCGGCGGCAAATGGGATCAGCGCTTCGAGGCCGAGGCCGGCCGCCACCGAGCCGCCGTCCGGGACCCATCGGGTTATCGCCTCCGAAAGGGATATGAGTTTTGACTTCGTCGCCGCCTCGTTCTAAATTGGTTTCAATATGGATCAGGGCCTCCCCTTAACACCTTCCTGCGGGTATCGTCAACCGGGCGATGATCGGGTCAAGATGGATTGCCACCAAGGGGCTTAAGAGGAATGCGGCGCCGGTGCGACCGGCGCTGCGGCAAAGAAGATGATGACGTTGAGTGATGAAACACAGCTTCGGAACGCGCGCCGCGAGGTGAGCGACGGCACGGTTTTGAGGTTGATGGTGACCCCGGACGTACGCAGCTTGGAACTGGCCCAATTCTGCGAACGCGTGGCGGCGATCCTCCCCCAGGTTTCCATCGCCCGCGAGGAAGGCTCCGAACAGGAGCATCCGTTGATCCGGTTGCCCAATGGCGTCCGCTACCAGGGGCCGCCAAGAGGCAATGAAGTGCCGCCCTTCATCGATGCGCTCACAGGGAGAATCCCGCCTTTGAGCGGCCGGTTCCGAGAACGATTGGATGCCGCCGCCCTTCATCCCGCCGAGTTGGAGCTTTTTGTGGCGCCCCCGTGCACCTTCTGCCCCGGCATGGTGCGCGAGTTGATGCCCCTGTCCGCGGCTAACCACCGCATCCAGCTTACCATTATCGATGCCAGTCTTTTTACGGAAATGGCGGAATCCCGGGGCATCCGAGCAGTGCCAGCACTGGTGCTGGACGGGCAGTTCCGCTGGACGGGTTCATGCGTGATTGAGGAACTGATCGACCTCTTGATCACCCGCGACCCGGCCTCGATGGGGCCCGCCGCGACCGAAATGCTGCTGAGGGAAGGAGCCGCGCCGCGTCTGGCGCGGATGATGGCGGATCGCAACCGGATCTTCCCGGCCCTTATTGAACTGTTGTCCCACCCCCAGTGGCCCGTGCGCCTGGGCGCCATGGTCGCCGTGGAAGAATTGTACGCGTTGGCGCCTGCCCTGGGACGAAAAGTGATCGATGCGGCCTGGAATCGCTTCGACGCGGTTTCCGATCAGGCGAAAGGCGACTTTCTTTTCCTATGCACGGAAGTCGGTGAATCGGCGGACGTCCCCCGCATCAAGGCCATGCTGCAGCGCGAGGTGTCCATCGACGTGAGGCAAGCCGCCGAGGAAGCCCTTGAAAAGTTGAAGTGACCCAATCATTCGGGTTCCAGGTCTCGACGTGGCCGGCCGATTCGCTTGAAGGATAGTCATGACCAGCCAGGCGCGCGCCGGGCGCACAAAAAAAGCCCCGGCCAACGGCCGGGGCTTTGGAGGTGGCTTTCGCTCGGTTTTTTTAACCCTGCTTTTTCGGGCTTCGGCTGCTGATTCGACGTAGCGAAGGCTATCCTGCAGGGCTTCCGCTTCAGCCCGCTTCCTTCGGCGAGGAATCTCCCGCAGGAGTCTCCTTGCTGGCCTTCTCTTTGGCCTCGGCTTTGGGCCCCGCAGCCTTCTTCTTTCCTGCCGTTGACGGCGCGGCCTTTTTCCGGCCTTTTTTCTTTTTCTTACCCTGCACTTCGGCGCCCATCAGTTCCACCAGGGTCATGGGCGCAGCATCGCCGGGGCGGGCGCCCAGCTTAGCCAGGCGCGTGTAGCCGCCGGCCGTCTGGCCGAATCGCTCGCCGGCTTTTTCGAATAGGGCATGGACCACGGCCGGCTCCTGGACAATCGCCAGTGCCTGACGCCGGGCGTGCAGGTCTCCGCGCTTGGCCAACGTAATCAGATGGTCCGCCCAGCGCCGAAGCTCCTTGGCCTTGGTGTCGGTCGTACGGATGCGGTCGTGCTTCAACAACGAGGTCACCAGATTGCGGAACATCGAATTCAGGTGCCCGGTTTTTCGACTCAGCTTAAGGCCGGCCTTGCGGTGTCTCATAAAGCCGATTATTCTCCTTCCTCGTTGTCTTCCTGGGGCGGTGAAAACCCATCCAACTTCATCCCCAGGGACAGCCCCATTTCGGACAAAACTTCTTTGATCTCGTTAAGCGATTTTCTGCCGAAATTCTTGGTTTTGAGCATTTCCGACTCGGACTTGCTCACCAATTGCCAGATTTTGTGAATATCAGCATTCTTCAGGCAGTTGGCGCTGCGGACGGACAGTTCCAGTTCGTCCACGCTGCGCAACAAATTCTCGTTGAACCGTGGCTTGTCCCGAGAATCCAGCTGACGGTCCGGATTCGGTTCACGCTCCTCGTCAAACCCGATGAACATATTCATCTGTTCTTTTAGGATCTTGGCGCCATAGGCGACCGCATCCTCCGGCTTGAGGCTGCCGTCGGTCCAAACTTCCATCGTGAGCTTATCGTAATCGGTCCGCTGCCCAACGCGTGCATTTCCGACAACATAATTCACCCTTTTGATCGGAGAGTACACCGCGTCGATGGGGATCATACCGGCCGGCGCGTCTTCATCTTTGTTGGCCTCCGCCAACGAATACCCCTTGCCGACCCTAACCGTCATGGTCATTTTCAGGGAGGCCCTCTCCGTCAGCGTGGCAATATGCAGCTTGGGGTTTAGCACCGTGCAGCGGCCGTCGTCACTGAGGATATCGCCGGCGACCACATCTTTCTCGCCGGTGAGATCGATGCGAACGGTCTTGGGTTTGGGGTCTTCCACCCGAAAACGGACTTCTTTCAAATTGAGGATAATCTCCGACACGTCCTCCAATACGCCGGGGACGACGCTGAACTCGTGCATCACGCCCTCAAACTTCACAGCGGTGATCGCCACTCCGTAAAGCGAAGACAGGATGACCCGCCGCAGCGAATTGCCGATGGTAATTCCAAATCCGCGCTCCAGCGGCTCGCAGACGAATTTGCCGTAAGTCGGGTTGCTGGTAACCTGAATCTTTTCAGGCCGAATCATCTGCTGCCAATTCATGTAAATGAGTGCATCAGACGGCATGGTGTGTTCTCCTCATTATCCTCAGGGTTAATGCCGCGGACCGCACGGGTCGGCCTGCCAGCCGCTGCGTAAAAGCGGCGTTGCCGCTCGTCTACTTCGAGTAGAGTTCGACGACGAGCTGCTCTTGCATGGGCATGGTGAGGTCTTCACGAACCGGCAGACTCTTAATCACGCCTTTGAGGTTGTCTTTTTCCAGGTCGAGCCACTGCGGAACGCCGCGCCGCACGACAGCGTCCAAGGAGTCCTGGATCAACTGAATCTTGCGGCTACGCTCCCGCACCTCGACGACATCCCCCACTCGGACCAGCATCGAGGGAATATTCACCTTTTTGCCGTTCACGAGGAAATGGCTATGCTGGACCAACTGGCGTGCCTGAGTACGGGAATTGGAAAATCCCAGACGATACACGACGTTGTCGAGCCGGCGCTCCAGAGCGATTAGCAGGTTGGCACCGGTAATGCCTTTCTGGCGGTCCGCCCGCTCGAAGAAAAGGTGAAACTGTTTTTCGGAAAGGCCGTAGATGCGCTTGATTTTCTGCTTCTCTCTCAGTTGGATGCCGTAGTCGGATATCTTACGGCCGCGACGCTCGCCGTGTTCTCCCGGAGGATAGGACCGCCGGTCGAAGGCACATTTGTCGGAGTAGCACCGATCCCCTTTAAGAAAAAGCTTTACGTTTTCACGCCGGCAAATCCGGCAGTCAGATCCCATATAATTGGCCAAAACGACCTCCCTCTGATTCCCTAATCATGCTGTGAATGCGTCACTCGTTCGGTCCGGTCGGCCGATCACACGCGCCGGCGCTTCGGCGGCCGACATCCGTTGTGGGGAACGGGGGTGACGTCTTTGATCGATGTAACATGAAAGCCGGTATTCTGCAGGGCCCGCAGCGCGGATTCCCGTCCGGGCCCGGGTCCCTTGATGAACACCTCCACATTCTTCATGCCCGCTTCCACGGCCTTCTTAGCCGCGTCCTCGGCAGCGACCTGCGCAGCAAACGGCGTGCTTTTGCGAGACCCCTTGAACCCCAGCACGCCGGCGCTGGACCACGCCACGGTATTGCCGGCACCGTCGGTAATGGTCACGATCGTGTTGTTGAAAGTGGATTGGATATGAACGACGCCGTTGGCGACGCTCCGCTTGACTTTCTTTTTCGTTTGCGCGGTCTTGGTTGCCATAAACCTCTACCTCTTCATTCCCGAAAAAGGCCCAACCTGCGGCCGATAACCCGGGGACTATTTTTTGGTGACGACCTTCTTCTTGACGGTTCCGCGCCGCGGGCCTTTCCGTGTGCGCGAATTGGTATGCGTGCGTTGGCCCCGAACCGGCAACGATTTGCGATGCCTCAGACCGCGGTAACAACCGAGGTCCATCAGCCGCTTGATGCTCATGGACACCTCGGTCCGCAACTCACCTTCTACCTTGTGATCGCCGTCGATGACCTTGCGGATGGCGTTGATTTGAGATTCGGTCAGATCATCGGTCTTCATGTTTGGATCGATGCGGAGTTGTTCGAGAATCTTCCGGGAACTGGATCGACCGATCCCGTAAATGTAGGTCAACCCGATCTCAACCCGCTTATTTCTGGGCAAGTCTACGCCCGCTATACGTGCCAAGGTTGTGGCCCTCCTTATCCTTGTCGCTGTTTGTGCCGTTTGTTTTCACAGATCACGCGCACCACACCCTTGCGTCGCACGATCTTACACTTGGGACAGATTTTTTTTGTAGATGCCCTGACTTTCATGAAAACCGTCTCTTTCTGTTGGCCGTTGCCGCGCGCGACGGGCTGAATCCAGCGCGCCCCGCGTTCTATTTCGACCGATAAATGATGCGCCCCCGGCTGAGGTCATAGGGCGACAATTCCAGCGTAACCTTGTCTCCTGGAAGAATCTTGATAAAATGCATCCGCATCTTGCCGGAAATGTGGGCCAGCACCCGGTGCTTATTTTCGAGCTCGACCCTGAACATGGCGTTGGGCAGGGTCTCGAGCACGACCCCTTCCACCCGTATGGATTCCTCTTTGGCCATGAATCACTCCTGCCGTAATATGCCATCCGCGAGGTTGGGGTCTTTTCTAATACCGGCCGCGCACGCGCCCGGCGCCGCCTTTTAGAAACCCTTCATAGTGACGCGTCAGCATGTGGCTTTCGATCTGTGAAATGGTATCAATGGCCACCCCCACTACAATCAGGAGTGCGGTTCCACCGAAGTAAAAAGGAACGTTGAACTGAGCAATCAGAATCGATGGCAGCACGCACACCAACGACACATAGGCAGCGCCCCCGAGCGTGATACGGGAGAGCACCTTGTCGATATACTCCGAGGTGCGTTTGCCCGGCCGAATGCCCGGGATGAACCCTCCGGCCTTCTTCATGTTGTCGGCCACATCGACGGGATTGAACGTTACCGCCGTATAAAAATAGCAGAAGAAAAAGATGAACCCGACGTACAGCAACTCATAGATGGCTTGCCCGGGTCGCATGGCATCGGCAATGCTCTGCATCCAGGGAACCTTAATGAAGCTCGCAATGGTTGCCGGGAACATAATGATCGAAGACGCGAATATCGGCGGGATGACGCCGGAACTGTTTATTTTCAGCGGCAGATGAGTGCTCTGACCACCGTACATCCGGCGGCCGACCACGCGTTTGGCATACTGGACCGGAATGCGCCGCTGCCCTTGTTCCACAAAAATGATGACCCCCACCACCACAATCATCAACGCAGCGATGGTGATCACCAGGAACAGCCCGATCTCGCCCGTCGCCAGCAGTTGGAAGGTCTGCCCGACCGCCACCGGCATCCGGCAGACGATGCCGGAAAAAATAATCAGTGAAATCCCGTTGCCAATTCCGCGCTCGGTGATCTGCTCGCCCAACCACATGATGAAGGCCGTGCCGGCGGTGAGCGTGATCACCGTCATCAAACGGAAACTCCAGCCCGGGTGCAAAACGACCGCCGCGCCGCCGGGGGCGGTCATGGTCTCCAACCCCACCGCGATGCCGAAGCCCTGGATGATGCTCAGGACGACCGTTCCGTAGCGGGTGTATTGGGTAATCTTCTTGCGTCCCTGCTCACCCTCTTTTTTCAGCTGCTCCAAATGCGGGACCACCACCGTCAGCAGCTGCAAGATGATCGAGGAACTGATGTAGGGCATGATGCCCAGAGCAAACACCGACAGCCGTTCCAATGCGCCGCCCGAGAACATGTCCACCAGTCCGAGCAAAGTTCCCTTGGCGGTGGCGAAAATAGCCGCCAATGCACCGCTATCCACCCCGGGAACCGGGATCTGCACCCCCACCCGGTAGACGATCAACAGCCCTAGTGTAAACAGAATGCGCTGCTTCAGTTCGGGGATCTTGAACAGATTGGCAAAACCGCTGCCGATCATGAAACGACCTCGACCTTTCCGCCGGCGGCCTCAATTTTCTCCTTGGCCGCTCCGCTGACCAGTTCCAGCTGGATGTTCAGTGGATGTTTGATCTCGCCGTTTCCTAGCAGTTTGACGCCGTCCCAGCTGCCCTTAAGTATTCCGGCTTTGATTAAAGCAGCCCGGTCCACCACGCTGCCGCTCTCGAAACGGTGGAGGTCGCGGATATTGACAATGGCGATCCGTTTACGAAAGATGTTTGCAAATCCGCGCTTGGGCAATCGCCGCTGCAACGGCATCTGCCCGCCTTCGAATCCCGGGGGAGTCTGCCCCCCGGAGCGTTGCTTGTGACCCTTGTTGCCCCGGCCGGCGGTTTTGCCCCAACCGGAAGCCACTCCGCGGCCGACGCGCTTCGGTCCTTTGCGAGAGTGGGTCGCCGGTTTTAGCTCATGTAGCTTCATGCCACTTTCTCCTCAGCTTTCACCAAATGGCACACGTGGCTCACCATCCCCCGGATCGAAGGTGTGTCCGCCAGCTCTACGGTTTTATTGAGCCGGGTCAGCCCCATGCCCCTCAAGATCTGCCGCTGCTTTTCCGGCTTGCCGATCATGCTTTTGATGAGAGTAATTTTCAAAATTCCAGCCATGACTTGCGTCCCTCCACGCCGACCATCCGCCCTTCAATCGTCCGACTCAGGTCAGCTGTTCGGCCCCGATGCCGCGCCGTCCGGCCACTTGTTCGCGGCTTTCCAACTGCTGCAGCCCCTGAACAGTGGCTCGCACCAAATTGTGCGGGTTATGAGATCCGATGCATTTGGTGAGAATATTCTGGATACCGACCGCTTCCAACACCGCGCGCACGGCGCCTCCGGCGATCAACCCGGTTCCCTGGGTGGCCGGCCGCAGCATCACTTTGCCGGCGCCGAATTTTCCCAACACTTCAAACGGAATCGTTCCCTTGATCAGGGGCACCGTCACCATGTTCTTCTTGGCCTTCTCCACTCCTTTGCGAATCGCCTCCGGAACTTCGTTGGCTTTTCCAAGGCCGTAGCCCACCGATCCCCTGCCGTCGCCGACCACTACGATCGCGCTGAATCCGAAGCGCCGACCGCCCTTCACCACCTTGGCGACACGGTTGATGTGGACCACTTTGTCGATGAACTGATCTTCGTTATCCTGCTTATACAAGGGCCTGCCTCCTTCACCTCGATGCGTCACCCAGAAAAATACGGTCCGTTAAAACTGCAACCCCGCCTCGCGCGCGCCGGCCGAAACTGCCTTCACCCGGCCGTGATATAGGAAGCCGTTGCGGTCGAACACTACCTTGGCGATGCCCTTAACTTTGGCGCGTTCGGCAACTAGTTTTCCGACCATCACGGCTTGGTCGACCTTTTTCTTGCCGGCTCCCGCTTCCGCCAGAGACTTCTCTTGGCTGCTGGCCGCTACCAGCGTACTACCGCAGGTGTCGTCGATAATTTGGGCATAGATATGCCGTGCACTGCGGAAAACGGACAGCCTCGGGCGATCGTGCGTCCCCATAACTTTTTTGCGAATCCGGCTCTTGCGCCGCACCCGTGCATTCGCTTTAACTTTTATGCCCATGGTCTTTCAGACCCCCCCGTCGGAGTTGGCGTTTACTTGGTTCCGGTCTTGCCGGCCTTTTTCTGGATGCGCTCTTCCGCGTATTTGATCCCCTTGCCCTTGTAAGGCTCCGGGGGTCTCAACCGTCGGATAGACGCCGCAACCCGCCCCAGTTCTTCCTTGTCGATCCCGGCCAGCTTGATGATCGTGTTTTTCTCGATGGTGGCGGTGACCCCCGCCGGCAGTTCAAATTCTTTCGGGGTGGAGAATCCCAGTTGAAACACGAGGGTCTTGCCCTTCACCTCCGCCCGATAGCCGATCCCGTTGATTTCCAACACCCGCTCGAAACCCTGGGAGACGCCGATCAGCATATTGGCGACAAGACTGCGCGTCAGTCCCTGCAACGCCCGGCTGGTCTTTGTCTCCATCGCCAGCCGGACATGGACGACCCCGTCGCCGATGGTCAGATCCACTGCCGGATGGATCTCCCGGCTCAGTTTGCCTTTATGGCCTTCGATGGTCAGCGCTCGATCCTGATAGGATATTCGGGTGTTGGCCGGAACTGGAATTGGTTTTTTGCCCACTCGTGACATAATACCCTGCTCCCTTGCTCGATCAAATGCACCCCGGCCGCTCATCAGCTGACGGTGCACAAAATCTCTCCACCGACGTTTTCCTTGCGCGCCTGCTTGTCCGTCATCACGCCCCGGGAGGTTGACAGAATCGATATCCCCATGCCATTCAAAACCGGTTTGAGGTCTTTGCTCTTGACGTAAAAACGCCGGCCCGGTTTGCTGACCCGCTTCAGGTGATGAATCGTCTGAGTCTGCCCCTGGCCGTACTTCAGGTAGACTCGCAGGATTCCCTGCTTGCCGTCTTTGAGAAACTTATAGTTTTTGATAAACCCTTCGTCTTTCAACAGCCGAGCCAACTCGACTTTGAGCTGGGAGCCGGGGATATCGACACTGCTGAACTTGGCCTTGGCCGCGTTTCGGATTCGCGTCAGCATGTCGGCGACGGGATCATTGATTGCCATAACATTCTCCTCTGTGCACACGGGCGTCCCGGCGATCGCCGGCAACGCACGAATCGGGGCCATCGCCGGTGGGACACCGGCACCTGGCCTTTACCAGCTAGACTTGATGACTCCCGGCAGCTTGCCCAGGGAGGCCATGCTCCGGAAGCAGATCCGACAGACGCCGAATTTCCGTAAAAAGGCCCGCGGCCGGCCGCAGATCGGGCACCGGTTGTACGTCCGGACCTTGAACTTCGGGGTCCGCATTGCTTTCAGCCTGAGCGACTTCTTTGCCAAATCATCCTCCTTGGAATCCAGCTTCTATACGCTTTGCGCGAAACCGCCGGTCCACTTAGTTGCGGAAAGGCATGCCGAGCAGCCGAAGCAACTCTCGGCCTTCCTCGTCGGTCCGTGCGCTGGTCACGATGCTGATGTTCAATCCCTTGATCTGGTCGATTTTGTCATAGTCGATTTCGGGAAAAATAATGTGTTCCTTGATCCCGAGCGCGTAATTGCCCCGACCGTCAAACGCCTTGTTGGAGATGCCGCGAAAGTCACGCACGCGCGGTAGCGCCACATTCACCAGCTTCTGCAAGAAATCGTACATGCGACCGTGGCGCAGCGTCACCATGCAGCCAATGGGCATCCCTTCGCGCAGTTTGAACGCGGCGATGGATTTTTTGGCTTTGGTCACCACCGGCTGCTGCCCGGCGATGGCCTTGAGTTCCGCAGTCGCAGTTTCCAGCACCTTGATGTTTTGGATGGCTTCCCCGAGCCCCATGTTCAATACAATTTTCTTCAGCTTCGGAACCTGCATCACATTCTTGTACTGAAAGGTTTCGATCAGTTTGGGGACGACTTCTTTTCCGTAACGCTTCTTCAATTCAGACATGCGACTCCTCCGCCGGCCGGCATCAAGACTCGATGGCCTCACCGCATTTGGCACACGTGCGGATTTTTTTCCCATCCTCCAGGGCTTTGTGCGTCACCCGCGTGGCGGCCATACACTTGTTGCACATCAGCATCACATTGGACCAGGGGATCGGCGCTTCCGTTTCCATGATACCGCCCTGTCGATTCTTGGCATTCGGCCGAGTATGACGCTTGATGATGTTCACCTTCTCGACCAAGATACGGTCTTTCTTGCGGAGCACTTTGAGCACCTTGCCGATTTTGCCCCGGTCCTTGCCTGTGATCACCTTGACCTTGTCGTCTTTTTTTATCGCTACTTTATCGAACTTCATACGCCGTTTCTCCCGCCGGGCTGCCGCGTCAATACCGCTCTGCTAAAGCACTTCAGGCGCCAGGGATATGATTTTCATGAACCGCTTGGCACGCAGCTCACGCGCCACGGGCCCAAAGATACGGGTCCCGATGGGTTCCTTGGCCTGGTTGATCAGGACCGCTGAGTTCTCGTCGAATCGAATATAAGAACCGTCCGGCCGCCGCACTTCCTTTTTGGTCCGGACCACGACGGCCTTAAGCACATCCCCTTTTTTGACTTTAGCGTTGGGCATGGCTTCTTTGACCGAAACGACAATGATGTCGCCGACTGTGGCGTAACGCCGGCGGGACCCGCCCAACACCTTGATGCAGTAGAGCACCTTGGCTCCGGAATTGTCGGCCGCCTTTAATCGTGTTTCAACCTGAATCATGGGTCACGTCCTTTTGCGCGTTAGGCCGCTTTTTCGACAATTTTGCTGACCCGCCAGCGTTTGGTACGGCTGAGGGGGCGGGATTCGGTGATTTGCACCGTGTCCCCGATTTGGCAGCTGTTGGTCTCGTCGTGAGCGGAGAACTTGGTCTGGCGCTTGACATACTTCTGGTACATGCGATGTTTGACCAGGCGCTCGACCGCAACGACCACCGTCTTGTTCATCCGGTTGCTGACCACGACGCCGACGACCTGTCGTTTCATTCCTCGTTCTTTCATGGATGCACTTATGCTTTCACGGGTTGCAGGTTGTTGGAAACTTCACGAATCACGGTCAACAGACGGGCAATGTCCTGTTTGGTCTGTCGGATTCTGGCCCGGTTCTCAAGTTGTCCGATCTCATGCTGAAACCGCAGGTTAAACAGCTCTTGCTTGAGATCGTTCACTTTGCGCTGCATTTCATCAGCCGTCATTTCGCGGATCTCGCTGCCCTTCATAGCAACTCGCTCCTCTCCACGAATTTGGTCTGGATCGAAAGCTTATGCGCCGCCAGCCGAAAAGCCTCCGCGGCCATCTGCCGGGAAACTCCCTGCATCTCGTAAAGGATGCGGCCGGGGCGAACCACCGCCACCCATCCCTCGGGGGCACCTTTGCCTTTGCCCATGCGGGTTTCCGCCGGCTTCTTCGTAAATGGTTTATCGGGGAACACCCGAATCCAGATGCGGCCGCCGCGTTTCACATGCCGTGTCATGGCGATACGAGCGGCCTCGATTTCTTTCGCACTCACCCATCCGGCGGAGACGGCCTGCAATCCGAATTCACCGAAGTTGAGCGCACTGCCCCGCCGGGCCGCTCCCCGCATGCGACCCTTCATCTGCTTGCGAAATTTAACTTTCTTGGGACTCAGCATTTTCCGTTCTCCTGTGCGTTACCCCTGTTCGGCGACCGGCTGGTCTTTGCGCAGGACCTCTCCTTTAAAGATGGTGACCTTTACCCCCACCACCCCGTAAGTGGTCCGTGCTTCGGCCACGCCGTAATCGATGTCCGCCCGCAACGTATGCAGGGGAACGCGCCCTTCCCGGTACCATTCGGTTCGGGCGATTTCTGCGCCCCCCAGTCGGCCCGCGCAGATCACCTTGATGCCGAGCGCGCCGAAACGCAGCGCCGACTGCACCGCACGCTTCATCGCACGCCGGAAGGCAACCCGCCGCTCGAGCTGAGTGGCCACATTCTCCGCCACCAATTGCGCATCAATTTCAGGTTTGCGAATCTCCTGAATATCGATCAGTACCTCGTGGACGGTCAGTTTCTCGATTTCCTTCTTGAGCTGGGCAATCTCCGCACCCTTCTTGCCGATGACAATGCCCGGTCGGGCGGTATAGATGCGCAACCGAATGCGCTTCGCCGATCGCTCGATTTCGATCCGGGAGACGCCGGCGTGATACAGCTTCTGCTTGACAAACTTGCGAAGCTTGTGGTCCTCAAAGATGTACTGAGCGTAATTTTTACCGCCGAACCACCGGGACTCCCAGGTCTTGATAATGCCTAATCTTAAACCGATCGGGTTGACTTTCTGGCCCAAGCTCAAACCTCCTTTGCTAAACCGAAGACGTTTCCGACAACACCACCGTAATGTGGCAAGTCGGCTTCAGGATTCGGGTGCCTCTTCCGCGTGCCTTGGTGCCCCAACGTTTCAGCACCGGGCCGTCGTCGGCCGTGATAGTTCTTATAACCAACCGGTCGACGTCGATGTTGGGTTTCTGGTCCGCGTTGGCGACGGCCGAACGGATCAATTTCTCCAACATCTTAGCCGCCTTCTGGGGCATGAACTTCAGAATGTTCAGAGCGTCTCCCACCGGCCGGCCTTTGACGGCGGCCGACACCTTTACTATCTTTAGGGAAGATACGCGTGCATATCGCGATACCGCTTTAGACTCCATCTCTGTTGTCCCTCTTCCTTCCGAACACCGGCTTCACGACGATTTCAGGCGGCTTTCGACTTCTTGTCGCCCGAATGCCCGTGGAACGTCCGCGTCGGCGAGAACTCCCCCAGTTTGTGCCCAACCATATTTTCGGAAATGAACACCGGAATGAACTTGCGGCCGTTGTGAACCGCCAGGGTTAAGCCGACCATCTCGGGCACAATGGTGGACCGCCGCGACCAGGTCTTGATGACTCGGTTGCTGCGTGAATCCTGTGCCACCTGTACTTTTTTTAACAATTGGCCCTCAATGTATGGACCTTTTTTCAGCGACCTCGACATAGTGTCTCCCGAAATTCTTGATTCCAATCCATCCGCTCCGCACGACCGCCCGACGACCGTGCCGCGCCGATGGCGAACTTATCGCCGCCGCTTGACGATCAAGCGATCACTGGGTTTTTTCTTGCGGGTTTTGTGCCCTTTCGTCGGGATGCCCCAGGGGCTGCACGGATGCCGTCCACCGGACGATTTGCCTTCACCGCCGCCCATCGGATGATCGATCGGGTTCATCGCCACACCCCGCGTATGCGGCCGCAGTCCGTGCCAACGCTTGCGACCGGCCTTGCCGTATGAAACATTTTCGTGCTGCACATTGCCGACTTGCCCCACGGTCGCTCGGCAGTCCAACAGCACCTTGCGGACCTCGCCAGATGGCAGTTTCAGCAGCGCATAGTTGCCTTCTTTGGCCATGAGCTGCGCGTATCCGCCGGCGCTGCGCACGATCTGGCCGCCCTTGCCGAGTCTCAACTCAATGTTGTGGACCTGGGTGCCCAGCGGCATGTTGCGCAGCGGCAGGCTGTTGCCAGGCTTGATATCCGCTTTCGGACCGGCTTCAACGACATCGTTCACGCGAAGATCCACCGGTGCCAGAATGTATCGTTTGTCTCCGTCCGCATAATGCAGCAGTGCAATCCGGGCCGAACGGTTCGGATCGTATTCGATGGCGGCGACGCGGGCCGGCACCCCGATTTTATCGCGCTTGAAGTCGATCACCCGGTAGTGACGCTTGTGGCCGCCGCCGCGCTGCCAGGCCGTTACCCGCCCGTAGCAGTTGCGCCCGCCGCTTCGTCGAACCGGCTGCAAAAGACTTTTCTCCGGAGTCGTCTTGGTAATCTCCCCAAAATCGGCATACGTCTGGAAACGTCTGCCGGGAGAGGTCGGTTTGACTTTTTTGATGCCCATCGCCTGCTCCTTAACCTCTTATGCGCCCTCGAAGAATTCGATGCGTTCGCCCGGCATCAGCCGTACGATGGCCTTTTTCCAATCGCGGCGTTTGCCCTGAATCCGCCCGCGCTGGGTGCTTTTTCCGCTCATCTGCATCGTTCGAACGGAAGCCACCCGCACCTTGAACCCCTTTTCGACGGCCCGCTTAATCTCGATGCGGTTGGCATGCCGGCCCACCTCGAAGGAGACCTGATTGTAAAGCTCCTTTTGGAGGTTGGTCTTCTCCGTGACCAGGGGGCGGATGATGATATCGTAGTAATTCATGGAATCAGCCTCTCCTCGATGGTCTTGATCGCCGGCTGCAGCAGCACAAGCGTATCGTACTTGAGCACGTCGTAAACGTTCAACCCTTCGCTGCGCAGAACCTTAACGTCCGGAACATTGCGAGAGGAACGTTCCAACGTTTCATGTTTAGCCTCGGTGACGATCAGCGCGCTCTTGAGATTGAGCGCCTTGATGGCCGTCACAAAGGTCTTGGTCTTAATCGGGTCGATATCGAATCGATCCACCACCATCAGCGCACGGTCCTGCAGCTTGCTGCTCAAGGCCATCTTCAGCGCCAGCTGGCGAACTTTTTTCGGCAGCTGACGGGTGTACAAGCGACCATCCGGGCCGAAAATAACACCGCCGCCTCTGAGCAACGGAGACTTGATGTCGCCTCGCCGCGCACGGCCGGTTCCCTTCTGCTTATAAAGCTTGCGGGTGCTGCCGGCCACATCGCCGCGATGCTTGACTTTGGGGTTCGCCGATCGTCGATTGGCAAGCTGCATGGTCACCACCGTGTGCAGAACATGCGGCTTAACCGGAACGTTGAAGACCGCATCCGGCAGATCCACCTGCGCAACCGGCTTCCCTTCTATATTGTGAACCTCTACGACGGCCATAATATCACCTTCACGCAGCGCCAACTCGCTATTTTTTCTTGAGGATTTTTGGTTTTTTGATGGCTACCAGGCCCGTGGCCGGGCCCGGTACGGCACCCCTCACCAACAGGATGTGATCTTCTGGCCGGATATCGACGATTTCGATGCCCTGCATCGTCTGATGCTCGACCCCGTAATGCCCTGGCATCCCCTTTCCTTTGAAAACCCGCGACGGCCAGGCACTGGAACCGATTGAACCGGGGATGCGGTGGCATTTGCTGCCATGGGTGGTTCGTCCGCCGCTGAAGCCTTCCTTTTTTATAACACCGGCAAAACCACGACCCTTGGTGGTCCCGCTGACATTCACCCGCTCGCCCACCGCAAAAATGTCCAGGGTGATCTGCTGACCGACGCTGTAGTCCTCCGGACGATCGACCGGAAACTCCTGCACATAGCGAAAGCAGCTCTCGCCGCTTTTCCGAAAATGGCCCTGACGCGGCTTGGTGACATGCCGGGGTTTGACTTCGTCAAAGCCGAGCTGCAGCGCGTTGTAACCGTCCGTGGCCCGTGTTTTGATCTGGGTCACCACACAGGGCCCGGCCTGAATGACGGTCACCGGTATCACGCGCCCATCAGAGGCGAACAACCCGGTCATTCCCAGCTTTTTCCCCATTAATCCTTTACACATAACAATCACTCATCCTTCCCGCGGACACCGGTAACAGCCGTGTGCCGGATGCAGCATCCGGTACATGTTCCGGGCGAGGTTTAGAGCTTGATCTCCACGTCCACTCCCGGCGACAGGTCCAGCTTCATCAGCGCGTCGACGGTCTGCTGCGTCGGGTCTATAATGTCCAACAGCCGCTTGTGGGTGCGCATCTCGAACTGCTCGCGCGATTTCTTGTCCACGTGCGGCGAGCGCAGCACCGTATATTTGTTGATCCGCGTCGGCAATGGGATCGGACCCACCACCTTGGCTCCGGTCTTGGAGGCCGTATCGACGATGTCGGATGCGGACTGGTCGAGCAGTTTATGATCGTAAGCTTTTAGTCGGATCCGAATTTTCGTGTTCATAATCATGAGAGTGTCATTCCTTCTATTCGATAACCTCGGCGACCACGCCGGCGCCCACCGTGCGGCCGCCTTCCCGTACCGCAAACCGCAGCTCCTTCTCCATCGCTATCGGGGTGATCAGCTCCGCGGTGATCGATACGTTGTCCCCCGGCATCACCATCTCCACCCCCTCC
>JAUQXK010000120.1 GCA_030834695.1 Desulfobacterales bacterium
GGGCGGCCGGGAGAACGCCGGCCGCTGGTGCTGGACGAGAACACCCGCCTCTACCTCCATCGCTATTGGGAATACGAAAGCGGCTTGGCCGCCCGCATACGGGAGCGCGCCGGCTTCCCGCCGGAGCACCTGGGCACTGCGGGCCTGCCGGCCGCTATCCGGCGGCACTTCGACGGCGGCGGACCGGGGATCGACTGGCAGCAAGTGGCCGTGGCCGTGGCCGTGCTCAAGCGCTTGACCGTGATCACCGGCGGGCCGGGAACCGGCAAGACCACAACGGTCGCCAAAATACTCTCCGTGTGGGAGGAACTGCACCAGGGGCGCTCGACCCGCGTGCTGTTGGCCGCACCCACGGGCAAGGCCGCGGCCCGACTCAAGGAATCTTTGCGGCAGCGCCCGGGGCGGCCGGCGCCGGCGGACAACTGCGGCACCGCCCCCGCTTACGAGGTCTATACCCTGCATCGGCTTCTCAGGCCCGTGCCCGGCACGCCCCTGTTTCACCACCATGCCGAGAACCTCCTGCCGGTCGATCTGATGATCGTTGATGAGGTCTCCATGGTCGATCTGGCCCTCATGGCCAAGCTGGTGGACGCGTTGCCCGGGGCGGCCCGGCTGGTGCTGATCGGCGACCGAGACCAGCTGGCATCGGTTGAGGCTGGTTCGGTGTTGGGAGACATTTGCGGCCGCTCGTGGCGGCCGGGGTTCTCAGCGGAGTTCGGAGATTTGATTCGGCGCGTGACCGGGCAGGCGGTCCCACCGGCGACGGATGACCGGCCGCTGCAGGACTGCATCGTGGAGCTGCAAACCCGCCACCGGTTCGCCGCAGGCAGCGCCATCGGCGAACTCAGCGACACGGTCAACCGAGGCGATGCACCCGGGACGTTGGAGATTCTGTCCCGGACCGGGGAAGGGCCGGTCACCTGGATAGCGGCACCGGCAGGTTCCGTCGGAAGGGCGGGACTGGAACAGCGCGTGGCAGCGGGCTACGCCGCGTACAGCGTGAAGGGCGACCCGGGCGCGATGCTGCAGGAACTCGGCCGGTTCAAGGTGCTCTGCGCTCACCGGGCCGGGCTCAACGGGGTGGAATCGGTCAACCGGATGGTGGAGCGGGTTCTGGTGCGGCAGGGACGGATTCGGATCAATCCGCGCCTCAGCACCCCCTGGTATTCCGGCCGTCCGATACTGATCACCCAAAACGATTACGGCCTGGGGCTTTTCAACGGAGATGTCGGCGTGGCCCTGAGCGATTCCGCCGAGATGCCCGAACGCGTGGCCGTCTTTTTCGCGGATGCGGCCGGAGGGCTGCGCCGTTTCCTGCCGTACCGTCTGCCCGAACACGAAACGGTTTACGCCATGACGGTGCATAAAAGCCAGGGATCCGAATTCGAAGATGTGCTGCTGGTTCTGCCGCCGGAAGACTCTCCGGTTCTTTCCCGTGAACTATTGTACACCGCCCTGACCCGGGCGCGGAAACGCTTTACGCTCTTCGGCCGGCGAGACGTTCTCGCGACCGCCATCCACCGCCGCATCGATCGCACCTCCGGCCTGCGGGAAGCGCTCTGGGGATAGCTGCGCGCGGCGGTCATGTTTACCCGCTGCGTCGGCTGTGCTATTTTCTAAAAACACCACTGCGCCATCGATGCGCTACAGGGAAAGAGGAATGACGGACGCAGGATTTAGAACAGGCATTGGTTTCGATTTCCACCGGCTGGTCGAAAACCGCATTCTCATTCTGGGCGGGATCAGGATCCCATATGAAAAAGGGCTGTCGGGCCATTCCGACGCGGATGTGCTGGTGCATGCCATTTGCGACGCCCTGCTCGGGGCCTGTGGCCTGGGCGACATCGGCATTCACTTCCCGGACAGCGATCCGGCCTACCGGGGGATCTCCAGCCTGGAGCTGCTGAAAAAGACCTGCGCGCTGCTCGATGCCAACGGGTTTCGGATCGTCAACGTCGATGCGGTCGTGCTGGCCGAAGCGCCGAAAATCATGCCGTTTCGCCGCGAAATTTCGACCCGGATTCTGCAGGCCATGCAGGCCGCCCGCCCGCAAGCCTTCAACCTCAAGGCCACGACCACCGAAGGCTGCGGAATGATCGGGCGCGGCGAGGGCATCGGCGCCATGGCCACTGCACTGATCGAACGCCGGCCGCCGGATCGAGGCAGGGCCTCATGAGCGCTTTTGAATTGACCTCCGCGTTCGACCCGGCGGGCGACCAGCCCGCCGCCATCGAAGCGCTCTCCCGGCAGTTGCTGACGGGCCGAACGCACAATGTCCTCTTGGGCGTCACCGGCTCCGGCAAAACGTTTACGATGGCACAGGTCATCGCGCGGATCAACCGCCCGACGCTGGTGATCGCCCCGAACAAGACGCTGGCGGCCCAGCTCTACAGCGAGTTCCGCCAGCTGTTCCCCGACAATGCGGTCGAATATTTCGTCAGCTACTACGACTACTACCAACCGGAGGCCTACATCCCGTCCTCGGACACCTACATCGCCAAGGATTCATCCATCAACGACATGATCGACAAGCTGCGGCATTCCGCCACACGCTCGGTGCTTTCGCGGCGCGATGTGCTGGTGGTGGCAAGCGTGTCTTGCATCTACGGTCTCGGCGCCCCGGAAGACTACCTGTCCATGCGCGTGGAGATCGAAGCCGACGCCGAACTCAACCGTGAACGGCTGCTGGCGGATCTCGTCGCCATGCATTACGAGCGCAAGGACCATGATTTCTTCCGAGGAACCTTTCGGGTCCGGGGCGACCGCGTCGAGATTTTTCCGGCCTATGAAGAAGACCGGGCCATCCGGGTTGATTTCTTCGGAGACCGGGTTGAAAGCGTCGCCGAAATCGACGCCCTGCGCAATACGGTTCTGCGTCGACTTGCGCGCAGCGTAATTTTTCCGGCCAGCCACTACGTCACACAGAAGACCACCCAGCAGAGAGCCATGCAGACCATCCGCACCGAACTGGGCGGCCGTATCGATTTTTTCCGGGACCAGGGCAAACTGCTGGAAGCGCAGCGCATCGAGGAACGCACGCATTTCGACCTGGAGATGATCCAGGAGCTCGGCTATTGCAACGGCATCGAGAACTACTCCAGGCATTTGACCGGCCGTCGGGCAGGGGAGCCGCCGCCGACCCTGCTTGACTATTTTCCGAAAGATTTTTTGCTGTTCATCGACGAGAGCCATATCGCCGTGCCCCAGCTCCAGGGCATGTACCGCGGGGATCGCGCCCGCAAAGAGACTCTGGTGGAGTTTGGCTTCCGTCTGCCTTCGGCCCTGGACAACCGACCGCTGACGTTCGAGGAGTCCCAGTCGCGTTTCAACCAGGTGATATACGTGTCCGCCACCCCGGCGGACCGTGAGATGATGTTGGCGAGGGGTGCGGTCGTCGAGCTCATCGTACGGCCGACGGGCCTGCTCGACCCTTGGATAGAAGTCCGCAGCGCGCGCCACCAGGTCGACGACCTGCACGATGAAATCCGCACCCGGCAACAGCGCCGCGAACGCGTACTGGTTACCACCCTGACCAAACGCATGGCGGAAGACCTCACCGAGTACTATTCGGACCTCGGGCTCAAGGTCCGTTACCTGCATTCGGACATCACCACGCTGGAGCGCATGGACATCATCCGTGATCTGCGGTTGGGGCATTTTGACGTGCTGGTGGGCATCAACCTGCTGCGCGAAGGCCTCGACATCCCTGAAGTGTCGCTGGTGGCCATCCTGGATGCCGACAAGGAAGGGTTTCTGCGATCCGCCCGGTCGCTCATTCAGACCTGCGGCCGCGCGGCGCGCCATGCCAACGGCCTGGTCATTCTCTACGCGGACTCGGTCACCCCTTCCATGCAACAGGCCATCGACGAAACCAGCCGCCGCCGCAAAATCCAGCAGGCCTACAATCAGGCCCACGGCATCACACCTGCATCCGTGCACAAGGCCATCTCCGGAGCCTTTGATTTCGCCACCCGCCAGCCGCCGAACCCGATCAGCCGGGTCGCCGAAGAGCCTGCCGCGTACGACTCCCTGGAGGATATCGATGCCGAGATTCGCAGACTTGAAAAACAGATGCATCAGGCCGCTCGGGAGCTTGATTTCGAGCGGGCCGCCGACCTGCGGGACCGGGTCAAGAATCTGCAGCGGCTGATCGTCCTGGAAACATGAAACCGCTTTTAGAACCGCAACCGTTGGCGCCCGGCGATCCGGGCGACAAGGCCGCCAGCGCCCCGTTGGCGCCCGGCGTCTACCTGATGAAAGCGGCCGACGGACGAATTTTGTATGTCGGCAAGGCGCGCAGCCTCCGCAAACGCTTATCGGCCTATTTCAAAACCTCGATCCATTCCGATTCCAAAATCGATGCACTGGTGGGCCGGATCGCCGACATCGAAGTCATTGTCACCCGCACCGAAAAAGAAGCCCTCATCCTCGAGTCCAACCTCATTAAACGCCACCGGCCCCGCTTCAACGTGGTGCTCAAGGACGACAAGCGCTACCCCTCGCTGCGGCTGGATCCAAAGGAAGCCTATGCCCGTTTCACCGTCGTACGGAAGATCGGCGAGGACGATGCCCTCTATTTCGGACCGTTTGCATCCGCGCAGGCCGTGCGGGAAACCCTCAAGGTACTCAATCGCACCTTCAAGCTGCGCAAATGCAAGTCCAGTGAGTTCCGCACCCGCACCCGGCCCTGCCTGCACTGCCAGATGAACGGCTGTCTGGCGCCCTGCTGTCGGGATGTCCCGCCGGATGTCTATCGTGAGCATGTTCAGGAAGCGGTTCTTTTTTTGAAGGGGCGCACCCAAGAGCTGCTGGCAAAGATCCGAGGCGGCATGGAGGCCGCGGCCGCCGCTCAGGAATATGAAAAAGCGGCGCGCCTGAGGGACAAGCTGTTTGCATTGCAGCGGACCACCGAGAAACAGGTGGCGGTGACCACGGACTTCATGGACCGGGACGTCTTCGCGGTTGCCGCCGCCGCCGGTGCCGCCGTGATCACCTACCTGGAGGTGCGCGGCGGTTTTCTAACAGGCTCCCGCCACTTCGGTTTTCCAGAAACCATGGCTCGGGAAGATGAGATGCTGGGCGTGTTCGTCCGCCAGTTTTATGAGGGGCGCGCCTCCGTACCCGAGGAGCTTTTCGTGTCCCACCCTCTCGATGACGAAGAGTGGATTCTGGACTGGTTGGCCGTTCAGAAGGGCAAGCGGGTGCGGATTCATCGGCCGGAGCGCGGCGAGAAGGCACGCCTGCTGGAGGTGGCGCTGAACAACGCCCGCACGGAACTCCAGGCGCTGCTGACCCGGCGCTCCAGCGGCGCCGCGCTGTTGGAGCGGCTGCAACGCCGCCTGGACCTTTCGCGTCGTCCGGAGCGCATCGAATGTGTGGACAACTCGACGCTCATGGGTTCCGACCCCGTCGCCGCTTTAGTGGTGTTTGTCGACGGGCGCCCGGAGCCGCCCGCCTACCGTCGATACCTCATCACCGGCGTGGCCGGGCCGGATGATTATGCGTCCATGTCGGAGATTTTGAGGCGGCGGCTGGGGAAGGGGACGGCCTCGGAGCCGCTTCCCGACCTGCTGATGGTGGACGGCGGCAAGGGGCAACTCGGCGCCGCGCGGGCGGTGATGAGGGATTTGCAGCTCGACGGGCGCATGGATGTTATCGGGATCGCCAAGAAAGACCCGGATCGAGGTGAGGCGCAGGACAAGGTTTTTCTTCCGGGGCGTTCGAATCCGGTCCATTTCGGCCGGGAGGTCGACCTGCTGCTTTTCCTGCAACGGGTGCGGGATGAAGCGCACCGCCACGCGGTTTCCTTCCATCGCCGGCGGCATCGCACCGCGACCCTGTCATCGGCGTTGGACGCCGTCCCGGGCGTCGGCCGGGTGCGCAAGGCGCAGCTGGTCGCTCATTTCGGCAGCTTTGAAGCGGTCCGGGCAGCCACGCTCGATGAACTGAGCGCGCTGCCCGGATTTAATCGGAAGCTGGCCGCCGCGATCAAGGAAAGCCTGGGTTCGAATTTTGAAGCGTCGGCCGCAGAGTGAGGAATCAGTATTTCAGCTGGGCCAGCGCACTTTTCAGCTCCTGAACCGCGGCCGCCGATTTCTGCAACGCCGCGTTTTCTTCGGCGGTCAGCTTGATTTCGATCACCTGCTCGATCCCGCCGGCCCCCAGTTTGACCGGAACGCCGATGAACAGGTCCTTGATCCCGTACTCACCCTGCAGGTAGGCCGCACAGGGCAGTATTTTCTTCTTGTCCTTGAGGATGGACTCAGCCATTTCCACCGCCGCCGACGCCGGGGCGTAGTAGGCGCTGCCCGTCTTGAGCAGGCTCACGATCTCTGCTCCGCCGTTGCGGGTGCGCTTCACCAGGGCCTCGATGCGCTCCGGGGTCATGAGCTCCGTGATCGGAATGCCGGCCACGCTGGAGTAGCGCGGCAGCGGCACCATGGTATCGCCGTGGCCGCCCAATACAAAAGCGTGGGTGTTTTCCACCGATACGTTCAACTCCATGGCGATAAACGCACGAAAACGAGCCGAGTCCAGCACGCCGGCCATGCCGATGACGCGCTGTTTGGGAAATCGACTGGCATCCAACGCCACATGGCACATGGCGTCCAGCGGGTTGCTCACGATGATCAATGTCGCCTTGGGCGAGCGCGATGCCACTTCCTGAGTCACCTTTTTGACGATGCCGGCATTGGTGGTCAAAAGGTCGTCTCGACTCATGCCCGGCTTGCGCGGAATTCCAGCGGTGATGATGACGATGTCAGAGTCGGCGCTCGCATCATAGGCGTTGGTGCCGACCAGATGGGCATCATGCTTTTCGATGGGGGCCGCTTCGGCGAGATCCAGGGCCTTGCCCTGGGGAACCCCTTCGATGATATCCACCAAAACCACATCACAAAGCTCTTTTTCTGCCAAACGCTGGGCCGCAGTGGCGCCGACGTTTCCCGCACCGATGACGGTGACCTTTTTATCCATGACGATCTCCTCCGTATTGCGGCCGTTGATGTGAAATGGTGTAACCGTCGCCGGGTGCCGCGGACCCGATGGCCGGCCCTGTACGTCAGGCATGAAACGGAACATTCGATGGTCTTTGCTCATGCCCGATCGATCCATAAAGGAATTTTTCGTTACCACAATTCATATGATTGTCAACAGAATTCGTGGGTTGACGGGTCCACCGCGGCCTCCACCGCTGCGCGTTCCGGTAAGAAACCCCGGGGCGCTTGCCGCACCGGCCCGGGCTGCAGCTCGTTAACTATGGTCCCGGGTTTTTGCTTTGCGCGCGCCAAACCTTGTGATATGATAGAAAAATGGCAGTCGTAAATCTCAAGAAACATCAGATCGAGTGCAAGATTGTCTACTATGGCCCGGCGCGGTGCGGTAAGACCACCAACCTGGAGTACATTCATCGGACCTTCTCCCAGCATGTCAAGGGACAAATGATCTCCATCGATACCGAGGGGGATCGGACCCTGTTTTTCGATTTTCTGCCCCTGGAACTCGGCAAGGTCAAGGGATGTGATGTACGCGTGCAACTTTACACCGTGCCAGGCCAGGTCCGTTACGCCTCCACGCGCAAATTGGTTCTAAGAGGTGCGGACGGAGTGGTATTCGTAGCCGACTCCCTTGAGGTGCGGCGTGAACAGAATATGCTTGCGTTGAAGGATCTTCAACAAAATCTGCGCGACTACAACGTGAGCATCTTCAAACTTCCGCTGGTGATGCAGTTCAACAAGCGCGACCTGGTCGAAGCCAACATCCCGCTCATGTCGATGGAGCAGATGTCCCACGAGCTGAACCGGCAGTTGAAAGCCCCCGCACAGCCGGCGGCAGCCCTGACCGGCAAGGGTGTCGGCAAGACGCTGCAGGAGTGTCTTCGGCTCGTGCTGCGCAAGCTCCAACAGGAGCTGAATTTTTAGCGCTTCCGCTTCTTTTGTCCGCAGTGGCGTAAGCTCACCTGTATGCGAACGGTATGGCGTCTGATTTCGATTTTTCCGGAAAATTGAGCTTCCTGAACCTCGGCGAACTGCTGCAACTGCTCGGGAGCAGTTCGGCCACCGGCACCCTGAGGGTTTACAGCCCTTACCGAGGCGACGCCGGTCTAATCGTGGTCGAAAACGGAAACCCCGTCGACGCCAAAGACGGTACCCAGTCCGGCGTGGAGGCTCTTTTCGCCCTTTTCGGCTGGATGGAGGGACGCTTCGATTTCACCCGTGAGCCGGTGGCGTGCGAGCGAACCATCCAAAAGGGTCGGATGGAGATCATTCTGGATGGGTTGCGCCTGCTGGACGAGGGCAAGATCACCAAACTCGGGCCGTCGCCGCCGGCGGCAGCCGCCGGCCGGTTGGTTGCCCCCGTATCCACCGCCCGCCGGGCGGAGTTGCCGCCGATCATTAAGGGGCCTCTGGTCGATTACGCCTACGTGATCGACGAAGAGGGCTTCTACGACGGGGACGAAATCGTGCACGAGGGCGCCCACGGAAACTGGATTTGGGTGATTCTAGAAGGGGCCGCCGAAATCATCAAAACCACGCCGAAGGGCCCGCTCAAGCTGCTGCGGGTGGGAGATGGCGCCTTTCTCGGCAGCGTGGCGTCTCTGCTCATCGGGGACAACGTCCGCAGCACCACCGTCGTCGCCTGCGGAAACGTTCAGTTGGGCATGCTGGACTCCCAGCAACTGGCCGGTGAACTGGCGAATCTTTCGGCGGATTTCAAAAGCCTGATCAAGAGCCTCGACAACCGCCTGAGGTGTGTGACCGGGATTGGAGCCGACGCCCATGCGCGCACCACGACGTTTATGGATCTCATCAAGGGCAAAAAAATGGCCCTCAAGGAAGGCCAGCAAGAGGAGCGTCTCTTCCGAATTCGCGACGGTGAAGTGGTCGTGGCCCGCAGCCTCGGCTCCGGCTATGCCCCCCTGGCGCATCTTCAGAAGGGCGATTTCTTCGGGCATATCCCGTTTCTGACGATCGGTCATGAGCCTTTCGCAGCGGCGGTGTTTTCCTCCCCCGGCCTCAAATTGGCGGCGGTCGACTCACAAAAGATTACTGCTGAATACAAGCGGCTGTCGGCCACCTTGCGCAACATCATCGAGCACCTGGCCGCTTGCATCTCGGCGACAACCTTGGTAACCATCAATCGGGTCGGCCAGTCCGGCATCCGGTAATCGGCCACCTCTGAGGAGCACTTTTAGCCAATGACGAACGACGAAAAGCGCAAACATCAGCGGTTCAGTTCCCTCAACCTTTCTTATGTGTGCCTGGACGAGGATCAAAAGACGGTCAAGCAGGGCATGGGACGCACCTTGAACCTTTCGGAATCCGGCATTCTGCTCGAAACGCATTTCCCGATTTCAGAGGAGCACCACGTCATTCTCAGTATCGGTCTCGGCGAAGACCTGGTTGACCTCCGGGGACGACCGGTGCATGTGCGCGCGACAGGGCAGGGGATCTATGAAATCGGGATCGAGTTTGTCGACCCCGGAGAAACGCCCCTGCGCGCCGTGCGGCAATTCGTTCAATCCCTCTCGCCGGAAGAATAACCCGCTTGCCCGTCGGAGCGGTGTTCGTTAACTATCAGGAAGGATACGTGGGATATGAACCCAGTGATCAGTCAAACGGATTTTCCGGGTCTGAAGCTGTTAAAAAGAGGTAAGGTGCGGGACATGTACGATCTGGGCGAACATCTGCTCATGGTCGCCACCGACCGCATCTCGGCCTTCGATGTCGTCATGCTTGACCCGATCCCTGATAAGGGTATCATCCTGACCCAGATATCGCTTTTCTGGTTTGGGATGATGAAATCCGTTGTTGCCAACCACGTGGTTACCGGCGACGTGGACGAATTCCCCAAAATCTGCCGCCCTTACGCCGGCTCGCTCAAGGGCCGCAGCCTGCTCGTCAAGAAGGCCGACCCGCTGCCCATTGAATGCGTGGCCCGCGGGTATATCTCCGGCTCCGGTTGGAGCTCCTACCGGCAGTCCGGGGAGGTGTGCGGCATCCAGTTGCCGGCGGGGCTGAAAGAGTCCGACCGGCTGGCGGAGCCTATCTTCACGCCGGCCACCAAAGAAGAGGTCGGGATTCACGACATTAACATCGACTTCGAAGATACTTGCAAGCGCATCGGATCGGAGTTGGCCGAGCGCGTGCGCGATTTGACCCTGACTCTCTACCGGAGGGGGGCTGCTTTTGCGGAAACGAAGGGGATCCTTATCGCCGACACCAAGTTCGAATTCGGCCTGGTCGGCAACGAGCTCATCCTCATCGACGAAATCCTGACGCCGGACTCCTCGCGCTTCTGGCCCAAGGCATCCTACCAGCCGGGCGGCCCGCAGCAAAGCTACGACAAGCAGTACATGCGCGATTATCTGGTATCCACCCGCTGGGACAAGACTCCGCCCCCTCCGCCTCTGCCGGAGGAAGTGGTCCGCAACACCCGCCTAAAATACCTCGAAGCGCTCAAACAGTTGAGCGGCAGCAGCCATGGCCTCTGAGTGCGGAGAGGCGGCGGCGATAGATCCCCGAGTCGTCCCACTGGCGGACATCGACCTTGGAGATGAACGTTTCCGGATAACCACCCAACGGGAGAGCGGCGATCTCCAGGCCTCCATCCGCCGGTTCGGACTGCGCACACCGCCGCTGGTCACGCCGGTCGGCGCCGGTTTTATCATTGTGAACGGCTTTCGGCGTGTGAGCGCCTGCCGGGAGATGGGATGGAAGTCCACCCCCGCGCGGGTTCTCCCAACGGCATCCGCCTATGAGTGCGCTCTCACGGCGGTCGCCGAAAACTCGCTCGAACGGCCGCTGAACCTCATCGAAACCTCACGGGCGCTGAATTTGCTGGAGCAGACCGCACCGGAGGGCCGGATCCCCGATGCGGATGCCTCCGCCCTCGGGCTGCCGACCCATCCGAGCGTGGCCGTGCGCTTGAAGCTGCTATGCCGAATGCCGGTCGATGTTCAGGATGGCGTCCTCGACGGGACGATCTCCTTTGCCATGGCCTGCGAACTCAGCCGGCTGGAAGAGGACCTCGGAATCGCCTTTGCATCTCTGTTCCGGCGACTGAAGCCCAGCCTGAACAAGCAGCGGGAAATCGTCAGCCTGGTCTCGGAGATTGCCGGCCGGGAGAACGTCGATCCACGGCAAGTGCTGGAGGAATGCGGGTTGACGCAGGTAATCGGCTCCCCGGGTACGGACCGCAACCAGCAGATTCATGGTATCCGCCGTCAGTTGAGGCTGCGCCGCTTCCCCTCGTTGGCCGCCGCGGAGCATAACTTCTTTGTCCTGCGGCAACGACTGAAGCTCGGCGCGGCGCTTCAGCTGGCGCCGCCCAGGGACTTCGAGGGAACGGGCTTCACCCTGGCTCTAAGCTTTCAGACCATCGAGGAGGTTGTGCATCTGCGCGCCAAGCTGGATGAATTGATCGACCACCCGGACTTCAAGACACTGCTGACCGGAAAGGGCAGGGGGTTTGAAAAGGCGTTGGATTCATGAAAATCGCCGAGCTCTATGTCGATGCCCAACTGGCCGGCCGCCCTGAAGCCGAGGCGGCCTCCCGGCGCTTTAAAGTGCCGATCCAGACGGTGGGAAGTGCGCAGGAGGTCTATGCGTCCGTCGCCGCGGCGAAAGACCCCATCGGCCGCGGCAAACACGTGCTCTATCTCACCCGCAACCGGGGCGCCTTCATCAAGTCCTGTCCAGGCACGCACCACTACACGTGCTGCGGCTATAAGATCCTGCATATCGGAACCTTCTGCAGCATGGACTGCTCTTATTGCATTTTGCAGTCCTATTTTCACCCGCCGGTCCTGCAATACTTTCTGAATCATGACGAGATGGACCAGGAGTTGGAACAACTCTTCGCCACCCGGGCCATCCACCGGCTGGGAACCGGCGAGTTCACCGACAGTCTGATCTGGGAGCCCTGGACCCATCTTTCGGAGCGACTGATCCGAAAATTTGCCGGCCAGGATGGGTGTGTCCTGGAGTTGAAGACCAAGACCGCATGGGTGGACTCGCTGCTGGACCTGCCGCACCGCCGCCGCACGATCCTGGCCTGGTCCCTGAACACCGACGAAGTGATTCGGACCGATGAGCGGGGGACGACCTCGCTCGACGCACGTCTCAAAGCGGCGGCGCGCGGCGCCGACCACGGCTATCCGCTCGCGTTCCACTTCGACCCGATCGTCATCGCCGACGGCTGCGAGGCGGATTATCGTCGGACCGTGGAGCGCTTGTTTGCCGCCGTCGATCCCCGCCACATCGTTTGGATCAGCCTGGGTGCTTTGCGATTCATGCCGGAGCTCAAGACCGTCATCCGGCAGCGCTTCAAGCACTCACGGATCGTTTATGGAGAATTCATCGGCGGCTTGGACGGAAAAATGCGCTACTTCAAGCCGCTGCGGATGAGAGCCTACCGTGATATCGCGGCCGCCATCCGTGCGGTTGCGCCGGGGATATGCATTTATCTGTGCATGGAAGACGACGAGGTCTGGGAGCACGCACTGGGATTCCAGCCTGCGCAGCGCGGCGGATTGTCCCGTATGCTGGACGAGGCTGCGGTCCGGCAGTGCCATCTCAGCTCGGGCCGCTGAAGGCTTGCGATGACGAGGATTTTGCGAAACACCTTCCTAAATGCTGCAGCCGGTTTCAATTCAGCCGGTTTGGTACTGGCGGTGCTCCTGGGATTTGCCTTCTGGGGTGCGCCGCCTTCCGCGGCCGAACCGGTCAGAGTCAAGTACATCAACGACGGCGACACAGTGCACTTGGTGGACGGCCGGTCGGTGCGGTACATCGGGGTGAACGCGCCGGAGATCGAACATTCCCGGCAGACTGCGCAGCCGTTGGGTTTTGACGCGCGCGCGCTGAACGCGGAACTGGTCAAAGGCCAACCGGTGCATCTGGAATACGATATCGAGCGACTGGACGACTATGGCCGCACCCTGGCATACGTCTTTTTGCCGGACGGCTCAATGGTCAACGAAAGGCTCCTAAGGTCGGGCTTGGCGTTCTGCCTGCTTATGCTGCCGAACGTCAAATACGAAAGCCGGTTGCTGGCGGCGCAGCGCGCTGCCATGCTGGCAGAGCGCGGTCTGTGGAGGGGCTGGCGCGAGGAAGGCGGCCGGTACGTCGGCAACCGAAACTCCCGGCGGTTCCATCTGGCGAGTTGCCCTGAAGCCAAGCGTATCGCCCCTCGAAACCGTATCCTGTTTTCAAAACGCTGGGATGCTTTCTGGGCCGGCTACTCACCCTCCCGAGAATGCCAGGCGGATTTTAGCATCCCTTCCGATTAGTCTTTTTCCTTGGCCTTGGCCGCCGCATCGATAATTTTCTGGCCGATGTGTGCCGGCACCTCATCGTAGTGGGAGAATTCCATCCGGTAAATGCCGCGGCCGCCCGTCATCGAACGCAGGTCGGGCGCGTAGGTCTGGAATTCGGCCATCGGAACATAGGCGTTGATGATCTGATTCTTGCCGGCATTTTCCATGCCGAGCACCCGACCGCGGCGGCTATTCAAGTCGCCCATGATGTCGCCCATGAATTCATCCGGGGCGGTCACGGTCACCTTCATGACGGGCTCGAGCAAAACCGCATCGGCCTGCTCGGCCGCCTTGCGGAACGCCAGCGAGCCGGCGATCTTGAAGGCCATTTCCGAAGAATCCACCGCGTGATAGGAGCCGTCGTCCACCGTGGCCTTAAAGTCGACGCAGGGAAACCCTGCCAGCACGCCGCGTTGAGCGGATTCGACAATGCCTTTTTCGACCGCCGGGATGTACTGCCGCGGAATCGATCCTCCCACGATGGCGTCGACATACTCAAAGCCCTTGCCGCGGGGCTGGGGCTCGAACTGCACCCAGCAATCGCCAAACTGTCCATGACCGCCGGTTTGCTTCTTGTGGCGACCTTGGACGCGGACTTTTTTCTTGATGGTTTCGCGGTACGGCACCTTGGGAATATTGAGCTGGACTTCTACGTTGAATTTGCGTTTGAGCCGTTCGACGGTGGTCTCGATGTGGATTTGGCCCAGACCGTGCAAAATGATCTCTTTGGTTTCGGCCAGCCGGTCGATCCGCAGCGAGGGATCTTCCTCAAGAAGTTTTGAAAGCGATGTAAAAACCTTGTCTTCATCGCCTTTTGACTTGGGGGCCAGCGCGTAGGAAATCAGGGTGGGCAGGGGAGGGGTGGCAGTGTAAAGGATTTTGTTGCCCTCGTCGCACAGCGTATCCCCCGTGGCGGTTTCCTTGAGTTTGGCGACGGCCACGATCGAACCCGGCCCGGCGCCTCCGGCCGGTTTCTGCTCCTTGCCGAGAATCACCAGCAGTTGGTTGTAACGTTCACGCACTTCCTTCTTTGAATTGTAGAATGTCCCATCGGCGCCGATGGACCCGGAAAATATCCTGAATACGGTGAGCCGGCCGGCGTATGGATCCGTGATCGTCTTGATGACCAGTGCTGAAAAATTCGCATCGGGGTTCGGTTGACGTTCGATTTCCTTTCCGCTGGCAGGATCTTTACCGACCCGTGGACCGCTATCGACGGGGGAGGGCATGACGGCAGCAATGAAATCCAGAAGCAGGTCCACGCCGATGTTGGCGGCAGCCGAACCGCAGAGCACCGGAGTAAAGGTCCGGGCCAGAACGCCCTTGCGCAGGGCCCCCCTTAGATCATCCTCCGAAAGGGTTTCGCCTTCGAGATAGCGTTCAACCAGCGCGTCGTCGGCTTCTGCGATATTTTCGATGAGTGCTTCCCGTTCGGCCTCGACCGTCTCCTTCATCTCTGCTGGAATGTCCGTCGCCTTGGCCTTGCCGTCCTCGCCATAGACATAGGCTCTCAAATTGATCAGGTCGACGATACCCTTGAATTCGGCTTCAGCGCCGATCGGGAGCTGAAGAATGATCGGCTTAGGCTGGAACATGGCCTTGGCATCTTCGAATGTCCGAGTAAAATCCGCACGTTCACGGTCCAGTTTGTTGATGAAGATCGCCCGCGGCAGCTTGAAGTCGTCGAGAAACTCCCAACCCAACTCGGTTTGCACCTTGACGCCGTCCACACCGTCGATGACGACCACCGCTGCGTCAGCCGCTTGCAGACAAGTTTTGGTGTCGGAGAAGAAGTTTTGGTCACCCGGCGTATCAATCAGGGTGACGGAGTGTTTTTTCCAATTTACCTGATGAAAGCCGGTGCTGATGCTGGAGGTGCGTTTGATCTCCTCGGGTTCGAAATCCAGCGCCGTGTTGCCATCTTCGATGCGCCCCATGCGGTTGATCACGCCTGCGTCGAAAAGCATGGCTTCAGCCAAGGAGGTCTTGCCGGCCCCGCCATGGGCCACCAGTGCAATGTTGCGAATGCCTTCGACTTTCTCGCTCATTTAACATCCTCTCCTTATTGGGTTTTTTACCGGAACCGGACCGTAAAATTTGACTTCTATCCATTTGAACTAAAAAAATCAAGCCCCAAAATGAAATGCCGCCCGCAATCGGACGGCATTTCATTTTGGGAGTTGTTGCTGCGTACACAGACGCGAGCAAAGTCATCGTCTATATGCGCAATAGCATGAAGAATTCCTTATTGCCTTTGGGGCCTTCAATCGGGGAGAGGACCGCCTCCGAGCACTCCATGCCGAGGCTATGGAAAAAAAGAGTCAACTCGGCGATCACCCTGGAATGCTGCTCCGCGTTCCTGACAATTCCGCCCTTGCCGACCTGGCCTTTGCCCACTTCGAACTGCGGTTTGACCAGCGGCAGGATGTGACCACGGGGTTTCAAAAATCTCATGACGGAGGGTACGACGATTTTGAGCGAAATGAACGAGGCATCGATGACGACGAGGTCGACCGCTTCGGAGACTTTTTCAGAAGGCATATGGCGGATGTTGGTCCGTTCGATGGCCACCACCCGCGGGTCCCGCCGGAGATTCCAGGCCAGTTGTCCGTAGCCTACGTCAACGGCATATACTCGCGAGGCTCCTTTCTGCAAAAGGCAGTCGGTGAAGCCGCCGGTGGAAGCGCCGACATCCAGACAAATCCACCCCGAAATCTCCAAGGCGAAGCTTTTCAATGCCCCTGCCAGTTTCAACCCGCCGCGGCTGACATACGGGAGATGCTCTCCTCTGATTTCGATCAGGCTGTCGGAGCGGGTTGCAGCACCCGGCTTGTCAACGATCTGTCCGTCCACGGCCACGCTGCCGGCCATGATCAGCGCCCGGGCGCGCTCACGGCTCGAGGTGAGTCCTTTTGCAATCAGGATCAGATCAAGCCTTTGGCGAGTGCGCTTCACGGGATCGGTTACGGGCGGGCGGAGGCTATCCGGGTTCGAAAAGGGCGGTCGGCAACTGGAGCGTAATCGTTTTGCTGGAGAAAGCGAAGGGTGGTCCTGGTGATGGCGGCAGCGTTCAGGCCGTACTTGTTCCGCAGCAGCGATTGGGGGCCGTGTTCCACGAAGGCGTCCGGCAGCCCGATGCGCTCCACTGCCACGGAATTCAGGCCGGCATCGTTAAACGCTTCCAGCACCGCACTGCCGAAACCTCCCTGGCGTACATTCTCCTCGATGGTCAAGACCCGGGGAATCCGGCGGGCCAGATCGACGGCGAACTCGCTATCCAGCGGTTTAATAAACCGGCAGTCAACCACCGTCGCCTGGACTCCCTGTTCCGCCAGCAAGCCGTGGGCAGTAACTGCTTCCATCACCGAGGCGCCAACGGCCATGAGGACCACGTCATGCCCTTCTTTTAGCACCTCGGCCCTGCCGATCGGTATCGGGGCGATGGCGGCAAGGGGGGGGCTGCCGACGGCCGTTCCACGGGGATACCGAAATGCGATCGGACCGTCGTGCTGAAGTGCCGTGAGCATCATGCGCCGCAGCTCGTTTTCATCGCGGGGGGCCATGACGACGAGGTTGGGCAGGCTGCGCAGGTAAGAATAGTCAAAGATCCCATGGTGAGTGGCGCCATCTTCACCGACGAGGCCGCCGCGGTCCAGGGCCAGGATCACCGGCAGGCGCTCCAAGCAGACATCGTGAAGGATCTGATCATAAGCGCGCTGCAGAAAGGTGGAATAGATGGCCACTACGGGCCGAAACCCTTCGGCCGCCAAACCGGCCGCAAAGGTGACTGCATGCTGCTCGGCAATGCCGACATCGAAAAAGCGGTCGGGATACAGCTGAGCGAATTTTGAAAGGCCGGTACCCTCCGGCATCGCGGCCGTGACGGCAACCAATCGCTCGCTTTTCTGCGCCAACTCTATCAGCGTCTGGCCAAATACTTCGGTGTAGGTTGGCGGCTGCGCTTTGCGGTCGAGGCAGGTGCCGGTGCCCACATCAAAACAACCGCAGCCGTGAAAATAGACGGGGTTTTTCTCGGCAGGAGCGTAGCCTTTACCCTTGGTGGTGGTGACATGCAGCAGGACCGGCTCACGGATATATTTGATGTTGTTAAGAATATCAATCAGGTGATCGATTTTGTGCCCGTTGATGGGACCGAAATATTCGAAATTGAATGCCTCGAAGAGCATACCCGGTGTGACAAACGATTTAAATGATTCCTCTGTGCGCTTGGCAAGCTGGTAGATGTCCTCGCCGATGCGCGGTAGCTTCTTAAAGAAAAAGCCGAGCTCCCGGCGCAGTTCCTGGAGCTTCTTGGCTGAAAACGTTCGGCTTAAAAAGGAGGACAACGCACCGACGTTGCGAGAGATGGACATCTCGTTGTCGTTCAGGATCACGATCAAATCGCGCTTGAGGGTTCCGCCGGCCTGATTCAATCCCTCGTAGGCCAATCCGGCCGTAAGGGAGCCGTCGCCGATGATGGCAACTACTTTGGCATCTTCCTTCTTAAGAAAATTGGCACAGGCCATCCCCAGGCCGGCCGAGATCGAGGTGCCGCTGTGGCCGGTGGAAAAACTGTCGTAGGGGCTTTCACTGCGACGGGTGAAACCTGAAAGACCACCGTGCTGCCGCAGGCTGAAGAAGTCAGCACGGCGGCCGGTGAGGATTTTATGGGCATACGCTTGATGGCCCACATCCCAGATCACCCGGTCCTTGGGCGTGTCGAAGACGTAGTGGACGGCGATGGCGAGCTCAACGGCACCCAAGCTCGACGCCAGGTGTCCGCCGGTACGCGATACCACTTCAACAATCAAGTTGCGAATTTCGGCGGCAAGCTGCGGCAACTTTGCCCGGGGGAGTTTTTTCAAGTCGGCCGGTGAATTGATTTCATCCAGCAGATTCATGGATGACGGCATCTCCTGTTTCTCACTTGTTTCTCTCAATGACATAGCGCGCGATGGCCCGCAGCGCTTCGGCTTCAAAGCTGAAATCGGAAAGAGACTCAATCGCCGCTCGAACCAGATTGTGAGCGAATTCTCTGGATTTTTCAAGACCCCAAAGGGTGGGGTAAGAGTTTTTTCGGCGAACTCGATCGGTGCCGGCCGCCTTACCCATGACGGCTGGATCGCCTTCCACATTCAGGATATCATCCACCACTTGAAAGGCGAGACCGACCGTCCGTCCGTATTCCCGAACGGCGTCAACCTGTTGGGCGCTCCCGCCGGCGGCGGTGGCCCCGGCAACCAGCGCCGCTTCAATCATGGCGCCCGTTTTTAACGCATGTAGATGTTGCAGGTCTTCGGGGGTCAGCGTTCGGCCCTCGGACTGCATGTCTATCATTTGGCCTTGAACCATGCCGGACGGTCCGGCGGCGGCAGCAATGGTGCGGATGATTTCCAAGGCGTGTTCCGGGCGCCTGGTTTTCATGGATGCGAGGACATGAAATGCGAGCGTGAGCAGCGCATCGCCTGCCAGAATGGCCGTTGCTTCGTCAAAGGCCACATGGCAGGTCGGCTTGCCGCGCCGCAGCTGGTCGTCGTCCATGGCCGGCAGATCATCGTGGATCAGGGAATAAGTGTGAATCATCTCTATGGCGCAAGCCACGGGGAACGCCCCTTCCGGATCACCGCCAACCGCCTCGCAGGCAGCTATACAGAGATTGGGCCTTAAACGCTTGCCGCCAGCCATAAGGGAGTGGCGCATGGCTTCCGAAAGCCGTGTGCCGTCGGCAGATGCTTCAAGATACTCCGCAAGGCAGCGATCAAGAAGCACGTTGTTTCGAGAAAGATAGGCGGCAAGATCGAACATCTCAGTCTGCACCCGATTCATGGTTTTCGGTTGGAAATGGTTTTTCGACGGATCCGCCGGTACCGTCCTGCATCAGCAAAGTGATCTTGCGTTCGGTCTCTTCCAACTTCTGTGAACAGAAGCGCGAAAGTTCCATCCCTTCCTCAAACTTCTTGATGGCCTGTTCGAGAGGCAATTCGCCGGACTCGAGTTCAGCCACGATCTGCTCCAGTTGCTTAATGGATTGTTCAAACGTTTTCTTCGCCATGGGTCGATTTTCCTTGTATGTCGCAAAGCAGGGTACCGCCGGCCAGCAGGACTTCAATACTGTCGTGCAACGATACCTGGTCGGGATGTGTGACGACTCGTTTTTCGATGAGTGTACGTGTAACGCTGTATCCCCGATCGAGGATGGCCAGCGGATTCAATGCGTTCAACTTGATGGTGTGCTCGCGTGTGATAGAAAGTTTTGTTGAAATAATTTTAAATAATATTTTAAATAAGTTAATGCCAATTAATTCAAGCTTTGAATTATATTTTTGAACTTGCGATAGGGGCGAAACAGCATCCAATCGGTGAACAAGCCACTGCAACCGGTCGGACGTGTGTTGAAGGCGCAGCGCCAGCGGTCGCCCGAGACGCCCTCCAAGGTCGTCAAGCCGCAGCCACATTTCCTGGATTTTTTTTCTTGGATCTTTAAGCCTTTTGGTTAATTGTTTAAGGTTGTAATTTAATTCATCAACCTGCTTAATGAAATTACGACGCAAGGCTTTGTCGAGATCACTCTTGTGGCGAAGCAGCGCATCTTTTTCCGGAACAACCATCTCCGCGGCTGCAGACGGGGTCGGTGCCCGCAAGTCCGCGATGAAGTCAGCTATCGTTACGTCCGTCTCGTGGCCGACGGCAGAAACGACCGGGATTTCAGAATGAAAAATCGCCATGGCCACGGTTTCTGAATTGAACGCTTGAAGATCTTCAAGAGAGCCGCCGCCGCGGGCCAAGATGATTACATCCGAATCCGCCTGCTGGTTGACGAAGGTTAAGGCTGTGCTGATTTCTGCTTCTGCTCGAGGGCCCTGGACGCTGACCGGGACGATTTCGATACGCAGGTTGCGAAAACGCCGGTTCAGGACAGTTAAGATGTCGTGCACCACGGCTCCGGAAGGAGACGTGATGATGCTGATTTTAGCCGGAATGAACGGGATCGGTTTTTTATGCCGCTGGTCAAAATATCCCTCTGCCGCCAAACGCTTCTTCAGCCTATCAAAAGCCAACTGCAAGGCTCCCAAACCGGCCGGTTCAAGATATTCCAGGATGACCTGATAATTACCCCTCGGTTCATACACGCTGAGCCGGCCCAGGCCGATGATGCTCATGCCGTCTTCGATATCGACGCGGGTCTGGCGGAATTGCCCACGGAATACGACAGCGGAAATTTGTGCGCTCTCATCCTTTAACGTGAAGTAACAATGCCCCGAAGCAGGCATCCGAAAATTTGAAACTTCACCACAAATCCAGATAAAAGGGAACCCTGTCTCCAGAACGGATTTGATTTTGGCCGTTAGCTCGGAAACGGAATAGATGGTCCTTGAGGCCGGACTCGGCGGAGTTTCTGGTGAACCGTCGTACGCCTCAAAATCTAATGGGATTTCCGGAGGAGTCATGCAAGCAAGATGGGCGGCAAGCTTATTAAGTCATGCCAAAGGTCTGATAAGTTATATTATGTAAACTAAATGCCATTGCCGCAATAAATCATTTACTTATTCCTCCGCATACCTTGCAATCAGTTCTCGTACTGCAGGAACAAGGTAAACGGTATCATGGGGAAGTTTTGCCAGCGCCGAAGCCAGTGCACTGATTTTCTTGCCTAACGGCTTATGCTTGTCGATAATAATTAAATGCTTTCCATGGACGATGCATGAACCGCTTTTTACCCTGACACCGGTATTGCGAAAATTATGCTCTTCAACCCCGACCCCTAACTTGTCGGCAAGTTCCTTGAGCTCCTGATAGATCTTTTCAGGCTTCATGACAGACATCTCTATAAGAGTTCCGGCAGAAAATCAAGAAAAGCCAACCCGTCCGTGAAAGCGAATGTTTTCCGAAACATCTTGAAAAAGCGGTTCAATGTGTTATTTTCAAATTCTAAAATGACGATCAGAAACCAAACACACAGGAGGAATGAATGGATTCTTTAACCCTTCAAAAAGCCCAAGTTCAGGTAAGGGTTAATTCGTTTGTCCGCAGTGTCTATAATTGGATGGCTATCGGATTGGGGTTGACCGGGGTGGTGGCGTACTCGGTCGCCAACATGCCCGAGATTCGCAATGTTATTTTCGGCTCCGGAATCGTGTTCTTCGGCCTGATTATCGCACAGTTGGCATTGGTGTTTATGCTCGCCTCACGAATCTACCGCATGCCAGCCGGTACGGCAACACTCCTGTTCGTGCTGTATTCGGCCCTGAACGGCGCCACCCTTTCGTCGATTTTTCTAGCCTATGCCCAGTCCAGCATAACCAGCACGTTCTTTGTTTGCTCGGCGACGTTTGTTGCATGCAGCATCTACGGTTGGACCACGCGTCGGGATCTGACCTCCATCAGCGGATTTCTGACAATGGGCTTGATCGGTATCGTTATCGCCTCGCTGGTCAACCTCTTTATTCAGAGCAGCGCTTTCAGCACCATCGTGAGCTATATCGGCGTGCTGGTTTTCGTCGGCCTTACCGCTTATGACACCCAAGACATCAAGAATATGGCGATGTCGCAGCCTGTCGATATCGATTCGGGAGCCGTTCGCAAAGGTGCCATCCTGGGAGCGCTGAAACTGTATCTCGACTTCATCAACCTGTTCCTCATGCTGTTGAGGATCTTCGGAAGCAGCCGTGATGAATGAAGCGTCATTATCATGTGCACGTAAAAAAAGGCCTCGGTTTTCCGAGGCCTTTTTTGGGGTCCGCGCTCATGTCAAAAACCTCAAGCGCTTAAACCGTCAGCCGATTGCTTCTCCGATGGCCTGAGATATCGCCCGTGCAAAGGCTTCGACCGCTTCCCGGTTCGGCCCCTCCACCATCACCCGGCATAATGACTCGGTTCCTGAATAGCGTACGAGCACCCTTCCGTTGTCGCCCAAGCGTGATTCTACCTCTTTGATGGCGCCTTGAACTTGAGCCAAACTGTCCAAGTTGGGTTTTGATCGGACGGATACATTGATGAGGGTCTGAGGAAAAGCACTCATAACCTCTTTCAGTTTTGACAGCGGTTTGGATTGGTGGCGGATCGCATCGATCAGCATGAGGCCTGAAAGAATACCGTCGCCGGTGGTGTGATGCTCGGCAAAGATGATGTGCCCAGAGTCTTCTCCGCCAAGGGTTGCACCGGAGGCGCGCATCCCTTCCATTACATAACGATCCCCCACACGAGTTGTCTGGTGACGAAGGCCAAGATTCTTAAGGCAGCGGCTCAAACCCACGTTGCTCATCACGGTACTGACCACGGTGTTATTTTTTAGACGCGCTTGCATTTGGAGATACTGGGCACTGACGGCCAAGACTCGGTCGCCGCTCAGCACCTCTCCGCAATCGTCGACCGCAATCATCCGATCGCCGTCGCCATCGAATGCCAAGCCGAGGTCAGCCTGCTCGGCCGCTACACGCTGAGCCAGCTCGGCGGGATGCTGGGAGCCGCACTGGTGGTTAATGTTGATGCCATTCGGCTGTACGTTGATCGCCTCTACCGTGAACCCCAGTTCTGAAAAAATGCGTGGGGCAATCTCATAGGTGGCTCCGTGAGCGCAGTCCAAAACGACCTTAACGATGCGGTTGCCGTCAGCACCGGCTTCGAAGGGTACGCACCGCTTGAGAAAATCGCCATACTGGACGGCGGCCTGGTGATTATAACCCGTCCGGCCGATGATATGGTTTGCTGGTTTCAAGCCGGATGTATTACCGTCAAGAACCAGGTTTTCGATTTCAGTTTCTTTTTCATCCGGCAATTTGAAACCGTCGGGTCCGAATATCTTTATCCCATTGTCTTGATAGGGGTTGTGCGAGGCGGAAACGACAATCCCCGCGCTTGCCCCGGACGCTCTCGTTAAAAAAGCAATACCGGGAGTCGGCAAAACTCCCACGAGTTCGGCGTCAACCCCGGCTGCACATACTCCGGAAGCCAGGGCGTGAGCGATCATGTCGCCTGAAAGGCGCGTATCCTGCCCGATGATAACTCTCGGCCGATATCCAACTGACTTGAATAACCAACCAACGGCTTGCCCGACCTGAACTGCAACTTCAGATATTACAGGATAACTATTTGCAGTTCCACGAATTCCATCTGTCCCAAAAAGTTTGCCCATTTCTTTGCCAAAAGATCGTTTCTGTGGTGGGAGTCTTTATGCCATTCAAGCGAACAAAGCGCTGAATCTATGCCATCACAAATGCACGACCAGCGTACTACTCTCAATAGCCTTGGATGTTTCGGCTACCGTTTCATCGACTATTCCCTGCAGCCAGGCTGTCCCCAATCCGGCTTCTTCCGGGCTCAAAACCCCGAGCATGGCGATATAGTCTTTGCCTTCCCGGGTG
>JAUQXK010000121.1 GCA_030834695.1 Desulfobacterales bacterium
CCAGCTTTTGGCCTCGGCGCTCGAGGAGGATGGCCATCCCGAAGATGCCGGTCCCATTCGGGAGCAGGCCGTGGCATTGGGGTTGATGGATAGTGTGAAGGCGGAACCTATCGGAAAAATCAAGAAAGCGGGCTCGAAGGGCAAGCGCACTCAGCCCCCGAGAAAACGCCCGGCCGGAACCGGCGCGGTCGGCCGAAGCAAACGGCGGACCTAAAGCAAAGCGGCCAGCAGAGAGAGCCCGTTCGCGTCAAGAGCCTTTTTGAAGAAGGTGCGGCAGCCCGGATAATCGGCACAGCGGAAGCGGATCCAGCCTCCGGTGCGCATGTAGACGTGCATGGGTTTCCCGCACGTCGGGCAGGCTGGGCGCTCAGAAGCATCCAGCTGGCCGGAACGCTTCAGACTGAATTGCCGATGGCAGACCTGGCACAGATACCGTTTCCGGCCGTTTGCCGTCTGACCATAGCGATAGATCGCATCCGACCGGCAGCGCGGGCAAAAAACTCCGGTAACCAATTTCCGCTTTGCCTTTCTGGGTCCGGCCGACCGCGGCGTCAACACGCCATCCGACCGGGTCCATCCGCTGCGGGCGTTTATTTTGTGTTCTCTGGGATGCATCCTGCCTCTGTGGCTTCCAAGGATGACGTTGCGGTGTTAAGAGATCGCTAGCCTCCCATTAAAAATTGGTTTCCGTTTGAAAAAGTTACATTCTTCGGCGGGCTCCTCGCCTTAGATCCAAGGTGGAAAATACGTCGTCATCGCGAGCGAACTTAGCACGCGGTTTGACCTCGTAGCGTAGATAGTCGATGAGAAGCTTGATGCGCCGAGCGTAGTCCTTGCCGCAGCGCTGCTTGGAGGGCTCATCCGCACGCACCCGCAGGAACAAACGTTCGGCGGCGGTAGCTTCGAGTTCAGCCAGTTGCATGAGCTCAAAATAATCCTTACCGCGAACGGCGCCGACAAATTCAGAAAAACGGCATTCTCTGGAAATCATGGTCCTCACCTCGCTGTGCTGAGTTTGAATTGGTGAGTAGCCTTTCTGTGTTAGATTTTGATTAGGGCGGAGCTCGGGTCAAAATAATAATTTAACGGACCTATAACCAAAAAGATGTCTAAGTGTGACCGGATCTGACAAAACTCCTTGATATTCATGTCACAAACCCCAGAAAAGGAGGGCAGTGACATGAACATCGATCAACTCAGACAACGTTTCCCGAATGAACAGGCTTGCCGATCATTTTTCGAGTCCGTCATGTGGCAAAAGGGTCGCTATTGTCCGCATTGCCGCGCTGAAAAATCCTGGTTGCTCAAGGGCTCCAGCGCTCGGTCCGGTCTTTACCAGTGTTCCCAATGCGGTCGGCAATTTACCGTTACCACCAAAACGCCGATGCACAGCACCAAGTTGCCGCTGTGGAAATGGTTGCTGGCCATGTACTACATGGTCAATTCAAGCAAAGGCGTCTCCTCGGTGTTCTTGGCCAGATGGGTTGGTATTTCGCAGAAGAGTGCCTGGAAGCTCGGTCACGCCATCCGCCAGATGATGGCCCCCGACTCCCGTCTGCTCCCGGCGCTTTCGGGCATCGTGGAACTGGATGAAAAATACATCGGCGGCAAGCCGCGGTTTGAGAACGGCATCACGCATAAACGCGGCAAAGGCACCAAGAAGCAATGAGTGCTGGTGGCCGTTGAAAGAGGCGGCCCGGTCCGGGCTGTTCCAGTCAGAGACGATAGCATCGCCAGCTTGAGCCCTGTGATCACCCGACTCGTAGATAAGGCCGCGCATCTGATGACCGATCAATTGCATAGCTACAAGCGCATCGGCAAAGGATATGCGTCCCATGAATCGGTCAACCACGCTCGGCACGAATATGCCAGGGGCAATGTCCATAACAATACGGCCGAGTCCTTTGGTGCGATTTTGGAACGCGCGAAACAGGGGGTGTTCCACTATATCAGTCAGAAGCATATGAGCCGCTACCTTGACGAGCTCGGTTTTCGTTGGGATCACCGAAATCCAGAGCTGAAATTGACACGCAAAGCAAACCTGAAAATCATCATGGTCGCCATGCCGGTTATGGACATGTTTAAATCAGTAATATCAAACGCCGCTGGTCGTCAGCTCCGAAGATCGGGAAACGGTGGTATCAGGACCGTCGGCGTTGATGACTTCAACTTGCCGCCATTGTTTGGGTTATAGGTCCGTAATTTAAAAAAACATCTGGCTGTTCTAATAGCAGTTCGTATACCGAATGCAGCTGATATGATCCTTCTATAGAAAAGTAATCCCTATGCGGATGAGGGCCGATAGCGAGCGGATCCATGGCGGCGCGGAGATGATCCAGTTGATCCATCACATACCCGGCCGGGCTCGATTCAGAGTCCCGGCATTAAAACGGAACGCGCCGGCTGCACGCTATCTGCAACAAAAGTTGGTAGAATCTCCGGGGGTCCGTCAGGTCGTTGCCAGCGACGTGACCGCGACCGTATTGGTGGAGTGCGCGCCTAACCGTCTGCCGAAGCACATCGCCGCCGAAATCCGGAAGGCGCTGGCGGAGGGAACGACGGAGGTCTTGGCCGCATTCGCAGGGGCGGAGGTTCCGCAAAGAGCCCCGGAAGAAATGGCTCACTCGCCCTGGCATGCCATGACCGGCGAAGCGGTGCTGAGACGTTTTGGTTCCGATGCACAGCAAGGCCTGAGTCCGGCCGTCGTTGACGAGCGGCGATTCGATCACGGAAGCAATACGCTTCCGGGAACAGCCTCGCGAAGCCTGCCCGCAATCTGGAAGTCCCAGATCACCAGCCTTCCGGTCGCGCTGACCGGTGCT
>JAUQXK010000122.1 GCA_030834695.1 Desulfobacterales bacterium
GTCCATCCACGGCACCCGAAACAATATCACCCGCTCCGGCTCCACCAGCCGCTCCGGTATCCGCGCCCGACGATAAATCGGATTCTGTTCCAGCACCGGCTTGATCGACTCCATCACCTCGTTCACCGCTTGATGAAACTCCTTCTCATAAGGATCCCGGCTCTTCACGTGCTCCATGATCTCGGACATGCATCCTCTCCTTCTTTTTTCTGGAGTAATGGTTTACCCAACAGGGCTACGCCTGCATTTTGGGGCGCTGCATACCCCGTTCAATGCAGCGCTGAAAGATCGTGTCATCCGGCCGGGGATAGCCGGCCGTTTAACCGAATAACAGCAAAGTCCATACCATCTGCTGCATCGAAGGAGTGATTCAATCAATTGAAATAATAACTATTTTTGTTGTACGCGGCCCACCAATACCACTCGATCCCGAGTCGATGTCCGGAACTTTTGCAGGGTGTAAAGACGGCCATCCACCCACCCGATTCAGCCGTTTCAACTCTCGACGAATGCTTTGAATGCAGACAGGCCGATACGGATCTCCGACGCATCGATTCCGGAATAGGCGAGGCGGATGTAAAATTCGTTTTCCCCCGGTAGCGGCCGGCCGAAATGAATCCGTGCACATACCGACACCCCGGTGGCCTGCAATAAAGAACGCCGGAAGGATTCATAGTCGCCGAAACCCTTGCGCTGCATGGCACCGGTGATGTTCGGGTAGAGGTAGAAAGTGGCGTTCGGTCGCAGGCAGCGCACGCCTGGGATGCCGTTCAGCAGTTCCACCGCGAGGTCGCGGCGCTCCTTAAGAATCCGCAAAATTTCTTGCGGCCCGCTGGGGTCCCCGGTCAGGCCCTCGATGGCACCGTACTGGATGAAATGATTGGAGCAGGACTCGTCGTTGACGTTGAGCTTGGCGATGACGTCGATGATCGGCTTGGGACCGATCGCCGCGCCCAGTCGCCAGCCGGTCATGGCGAATTTCTTGGAGAAGGTATAGAGAATGACGCAGCGCTCGGCCATTCCCGGCAGGGATACGAACGAAATGCTTTGACCGTCGTAGCGGATGTCGAAATAGGCCTCGTCGCACAGCACGTAAAGATCGTTTTTGAGCACCAGCTCGGCCAGGGCCTCGCGCTCGGCTGCCGAACACTCGGCGCCGGTGGGATTCTGCAGGTCGTTGAGCACCAATATCCGTGTCCGCGGCGTGATCTGCCTCTTCAACATGTCCAGGTCGATGGTGAAGGTGCGCTCGCCTTCCAAATAGCGGTAGGGTTTCGGCACACCGCCCAGGAACTCGATCTGGGATTCATAAATGGGATAGCCCGGGCTCGGATAGAGCACCTCGTCACCGGGATTCAACAGGGCCTGAAAAAACTTGCCGATGGTGGGTTTTCCGCCGGGCTGAACGGCCACGTTCTCCATGGCGAAACGCACGCCGCGCGAGGCGCCGACGTCGGCCGCCAGGATTTCCCGCAACTTGGGGATCCCGGCATTCGGGCAGTAGCCGGTCTTGCCGTCCTTCATGGCCTTGACGGCAGCCTCCATCACGTTGATGGGAGTGGGGATGTTCATGTCGCCCAGGTGAAACGGGTAAATCTTGTGGCCCTGGGCCCCCCACGCCGCCGCCTCGGAGGAAACGGCAAAAGCGGTCTCGGTGCCCAGACGTTGGATGCGGTCCGCGAATTTCATGGATGCTCCTCTCAGTAGAATCGGTTGAAGAACCACCGGTGGCGAGGCGCGTTCGCCGCACCGCTGCGCCGGCCATTAAACCGGTCAGGTGGAGGACGAGATGGTCCGCCAATCCCTGTAGAAAAATCCGAAACTTTTTAAGAGCCAGAGCGTTCAGGGGTCGGCATGTGTTCCCATTCCTGCAACGGCGGAGACTCCCCTGAAGGATTGGCGTACATGTCGTTTAGTTTCTGAACATACAGCTGGGAATCGTCGGACACCTGTGCGAGGCTTCGCGCCACCCGGTCCCCCCAGCCCGCCGGATGACGTCGGAAAATGCTCCGAAACCAGCGGCTGTTCTTATGGAACGCACGCACGTAGTTCGGCAAAAAGTCGATCACCTGGGGATCGGCGGCCAGCCGGCGGGCGACCCGCTGGCTCGTCCAGCGACGAATGCTGAAATGGGCATAGCCAACCGCGGCGGCCAGCAGGGCCGTCAGCATCAGCCGGATGGTGGGATAGTCGGCCAGATAAATCCAAAACGGCAGCCTGAGAGACAATCCGTCCCAGTATCCCCCGTTGATCGTGACAACCAGGAAAAGCGCGAGCAGGCCTCCGAAAAAAAAGCCGTCCAACCACAGCGTCATCCGACGCCACTCGGATAAAAACCGCTGCAGCCGCGGCACCACCTCACTCTCCAGCATGTGGGCCGTCTGCTCCAGCATGCCGATGATGCGGTAGGCGCGCTGCACCCCCACCTGCTCGATGCGCTGAAAAATGGCCTGGAGGTTGGCGTCCCGCTTGCTTTCATACCGGGCCCGGGTGGCGGCGTCCGCGATGGGCACGGCCAGCTCCGGGATGTAGATGGCGTAACAGCAACCGGCCGTCAGGCCGGACTGGGCCAGCGCCCGTTGCCACGAGGCGAAAACCTCATCGCTGTTGTCACCGGCGACCGTGGCGTCGATCTGGTTGAGCACATAAAGGAACTTGTTGGAATCGGGCCGGCCGATGGCTCTCCGGACCAGGTGCTCCAGGGTGTCGCGCATGGACCCCGACTCGGGATGCCGGGCATCGAAAAAGACCAGCACGAGGTCGGAGAGGTCAATGATGTGATCCGTGATGCGGAGCGTGGAGGTGCGCTGGGCATCCGCGTCGAAGCCGGGAGAATCGATCAAGATTTTGCCGCGCAGCTTTTCGCTGGGGCAGGTCTTGAGTTGGAGGTAGGCGTCGATGCGCCGGCCCTCCCCGTGCGCCACCTCGTCGATCGCCCGGCTCACCCGAAAGAAGGGGAAGCGCGGGTCGGCGTCCAGGGCCAAACCCGGCAGCACGCGCACGCGGCGCTCGTCCGTGAAGCAGATCACCGTGAACTTGTCGTCCACTGCCTGGTTGCCGGTGGCCTGCAGGGGGTATCCGAGGAAATGGTTGACGAAGCTCGACTTGCCCGAGGAATACACCCCCAGCACGGAAATCAACGGCCACCAGGACGTGCGGTTGGCGTGCGACTCATCGCGGCTGAAGAATCCGAGGCGGCGGCTGATCCGGTCCAGTTCCCGAAAGCTGTCGACCACGCTTTCCAGGATCGGATTTTCCTGTTTCAGGCGCCGCTTGAGGTCGCGCAGCCGCTGGCTGACTCGCTGCTCCGTCGCCATCCGAACGTACCCTCTTCCACATGGAGATAAAAGCTGCCGTGCAGACCTTCCGCCCGGCCGGACCGGAACGGTTCCCCATTTCAGTTTGATCCCGTAACCCGAGAAGATGTCCGGAAGCAAAGCCGCCATCCATTGCTCCGGCTACGCATAGCCCTATCTAGTACCCATTATTAGAGATCCACGCAACTGCTTTTTACCGCCGCCGAGGCGAGCGACCGGAATTGATTAAAGGCAACCGACAGGGTAGACTATTGGCGGTTCTTTGCATAACCGAAGGATCTTCGGGAGGCATCTCACCTTGGATTCATAGGAGCGGCTCATGAGCGATATCTTCATCAGCTATGCCCACGAGGACCGGCCCCAGGCTGAAATTTTGGCTCAGGCGCTCGAAGCGTTGGGCTGGTCGGTGTGGTGGGATCGAACCATTCCGGCCGGCAGGGTCTTCGACGAGGTTATCGAGGAAGCCCTCGATGCCGCAAAGTGCGTCGTCGTGCTGTGGTCGGAAAATTCGGTAAGGAGCGACTGGGTCAAGACGGAGGCCCAGGAAGGCGCAGACCGGAAAATACTGATCCCGGTCCTGATCGAGAACGTGCGCATCCCCCTGTCGTTTCGACGCATCCAAGCGGCCAACCTGGTCGGATGGAACGGTGAGGATTCGGCTGCCGCATTTAAAGATCTGATCGATGACATCGGGAGCCTATTGGGCTCTCCGGCAATGCCGCGGAAAACTAGCAGGTCATCTCCAACTCCAATCAAAAGCGAAGCCCCAGAGGAAAACAAGAGGCAGCCCGCCCAACCCATGCCCAAGCCTGGTACCCAAAAAGAACAGCTTTGGAATAAGATGATCCAGATAATATCCGCCCAATTGGGTATTGATAAATCAGAGGTGACGAAAGAAGCTTCTTTTATAGATAATTTAGGCGCAGATTCGCTGGATTTAGTCGAATTGGTCATGGCGTTTGAAGAAGAGTACAATGTAGAAATCGAAGACCAAGAAACAGAAAATCTGCTGACCGTGGGGGATGCTTATCAATATGGAATCAAAAAACTGGGCCTGTGGTCTTCTCCAAAAAAATAAGAGCGTCGTTTTCAAATCTCGAAAGCTGACCATCTGCCCGGCGAACGAATCCAGGAAAACCGAATATTCTTCGGTGAATTTATCCTCAAATTAAGCGATCAAATAAGTGGGCAAGATTAAATTATCATATTCAAGTGTCTTCATCCGACGTATTTTTACTTTTACGATATTTGCGATACGATTTAATTGTTTAAGGATAATAAATGCCTAACGGAAAATATTCAAAACCGTGGCTTGTCAATGTACTATCTTTTATCCTCTTCATTATTTTGTGCTGTACCGGGTTGATAAATTGGCTTGTGTTGCCAAAAGGATATGAAGCTCGTGGTAATTTTTTGGTTTCATTAAGACATTTTTTTATTTCTCTTCATGAATTGGCAGGGCTGATATTCGTGGTTGTGATCGCAATCCACATAGTCTTGCATTGGCCCTATATAAAATCAAATTTGAAAAAATATGGTATCATGAAATAGCAAATATTGTTGAGCCTAAGGCAGAAAACTTTTAATGATGACAACATTATTGCAATGCAAATAACATCCGAAAATAACCAAAATGCCAAATTGGTGATATTTCTTTTCCGTCGATAGATGCTAAATCAAATACGATAGTATCTTGGAGAATATTATGAACAAAAGAATTGCTTTGGTTACAAATGCCTTGGACTTTGTTGGTCCACCAGCAGTTAAAGCTCTTTTGGAAGATGGATATAATGTAGTGACTCAAGATCCCGCTTTTCAAGATTCAAATAGACAAGATGAATACAAAGCAAATTTTCCTGGCACATTTCCTTTGGGCCTCCAAGATCCAAAGAACCTCATTCAGCACGTATGGGATAAATATAAAAAAGTTGATGTTCTGATAAGCAACGATACTTTTCCTGCGATACATATCCCGATAGAAAAAGCTAATGTTGAAGATTTAAATGCTACTATTCAAAGTGTATTAGTTTATCCATTTGAATTAATGAAAGAAGCAATTCCAAGACTAAAAAAACAAAGGCGCGGCAATGTAATAATGGTCACATCTTGTCGTACTGAACTGCCTTTGCCTGGTGGCGCTATACCCGATATCGCCCGCGCAGGAGCGAATGCCTTGGTTAAATCGTTAAGCATAGAATTGGCACCTTTTGGCATTCCAGTGAACGCAATTGCGCCTAATTACCTCTATAGTGAGGCATACTTTCCAAAGGCGAAATTTATAGATGATCCTATAGGGAGAAAATTCATAAGAGAAGTTGTACCGGCAGGTAGGCTTGGCGAACCTGAAGAAATTGGAGAGTTGGTAAGCTATTTAGCCAATATGAAGGGTTCATTTCATACAGGAACAATTATTAAATTTGCAGGAGGGTGGCCTGCTGCTCCCCAAAGACCAATCTGATAAGCCGACCCTAACATGCGACTGGAGTAGGACGCTTCCAACGCCGCATCTCTGAGCTGTGGTATTGACATACCACCCTAAATTCGACTCGATAGTAGGCGCGATTTTGACAGCCTGTACAAACGACAAGAGATTCAAGCCGAAGGATATGATCCATAAACTTCTGGCTCTTCCTGGAAGTTATCATCGTCCCACCTCGACCCCGATCGATCGGTACCGCTGGCCCTATGCTTCTCGCAGCGCTTCGACGATGTTCATCCTTGCCGCCCGGAACGCCGGCAGCAGCCCGCCGGCCAGCCCCATGATCACCGCGAATCCCAGCCCTTCCATCACGATGTCCGGGCTCAGCTGGAACCGGAACGCCAGTTCGGCGAACGTCTGGAAGTTGGTGGTGGACACGGTGAAAAACTGCAGGAAGCCGGCCAGAAAAAGCCCCGCGAATCCTCCCACCAGGCCCAGCAGCAGGGACTCCGCCAGGAAGGCCGTCAGGATCGCCGAGCGCTGAAACCCGACCGCCCGCAGCGTGCCGATTTCCGCCGTGCGGTTGGCCACCGCGGCGTACATCGTGATCATGGCGCCGACCACGGCGCCGATCGAGAAGATGATGGTCAGAGCGGTTCCGAGGATTCTGAGAAAGGTCGCGGTCATCTCGGACTGCTCGCGGTAGTAGTCCACCTCGCGCTTGAGGTCCAAGGTCAGGCGCGGGTCGCTTTCGATCCGCTGCTTGACGGTCGCCAGATGGTCCGGATCCCGCAGCTGAAAAATCACCGAGGAATAGGCCTGCCGGCGGAAGGCCTGCATGAGTTGATCCGCGTCGCCCCAAATCTCGGAGCTGAAGCCGGTGTTGCCGGCATCGAAAATGCCGACCACTTTCCAATCGTTCTTGGCGAACGGGAGGCTGTCGTTCAGGCCCCCGCTCTGGAAACGACGGGCGATGCTTGCCCCCACCGCGATTTCCGCGGCCCCGGATCGCGGCATCCGGCCGGCCACCATCTTCAGCTGGGGGCGCAGCGCCAGGGAAGCCCCTGAGATCCCGCGGATGGTGACGTTGGAGGTGCCGCCCGAACCCCGCTTGCGCAGGTTGATCAGCACGACCACTTCCTTCGCGACCAGCGGCAGCCCCTGGGCGTCGCAGGCGATTTCCGGCTGCGTTTCGACGATGGCCGCCTCGACGCGCGAGACGCCGCTTTGCACCTCGGAGTTGGAGGATTTGCGGATCGCGATGGCGTTCTGGAAGGAGCCGGAATCGACCAGGGTGGTCTCGATGCCCTCGGCCAGCATGATGATCGCCGCGAATGCGAATACCACCAGCGCCATGCCTCCGGCCGTGAGCAGAGTCGTCAGCCGCCGGGCCAGGAGGTTACGGAAGCTGTAGGCCAGAAGCAGTTTCATTCCCTGAACCCTTTCCTCACCCCGCCCGCCCCAGCGCCTCAACGATCGGCACCGTCACCACCCTCCGGATGGGGAATACCGCGGCGGTCAGAGCGACGGCGGCCACCGTCAGCACATCGTAGCAAAGGGTCGTGGAGGTGATATCGAGCACCGGGAAGACGTTGCTCACGTATCGGGCCAGAATCCGCAGGGCGGGAAACGTTGCCGCGATTCCGAGCGCCCCGCCCGCGGCGCAAATCACCGCGGATTCTCCCAGAATCAAGCTGCCCAGCCGGCCGGCGCCGTAGCCGAGGGTCTTGAAGACGGCGAACTCGTGCATGCGTTCGCGCACCGACATGATCATCGTGTTGGCCGTCACGGCCATGATGATCCCGATGATCAGGAAGGAAACCAGCCGGATGGCCATCAGGATGGCCTCGCTCATCGATACGAATCCCATCTGAAACGCCCGCTCCGTTTCGGTCAGGGTTTCGGCGAGCGAATTCTTGAAGACCGCATCGATCGACCCGGACACCGCTGCGGCGGCATGCGGATCGGCGATTTCGATGATGAAGATGCCGGCCTGGTTGGCCCGGCGCTGGGCCGCGGCCTTGAGCCGCTCGTTGAGGTAGTCCCAGTGGAAAAACAACTGGTTTTCGTCCACCGTTCGCTCGCGGCCGCTGTAAATCCCGCGGACCGTCATCGGCCAGTCGCCGCGGAAGATCGTGCCCTGCAGGGTGATGCTGTCGCCGACCTTCCACCCGAAGCGCCGCGCGAGCCCGCGGCCGACCACGCAGCCCCTGCGGTCTTTGCCGAACGCGTCCTTCTGATCCTCCGGCAGGATGAATTCCGGGTAGAGGTCGAGAAAGGGCTTGCCCTCGACCGCGAAGTTCGCGAAAAAATTCTTGCGGTCGATGTAGACGCCGCCGAACCAGGTCATGTGGGAGATTGCCTTGACGCCGTCGACGGCCCGGATTTTCTCCATGTAGGCGATCGGCAGGAAGAAGGTGAGCGATATGGCGTTGCGGATGATGAGGCGATTGGCGGCCGCCGCGGACACGCCGGCATACCAGGCGTCCACCACGGTGCGCAGCAGCCCGAAGGCGAGCACGGCCACCGCCACCCCGAAGACCGTCAGCAGGGCGCGCAGCTTGTGCCGGAACGCGTTACGGAACAACAGCTTCCACATCATTGGCGAGAACGCCCTTGTCGAGGTGTTTGATGGTGGAGGCCCGCCGGGCGGCCCGCGGGTCGTGGGTCACCATAATGATGGTCTTGCCCAGGTCCCGGCTCAGCCGCTCCAGGAGAACCAGCACGTCCTCCGCCGAGATCCGGTCCAAATCGCCCGTCGGCTCATCGGCCACCAGCAGGGTCGGGTCGGTCACCAGGGCGCGGGCGATCGCCACCCGCTGCTGCTGCCCGCCGGAGAGCTGGCGCGGGTAGTGGTCCAGGCGGTCCTCGAGATTGACCAGCCGCAGCACCGTGTGGGCATGCTCGCGACGCTGCCGGCGGGACAGATCGGTCAGCACGAGCGGCAGTTCGACGTTTTCAAAGGCCGTCAGCACCGGAAGGAGGTTGTAGAACTGGAAGATGAACCCGACATGGGTCGCGCGCCAGGCGGCCAGCTGGGTTTCGGACAGATCGCTGATGTCGATGCCCCCCACGCGGATCGTTCCGGAGTCGGCCCGGTCCAGTCCCGCGATGAGGTTGAGCAGCGTGCTCTTGCCCGATCCCGAAGGCCCCATGAGGGCCATGAATTCGGACTCGGCGATGGTCAGGGAAATGTCCTCCAAGACCGGGATGAGCTGATTCCCCCGGCGGTAGGATTTGCTGAGGCGGCGGATATCGACGATGACCGGACGCTCGGTGCTCGTCATTGATGACCTCGTAAAAAGCCATCCGAATCGATGACTTCGTAAAGAGGCCAAGATCAAGGCGCGCGAATCTCGTGTCGCGAGGCATACGGGTCGTACGCCGCAGTGGCAACGAGGAGATGCGCAACGCAGAGATTGGGCTATTTACGAAGTCATCATCATTCACTGTTTGGGAACCGCCACGCGGGTCCCGTCCGATAGTTTCTCCGCCGGAGCCGCAGCGATGAGGCTGCCGGCGGGAGGCCCCTCAAGCAGCTCGACCATCTCCGCCAGGCGCCGGCCGACCTTCACCGCTGCCTCCCGGACCAGGTCGCCCTCAATCAGAAAGACCACCGCTTGCCCGTCGCGGGTGGCCACCGCGGCAGCCGGTACCGCCCGCACCGGCGCCTGTTCGTCGGCGCCGACCGGCCGCAACAGGAACGCCACCTTGGCGCTCATTTCCGGCAGGACCCGCGGATCGCGGTCGTTGAAGGCCACCTTGACCGTAATCGACGCCTTGCTGCGATCGGCGGTGGGCAGGATCATGTGCACCCGGCCGGGGAAGCGCGTCTCCGCAAAGGCATCCAGCCGGATCTCGCACGGCTGCCCCGCGCGCACCTGAGCGATGTTCGACTCCGAAACGTCCACCTCGACCCGCAGCGAGTCCATGTCGGCGATGCTGACCACGGCGGCCTTGGCCTCGGCCGTGGCCGCCAGCGGGGTTACGATGTCCCCGATGTCGGCGTTCTTGGTGAGCACCACGGCGTCGAAGGGCGCGCGGATGTTGGTGTAGTCGAGCAGCACGTCCGCCTCCTCCAGCGCCGCCTGGGCGGCGCGGCCGGCGGCGGCCAGGGCCTCCACGGACGCCCTGGCGGTCTTGTAGCGGGCCTCGGCCGTATCGAATGCGGACCGGGCGATGGTCCCCTTGAGGGCCAGGGTCTTCTTGCGATCGTAATCCAGGCCAGCGTTTTCGAGCTCGGCACGGGCCTGCTCCAGGTGGTAACGTGCGACCGTGACATTCTGGAGCGCGCGTTCGCGCGCGGCCGCCGCGTCGCGGCTCTCCAGGCGGGCAATGACCTGACCCGCTTTGACGCGGCTGCCCTCTTCGACGCCGAGATAAATCAGCCGCCCGGTCACCTTGGACGCCACCGCCGACTTGCGGTCGGCCACCACATAACCGCTCGCATTCAGCAGCGTCAGACCCTGGGATGGATAGACGTTCTGGACGACCGCCGGCTGGACTTCGACGGCGGGGGTGAGCCACCCCGCCCGGTAAAGCGCACCGAGCGCGCCGGCCAGCGCCACCGTCAAAACGGCCCACATCAGCCGCTTTCTTTTCCGGGCCCGCGGCTGCAGCGCGCTTTTTTCGATGCGGAGTTTTTCCAGCTCCAGGTCGGCCATGGCTGTCTGCTCACACCCGAAATCGTCAATCTATCGGTTCAAGGGGTTCAACGGTTCACGGTTCAGCGGTTGGAGGGAGAAGAATATGCCTAAAATGCATAGAGTGCCTAAAGTTAATGGAAACTGTCATTTTTTACCGTCAACCTTAAACTTTAAACCATGAACCGTGGCTTTTTATAGCACACGCTCCTGAAAATGCATATGCGCCGTTTTAGTCAATGCGTTTGCGGAAGCGTCGGACCGCAGCGGCGAAGACGAACCCGCCGAGCACCGCCAGCTCCAGGAACTGCGGCCACAGGATGGCGAACCCGGTGCCTTTGAGAAAGACGCCGCGGATAATCACCAGAAAATGGCTCAGGGGGTTGAGGTGCGTCAGCCATTGCACCACGGCGGGCATGTTGGCGATGGGGAAGACGAATCCGCTCAGCATGAAAAACGGCAGGATGAAGAAGAAATTGGTCATCATGGCCTGCTGCTGGGTGCGGGATACGGTGGAGATCAGCAGGCCGATTCCGAGGGTGCTCAGCAGAAAGATGGAGCTGGCGGCCAGCAGGACGAAAGCGTTTCCGGCCATCGGAATCCGAAACCACAGACGGGCGAAGAGGATCACCATCACCATCTGGGCCTGGGCGATGAGGATGAAGGGGATGGTCTTGCCGAGGATGAACTCGGTGGCCTTGAGCGGGGTTACGATCAACTGTTCCATGGTGCCGGCTTCCTTCTCGCGCACCACGGCCATGGAGGTGAAGAGCAGCGAGAGCAGCATGACCAGGAACGCGACGATCCCCGGCACGAAGTAATGCTGGCTGTCCAGATTGGGGTTGTACCAGGTGCGCACGCGGCCGTCGATCTCGCCGAAGTCGATGCGCCGGCGGTTGAGCTCCCGCAGCATTTGGGAGTTGAAGGTGTCGAGCACGCTGGCGCTGTAGGCGATGCGCACGGCGGCCATGTTGCTCATGCTGCCGTCGACCAGGATCTGCACATCGGCTGTCCGGCCCTCGCGCAGGCGGGCACTGAAGTCCGGCGGCACCTGCAGCCCGAGGTCCACCCGGCGCTGCAGCAGCATCCGGTCCAGCTCCTTGGGATCCTGCAAAACATGGGTGATGCGGAAGGTGGCGTTGCCGTCGAAGGCGTCGATCAGCCGTCGGCTGTCCGGGGTGCGCGACAGGTCGATGACGGCCACACGGATGTCGCGCACGTCGGTGGTGACCACATAGCCGAATAGGATCATCTGGATCAGGGGGGCGATCACCAGCATCGGCCGGTTCTTGCGGTCCCGGAACAGCTGAATGAACTCCTTGCGCACCAGCTCGCGCACCCGCAGCCACGTCATGTCAGAGCCCTTCCCGTTTCAACGCCCGGATGTTGAGGCCCCCGATCAGGATGGCCATGAGGGCCAGCATGAGAAAGCTCGGCCAGAGCTGCCCGAACGAGAGATCCCTCAGGTAAAGCCCGTTCAGAATGTCGATATAGTAAGTGGCCGGCACGAGCTTGGAGACGGCCTGGAGCGGGGCCGGCATGTTTTGCTGAGGGAAGACGAAGTCCGACAGGAGCAGGGAGGGCAGATAGGTGACCAGCACCGCCAGCTGGTTCGCTACGAGCTGGGACTGGGTCTTGACCGAAATGAGCAGGCCGATGCCCAGCGCCACCAGGATGTAAATGGTCGATGCGAGGATCATCAGCCAAAAGCTCGCCTTCATGACGACCCCGAAGAGCACCTGCCCCATGAGAATCGCCACGAGCACGTCGGCGAGCGTGATTAAAAAATAAGGGATCGCTTTGCCCAGAAAAAAATCGGCCGCCGGCACCGGCAGGGAGCGGATGGTCTCCATGGTGCCGTTCTCGTATTCACGGGCGATGACCATGGACGTCAGCAGAGCCCCCACGATCATGATGATCACGGCGATGATGCCCGGAACGATGAAGTTGCGGCTTTCCAGGTCCTCATTGAACCAGACGCGGATGCGCCCTTCCACCGGCGGCCGGATCCGCTCGCGGCCCTGGCGGTTCAGGAAATCCAGCAGGCTTCTTTCGTTGGCCTGGGCGATGAAGGCCGTGACAAAGGCCCGGGTGTTGCCGGCGGTGTTGGGGTCGCTGCCGTCGATCACGACTTGCAGCGGGCTCGCACGGTCGGCCCTGAGTTCGGCGCTCCAGCCGGGCGGGATCACGATGCCGAGAATCACGCGGTTGCGGTCGAGCAGCTCGGTCAGCGCGGCGCTGGAAGGCGGGTGGGCCACGACATCGAAATAGACGCTGGCATCCAGCCGCTGGATGAAATCGCGGCTTTCCGGGGTCCGGTCGAAATCAACCACGGCCGTGGGGATGTGCTCCACGTCCAGACTGAGGGCGTAGCCGAAGAGCAGGATCAGCAGCAGCGGGATGATGAACGCCAGGTAGAGGCTGCGGAAATCCCGGATGAGGTGGTAGTACTCTTTGCGGGCGATGGCCTGGATCCGGCGCGCGTTCACGGCGCCTCCCGCTTCATCAGGGCCACGAAGGCATCGCCCAGGTCCGCCTCCGGCCGGCCCGGCAGCACGGCGGCCACGATCTCCGCCGGCGGGCCGGCCGCTACGATCCGGCCGGCGTTGATCATGATCACCCGGTCGCAGTGGCGGGCCTCGTCCATGTAATGGGTGGTGACGAACACCGTCACCCCCTGACGGGTGAGCTGCCGGATGAACTCCCAGAAATGCCGCCGCGTGATGGGATCGACGCCGGAGGTGGGCTCGTCCAGAAAGAGCAGCCGCGGCCGGTGCAGCAGCGCGCAGCCCAGGGCCAGGCGCTGGCGCCAGCCCGGCGGCAGTTCGCGGGTCGGCCGGTCGCGCACCGCGGAAAGCCGCGTCACCGCGAAGACCCACTCGATGCGCTCCGGCCATTCCGCCGTCGGCACGTTGTAGATCCCGAGATAGAAGCGGATATTTTCAAACGGGGTCAGGTCGGGATAAAGCGAAAACTTCTGGGACATGTAACCGATGGTCTGTTTGATGCGCTCGGAGTCGGTGAAAAGGTCGAAACCGGCCACGTGCCCGGAGCCGCTCGTGGGGGCGATGATGCCGCAGAGCATGCGAATGGTGGTGGACTTGCCGGCGCCGTTCGGCCCCAGAAAGCCGAAGATTTCACCCGTGCGCACGGAGAACGTGACGCGGTCCACGGCGGTGAACCGTCCGAAGCGCTTGACGAGATCGGTCACGGCAACGGCGTCATCGGCCAAAGGCGTCCTCCGTGAGGGTCGCATCCACGGCCTGAATGCGCTGAACGATCGCTTCCTCCAGATTAGGGAATTCCGCCCGCACCTCGGCGGGGGCCGCATCGGCGATGACCCGGGCCTCGTGCATCAGGATCAGCCGGTCGCAGCGCTCGCCTTCGTCCAGGTAGGCGGTGGAAACCATCAGCGTCATGCCCGCCTGTTTCATCTCCGCGAGGATCTGCCAAAACTCCTGCCGGGATACGGGATCCACTCCGTTGGTAGGCTCGTCGAGAATAAGAATGCGGGGCTCGTGCACCAGCACGCAGGCCAGCCCGAGTTTCTGCTTCATGCCGCCCGAAAGGTCCCCGGCCCGGCGATCCACGAAGGGCAGCAGGTTCGAAAACCCGAGATAGCGTTCGCGGCGCTGCGCGCGTTCGCCGCCGGTGATCCCGTAAATGTCCATGACGAAGTCGAGGTTTTCGGCGACGCTGAGATCGGGGTACAGCCCGAAACGTTGGGGCATGTAGCCGATCAGGTCCTTGACGGCGGCGCGCTCGGCGACCGTGTCGCGGCCGGCCACCGTCACGGTGCCGGAGTCGGGAGGGATCATGCCGGCGACCATGCGCAGCAGGGTGGTCTTGCCGGCGCCGTCGGAGCCCACCAGCCCGACGATGCCGCCGGCCGGCAGGCTGAAGGAAACATCGCGGACCGCCGTGAGCGCGCCGAACCGCCGGCTGACGTCCTGCACCCGGACCATTTCCCCATCGGGGCGGCTGCGGTCAGCGGAACCAGGCATCGGCAGGCATCCCGGATTTGAGCTCGAAATGGGGGTTGGGAACGGAGACCTTCACCAGGAAGACGAGCTTCACGCGCTCCTTGTGGGTCTGGATGATCTTGGGCGTAAACTCGGCCTGGGGCGATACATAAGCCACCCGGCCGTCGTAGACCTTGTCCGGGAAGGTGTCGATCTTCACGGCGACCGGCTGGCCGGGTGCGACCCGGCCGATCTCGGTTTCAGCCACGAACACCTTCAGGTCGACCGTGGACAGGTCGGCGATCGAAAGCACTTCCTGGCTGGAAGTGACGACCTCCCCCGACTCGACGTTGCGGCTGAGGATGATGCCTCCGTAAGGCGCCCGGAGCTGGGTGTGGTCGAGCTGGATCTCGGCCACATCCAGCGCCGCCTGGACCGCCGCCACCTGCGCCCGCGCCGCTTCGACATCCTGTTCGGCCGCCTCGATTTTCTGCAGATTGCTTTGGGCGAGCCGCAGGACCGCCTGGCCCTCGGCCAGGCGCGAGCGCGCGGTGTCGATCTCCTCGCGCCGAAACCCTTCCCGGGTCATCTGGTAGGCCTCGACCGCGCGCTGATGCTCCTTGAGGGCGGTCTCATACTGCACGTTGAAGCTGTCGCGGGATTTCTCGGCCACCACTCCCTTGCGAAAGAGCTCGTCGTAACGGTCCTTGTCCTTGCGCGCGTTTTCAAGCGTCACGCGGGCTGCGTCCGCGGCCAGCCGCGCCCGTTCCACCTCCTGAGCACGGTAGCCGGATTCGGCTTCCGCCAGCTGGGCCTGCAGGGCCTTCACGGCGGCGGCCGCGCGATCGACTTCCGCCGGGAGAACGTTGCGGTTGACCGCCAGTACGGTCTCCAGCTGAAGGAGATTCTGCCTCGCACGCTGCAGATTCGCGCGGGCCTGCTCCCGCAGTGCAACGTATTCGCGGCGGTCGAGGACGGCCAGAACCGCGCCCGCATCCACCGATTGGCCCTCATCCGTCAGGATATCCATCACCCGACCGCTGACCTGAAAAGCGAGATTGGATGAAGTGGCTTCGATGGTACCGGAGTAGTAAAGCTCCGCGCCCCGACGGCTGGATTGCCCCCACCATACCACCCCTCCGACGCCCGACAGCAGCCCCAAAAATCCGATCAGAATCAAACGCTTTCTCGTCACGGCCACCTCCCTGAGTGGAGGATGCATTAAACCAAATTTGATAGTCGGATTCAAGGGCTGCGGCGCTGCCGGAGGGGTGCCTTATTACTCCGGCAAGCGATAGGTGCAACTGGAGCCGAGGCACGGCGGGGCGGATTTTCGGCCGCCGCGCGCCGCAGCCAAATTTTCAGGCGTCCCTGCCACGCCCCCAAGCCGTCAAGAGGAACTGCAGACAGGCCGAGACGGCCGGCGGCGGCGTGGGCATCGGTCCTCCAGGTCTGTCCGGACAAGTATGGAGCGGGCTCGCTGCCGTACGCTGGTTCGTTGAACGGATGGTTGCGGTGCGCTGCGGCCGAAACCCGCCCCGCCGATGAGTGACATAGCCGAATTAGACCTATGTCATTGCCGGAGTAATAAAATGTATACAGCTGTTCAAAAAAAGATAAACGCCGGTTGATTTCCGCGATGCGGCCAGACAATCGGTATCTCCTATTTTTCAATTGAATTTCGATAGGTTATAAAACCATTTGTCATTTGATTGCCTGTGGCACCGGTCTTGCTATGGTAACGCCCGGGGTGCGCTGCACCGACCTGGCCTGCAACGAAATCCGTCTGCACCCCTTTGTATGCAGGGTCGCCAGGTGGGATTAAAAAAGCGGTTCTGAAACCATCAAATTCGATTGCTTGATAAAGGCAAACCTCTCGAAAGAGGGGGACGCAAAGCCACCGGCCTAAGTCCCACCGATACGGGATACGGCAGCGGGGTTGCCGGGCAAACGCAGCACCTTCCAATCAGGCTGCGCCTTGCGCGGACTCAAAAAAATTGGAGGGTGCCGTGGTTAAGAGAAACATCGTTCTGAGCGTTCTGCTGGCTGTTGTATTGTTTCCCGTTTGGGCATGGTCTGCCGACGTTCGTTTGGCGTGGGAACCCAACTCCGAAGTCGACCTGGCCGGCTACAAGGTTCATTATGGTACCGCCAGCGGCAGCTATTCCACGGTCGTGGATGTGGGAAAGGTGACCACCGCCACCGTCTCAAACCTTTCCGCGGGAACGACCTATTATTTCAGCGCCAGCGCCTACAACACCGCCGCCATGTCCAGCGGCTACTCCAACGAGGTCAGTTATTCGGTCCCGGTTCCGAACCGCGCCCCTTCGCCCCCGTCGGTGCCTTCAGGTCCCTCGAACGGCACCGTGAACAGCTCTTGCTCGTTCAACACCAGCGCCACCGACCCCGACAATAATACCCTGCAGTACTTCTATGACTGGGGCGACGGGACGGTTTCCGGGTGGGGTCAGAGCAACCGCACCCACAGCTGGGCGGCCGCCGGATCCTTCTGCATCAAAGCCAAGGCCAGTGACGGCCCACTAGAGTCCGGCTGGTCTGCTTGCCGAACGCTGGCGGTGGCTGCAGCGCCCGCTCCTGTAGACTCCGACGGCGACGGCCTTTCCGATGTGCTTGAAACCAACACCTACGGCACGAACCCCAACGCCGCCGACTCCGACGGCGACGGCATCCCGGACGGACAGGAAGTCGCGCTCTGGGGGCAGAGCTGGAACGGGGATATCGATGGCGACGGCATCGCGAATCTGCTCGACTGGGATGCGGACGGCGACGGGTTCGCCGACGGCGAGGAGCTGTCCAAGGGAAGCCTGCCGGGGGACAAGAACACCAAGCCGGCCGCACTTCCGATGGAGGCCGGGGAAGTCGAAATCGATCACACCTGGAAACGCGTAGACTTTGCCCGCTCCTTCTTCAATCCGGTGGTGGTGACCGGAGGGCTCAGCGCCAACGGCTCCCAAACCGCCGTGGTGCGCGTGCGCAACGTGACGGGCAGTGGATTCGAAATCCGGATTCAGGAGTGGGAATGTTACGACGGCACGCACACCTTGGAGACCGTCGGGTATCTGGCCGTCGAAAGCGGTATTCACCGCCTGCCGGGCAACGTCCAAGTGGAAGCGGCCCATTTGAACATCGCCAAGGGCGGTCTTTTCAGTGCATTCACATTCAAAAAGGCGTTCCCCACAGCACCCGTAGTCATGGCCTCGGCGGTTACGTTCAACGATTCAAGCGCTGTTACGCCGCGGCTCGATCGCATCACGTCCAAAGGGTTCCGTTTGAGCCTGCAGGAACAGGAGGCGAATCCCCAGGACCACGGGGCCGAAAGTGTTGCCTACATCGCCTGGCAGCCCAGCAGCGGAGATTTCGACGGGGTCATGTTCGAGGTCGACCGAACCGGGCGTGAAATCACCCAAACCTTCGCGGAAATTTCTTTCAGCGAGCCTCACGCCGCGCCGCCGGTTTTTCTGGGAAAAATGCAGAGCGCCTACGGCAAGGACCCGGCGGATCTGCAATGGAAGGCCAAAGACCATGAAGGCATCATGGTGCGGGTCGCCGAGGAGATCTCGCTCGATTCCGAAACCAAACATACGGCCGAAGTCGTCGGCTATATGGCCTTCTCGGCGACCCCGTAACACGATAGGCTTCAATCGAGCGGTCTTTTGGCCCCTAAAGAGCCCGGCAGGAGGCACCCTGCCGGGCTCTGGGTTATTTGGGAAATCGCTCCGCCTGGAGCGAACTATCCGCTAGATCGCAGCGGCAAAGCGCTCGGTCACCCGCTTGAATCCGGCGAAGGTGGGGTGCAACTCGTTGGCCCAGTCCCGTTTGTAGTTGCTCCCGGTAGACAGGGTGGTCCGGAGATCGATATGTTTGACATGCGCGAATTCGGGCAGGGCCACAACGGCTTTGAGCATGTCGTTGAAGCGATCGATCAGGCGCTTGGCGAGATTCACTCGAACCGCGAGGTCGTCATAGCCCTTCTGCCGGAATCCCGGCTCCAGCCATGGCCCGGGCAGAATCCACCACCCGCCTAAGAACCCGCGGCCGTCCGGAACCGGGTAGTCGTATCCGTGGGTAAGGATTTTGATGGGGCCGTTGAGGCGCTGTTCGCAAATCCGCGTAATGGCGCTCAGAATGGTGACGTAGGCAAATTTGATGCGCTCGTCGATCACGCCGCTGAGGACCTGCTCGTTGAGCCCCGCCGCCGGAGAAAGGGCATGGTTGATGAGCATCCCGAACTCCTCTCCGGCAATGTCGTTGCCCCCTCCGGACAGCAAGATGGCTTTGGGGACGATGTTCTGCCGCAGAAGTTTTTCGAGCCGCCGCGCAAATTCCTCGAACTGTCCGGAACCGTAGGCCATGTCTTCCACGCGGTCTCCCTTGTGGGCCACCGACTCGACATCGTAGCCGTGGTGGTCCTCGAGCAGCCGCAGGATGTCGTTGAGGGGATAGTCGAACCAGGAGTCGCCCTCCGCCACCAGCACGCCGGCGGAACCGGGCCCCCCTGCCGCGCGCACCAGCTTCGGGGCAATCGGGGCTGGAATTCGCGCGGCTCGCACCGCCGCCGGTTGCCGTTTGACGGCGTTCACTCTCCGTTGCAGCTCTTTGGCGCGAAACTTCAACACCTCGTCAGCCTGCTGTCGGCCGGCTTTCATCGCGTGCCGGATGTTCTTGTCCATCGCCATTGCAACCTCCCTTCTGGATGCAGACCTTTAAACGGTTTATGGTCTATTGCCATTTTTTAAAAACGATCCAACGAGTTGCCATGACCCCATCCGAATCCTGGCCCACCCCCACAATTTTCTGGTACGATTGGCAAAGTGGTCTTTTCGTTTGAGCGCGTGTTTTTCCAGCAGGTGCCAGGAGAGTGCAGCGAGGATTAATGTAATTACGCTCGAATAAATTGCCATGGATAAAACAGAAACCCCCGGCACGGAGGCGGCGATCGATTGCTGAACGGGAAAAGCATAGATGTAGACGCCGTATGAGTAGTCTCCTGATCGGTTGTACGCTCTAATGAAGCCGGACGGAATGTAAGCGAGGTAAAATAAGATATAAGCGAGTGTTGCACTATAGACGATGAAGAACAGACGCGGATGATAGGCGGACAACAGCAAAACGACCAGGAAGGCAAAAAAGGCAGAATGCGACAAAACGATCCGGTTCCGCAGGACGAAAAAAGCCGAGCCGGTAAAGAACATAAAAAACAACCTCCAGAAAAGCCTGTTTTCGGTTACACCGAAATGTGCCAGAACGACATAGACGCCGGCCCACGCGGCTCCCGCGATAATTGAAACCTCGAAGGCTTTCCGCCGAAATCTGGGAGCCGCGCACCCGAGCAGCCAGACGGCCGCCAGAATGCCGTACATCCATAATTCATACGGCATCGTCCATAGCGAGCCGTTGACGGCGTTTGGGTAGGGGGTTGTTTCAAAAACCCCCGGCAGCCGGTAGGCCACGCCCCCGACCAATGTCAGACATTTCAGAAAGTACTTGTAGAGCTTCGGATCGGTTAAGTAGGAAAACCAGGACAGCGAGGTAAAGAACAGTCCGATTCCGAAAACCGTCACCAGAAGCATGGCGAAAAGTGCCGGGAAAATCCTGAGGACCCTGGCCCATACAAATTCGATGGTGCGTTGCCGGGTCAAGAGGCTGGCCGTAACGAGAAAGCCGCTTGTCAAGAAGAAGATATCAACGGCGATCGAGCCAAACGTCATGCCAAGCCTGTCGTGCAATGGCTGGGCCGCTCCCGTGCCGATGGCCAGGGCGAAGCTATGGGTTACCAAAACCCCATATGCGGCGGCCATCCGGATGAGGTTGAAGTTATTGTTTCGACCCTCTATAAAATCGGAAAGCTTCAACAGTCGTTGTCCTGCATGCATGCTACGGCGGCAACCGGGAGTTGCGAACCGAGCTGCTTCAAAGAAAAATCCACCTCCACGGCTGCCGCCGGTTCGCCGGCCGGATTGTCAGCGAGTGCCCATCCAGCAGTGGTGAATTTCGGTTCAGGCCATGCCGTATCGATTTCGCAACTGCTGGCGCAGCGAAGCTACGTTGTGACCGTACGCACAAGAGCAATAACCAGCTTCAGCACTTTCGATATCGGACAGCCCGCCTGGGCGGCCGCCGCCGCATCTTCGACCTTGGCCCTGTCCGCACCGCGCGCCGTGACCGCCGCCCGCAGCACGCTCTGGGTCAGCGTCAGGTTCTCGAACGCGATCGTGCAGGCCGTCTCGACGGCTTCGGGTGTAATGCTGCGCTCGCCGAGCTGCGCGCTGAGCGCCATGCTGAAACAGCTTGCATGAGCAGCGGCGATCAGTTTCTCCGGATTGGTTCCGGGGGAGTCATCGAAGCGGATCCGAAAAGTGACCTTCTGGTTCTGGAGGGTCCCGCTGGCGACGCTGAAGATGCCCGGTCCTTCTTTTAAAAAAACATGGCCATAGTATTCCCCATTGTGGACCCTGTCAAAACAATGCTGTTGCGGGTCCAGGATTGGCCCGGTTCACGATGGATGTCAACCATGCAGCGCCTCCGTGCCCGCTGAGCCGCCTTCTTCGAAACCTCCTTGACACGGTGTGCTCAAACCGGCATTTTTCATGATTAGATCGAGGTCATAAATCATAAATTGGTCAATCAGGATGTGAACCTATGCCCGACACACCTATGGATTCCCGCCTTCGAATCAACCGTGACTTGTACGTAACGCTTCGAGAGCATTGCGATCGCTTTGGCATACGGTTCCTCGATTTTGTGGAAGATGCTCTCGAAAACGCAATGCTCACGGAAATTGGGAATAAAGGCCTCGAGCGGGAAATTGAAGTTCTCCGGAGGAAGGCGGACAAATACGACTATGCTTTCCACCGCGGATTTATGCAGGGGTTTGCCTACCTGTATCTGATGCTGCACGGCGCAAGTCTATCCGCGGAAGCAGAGGACAACCTCTCGCTCGTCAAAAAGTTCCCTGCAGCCACCCCAAATGGTGAGCAGCTAACGTTGTTCTAGTGCGGATTGGAAGCTACCGTTTCAATATGCGATTTTCTGGCGAAGGTGGGCCCTTCAACCGGCTTGAGATTTGAGGCTGTATGCAGCGGGGCGTCTTTTCTGATATCTGCTTGCCGGTCGACGCTATCGAGGCAGCACGTCGTTTAAGGGGCGATTTAGCCAAACCGTGAAACATTGCCTTGTGCCAGCATAAATTCGACCGCACCCGCTGCCAGGTGGCCGTCGACCTGTTCGACGCCGACGGGCATGGGGTGGCCGCGGCCCAAGTTACACCTGTATATCCCCCAACTGCTGGGGCGCGACAAAAATATGTCAACTTTTCACCAGCGTCACCAATACTTAAGAAATGAATTCAGGCGCAATCACATCTCGGCGAGCCACCAGCTGTTATGCGGCACAGCCGTTGACGATCCGCCGGAAGCGCCAACGCATCACCGCGGCATCAGCGCGAACACACCCCAGCCCAGGTATTCACGCGTGTAAGCGGCGTAGCGCTCGGGTTCCGAGGTCAGTTTGGCTCGAACATCTTTCGCGAACTCGTCGTCAGGATTGGCTTCAAGCCATCGGCGCATGGTGAGCCATTTGGCCGCCTCGTATCTGTCCCAGCCGTCTTGGTCAGCCAGAACCATTTCAACGACGTCGTAGCCAAGGTGGCCGAAAGACGCGAGAAGTTCTGGAAGCATGAG
>JAUQXK010000123.1 GCA_030834695.1 Desulfobacterales bacterium
CCCGGCATCCTCCCCGGGGCGAACACGTGCTTGGGGTCGAGGATGGTCTTGACCCGGTGCATGAGGCTCCATTCGGGCTGCGGCGGGCCGAACACGTCATGGCGCGCCCTGAAGTCATCCGGGCTTTTTTCCAAAACGGCACGTCCGGCCAGTTCCCCCAGACGCCGCCCGATGGCCTGCCAGGCCGCATCCGTTATTTCGTTGCTGCCGGCCAGAATGCGGCCGCTGCCGAAATCGACCAGCAGGTCCTCGACCCGAATCTCCCGGCGCAGGATGGCGGCGGCTCCTGCGGCCTTGTCCGGTGGAACCGCCATCCGCAAGACGAAGGGACAGCCGGCGATGCGGTCGTACAGACTGCCGAAGGGCCCGCTGAGCACATCGTAATCCTCGGCCGCGACCGACTGGAACTCGGCCTTGTCGAATAGGATCCTGGCGCGCGACAGCTGCGCGGCGACGGTTTCGCCGAAACCCTCGAAGCCGATTCGAAGCCGCCAGTTTTCGCCACCGTCATCGGGAGCGGCCGCCGCAAAGGCGGCCCCCAGGCTGGAGCCGAGCAGCTGCGTCGCCAGGCTGCCGCAGGCGTCGGGGCCGCCGCAAGCCGAAACCAGTGCGCAGCGCTCCGGCCGGGTGGCGGTCTTCATGGTCACCCGCGTGATGAGGCCCAGGGTCCCGGCCGAACCGGCAACCAGGCGGGTCAAGTCATAGCCGGCGACGTTCTTCACGACCCGGCCGCCGGCGTTGATCAGCCGGCCGCGGCCGTCGATGAAACGAAGGCCGAGCAGCAATTCGCGCGGGGCCCCATAGGCCAGGCGCTCTGGGCCGAGCGCACCGCTGGCCGCAATGCCGCCGATGGTGCGCTCCAGCACCGCGAAAGCCGGCCGCAGCGGCAGCCATTGCTGGTGGGGCGCCAGCGCTTCCTGGATGGCGCCGAGGGTCATGCCGGCACCGGCCGTGAAATACTGATTGGATGCGTCGAGCTCGATCATTCCGTCGAGCGCCTGCGTGTGCAGGGCGGTCGTGGCGCGCGTCGGGAGGTTTCCCGCGGCGGCCATCGAGCCGCCGCCCAGCGGCAGGAGCCCCGCACCGGCAGCAAAGGCCTGCTTGACCTGATCAGCCATGCGCCGTTCGACGGCGCTCAGCGCGTCGTCGGCGCCGGTCCAGGCTGCCTGGCCCTTGAAGGCAAAGGGACGGGTCGTATCCGGGAACATTTTGCCCGGGTTCAGGACGCGGGTTGGATCAAAGGCCTCCTGGAGCGAACGCTGGGCTTCGATGTCCGCATCCGAAAACACCATACGCATGGCCTCCATCTTTTCGATGCCGATCCCGTGTTCCCCCGAAATGGTGCCGCCCAGCGCCACGCAGGCCAGCATGATCTCCCAGCCCGCCTCGTGTACGCGCTTGAGCTGATCCGGGTCGCGCGAGTCGAAGAGAATCAGGGGATGCAGGTTGCCGTCGCCGGCGTGAAAGACGTTGCCGTGCTCGAAGCCGTAGCGCTTGACGATCTCGGAGACCTGCGCCAGGGCTTTGGGCAGCAGGGTGCGCGGCACCGAACAATCGTTGACCAGATAATTGGGCGCCAGGCGCGCCACTGCTCCGAAGGCGCCGCGCCGGCCCTCCCAGAGGCGGGCGCGCTCATCGGCGCCGGCGGCGTCCCGGACCTCGCGGCAGCCGTTGGCCGCACAGATTTCACGGATGCGTCCGGCCTGTTGGCCCAGCCCTTCGGCCGGCCCCTCAACTTCAATGATCAAAACCGCGGCCGCATCCCGGGGATAGCCGCAGACGTAACTGTCCTCCACCGCGCGGATGATGGGGGCGTCCATCATCTCGAGCGTCGCCGGTACGATCCCGGCCGCGATGATGCCGGCCACCGAGCGCGCGGCATCATCGACGCTGTCGTAGACCACGAGCTGGGTCATCACCTTTTCCGGCTTGGGCAGGATGCGCACGGTGACCTCGGTCACCACGGCGAGCGTTCCCTCGCTGCCGATGAGCAGTGCCCGCACGTCGTAACCGGGCGGGTCGAGGTCGGCTCCGCCCAGACGCAGGCGCTCGCCGGAAGTCAGAACGACCTCCAGCCCGATCACGTGGTTGGTGGTGACGCCGTACTTGAGACAGCGCGGACCGCCCGAATTCTCGCCCACGTTGCCGCCCAACGTGGAAACCTTCTGACTGGCCGGGTCCGGGGCATAGAAAAACCCGAGCGGCGCCAGCGCGTTCTGAAGCTCCAGGTTGGTCACGCCGGGTTGAACCACGGCGCTGCGGCTGGCGGGAAAAATGCCGAGGATCCGGTTGAGGCGCGAGAGGCAGACCGTAAGGCCGCCGGACGGCAGCACGGTTCCACCGGACAGGTTGGTCCCGAAGCCGCGGGGCACGAAGGGAACACCGGCCCGTGCCGCGGCCTTGACCACCTGGGCGGTTTCCAGGGCGTCGGCCGGGAACACCACTGCGCCGGGGGCGCCCTTGGCGAGCGAGCCGTCGTAGGAATAGAGCTCCGCCGCCGTGCGGGATTCGGATACATGCGCATCGCCGACGATGCGCCGCAGTTCCTGGAGGAGATCCTTCGGTATCATGGCAAACCTGCGCGCTTTCATTATCAAAAGGAGGTGTGGCGATCCGTTTGCCCAATCCGTGCGGTGCGCTCACAGACCGGCCGGAAGGCTGAAGCTTCGCATATTCGCCGCTGATATTCAACCGGTCGTTTTAAGAAAAATTTTCTGCGTTATCGCTTCCCCGGGCAGAAACCGTAGGAACTCTTCCGTTATGACCCACTCAGCCGTCTCGCGCCCACAGCGAGATTCATACTCCGCAAGGAGACCCAGCGGGCCCTTTTGCTCCGCCACCCATCCCGGCGTGAGATAATTGGTTCAGGGTGCGTTTCTATGTCCTTCCGGTCCGGCTCCAGGACCTGGCCGGCCACGAGCACCACGCGTTCGGCTGGTATCGTCCTGCTCAGCTCCTCAGCAGCTTCTTGGCCAAATCGACGCTGGAGCCGGCGTCCGCGCCGTAGCCGTCCGCACCGATGTCGCGGGCGAACTTCTCGTTGACCGGCGCCCCGCCCACGATGACCTTTACCTTTTTGCGCAGGCCACGGGCCACGAGCAGGTCGATGACCTTCTTCATCTCCGGCATGGTGGTGGTCAACAGGGCGGACATCCCCAGGATATCCGGCCGGTGCTGTACGACCTTGTCCACGAAGTCATCCGCCATGATGTTGATGCCCAGATCGACCACCTCGAAACCGACTCCGCGCAGCATGGTGGCCACCATGTTCTTGCCGATGTCGTGCAAGTCGCCGCGCACGGTGCCGAGGAGGATTCTGCCGTTCGCATCCTTCCTCTCCTTCGATAAATACGGCTCGAGTACGGCCAGGGCCGCGTTCATGGCTCGCGCGGACAGGAGCACCTCGGGGATGAACACCGTGCCGTCCCGGAAGCGGCCGCCGATCACCTCCATGGCGGTGAGCATGCCGCGGTTGAGGATGTCCTTGGCGTTCACCCCCCGCTTCAGGAGGTCCTGGACGTGCATCTGGATGTCGGCGTCGTTGCCGGCCAGCACATCGGCATGGACGGCCTGGAAGACCTCGTCGGGAACTGCGTTCGGCGCGACGCGTCCGGCCGCTGCCTTCAGCTGTGCATCGGTCAGAGGGCGCGCGGCACCGGCCTCCAGCGGCAGCCGGCCTTCCTTCCCGATGCGCTCCCCGATCAGGGCCAGCCGGTCGAAGTCGGCGTTGGGCGGCGTGGTGTCGGCGACACTCATGATGATGCGTCTGCCCGGCGCCACCGCCTTGAAGAAATGGTCGAGGTAGGCGTTGAGGTCATCGACGCTCGCCGTCGCCGGCGATAGCAGGGATTGGATCAGCCCGCCCATGATGGTCAGTTTGCCGGACTGGCTCCAGCGCTCGCAGTAGGTCTCGATCGGCAGTTTGGTCATGGGCGCGCAGCATACCGCCTCGGCTACGTGCATGCCCGAGTCGGCGATGAGATCGATGAGCCCCTGATTCTCGCCGTCGCAATGGCAGATCACCAGCTTGCCCTTGGCGGAGAGATAGTCCGAAGCTTTGCGCAGCCAGGGGCTCAGTTCCTTCTGGAAATAGGGAGGGTAGGTGATCATGTCGTCGTAGTTGGCCCCCCAAAGCACTGCCTCGGCCGGCGAATCGCCCGTAATCTTGAGGATTTGATCGTACACCAAGCCGATGGCCTCAGCCAGGCGGTGCATTTGCGTGTGATGATCATTGTAATGAAAAAAGAATTCGGTGGCATCCAGGAAATCGCGCTGAATATGGTGGATGGGCGAGGCGGAAAAGGTGCCCATCATCACGGCCACGCCGTCCTCCCCGATGCGCTGCTGCCAGGCTCGGTAGCGGTCGTAATCCGGGGTTACGGTGATGTTTTCGAAGATGTAGGCCCAGATCTCGTAGTCTTCGGGCCTTTTGATGGCATGCTCCTGCACCCAGGTGATGGAGACACCCGCGTTGCGCATCTCTTCGTTGATCACCTCCTTGGTGCTGACGATACCCTTGGGGGTGTGGTACTCCACGCGGGTGGCTTCTTCATCGTCCCGGCGGGTTTTCTGGACCTCCAGCCTGACGTTGGGCGAGAAGTTGATCCGGTAGCCGTTTTCCTTGAGGCTATAGAGTCCAATGCCCCGGGTCACATTTTCCTGGGGGTCGACCGCTTCCAGGAGTTCCGGGATGACCTTGTGCAGGGCCCAGCCTTCGGCCCGGGCAATTTCATCTGCGGTGCGGCCCTGATGGCGCTGAGGTAAGGTGCCTCGGTAAGAGTTGGAGTTGTACCAGAGATCGAAACGGGGGATGTAAGGCAGCATATCCGGCGTTTCGCCCCGCATGGCCATGAGGATGCGTTCTTTCTTCGTCATCGGTCGGAGTTTCCTTTCTGCGGATTTCCAAAATCGTCAGTAAAAATCCTCGTGCCTCTCTGGCAAAGAGGGATTCGCTTCAAAATTTAGGGGGTGTGATGATCAGGTAGTACCGGCACGCCCGCTTGTGCAGGTTTACCAGGCGGTGGGGCGCCGAGCTGTCGAAATAAAGGCTGTCCCCCGCCTTCAATTCCCTGTGGCTCTGCTGAAATTCCACCCGCAGGGAACCATTGAGAATTACCAGGCATTCCTCGCCGTCATGAGCCAACGGCTCTTCGGAAGTCATGCCCCCGGGCTGCAAGGTGCCGATCATAATTCCCATTTTCTTCGTGAGCTCGGAGTGGATGATCTCGTATTCGAGGCCGCCCCTCGGAAAGCTCACCCGGCGCCGCTTCTCTCTCGGAATCAGGCTGGCGTCCTCGGGGCCGCTCTCTGCGATCAATGCAAAAACGGGAACCCCCAGGGTCAAGGCGATCTTCCGCAGGGTGGAAAGCGAAGGGTCGACCCGGTTGTTTTCGATCTGACTGACCAGACTGGGCGACACCCCCGCCCCCTCGGCCAACTGCTTGAGGGAAAGGCCCCTCACTTTTCTCGACTCCCGGATTCTCTGCCCCACATTCACGCCCCCTGAGAGATCCGAGCGGATAGGGGCTACGGCGTGGTTGCCCATGGTATTCAAACCTCGCACCTTCATCGGCCCATCAGCAGGTCCGGCAGGACCATCGTGATCGACGGAAAGAATATGATGATGATCAACGACACCACCAACGGAATATAAAAGGGGAGGATTTCCCGCACGGCCTTGGCGATCGGCAGCTCCGCGATATGCGCCGTGATGTAGAGCACCATTCCGACCGGCGGCGTCAGGGTGCCGATCATCACGTTAAGGGTCATGACCACGCCGAAATAGATGGGGTCGAAACCGAGCTTGGTGATGATCGGCATAAAGATGGGGATGGTGATGATCATGATGGAGGCCGTTTCCATGAAACAGCCCATAAAGAGGAGGATCAGGTTGATCAGGGCCATGATGACCCATTTATTTTGGCTGATCGAAAAGAGTGCCTCCACCATCAGATCTGAGACTTTTTCATTGACGACGATCCAGCCGAAGACCGAAGCGGTGGCGATTACGAACATGAGTAGAGCGGTGGTGTGGACGGATTCCAGCAGGATTTTCGGTATCGAACGGATGTTGAACTCGCGATAAATAAATCCCAGCAGGATGGAATAGGCCACCGCGATCGCACCGGCCTCCGTGGGGGTGCAGACACCGATGACGATGCCGCCCAGGATTACCACCGGCGCGAACAGCGCCAGCCATCCTCGCTTGAAGCTTTTCCAGATGCGATTTGCGGAGGTTTTTTCTTCCCGAGGGAAATTCTTCTTAACGGCTGTGATGTATACGAGCAGCATCAGCAAAAAGGCGATCACGAAGCCTGGCAAGAACCCTCCCAAAAAGAGCTTGCCCACCGAGCACTCGGCGATGACGGCGTAAATCACCATCAGAATGCTGGGCGGGATGATGGGACCCAGTACGGCGGAGGATGCGACAACCCCCGCTGAAAATCCGCGAGGGTATCCCTTCTTTACCATGGTGCCGATCGAGACCGTCGACAGCCCGGCTGCATCGGCGGTGGCGGAGCCGGAGATCCCCGACAGGATGATTTCGGCCACGATGATGACGTGGCACAGCCCGCCGCGCAGCGAGCCGACCAGGCTCAGCGCGAAGTCGAACAATCGCTGGGTCATCCCCGTATGATTCATCAGCGAGCCCGCCAGGATGAAAAACGGAATGGCCAGATACGTGTAACTCATAATTCCAGAGGAGAGCTGGTGGGCCATCACCATGAGCGGGAACCGGTCGGCGATCAAGAAATAGATCAGGCAAGCGATGCCCATGGAAAAGCCGATCGGGCAGCGCAGAATCATGAGAAGGACAAAGGCGATACACAAAACCGTGAACGCCATGGCCACTTATCCTTTAGAGTGGGTTTCAGGGGCTGCAAACTCGATCAGCCGGCGCGCGAAGGCGAGCAAAATGTAAAGGCACATCGCGATGCTGCTGATCAAAACGGGCAGCGAGAAATAATTTTTCGGGATGCGCAGAGCCACCGTGTAGTGACGCGACTGGAAGAATTGCAGTTTGTAGGCACCCCAGGCCACTACCAGCACAAAGCCTAACATGAGGAGGTAGTTGAAAAGGCTCAACGCATGCTGAGCCCGCCGGGGCAGCATTTTGGCAAAGAAATCGATCTCGATGTGCTGCTCCTTCTTGAGCAGCAGGCTGGCCCCGAAAAAAGTCATCCAGACCAGCAGCAGCGTGCACAGCTCCTCCGGCCAGGTCAGCGGGTGGTTGAAGCCGTATCGGGTCACCACCTGAGCGATGGTAATGAGCGCCGAGGCCCCCATAAGCAATATGGCAAGAACGTTTTCTAATTTTTCAATGATGCGGTTCAGGGCCTGCAGGGTGCGAAGCATGCGGGAAGACCTCCTTTCAGGCGACACGGCGGAGGAACGCGCCAACGGCCGCCCCTCCGCCGAACGGCTGATCTACTTCAGATCCTGAATCTTCTGGTAAAGGCCCTTGGTCCATTTGCCCTTGTCTTCAAGCTCTTTGGCCAGCGGAGCCACCTTGTCCTGGAACGGCTTGCGGTCCACCTCGATGAACTTGGCACCCTTGGACTCCATTTCCTTGCGGTCCTTGGTCATGCTCTCGATCCCGAGCTGGGTGAAATAGTCCCCGGCTTCCTTGGCGGAGGCCACCAGGATGTCCTGCAGGTCCTTGGGCAGCTTGTTGAACTTGGCGTCGTTGATGCATACGCTGGAGGCGGAGATCAGGTGATGGGTCATGGAAATGTTCGAAGCGGCCTCGAAGAATTTCATGGACAGCAGGGTGTCGAAGGGGCCTTCCATGGCATCCACCAGGCCCTGCATCAGAGCCAGGTAAGTCTCGCCCCAGGCCACCTGGGTGGGCTGGGTGCCCATGGCCTTCCAAACCAGCAGGTACATTTCGATCTCCGGCACCCGCATCTTGAGCCCCTGAAGCTCAGAGGGGTTGTTCACCGGCTTCTTGGAGACCAGCACGCGCGGAGCCCGGTTCCAGTTTTCGGCGATGATCCGGATCCCCCGGTCCTTGCGGAGACGCTCCTTGATTTCCGTGTTCACCGGCGAGTTGAAGAACCTCTGCAGATGATCCTGGTCGCGGAAGGCAAAGGCCATGGCGAGAATGTGGTAGTCCTTTTCAAACTGAGACATCCACTCGGCGGCATCCTGGAACATGTCTTGGGTGCCCATCATCACGCCTTCGATCTGGGTGATGGCGTTACCCAGCTGGGAAGCGGGGAAGAACTCGATCTTCAGGCGGCCGTTGCTGCGTTCAAGAGCCAGTTTGGCCATGCGCTCGCAGGCGAGCGAAGCGCTTTGGGCGGGGGCCTGAATGTTGCCCAGTTTAAGTACAATGGGATCCGCGGCAAGGGCCGCCTGGGCGGCGGCGAAACAGAACACTGCCAGAACGCTGACGAGCCATAGCCTTTTTTTCATGACGGTTCTCCTTTGTGGATGGGTTGATGGTCGCCCGCACCGGATGCGGGTGTGGATGAAGTTCTCCCGAAAGGACCATTCTCCAAGAGGGCGGTGGGAAACAGGATGAAATGGGCAAAGCGGCGACAAGCCGGATGCATGGCGCCGGATGCCATGGGAGGCTGCTGAAGGTTCCGCCCGATCATTGCCGCCGCCTTCCGGCCGAGGGCCGGTGATGGGTTTGAATCGCGCGAGAATGGGATCCTCCGCGAGTCACCTCTGCAGGCATGAATGCCGAGCAGATGGCCGGAGTTTAAAAATACTGAAATTAATTACAGCTGAATTGATGTTTGTGTCAAGCCGGTTTTCATCGTTCACGGGGCACGTCCCGGACGATTTGAAGCGCACCCTATGAGCGACCGCCCATAAATTTTGACATTCATCCCGGTCGGAGGTAGACAACAGCCGATGCCGGATAAACAAAGGAAACTTCCCTGATCATGCTGCGCGCCTGGCTGATATTCATCCTCTGCTCCCTGCACCTTCTTATCTCGCAGCTTTACCGGACGACCAATGCCGTGCTGGCCCCCTGGCTGCTTAAAGACCTCCAGCTCGACACCGAAGGCCTGGGGCTCTTGTCGGCCGGTTTCTTCTACGCCTTTTCATTAACCCAGATTCCGATCAGCATCTTCCTCGACAAGGTCGGCGCGAAACGGTTGATGATCGGTCTTTCGTTTATAGGAATGGCCGGCGCGTTCCTGTTCTCCCTGGCGCAAGGCCTTGGAATGGGCCTGGCCGGCCGCCTGCTGCTGGGGGTGGGGATGGCCTGCAACTTGATGGGACCCTTGAAGCTGCTTATGGAATGGTTCCCGCCGAGCGGCTTCGCTACGGTGTCAGGCTTGCTTTACGCCATCGGAACCCTCGGCAGCATCGCGGCCGCCACCCCGCTGGTCCTGTTGGTGGAACTGCTCGGCTGGCGCCTGAGCTTTCAAGCCATCATTGCCCTGCACTTGATGCTGACCCTGGCGCTGTTCTGGGTGGTGCAGGACCGGCCCTTGGGAAAAAGCGCGATGTCGGAGCCGATCAAGCCCCGGTCTCCCTTCGGCAGTCTCGGTATCCTGATGCGCAGCAAGGACTACTGGATCATTTCGGCCGGCACATTCGTCCGTTACGGCACTCACGCTGCACTGCAGACCTTGTGGGCCGGCCCGCTTCTGATGGAAGCCCTGCGGTTTTCACCCGTGCAAGCCGGCAACATTCTGCTGGCGTTGAATATCGGGCTGATTCTGGGGGGGCCATTGTGGGGTGCTGTTTCCGACCGGATTTTCAAGACGCCCAAATGGGTCGTCGCCGGCGGCATGCTGCTGCTGGCACTGATCACGTTGGGGTTGCGGGCGCTGCCGCCGGGGATCAGCGTATTCGTCGCCGGTACGGTTTTTCTGGCCTTCGGAATCGCTTCGGCCAGCGGCATGCATGTCTACGCGCACATCAAGACTCTCGTTCCGAGGGACATGGCGGGTGCGGCCATGAGCGGAACCAATTTCTTCACGATGATGGGTCCGGCCGTCTTTCTTCAGGGGCTGGGCATCGCCATGCAAAGCCTGTATCCCGAGGCTTCCCGCGGGCCGGAGGCCTTCAACACCGCGCTACTGATCTGCGTCGTCTGCCAGGGGGGGATTGGAGTTTTGTATTTATTTACCCGGTCCAGGTGAGGCGGTTGTTGAGACTTATTCCTCTTCTCCGGAGTGATACGGGATACTGGATTCTCGATGCTGGATAAAAAAACGAAAACCCTTATCGGCCATCCAGCAGCCGCTTGAGCACATCCGGCCGGTTCGTCGTGATTGCATCCACCTTCATATCGATCATCTTCTTCAAGTCATCCGGGCTGTCGGGCGTCCAGACGGATACCAGCAGGCCCAGGCTGCGCGCTTCCGCGAGCGTCTCCGGGGTCAGGTTCTTGAAATACGGGGACCAGATCCGGCCGCCGGCGGCCTTCACCGCCCGGGGCGCGGAGCCGTTGAAGTCGTCGATGTCGAGTCCCGCCAGCCAGGGCGAGGCCCCGGGCTGGTTGGGTTTGAGGTTGTTCAGACCCGGGCCGACAATGGATAAATAAACGGTGGGAATGGCGGGTGCAGTCTTTTGAATGTGCACGAGATTGCGCCAATCGAAGGACAGAATCCACGTGCGCTCGGCAATCCCTGCGTTTTGCAGCATTTTCACCACCTGGTCTGCGACCGCTTCCGGAGGCGGCGTCAGGTTCGGCTCTTCGGGCGAGGTTTTGATCTCGACAAAAAGCCGGGTGGATGGTCGGCACGATTGCTTGAACAGATCGATCACTTCCCTGAAAGTCGGGATGCGCTCGCCGTCCACCGGAGCCTGCTCCGGATAACGCGCGGCGTAGGAGGTCTTCGGTTGCAGGCGGCCGATGTCATAGGATTTGAGCTGGGCCACGGTCAGATCCCTGACCGCCGGCTGCGATCCGGTTGAAATCCAGGTTCCGTCGGACGTACGGGCGATTTCCGGCTTCAGCCTGAAGTCATGATGCACGACCAACTCCCCGTCGGCGGAAACCAGGACATCGAGCTCGATGGCGGCGATGCCGAGCTCGCAGCCGCGTTTGAAGGCCGCCAGGGTGTTCTCCGGCAGAAGCCCTGCGGCCCCGCGGTGCCCTATCACGAGCGGCTTTCCAGGGGCCTTGGTGTCATCCGAACCGCCCGGCGTCTGAGCCAAACCGCTCGCGGCAGTCGTTAGAAGCACAAGAGCCGTCACGAGAGCCGCCATGGCGAGATTTAGTTTGACTATGCGGGCGTTCATGGAATATTTTTCCTCCCGTTAGCAATATTTTAACATTTGCTTAACTGGTTTCTTACCCGTTTTGGGTTTCCATCGCAATAATATCGCAATAAAGGCTCCAATGGGGATGTGAACGGCGGTTAAACCGAATAAAGCGAAAAGGAGGAAGCCATGAAACACCTGCGTATGATGAAGATGACCCTGGCGATGGTGGTGCTGATGGTGCCGGCGATAGCCCTTTCGGCGCCGGTGACCGTCAACTGGTGGCATGCCCACGGCGGCGCTCTCGGCGAGCGGGTGAACGGCATCTGCGAGGGATTCAACAAGTCCCAGGCTCAATACCAGGTGGTGCCGACCTACAAGGGCAATTACGCGGACACCATGAACGCCGGCATTGCGGCCTTCCGCGCCAAGACCCCACCGCACATCCTGCAGGTCTTCGAGGTGGGCACGGCCACCATGATGGCCGCCAAGGGCGCGATCAAACCCGTGTATGAAGTGATGAAGGAATCCGGGCTGCCTTTCGATCCAGGCATCTATCTGCCCACGGTCACGGGCTACTATACCACCGCCGACGGCCGCATGATTTCCATGCCCTTCAACAGTTCGACCCCCGTGCTTTACTACAACGTCGACATGTTCAAGAAAGCGGGGTTGGATCCCGATAAGCCGCCGGTGACCTGGCTGACCATGGGCGAGATCGCCAAAAAACTGGTGGCCGCGGGAGCGAGCCAGTATGGTTTCTCATCCGCCTGGAACGGCTGGATCCATATCGAGAACCTGAGCGCCTGGCACAACGTGCCCATCGGCACCAAGGCCAACGGCTTCGCGGGCCTGGATGCGTCATACACGTTCAACGGGCCGGTGCAGGTGAAGCACATCCAGCAGCTGGCCGACTGGCAGAAGGACAAAGTGTTCGTTTACGGCGGCCGCACCAACGTCGGCAACGCCAAGTTCTCGTCCGGCGAGGTGGCCATGTACACCGAATCCTCGGCCGGGTACGCCGGGTTCAAGAGCACCTGCAAGTTCGAATTCCGGACCTCCATGCTGCCCTACTGGCCGGATGTAAAGGGCGCCCCCCAGAACACCATCATCGGCGGGGCGAGCCTGTGGGTCCTGAAGGGGCACAAACCGGATGAATACAAAGGCGTCGCGGCCTTCTTCAACTACCTTTCCAAGCCTGAAGTCCAGGCTGAATGGCACCAGGGGACCGGGTACCTGCCCATCACCCTGGCCGCCTACGAGCTGTCCAAGAAGCAGGGCTTTTATGAAAAAAACCCCGGCACGGAAACGGCGCTGAAGCAGATGACCCTGAACAAGCCGACCGAGAACTCCAAGGGCCTGCGCTTCGGCGACCACGCCAAGACCCGCGAGATCATGGACAACGAGTTCGAGGCCATTTTCGCCGGTCAGAAAACCGCCAAACAGGGCCTGGACGATGCCGTGAAGGCCGGGAACGATCTGCTGCGGAAATTCGAGAAGGCAAATAAATAATTGCTCTCTTTGCAACGGTTTTTGATGGGTTCTATGGTGGGAGCGGCATCCGGCCGCGAGACCATTTTAAAAAGATCGCGGCTGGGAAGCCGCTCCCACAGGTTCTAACCGAACATGGCCCGGATGGTTCATGGAAAAACGAGTCGTTTTCCGTAATAACGTTCTGCCGTATATCCTGGTTGCCCCTCAGATCGTCATCACCCTGGTGTTCTTCATCTGGCCGGCCTCGCAGGCGCTGCTGCAGTCCTTTCTTCAGGAGGATGCCTTCGGCACATCCTCGGCGTTTATCTGGTTCGACAATTTCGCCGACATTTTCACCAGCGAAGAATATCTCGGCTCATTCCGCGTGACGCTGGTCTTCAGTCTGGCGGTGGCCGGCAGCGCACTTTCGGTGGCGCTGCTGCTGGCGGTCATGGCCGACCGGGCGCTGCGGGGGGCGACCATTTATAAGACGCTTATCATCTGGCCTTATGCCGTGGCGCCGGTGGTGGCCGGCGTGCTGTGGTTCTTCCTCTTCAACCCGACGGTGGGAATGGTCACCTTTTTCCTTAAAAGCGTCGGCATCGCCTGGAACCACACGCTCAACGGCCCCCAGGCCATGACCCTGGTGGTCATCGCGGCGGCCTGGCGCGAGGTTTCCTACAATTTTCTCTTTTTCCTGGCGGGGCTGCAGGCCATCCCGCACTCCTTCATCGAAGCCGCCGCCATCGACGGCGCCGGACCGTGGCGGCGGTTCTGGACCATCGTCTTCCCGCTGCTGTCGCCCACGGCATTCTTCCTGATCGTGGTCAACATCGTCTACGCCTTCTTCGACACCTTCGGCGTGATCCATGCCATCACGCGCGGCGGGCCCAATTACGCTACAAACATCCTGGTGTACAAGGTTTTCAACGACGGCTTCATCAACCTGGACCTTGGCGGGTCGGCGGCCCAATCGGTCGTCTTAATGATTGTGGTCATCGCGCTGACCGTGGTCCAGTTCCGCTTTATCGAGCGCAAGGTGCATTACTGAAATGATGGTCGAACACCGCCCTGTCCTGGCGTTCATCACCCACGCCGTTCTCATTCTCGGCGCCGTGGTGCTCGCCTTCCCGATCTACATCACTTTCGTCGCTTCGACGCACACGATCGAGGCCATCACCAAGTCGTTTCCGCTGGTTCCCGGCGGCCATTTGGTGGAGAATTACCTGCGTGCGCTCACCGTGGGACCGCGGGACGTAGGGGCGACCGTCGGCACCATGATGCTCAACAGCCTGATCATGGCGCTCGGCATCACCTTCGGAAAGATCACCATCTCGCTGCTGGCTGCTTTCGCCATCGTGTACTTCCGCTTCCGCCTGCGCATGGTTTTCTTCTGGATGATCTTCATCACGCTCATGCTCCCGGTGGAGGTCCGGATTCTGCCGACTTACAAGGTGGCGGCCGATCTCAAGCTGCTCGACTCCTATGGCGGGCTGATCTTTCCGCTGATCGCGTCGGCCACCGCCACTTTCCTGTTCCGGCAGTTCTTCATGACCATTCCCGACGAACTCTGCGAAGCCCACCGCATCGACGGCGGCAGTCCCATGCAGTTTTTCTTCGACATCCTGCTGCCGATGTCGCGCACCTCGATCGCCGCGCTTTTCGTGATCCTCTTCATCTACGGCTGGAACCAGTATCTGTGGCCGCTCTTGATCACAAGCGACCAAAGCTATTACACGCTGCTGATCGGCATCAAGCGGATGCTGGACGTGGGCGAGGGTCAGGCCGAGTGGCACATCATCATGGCCGCCACCATCCTGGCCATGCTGCCGCCGGTTCTGGTGGTGATCTTTATGCAGAAGCAGTTTGTGCGCGGAATGACGGAGACGGAGAAATAGTCTTTTCAGTTTAACAAGTATCAGGCAGAGCTTTTCTTTCTTGCCTTATTATGGCTGGAAATAGAGGTGTTAAGTTTTGGGTTTTAAGTGTTAAGCAAATGGAAATGACCTGGAGGAGTTCGCCCTGTTTTTTGGTTAAAACGTAACGCGTAACACTTAAAACAGGCCATAGTTCCGGCACATTTAATCACGACAGAGAATCCGCAATGGCAGATGTTTCGATTCGCAATGTGACGAAAAAATTCGGCAAAACCGAAGTCATCCACGGCATCAGCTGCGACATCCACGACGGGGAGTTCATCGTCATCCTCGGGCCGTCGGGCTGCGGCAAGTCAACCCTGCTGCGCCTCGTCGCCGGTCTGGAGGAAATCAGTACCGGGGACATCGCCATCGAAGGCCGGGTGGTCAACCGGCTCGAGCCCGCCGACCGCGACATCGCCATGGTTTTCCAGAATTACGCGCTCTATCCGCACATGACGGTTTACCGGAACATGGCTTACGGCCTCAAAATGCGTCGCATGGACAAGGACGAGATCGATCGGCGGGTGCGCGCCGCCGCCAAAATCCTCGAGTTGAGCGAATTGCTGGACCGCAAACCCCGCCAGCTTTCCGGCGGCCAGCGCCAGCGCGTGGCCATGGGGCGCTGCATCGTGCGTGAGCCCAAGGTCTTTTTATTCGACGAGCCGCTGTCCAACCTGGACGCCAAGCTGCGGGTGCAGATGCGGCTGGAAATCCGCAAGCTGCACGAAGATCTGAGGATCACCAGCATCTATGTGACCCACGACCAGGTCGAGGCCATGACGCTGGGCGACCGCCTGGTAGTGATGGACAACGGCTATGCGGCCCAGATAGGCTCGCCGCTGGAAGTCTACGAACGGCCGGCCACCATGTTCGTGGCGGGCTTCATCGGCTCACCGGCCATGAATTTCCTCGAAGCGGACGTGAGTGAAGACGGCCGAGCCCTGGTTCTTCCCGGCGCGGTCCGGATTCCACTGAACGGCACGGGTCTGCCTGCCTGGGGCCGCAAGAAAGTGATCCTGGGCGTGCGGCCGGAGCATCTGGAGTTGAACGGCACCCGGGAGGGAGGCATTCAACTGACGGTCGATCACGTCGAGCTGCTTGGAGCCGACACCCTGGTGCACGGCCGCTGCGGCGGCATCGCGCTCACCCTCCGGCTACCCGACGTGCACCGCATCGAAAAGCAAGCTTCGATAGCGCTTTCTGCTTCGCCCGAAAAGCTGCACGTATTCGATCCGGAAACCAAGAACAGAATAGCCTAGCTGGCGTTCGGGTATCTGGGTATTTGGCATGGAGCACCCAACTACCTGAACACCCAGTAACCGGTTTGCCGAGATAGATAAAAAACATGCCTTCACCCTCTCTTGACCTCATCCAATTCACCCGCCCGCTCCTCATCGGGCACCGCGGCTACCCGGCGCGCTATCCCGAAAACACCATAGCCTCGTTCAAGGGCGCCATGGACGACGGCTGCGATATGATCGAGCTGGATGTCACCCTGACGCGGGATCGTAAAGTGGCCGTGATCCACGACGACACGCTGGATCGCACCACGACGGGCAAGGGCCTGGTGAGGGGCCATTCGTTCGAAGAGATCGAAGCGCTCGACGCCGGCAGTTGGTTTGATCCACGCTTTTCGGCCGAGCGCGTGCCGGAGCTGCCCGAAGTGCTGAAGCTGACCGCCGGCCGGTGCATGCTGAACATCGAAATTAAGACCAGCGCTTATGAAGCGGACTTTCCGGCCGACGCCATCGAGCATCAGGTGGTGAAGCTGGTTAAAGCCAGCGGGGCCATGGACCGTGTGATTATTTCGAGCTTCGATCAGCGGATTCTTCAACGCATCGCCGCCATGGATGCACCCCCGGCTGTCGCCCTGATTTCCGACCACGGGGCTGACCAAATCGTCCTGGATTTGCTGCTTGAAATGCAGGCGTTTTCCTGGCACCCCCGTTTCAAGGCCCTGACCCGCGATCAGGTGGACATGCTGCATGCCGCCGGCCTGAAGATATTCCCCTGGACCATCAACACCCGCGAAGAGGCGCAGAGAATCCTCGCCTTGGGGGTCGACGGCCTGATCTGCAACGAGCTGCGCGTCATGCAGGCGGTATGACGCATTCAGAATCATCCTACCTGCGCCTTCAAGTCACCGTTTTCATGCTGGTGTCGGCCGCGTTCACCAACATTTACATCACGCAGCCCGTCCTGCCGGTACTGCAACAGGAGTTTGCGGCGGACATGGTCGTGGTTTCGTTGACCGTCTCCGCCGTCATTCTTGGCATCACCTGCTCCAACCTGCCCTTTGGCTTCCTGGCGGACCGGCTGGCTATTCAACGGATCATCCTGGTCGGCGGCATTTGCGTGGCCTCCGGCGGGGTGATTTGCGCGCTGTCGCACGATCTTTGGACCCTCATCGCCGCGCGGTTCCTGCAGGGAGTCTTCATTCCCGCATTGACCACCTGCCTGGCCGCATTCCTGGCCAAGACCCTCCCCATAGACCGCCTGAATGTGGTGATGGGGTCGTATGTGGCGGCCAGCGTTATCGGCGGGCTGGGAGGACGGCTGCTGGGCGGCTGGCTCCACCCGCCGCTTCATTGGCGCTATGCCTTTTTTTCCGCCGCGGCCATGGTGCTTGCGGCCGCCATTAATGCATTCCGCCAATTGCCGCGGGTCCCGGCGAGGGATGTCCGGCCGCGTGACGTCCAAGGCTACCGGGATTTGCTCGCGCGCCCGGAGCTTCTGCGGATCTACTGCTGCGCGGCGGGCAGCTTCGGTGTCTTCTCCTCGATCTTCAACTATCTCCCCTTCCGCCTGAGCGGAGAACCGTTCCATTATTCCACCGAACTGACCACCTTGCTCTACGTGGTTTATGTGATCGGCATTTTCATAGGGCCGCTGGCGGGCAAGCTCAGCAGCCGGTACGGCAGCGGCAGTACCCTGCTGGGCGGAGTCATCGCGATCGGCCTTTCCCTGGCGCTTTTTCTGGTCCCTTCGGTTCTGGCCATCATCGGAGGGCTCCTGGCCGCCTGCGCCGGTTTTTTCACGGTCCACGCCGCAGCGGTCGGCAGCCTCAACCGCAAGCTGGCAAGCGGACAGGGCCGGGCGAACGCTCTTTACATGCTGTTCTTCTACATTGGAGGATGGGCGGGAATCACCTGCACCGGTTTCGCGTTTAAAAACAGCGGGTGGAATGCGGTTCTGTTCACGTGCGCCGGATTCCTGCTGGTTCCCTTGCATGCGAGCCTGGCCGAGCGCAGGAAGCGCTGATTATATTCCGTGGCGAGCGCATGCTGGGGGATGATATATGAAGGTCTGCGAAAAAGAGATAAGGGAAGAGACGTAAGGGGCTTTGATCAAATTGAACATAATGTATCTGGGCTGTTTCGGGATGATTGTTGCAGATTCCGGATAGAGCCCGTTTGGGATCTAACAAGTGTTTTATCAATAGTCCATCCGACGTGTCTCCGAACGGCTATTTCTGCGATATTTTCAGCCAATCTCAAGAACCTTGAATCCTCTGAGCCCCAGAAATCGCAGCAAATCTGCAATTTCCTGAATCGATACCTCTGATCAGGTAATCCCAATCTCATTGGCGTCCTGCATAGGTTTCGGCTGAGGCACGGATGTAACCGTTCATTTTGCTAAAGATTCACCTGGGCTCCATTGTCTATTGAAAGGTGGGCAGGGCATAGGATATTATTGAATAAATGTTGGTAGGCGCGTAACCATCAAGACCTGTGAGGCGCAAATGGCTCCAGCGGTACTGAGGTCAGGACCTTATAGATTCTACTTCGTCAGTCATGACCTCCACGAGCCCGCTCACGTGCATGTAGACCGGGATGCTTACTCTGCCAAGTTCTGGATCAATCCTGTGGCGCTGGCTTACAATCTCGGCTATCCACCGAGGGAATTGCGCAGAATCGAATTGATCATATCGGCGCACCAACAGGAGCTAATGGAGGCCTGGAATGATTACTTTGGAACCTAAGGCTGGTGAACGTGTCTTGGATGTGCGCGTCACGGAGGACACGATCAGTGTTGATTTGTATGACGGGCGAACTATATCCGCTCCGTTGGCCTGGTTTCCCCGATTGCTCCATGCGACATCTGAGCAACGGGCCAACTGGCGGGTTGCGGGAGCTGGCTACGGCATTCACTGGCCAGATATCGACGAGGACCTGAGTACGCAAGGTCTGCTGCATGGGGCACCGGCTCCGCGAGGAGCCGCCCGCGCGGCATAGGCATCGGGAGAAAGCAAGGAGGCGAACTGCGGCTTTCACCGGATCGAGGGCCTGCTCAGATTCGAGTACATCCGGCCATGAACCTGAACTATACATAGCGTCTCAAATAATTGCGCACGGGCGCAATCCCATTCAACGCCAGTGAGCGCATAATTAATCTTTATGCGCAAATAATTATGTCGTCGTGTATAATAATCCGGTCCTGAATTTTTTCACCTTTCCTGAACGAATCCACCAAGAACAGATGAACTGGGGCAGGGCATGAGCTCACTGCCCCGGTTCTGTTTCATCCATACAGGTTTTCAATCCAGCGCATCGCCTCAACATCGGTGACCTTTTATCCGGTCCGGCCAAATTTGTGGATCAGGAAACTCCATCCAATCAATTGGAAAAAGGGACGATTTTCAACTGAATAATTGTGCAAGCATTTTAAAAGATCGAAACGAACCTACTTATTGACATGGCCACCAGCTTGTCCCCAAACGGCTCGCTTTGTGATATACAGCATACTGCCTGGCCAGTCTGGTATCTTGGCTGTATGCCGGTGCTTTTATAGGCGAAGTGCTGAATCCTCGCGCGAACGGTTTCATGAGACTGCGCCTGACTGTCCGCGGTTTCGATTCGCCTTACTCGGATGGATGAACGCTATGACTCAATCAGGAATCAAATCACATGAAGAACTTGACGAGCTGTTGCCGTTCGAAAGGCTGCTGGCCGAGATATCGACTTTTTTCATCAATCTTCCCGCCGACCAGATTGGCAACGAAATCGTTGCTGCCCAGAAACGCATCTGCGAGCTCCTTGATCTTGACCGTTCTGCGCTTTTGCTGACTGCGCAAGATGATCCTGGAATGCTGCTGCTTACGCATGTCCACCAACCGCCGGGTAGCCTTTCACCTCCTGACAGGCTGAACGCAAGGGATTTTTATCCTTGGACAGTGCAAAAGATCCTGAGCGGGGAGACAATTGCCATTTCAAAGATGACCGATCTTCCGGCGGAAGCTTGCCGGGACCGAGATAGTTTTGATCTCTACAGCACCAAGTCCGCTGTTTATGTTCCCTTATCTGTGGGGAAAGGTCCAATTTTTGGCGTGGTGGGCTTTGTCGTTACTCGTGGAGAGAGAGACTGGCCGAAAAGGGTCGTGCGACAGTTCCAATTGGTTGCTCAAATATTCGCCAATGCCCTCTCCCGCCAACATGCCGAGAAGTCCTTGGAAGAGCGCCTGCAATTCGAATTGCTGCTGACCGATATCTCAGCACGCTTTGTCAACCTGCCCTCCGGCCAGATAGACGGCGCTATAGCAGACGCCCAACGCCGCGTTTGCGAATGCCTCGGGCTGGATTTATCTTCGCTCTGGCAGTGGGCAACCGACGGCCCGAGGTTGCTTACTATGACCCACATTTACCGCGCACTGGAAGGACCTCAGCTTCCTGAACCGATTGATGCCCAAGAGTTTTTTCCATGGTGTCTCCAGCAGCTGGAGGCGGGCAAGATTATTGCTCTTTCATCCATGGCGGAACTGCCGGCCGAAGCAGTTCGCGACTTGGAAAACTCTAACGACTTCGGCATCAAAAGCTGTTTGATAGTTCCGCTGTCGATAGGGGATAGGCCTCCAATTGGAGCATTGTGCTTCTCTACCATGCGGGCTGAACGCTCTTGGCCGGATGCGATTGTGAAGCGGCTTCAACTAGTCGCCCAGATATTCGCCAACGCGCTCGCCCGGAAGCACGCGGACCATGAACTGCGCGAAAGCGAAACACGGCTGAGTATGGCAACGACTGCCGCGGGAGCCGGCCTTTGGATCATGGACCTTGATACCGGCCAAGGTTGGATCACGCCAAAGACGCGGGAGCTGTTTCATTTTGCCCCGGATGCAAGGCTGAACCTCGAAAGTTTTTATGAGGTGATTCATCCCGAGGATCGTGACCAGGCCAAACAGGCTGTGCAGCAGGCAATCCAATCCGGAGAGTACCTCAGAAGCGAGTACCGGATCGTACTGCCCGACGGAAGTGTGCGATGGATAGTCGATCTCGGGCGTTGCTTCTCGAAGACACCGGGGCTGCCGAAGCGCCTGATGGGGGTATCCATCGATTTCACCGCTCGCAAGGAGATGGAGGACAGGCTCCGGGAACAGCTCAAGGAGATTGAGCGGCTGAAGATTCAATTAGAGCAGGAGAACATCTACCTGCGGGATGAAATCATGCTCCAGCACCGGCACGAGGAGATCGTCGGCCGCAGCGCTGCCATGAAGAAGATTCTCGCCCAAGCCGAGCAGGTCGCCCGGACGGACTCCACAGTCCTTATCCTGGGTGAGACCGGCACGGGAAAAGAACTTCTTGCCCGCACCATCCACAACTTAAGCAAACGCAAGGAGCGACCGCTCATAACGATCAATTGCGCAGCCCTGCCGCCTGCCTTGATCGAAACCGAACTCTTCGGGCGGGAGAGGGGTGCTTACACCGGCGCCATGACCCGAATGGCCGGTCGTTTCGAGGTGGCCGACCGATCTACGCTTTTCTTGGACGAGATCGGCGAGCTTTCGCTCGACCTGCAGGTCAAACTGCTGCGCGTCTTGGAGGAAGGGCGGTTCGAACGATTGGGGTCCACCAAATCCCTGCAAGTTAACGTTCGCATCATTGTAGCCACCAACCGGGACCTGGCGCAAGAGGTCACCGCGCGGAGGTTTCGCAAAGATCTGTACTACCGGCTAAATGTGTTTCCCATTTCGATCCCGCCTCTGCGGGAACGCTTAGAGGATGTTCCTCCTCTGGTCTGGGCGTTTGTCAAACAGTATGAAAAAAAGATGGACAAACGGATCGACCGCATCCCCCGCAAAAGCATGGATGCCCTGCAGCGCTACGCATGGCCGGGCAACGCCAGAGAGCTGAGAAACATCGTCGAACACGCCATGATCACGAGCAGCGATGGGACGCTGCGCTTGCGCCTGCCGCATCCGGCATCTGCGGATATTTCCACGAATGGCAACCTGGAGGATGTCGAGCGTCTACATATTTTGGGCATCCTTCAGAAAACCGGTTGGCATGTTACGGGAAAAGGTGGAGCTGCAGAAATCCTCGGGATGAAGCGCACTACCCTTCAGTCCAAAATGAAGAAGTTGGGGATCAAGCGCCCTGACCATACAATGCCGAAATAAAGTCGCCCTGCCGATATGTCGGCACCACCCCACCTTTAAATTACCTTTCATCAGACCCTATCGTACACGAAAAAATCTTCTATTACTGATAGTTAATTGATTTATACGACTTGCAACTGTTTTGGTATGATTTTCGCGAACAGCAATTGTATCTGTCGCTGCTGCGCCTTGTGAGATAAATCCCCTGGAGGCGATTCTAATGATCGAACTAACGCGGGCTCCACTCACCGGAGAAGACCAGCCGGGATCCATTAGCCGTGTGCATGGGACCATCAGAATGATCATCCCCCAAAAAAAACGAAAAGAGGCGCTGATCATCCTCAGATCGTTGATCGAGCAGACCGAACTCGAGCCGGGCTGCATCAACTGCCGGCTCTACCAGGATGTCCTGAAGGAGCGCGCGCTCATGCTCGAAGAAACCTGGGCGAGCGAAAAAGACCTGGAGAGCCATCTGCGCTCCGATAAATTCTTCGCCGTGCTCTTGGTGGTTGAGATGGCGACCGAATTTCCTGAGATCCGGTTCAATGTGATTTCGCATTCCACCGGCATTGAAACCATTGAAAAGGCCAGAGCCAAACCGTAACGCGCTAATAAAACAACATAATCAGCTCATATTAGCAAAACGAGGTTGCCAATGAGCAATCATGATGAATCAGCAGACATCCCGGCAGCCCCTGGCATTGCCTGCGACCCGTCTGTTCCATAAAGGAGTATCCCCAATGAGATCCAGATCAAGAGTTTGGTTATCAGCGTTTCCGTTCATCTTTTTCTGTGTGCTCATCTCCTCAGGAAGACTATTTGCGCAGCAGACGACAGGAGCGCCGGCCTCGTCGAATGAGATTGATCAACTGACGGGTCCGATTGCCCTGCACCCGGATGCCCTCGTCTTTCAGATTCTGGCGGCTTCCACGAATGTTGATACGGTCAAGTCTTTTGCCGCCTGGATGGGAAAAAATGCCACTCTGAAGGGGAGCGAACTCCAGGACGCTGCACTGAAGGCCGGCTTCGATGCCGCGTACGTCGCACTGGCGCCGTTTCCCCAGGTTATCCGGATGATGGCCCAGAACCCGGATTGGACGAAGGCGCTTGGCCAGGCATACACTGCCGATAAGAACGCAATTTTCGATTCAATCCAGCGCCTGCGCGCGCAGGCGCTGGCAGCCGGCAATCTGAAGGCAACATCCCAGCAGAAGGTCGAAACCCAGGCCACCTCCGACGGCCAGCAGGTGATTGTCATACAACCGGCCAATCCTCAGGTGATTTACGTTCCGACGTACAATCCGCAGACAGTTTACGTCGCTGCTCCTCCTCCGCCACCCAGTGGTGCGTCGGTCGCTGGAGCGGCTGCCGTCGGTTTCACCGCGGGGGTGATCATCGGCTCCTCTCACAACTCTTACTATCGTAATTATGACGATTACTGGGATGATCGCGAAGATTACTACGAAGACCGACAGCAAAATTACCAGCAGAACCAGGATCAGCGCCAGGCTAACACTCAGGCGAATCAGGACCAGCGCCAATCTAATGCGCAAGCGAATCAGGATCAACGTCAGACTAATGCGCAGGCGAACCAACCCCAGCGCCAGGCTGACGCGCAGGCAAATCAGGATCAACGCCAAAATAACACCCAGGCGAGCCAACTCCAGCGCCAGTCCGGCACGTCATCCGCCCAGCCACAGGTGGCAGGCGGCCAATCGCAGCGTCAAAGTGGAGGCGGGAGGCAGGCCTCTGTGCAACCTAGCGGAATGAGTTCCGGAGGTCTCTCGGGCTATCAGAGCGGCTCAACCACACGAGCCCAAAGCTCGCGGGGCAGCAGCAGCCTCTCCTCCAGCCGAGGCGGCGGTGGCGGTGGCGGGCGAAGGAGATAATTTAGAGATGAACAGGAGGACAGATATGCGATCTCTGAAATTCATAGTGCTAGTGGCAATGCTCGGGTTGGCCATCCTCTTTGCAGCTTCTTGTAGCCAACACGCAGTTCAGGCGAAATTCGCCAACCCGCAGGAGGCTGCGGTGGCGCTCCATCAGGCTTTGAAAGCGGAAACCCCGGAAAAGTTGCAGGCGATCTTCGGACGCGAATGGATGGAGGCTGCCGGATCCGGCGACCCGGTTTCCGACCAGCATGATCGCGAAGTGGTTGCGCTCGCGATGGAGCAGCCCTGGCATTGGGAACCGACCGGCGAGGACACCCAGGAATTGATCATAGGTGACGAACAATGGCCCTTCCCAGTGCCCCTGGTCAAGGTCGGGAACGAGTGGCAGTTCGACTCTGAAGAAGGGAAAGAAGAAATCCTGGCAAGGCGGATTGGACGAAACGAGCTGCGCATTATCGACGTCTGCCGCGCGTATGCCCAGATGCAGAAGGAGTATGCCAGCCAGCCGCATGACGGCAAACCGGCGGGCCTCTTTGCTCAACGTTTTCGGAGCTCTCCCGGCCGTCAGGATGGTCTCTATTGGCAGAAGAAATTTGGGGAAAGGCGCAGCCCACTCGATGAGCTCGTCGCGGCGGCCGTAGCGGAAGGCTATGACCTAAACAAATCGGAGTCCGCGCCATTTTATGGCTATTACATTCGAATGCTCACGGCCCAGGGGCCGACGGCGCCCGGAGGCAAAAAAAGCTACGTAATAAACGGTGGCATGTCAGGCGGCTTTGCTCTCCTCGCATACCCGGCCAAATACGCGTCGAGCGGTGTCATGACCTTCGTGGTCGGCCAGGATGGTGTCGTGTACCAAAAGGATCTCGGTAAGGAAACCGCCACTCAGGCCCCCCGCTTGGCGGATTACAACCCTGACGAGTCCTGGACAGCAGTCCAGGTGCCCTGACAGGAACCTTACGATTACCACGTTGTCATTGCAGCGCCACATAGGCCCATTGGCCAATGGAAGGATTTAGGAAGGGAGGGAGTGAATGAAACGTAGGAGAGCAGAAACATTCTCACGTCGCGACTTTATGACCGCAGCGGGTATTTTCGCCGCAGGGGGATTAGCAGGGTGTACCAGCCGTGCATTGCCTCCCACACCAACAGTGACTGAACCACCTCCATTGCCTTGGAAATGGGCCAAGCTCGATCCCCTGGAGGCTGGGAGGCGCGCCTACCGCGGCTACCTCTCGAAGCCGGGCGGGTGAGGGTACGGCACGTGGCTGGGGTTCGCCAGCCTTCTGAAGGAAAAAATCGGTTATCCCTGGACGACGCTTCCGGACACCATGTTTGTGCATGCCGGTCAAGGTTATGCCGGTCACGGGACCCTCTGCGGGGCGCTCGGCGTCAGCTCGTACATCATCAATATGGCCTGCTACGACGATAAGCAGAGCTACGCAGCCATCATCGACCGAATGATGTATTGGTACTCCGAAATGAAGTTCCCTACGGAGCGCTTTGACGACATTTCGCCTATTCCCAAGCAGGCCCAAGCTCAGGCGATGACCCCTCTTTGCCACACGTCGGTTTCCAAATGGACCCTTGCCGCCGGAGTGGAAGTCACCTCCAAGGACAAGTACGAGCGCTGCGCCAAAGTGGCAGGGGAGGTCGTCTACACAGTCGTGTACTACCTAAACGAATATTTCGACGGCAAATGGAAGCCTGTGATATGGACCCCCTCGGAAAACATTGCCCACTGCATCCAGTGCCACGGCCCGGAGACCTTCCCGGAGTACACAGATGGCATGAACCAACAACAGGGCCATATGGAGTGTCTGCTCTGCCATACCGACCACACCAAATGAGGGAATGAAAGGACGGAACGTATTTTCAGCGGGGAGTCGGCAGGATGATTTCACCCCCCACCATTGAAGATTTTTTAACCCGTGTCGTTTAGAACCTGATCGGACTGGTGAACGGACCCATAAGAGGAGAAAAACCTATGAAAGCAAAGAAAGCAATAATGTTTTTGGGATTGGGCTTAATCATGTCGCTGGGAGCCATGACCGCGGCCTCCCAGGAAAAACCGTCGGATAACATGCAGATTGTCGTTGAGAAGATCCACGCCGATAAGAAGCTCTTAGTGGCAGAGAACATGCAGCTTACCGAAGCCGAAGCTAAAGCCTTCTGGCCGGTCTATAAACAGTATCAGGATGAACTGTTTCTGCTTCGCGCCCGTAGCGTGAGATTGATCAAGGACTATGCGGGCACCTATGAGAATATGAACAACAATACGGCCAAGAAGCTGCTGGACGAGTATATGACCATAGAGGCCCTGGGGCCGAAACTTCGTCAGGCCTATCTCCCAAAGCTCCGTAAGGTCCTGCCCGAGGTAAAAGTACTACGCTACTTCCAGATCGAGAACAAGATCCAGGCCGCTTTGATTTATGAACTCGCTGCCAACATCCCACTCGTGAAAGTGGACTAGTTGTAGGAAAGGGAGGAACCGATGATGAAATACTTTCGTTTGACGACCATTCTCTTGGTGTTTGCATTTGCTGCGGGTGCGCTCACCGGCCCGAATCTCGCCATGGCAGCGTCCGCCGCAGAAATTGACCGTGATGCCCAGAAAGCTTTGGAGAAGCTATACACAAAATCCCCCTCAGCCAAAACGATGGGTGAAAAGGCAGTAGGCATCCTCGTCTTTCCGGGTATTGTCAAGGGGGGCTTTATAGTCGGCGGACAATATGGTGAGGGTGCTCTGATCAAAGATGGAAAGACGGTTGGGTACTATAATACCGTTGCAGCCTCTTATGGGCTGCAGGCCGGTCTTCAGAAATTTGGCTACGCGCTCTTCTTTATGACCGACTCCGCCCTGAAGTGGCTCGACAAGAGTGACGGCTGGGAAATCGGCGTCGGTCCGAGCATCGTCGTCGTGGACGCTGGTGCGGCCACCTCCTTGACGAGCACCACTGCCCAGTCCGATATTTATGCATTTTTCTTTGACCAGAAGGGACTGATGGCTGGGCTCGGCTTGCAGGGTACAAAAATAACCAGGCTCGAAAAATAGGTGACGCCCCAATAAGCAGACAGGTAGAAATTGTTATGTCACTCGCCCACTTGATGGCCTGCCACGATTGTGACCTCCTGCAGCGGATCCCCTCGGTGCCCGAGGGTGCAGCGGCCCTTTGCCGGCGCTGCGGGACCGTGCTCATCCAGAACAAGCCCAAGAGCTTCCAGCGTCCGTTGGCCCTGCTCTTCGCCGGGGTGATCCTCTTTGTCATGTTCAACGCCTTCCCGTTCCTGACGTTCAAAAAGGAGGGGCTGGAGCATCAGACCCATGTCG
>JAUQXK010000124.1 GCA_030834695.1 Desulfobacterales bacterium
GTGGAGGTTGGAAGCCGGGCCGAAGCGCTGGCCCGAACATGGGAAATGGCGGCGCTTATTCCGTGCACACCTCGTCGATCCAGAACTCCTGGCCGCCGACGGTGAACCCGCTGATGGGGCCCTGCAGGATCATCTCACCGCGGATGCTGCTCGGGGTCTGAACGGCGGTGACGGTCACCTGCACGCCGCCGATCGTTGTGTTGTTGAGGCTGAGAAAGTTCGGCACGTTCCGGAAATCGTTGTTCACCTTGATGTTTTCATTGCCTCCGTAGTCCGCAAACTTGTAAGTGATCTTGGACAGCGGGTAGCCCAGCTGGAAGTTGAAATTGACGTTGTTGGCCCGCAGTTCGTTGGCGGAGCCGCCGGCGAAGTTGGATGCATCGACCTTGGCGTGGCCCGCGGACGTCCAGGTGCCGTTCCCCCATTGAAACGGCTCCACCGCGACGGTCTTTCCTCCGGTCGAAATGGAGCTACCGACCGGATAGATCGTCCCCGGAGCAAGATCGTTGAACTTCAGACAGCATCCCGAAAGCAGAACGGCGATGACGGCCGTCAGTGCGAGGGTTCTGGTCGCGTTCATGGGATTTTCCTCCTTTCGATGCAGGCATGGGGTCATGGAAGGGCGGCGGAAAAGCATCCGCCGGGGCTGGAACCGGATGCAATGAATGCCTCGGGCGGCTGATCGGCGGGAATCCCCCGAAGCAAAATGTAACACAAGGATAATCCCTGCCGCCGGTGGTGGCAAGACCGACACCAAGAAGCCCCGGCTTCGGGCGGGACCGCCGATGTCGGCCCGGCCTTCAGGCCGCTTCGATGCCCTCGATGCTGATGCCGCGGATGAAGTAGCGCGGGTCGTTGAGAAAGCCCAGGAAGATGACGATGAAGGCGAGGGAAGCCTGGATCATCAGGGGTTTGTTCTGGTAGAGGCTGGCCAGCTGCTGTTTTAGGACCCTTCCGTCCGTGGGTGCAAAGTAGGTCGCGAACAGCCCATCCAGCATGCGCTCGTCCGGCTTGGTGACAAGGTCGCTGCGGCCGCTGAAGCAGTAGTCCATGGCGTCCAGGATCAACTCGCGCTGAGCGCGGTGGTCTTTGAAATGGTACCCCAGCACGTGCATGAAGCTGCGCTGGGCTTCCTTGAGGCTGGCCTCCGCCACGGCATTGAACAGCGTTCGGCGCGCCGGAGTTTCGACGCTAAAGGCCAACTGCCGAATGAGTGACAACAGCACGGCGCTTTTGTAGAGCTGGTGCAGCCGTCGCGCGCCGTTCATGGCGCTGGCCGGCTGGTGCTCATTCCGCGGCAGGTAGCCGGGGTAGTTGTTCACAAAGAGCATTTGAAAGATGTTCTGAAAGCAGTCGATGCCGACCAGCGGGTCCTCGAGGTCGATGCGCATGTCCAGCGTGTTGTCCAGCCGGTCCGCCAGCTTCACCTCCACCACATCGGGAAAGGCGGCCGAGCATTCCAGCATCCGGCCGATGTAGCGGTAATAGGATTCGGACTTGGTGCGGGTGAGGCATTTCAGGCGCTGAATGAGCCGGGACTCCTCCTCCGGCGCCATGTGCGCCAGCATATCGAAGAGCCGCTGTTCCATGTCCCGCCATTCCTGGACTTCGAAATCAACGGATTGCACGTCTTCCAGGATATCGTGGAAGAGCACGGTCAGAAGGCTGTCCAGGTTGGGGGCTTCATGGGCACGCGTCATCAAGGCGGCGGCCCGCAGCGGGTGCAGAACCGCCATGGGCCCGAGACGCCGGCGCTTGTGGCTGTATGCGCTGAACAGATACCCCAGGGCCTCCATCATGAGGCTTTTCTTTTCCAGCTCCAGCCGGTCGTCGGTGTCCAGCCGCTTGCCGCCGAGGATGTACAACAATACGTTATAGCGGTTGAGCGACGCCGCGCTCAAATTGTAGTTGAGCACCGAAGACAGCTTGAAGAATTCAGTCAGATCGAACGCGGACATGGGCCACCTCGGACGAGAGCGGACATTGGAGTGATGACGCTGGCATCGTCGCCGGCCATCGGCCGGCCGGGAGCGCGGAGGATTGCGTCGATAATTCTTGTGATTGGCGCTGTATTATGACAAACCATCCTGAAAAGTCAACGCCGTCGGGATGGCAGGCCCGCATGCGGCCGCAGCTCACTATCCGGGAGGATCGATGATGAAGACTCACTTCCAGCGCGTCCTGGAGCGTTTCGAGCAAATCAGCCGGATCCCGCGTTGCTCCAAGAACGAGCAAGCCGTCGCCCAATGGTTTGAAGGCTGGGCCGAGAACCACGGCTGGACGTCCCGGCGCGACCCGGCGGGCAATCTGATGATTCGCGTGCCGGCCTCGCCGGGCTCCGAGAGGGCGCCGGTCGTCGTCGTTCAGGGCCATCTGGACATGGTGTGCGAAAAAACACCGGAATCGGCGCACGACTTCGCGCGCGACCCCATCCGGGTCATCCGGAACGGGGATTGGATCCATGCGGACCGGACCACCTTGGGGGCCGACAACGGGGTGGCGCTGGCGCTTGGGGCGGCGATCGCCGAAGATTCGGAGCTGCGCCGGCCGGCGATCGAACTGCTCTTCACGGTCGACGAGGAAACCGGGCTGACCGGCGCCAAGAACCTGGCTCCCGGCTTGTTCGAGGGCCGGCTCCTCATCAACCTGGATTCGGAGACCGAGGGCGTTTTCACGGTCGGCTGCGCCGGCGGCCGGGATGTCCAGATCCGCCGCGAGCTCCAATTCGCACCCGTACCCGAAGACCGGCGCTGGATGCAGCTGACCGTCGGCGGTCTGTGCGGCGGACATTCGGGAATCGACATTCACCGGCCGCGGGCCAACGCCAACAAGCTTCTGGCTCGAACCCTGCGTGCCTTGATGCAGGCCGGCGACCTGCAGCTGGCCGCCGTCTCCGGCGGCAGCCGGCGCAACGCCATCCCCCGGGATGCCCGGGCCGTGGTCGCCGGCCGGTCCGATGCTGCCGAGTCTTTCCGCCGCCGAACGGCGGAGTGCGCCGAACGGTTCCGCGGCGAGTTCTCATCCGAACCGTCGCTGGAACTCCGCCTGGTGGACCTGCCGGCTTCCGCTTTCGATTTGACCGCCATGACCTCCGCGGACGCGGCGCTTGCGATCAACCTCCTGCTGGCCCTGCCGCACGGAGTCGCCCAGATGGCGCCGGATTTCAACGATCTGGTGCTGACCTCGAACAACCTGGCACTGGTCGCTACGGTCGACCGTCGGCTTGAAATCGCCACCAGCCAGCGCAGCCTGGTCGATTTCGGTCTGGACGCCATGTCCGACCAAGTTCGCGCGGCCGCGGCACTGGCCGGTGCGCACACCCAAACCGAATCGGAATACCCGCCGTGGACGCCGAATCCCGCATCGCCGCTGCTGGACCGTTGCCGCGCCATCTACCGGGATCTTTACCAAAGGGACCCGGAGGTGCGGGCCCTTCATGCCGGATTGGAGTGTGCCATCATCGGCCGCACCTGCCCGGGCATGGACATGATCTCGATCGGCCCCACGACCGAAAATGCCCATTCGCCGACGGAGCGGCTGAATGTGCCTTCACTCCATCGGATCGCGGAATTTCTGCGAGCGCTCCTGACGTCCATGACGCTGAAATGACGACCGGTGCGCGCCGGCGGATGGGAGCGGCTGGCGGTGCTTAAGCGGGAAGGCTTTGAAGCGCCCCGTTCATGGAGTTGGCGGGCCTTGAAAATTCGAGGTCCTGGCGGCTGCGCTCGACCATGCGCGCTTCCACGGCCTCCTTGCCCAGGCCCATGAGAATCCGATAGACGTTGTACTTCGTTTTGCAGAAATAGATGTCAAACGGCTCCGCCCGACCTTCCCGGCGATAGATGCGGATGCCCGGAACGTCGTCGTTCCGGATGAACTCGGCTTGTGCGTTGATCAGCAGCGGTTCGACATCGTGTTTGTTCAGCCAGGGGATGCAGGCCCCTTCCATGCCGAGCTCGGGGTCCATGATCGAGCGGACCTTCTCGGTGACCCCGCCGACCGCCAGGATGATGTCGCCGGTGAGCGATCCGGTCACGCCGTAGCGCTGGTTGACGGGCTGCTTGATGAAATCCGAGATGAGGGCGATGTCCATGGCCACCGAGGCGCTGTCGCCTTCCACCCCGCCGTGCGCCTGGATGTACTCCACGTGCATCTCGTAGCCCACGTTCGGCGCACCGATCTTCTTCAGCACTTTCTTGATGGAGGCCCGGACGTTCTGGGCGGCCGCCTTGGCGATTTCGCCCATTTTCCCCGGCGCCGCCACCTTGTCCGCGCTGCCCACGTTGATCTGGCAGTGAATCGGCAGCGGCTGGCCGTACATCTGCCCGCTGGACTTGGCATAGATGACGGCCAGGCCGACGACGTAGCCGATGGAGTCGGTCATCGACGTGATGTATTTCTTCAGGTACTTCTTGTGCTCGCCGATTTCCCGCGAAAGACTGCCCTCCAGGCTGAGGTGCTCCTCGAGCGCCTTGCGGACATGGACCGGTTCCACCCGGGCGGAGTTCTCTAGGATGGCTTCAAACTCCGCGGATTTGACGATCCCGTTGATCGGTCGCAGGATGGCGCTCAACTTGCCGTCGGCGGCGCGGCAGCGCAGCTCCTTGACGAGCTCCATGACCGCATTGCGCGAAAACTCGCGTTCTTGCAGGCGAAAATCCGCCGGCAGCCGGCGACCGAAAATATGCTCGCTGCGCTCGCGCACGCTCGCGTGCCCCTCGCGGGTGATCACCTCGCCCCAGGAACGCTGGAAATCGCGGCCGAGATTGACGATCTCCTGTTTCACGTATTGCGCCACATGCCGGACGATTTCCGGGGTCTCGGCCACGGCGCTCTCCATCTGCACCACCTCGCCCTTGTCCTCGATTCGCGAGAGAAAGGCGCCGTCGCCCTCTTCCTGAAGATAAGCCAGGGTATCGTGGTTGCAGCACGCCACGATGATGTTCTCCGCCCGCAGGGGATTCTCGGAGCGGTCGGCGGCGCCGCTGCCCGCGTTCTTGCCGCCCTCCAGGATGTATTGCTGGTTTTGCATGATCTCCAGCAGGTCCGCCATGTAATGCATCTTGATCAGCGTCTTGAGCTCGTCGATGTAGATGATGGGGGCCGTGGCGTGCGCCCCCAGGTAGGCGCGCTTGTGGCAGGGGGTGTGCAGATTGCCGGACTGGTAAGGGTCGTGCCGGAACCCGCCCTTCATGTTGCGCGCGCTCGGCTCCGAGATGCGCGCCATGAGCTCCTTTTCCTTGCGCGGGTCGTAGAGCACCTCCGGAACCATGTCGTAGAGGTGCTTGACGTCCGGGCGCAGGCTGCCGGCGGCCTCGCGCTGGACCTTCTCCTGAACGCGGTGGTTGTTTTCCTGGAGATACAGGAAAATGGCGCCCATCCCGGCCAGGCCGGTGGCGATGAAGGCCGGAGCGAACCAGATGCCCGCCGCAGCGCTGGCGCCGGCGGCGGCCAGCAGCCAGCGCTTGACATTGCGGATGGAGCCGATCTGATCCTCCAGGCTGAACTCCTCGCCGCTGTTTTGGGCGGTATCGAGCGCCTGCTGGATGTTCTCCAACACGCCTTCGACTTTTTCCGGGTTTTCGTATGCCACCCGAATGTGGTTCTTGTCCTTGCCCGGGAAGGCCACGATGGCATCCTGGGGACGCAGGTAATCGCCGATCGACCGATCCAGCACCTCCCGAAACATGTCCGCCAGCATGGACTTGCCGGTGCCGGGGCGGCCAACCATCAACATGTGCCCGCGGTTCTGCGCGACTTTGCGGATGGCCATCTTGGCCCGCTCCTGGAAAATGACGCGTTCGATCGGATCCTCGGGAATACGGATCTGGGAGGTGTCGTCAAAAAATGCCAGGCGCTCTTCCAGGACACGGGGATAGTCGAGCAGTTCCCGGATCCAGTCGTAGTCGGTCTCTTTGTAGTCAGTCGGCATGAGTGCTTCCCGTGATGGAGTCCAGAACATAATACCGGCCGGCCTCGGAGCTGAAAGCCCGCTGGCTCATCTCGGCGTAAACGGCCGGCAGGCTCTTGCGCAGCGGCTCGAGCGCCCGCAGGTCGTGCAGGATGCAGATGTGCGTGAACAGCCGCTGGTCGGCGCTGTCCGGCGGCAGGAGGTAGCTCAGCGAGACGGCCACCTGAAGGTAGTTCAGCACCGGTTTCACCAGATTGCGGCCGGAAAGGGCCGTCGCGGAGTTGCGGAAGGCGTCGCGGTAGATTTCGGGCAGGTTGGCCTTGGAGTAATCCACCTCCAACTGCCGGTTGAAAAAAAGCCGCACCGGCCGACAGCGGCCTGCAAAACAGGCCTCAAAGCATCGCCGGAACTCCGGGCTCGAAGACAGGACGTGTTCGAGCAGGCTCAGATACTTCACCGCCTGGGGATCAGGCAGACGGTAGTCCAGGTTCCCGAGGGAGGTGAGCACGCAGGCCGCCGGCTGACCATCCCGGCTGTAAGCGTAAAGCCGGTAGGTATGGGCCGCGTCGAAACCCGTTGCCGGGTAGGCGCGCAGCTCAAACATCCCATCGCTCACATGCGCCCGATGAATCGTCACACGCACCGCCCGTCCCGCGTGGCTGGAAAGGTATCGGATTTTTTCGTCAGCGGAACCCTGCAATTTTAGATAGGAATACCCGCCGCCGATGTCTTCGCAGATGCCGATGAGATGCGACAAGCGCCGGGGCGCCAGGCGGGCCAGTTTCTTGGCGAAGGGGTCAAAGCCGCGCAGCTCGTCGACCATTTTCTTGAAGTGGGCGTCGAGGTCCGGATCCCGGAAGGCCGGAAACTTCAGCTTGAGCCCCGTCAGAAGGACGTCCGGCTTGCGGCGGCGGGTCTTGCCCCAGCCGGGCACCCGCTGCAGTGCGCGGTTCAGCATCGTCGGCTTCGGGTGGGCCTCGCAGCCTACCAGCCGTTTGCGGATTTCGATCGGCCCGGGGTTGAGCAGGTATCGGCCGATTTCGGAAATGCGATATTCTTTTACGACGCCCTTTTCAGCCTCGGGATCAAACTCGGTGGGGTCCTGCCGAACCGGCCGGCCCTCCGTAATGACCCAGCTGTCGGGACGGCTGGGTGCCGTTTCAAGTTGAGCGTCCATCAATTCTTAGTCCCCAGTGCTTGCGTGTCCTCGAGCATAATCTCCATTTTGGCTAGGTCCACTTCGGTCATGTGGAGCTCGTTGGCCTCTGGAGTCGCCAAGAGCACCGTGGCGGAGTCCTGGCGCAAACCGATCCCCATCTTGTTGCAGGTCTTGTCCGCCAGCCGCACGGTGAGGGAGAGGTAATTCTCCGTATCCGGCGCTTCGGCATGGTGGCTGCGGGCCACTTCCGCATATTTTTCCGGCAGGTTCCAGTGCTTCATAAGGGTGTAGCCGTGGCCGGTGTGCAAGTGGTCCATGGCCTCCATCAACAGCGAAACGGAGGGGTTGATCGGAAGCCGTCCGGATTTCATGAGGTCGTCGATCACCATGAGGATGAAAAGCTTGCCGACGTCGTGGAGCAGCCCCGCGAAGAAGGCCTCATGGGCGATCCCGTGCAGGCCGCAATGGCCACACAGCCAGTGGGCGGCGACGGCGGTTCCTAAAGCATGGCGCCAGAGCTTGCTCATTACGCCGTGGCGAAATGGGTCTTTGGAGTGGAACTGACTCGCGTGGGTCACGGTCATGACGATGTTGGACACCTCGTTGACACCGAGACGCACAATGGCGTTGCGCACCGTCGCGACCTGGTTCAGCCCCTTGTAAAAGGAGGAATTCGAGTATCGCAGCACTTCCGCCGTCAAGGCCTGATCGCTGACGATGAGGTTTTCGATCCGCCGCAAATCCGGTTCGTCTTTCGCGATCTCCTGCTGGACCCGGGCGGCGGTGGTGTTGAACACGGGCAGACGCGCTCGGCTGGAGGTGATCAGGTTATCGACAATCTCGATAAACGATCGGGGATCGCCCATGGTTAGGCCTCCAGCAACCGCTTCAACACCGGCAGCGGCCTTGGTTTTTGCAGCCGCGGCAAACACCGCAACAGTTCCTGTATCGTGGTGATCCCGGCGGCGGCCTTGATGAGCCCGTCCTCCATGAGGGTCACCAGGTCGGTGGCTTCGATGCTGATTCGACGGATCTCCTGGCTGGTCTTGTGTTCGATCATCGCATTGCGGATGCCCTCATTGAGGATCAACAACTCGAAAATACCGACGCGCCCGCGGTAGCCGGTATACTGGCAGCGAGAACACCCTTGCCCGCGCATGAAGGTCGAGCCTTGGATATCCGCGTAACCATAGCCCAGGCGTTGCAGGTCGAGCGGAGTCGGCCGATAGGCCACGGCGCACTCCGGGCAGACCCGCCGGAGCAGCCGCTGGGCCATGACACTGACCACCGTTGAGGAGATCAAAAAGGCTTCGATGTTCATGTTGAGCAGCCGGATCAGGCCGCCGATGCTGTCTTCGGTATGAAAGGTGGTGAGAACCTTGTGGCCGGTCAGTGCCGCTTGAACGGCGATCTCCGCCGAAAACGTGTCGCGAATCTCGCCGATGACGATGACGTCCGGGTCCTGACGCACAATGTGTCGGAGCGTCTCTTCATAAGTCAGCTGGATGCGCGGGTTGATGGAGCACTGGGATATGCCGTCGATGACATACTCCACCGGCTCCTCGGCCGTGATGATGCTGGTCTGCGGATCGTTGATGTGATTGATGCAGCTGTAGACCGTGGTGGTCTTGCCCGAACCCGTGGGCCCGGTGACGAGGATGACGCCGCTCGGCAGGTACAGGGCGTCTTCCTTGAAGCGTTCGAGCATGCGCGGCGACAGGCCGAGCGCTTCCATTGGAATCAGGACTCCCTGGCGGTTCAGCAGCCGCAGGACGATCTTCTCGCCGTGCACCGTCACGTAAAACGAGGCCCGCAGGTCGAGCTGGGTGTCGCTGTTTTCGAAAAAGAAACGCCCGCCCTGGTGCCGGCGCTTCTCGGTGATGTCCACATCGCACATCACCTTCAACCGGTTGGTGACGGCCCCCATCAGGCTGGAGGGGAAATCCTCGTAATGGACCAGGACCCCGTCCTGGCGGAAACGGACCCGGATATGCTCCTTCAAAGGCTCGATGTGAATATCGCTCGCCTTGCGGCTGATGGCGGCCGTGATGATGCCGTTGACCAGCGCGACGATCGAATTTTCATCGGACGGTGAGATGCGTTCGCGCTGTTTGGCGTTCTGAACGCGCTTGACGGCCCGCGCGATGGAAGCGCTGCGCGCGATGGCCACGACCATGTGGGGACCGAAGATCTCGCGGGCGGCCGCCAGTTCCCCTTTGTCCATCGGGTCTGAAAATGCGACCAGGGGGGCCCCGTTTTCAAGCCGCACCGGGATGAAGCTGTGGTTTTCGTACCATTTTGGTGGCACGCGCTGAAATAGCTTGGGATCGATTTCGACGAAATCGGGCTCCACATATGGAAAGCCCATTTGAAGCGAGAGCACCTCGATCAGGCTGCGTTCGTCGACCATGCGCCGCTCCAGCAGAATCTCGCCCAGTCGTCGGTGCGGCTTGGTTTCGGCCTGGATTTTGAGAGCGACGTCGAGATCGGCTTTCCGAATGTGCCCGAGCTCGACCAGAAGGTTTCCGATGGTCACGGGCTCCTTGATTTTACGGACGACCTCCTTGACCTGCGCCTCTGATACGAAATTGAGCTCCTTCAGGAGCTCCAGGATGGGACGCGGCGAATCCAGCTTGCTCTGGATCCGCCGAGCGTAAGCCAGGCTCTCGCGGCTCAACTTGCCAGCGGCGATCAGAAGTTCGACAATGTCCACGAGGTTGGTATTAGAACCTCCGGCGGCGGATGATATGGCTGCACCGGTCTCTGCGGTCTTGGCGTGTGGAATCACCATATCGGTTCCTTCGTTCGAAAATGTTGCCGGCAGCGCTTTCGAAGATGGTTTGGCCGGCCAGCCGAATCGCATGTCGATGCTCCGACCGGCCGGACGCCTGCCTCGGTGGTGGTATCGGCATTATTACTCCGGCACTTAAGTATGCCGGATGCGGTCAGGCCACCCCTCGCTGCCGCGGGATCTCGGCCGCTGAAGGCGGCAGGGGTCGATGCCCGTCCCGCCGGCTTCACCGAACGGCCTGCATTCCCTGCTTGTCACCGGCCGCTTCCGGTCGTATAATGCACCCATTTTCCGATTCGAAAAAAACGCGAGGTGACGATCAGCTATGGCGAATGTCTATTACGTGGATGGAAAGTTTGTGCCGGATTCCGAAGCCGTGTTCCCCCTTAACGACCTCGGTCTGCTGCGGGGATATGGGTGCTTCGATTTCATGCGCACCTATAACGGCAAGGTGATCTTCATCAAGGACCACGTCCAGCGCCTGGTTCGATCGGCGATGCAGATCGGCATCGAGCTGCCGGTTTCCGAAAGCGAATTGATCCAGCTGGTGCTGGATACCCTGAAGCGCAACCCGCCCGTCGAATCCAGCATCCGCATCCTGGTTACAGGGGGCTCGAGCCCGGATTTCATCACCCCCCAGGGACGGCCGCGAATGGCCATCATGGTATCGGCCCTCAGTGCATACCCCCCGGCCTGGTACCTGGAGGGAGCCAAAATTATCACCGCGCCCCACACCCGCGCCATCCCCGGTGCGAAGAGCATCGACTACATTCGCGCCATGCTGGTCCTGGCAGAGGCCCGCCAAAAAGGCGCGATCGAGGCGGTGTACGTCGACCCCGGGAACCGGGTCCGCGAGGGCACGACCAGCAACATCTTCGCCTTCATCGGGGATCGCCTGGTAACGCCGGGCACGGACATTTTAAACGGAATTACACGCCAGAAAGTGCTGGGCTTGGCCGAAGACCGATACAACGTCGAAATCCGCGACATCCAGCGCGGCGAACTCATCCAAGCCGACGAAGTCTTCATCACCTCCTCCAACCGGCTCATTGTGCCCATCGTCCGCGTGGACGACGAACCGATCGGCAGCGGCCGGCCCGGCGACCGGACCCGGTCGGTCATGCAGGCCTTCGCCGACTTCACCGACCGGCTTTCCAAATCCGGCAGCTAAGGGAGCGCTCCATGACCTGTCTCGGAATCTACGACCTGATCATTATCGGCGGCGGACCCGGCGGCCTGACCGCCGGGATTTACGCCATGCGCGCCGCGCTCAAAACCGTCCTGGTGGAAATGGGGGCGCCGGGAGGGCAGGTGAACCTGTCCGACAGCGTTGAAAACTGGCCGGGGGACGAACACATCGGCGGTTCGGAACTCTCGATGAGAATGTACAGCCACGCCCAGTCCTACGGGCTGGAGACCCGCTCCGATGAAGTCGTGGCCATCGAGCCGGGCTTGGATTTTCATACGGTCCGGTTGGCGGGCGGCGAATGCCTGCAGGGGCATGCCGTCATCCTCGCCACCGGCGGGAGCCCCCGCAAACTGGAGATTCCCGGGGAAAAAGAACTTTACGGCAAGGGCGTATCCTATTGCGCCGTGTGCGACGGGTTTTTCTTCCGCAACAAGACCGTGGCGGTCGTCGGCGGCGGGGATTCGGCGATCGAGGAATCGCTCTACCTGGCCAAGCTGGCGAAGCAGGTCCACATCGTCCATCGCCGGGAGCAACTGCGTGCCGGCGCCCTTCTCCAGCAGCGTGCCAAGGCGGAGTGCAAGATCGAGTTCGTCTGGAACTCGGTCGTAACGGCCATCAAAGCCGATGCCAACGGGGTCTGCGCGGTGGATCTTAAAAACGTTCAAAACGGGGAAACGCGCCAGCTGGCAACCGACGGGATTTTCATCTTCATCGGCTTTGTCCCCAACGATCGTTTGGTTCCGGCCGGCATCCGCAGAAACCCCGAAGGTTACGTGATTACCGATGAGAAGTGCGCCACGACCATCCCGGGCATCTATGTCATCGGCGACCTGCGGGAGAAATACGCCCGCCAGATCGTCGTCGCGGCAGCCGACGGCTGCACCGCGGCCCTGGCCGCGGCCCACTACGTGGAAGCCCGCAAAGCCGCCCAGGAATGCGAGCTGCCGGAAAGCATGAAAACCAGCTGGGCCCACTAGCCGGCAGCATCCTGTTGGCGGATTCCTTATGCGTGTCTTATTAAGGGTCTCATAATTGTCTTTACGCCGTCATTCCGGCAGTCTTTAAGCCGGAATCCAGTGAATTCAACCCGTTCTGGATGCCGGACAAGTCTGCCCCGGAAGTCGTTGATCCGGGGTCCGGCATGACGGTACTATTTCGAGACGATTAATATGCCGCGCATTAAAACCTTCCTGCTGACGTTCATCCCCCTGGCGATGATGCTGACTGCGCTGCCATTGGTGGGGGTCTGGCTGGCCGGGAAACCCCTTGATCCCTTCTTTGAGTTCCCACCGCAGACCCGTTTCGTGCCGCACGCACCCTTTTCCTGGACGGTCTTCGGTTTTTATGCGGCGCTGATTGCCGGTTCGCTGTCGGCGCTGGTCCATCGGGCCGCCCGGTCTTATCGCGCCACGCCCGCGCGCGTGCCGGTCCGGCCGCTGCCCTTTCCGTGGTGGGGCTGGGTCGCCGGGTTTTTCGGCGCCATCGCATGGGTTCTGGCCTGGACCCGCCTGGCCTGGTTTGCCTCCTTCCAGCCCCACACCTTCACCCCGCTCTGGCTCGCCTATATCGCCATGGTCAACGCGCTATGCTGCCGCCGGACCGGCCGCTCGCTGCTGACCGACCGCCCGCGGTTTTTCCTCAGCCTGTTTCCGGCGAGTGCGCTCTTCTGGTGGTTCTTCGAGTACCTCAACCGCTTCGTCCAAAACTGGTACTATACCGGAGCTTATTTCAGCCCATGGGAGTATTTTTGGTACGCCACCCTGCCCTTTGCCACGGTTCTGCCGGCCGTCCTCAGCACCCGGGAGCTGGTCCGGTCCGTTGCCTGGGTTCAGCGCGCGTTCGGCCGGGTGCAACCCATTGCCGTCAGCGACCGCCCCCGGCGGCCGTGGCTCTGGTTGGTCGCCGCGGCCGGGGGGCTGGCCGCCACCGGGGTATGGCCGAGCTGTTTTTATTCTCTGGTTTGGGTGGCGCCGCTGCTGATCATGGCGGCCCTGAGAAGCCTGCAGCGCGAATCTCACCCGCTGCAGGACCTGGCCCGCACAGATTGGACGGGTCCGGCCTCGGCGATGCTGGCGGCGCTCGTCTGCGGCTTTTTCTGGGAAATGTGGAACATCTTCAGCCTGGCCCAATGGCGATACAGCATCCCCTTTGTTCACCGGTTTGAGATTTTCGCCATGCCGCTGCTCGGGTACGCCGGCTATCTTCCGTTCGGCCTGGAATGTGCCGCGATAGCCGACCTGCTGGAAGGGGTTTTCCGGAAAGAAGGGATGCCATCCGAGAAGGAATGAGAAAACCGCTATACGGGATGCGACCTCGCTGAGATGTCCCGCCTAATCCTTGCCGGAAAGCCGATCCCACATCGCGCGCGCCTGGCCCTGGCGGTCAGACCGGCCGGAACCCGGAGGCGCCTGAATGCTGTTGAATCGCTGGCCGCGCAGGCGGGCAATCCGCTCCTCCAGAGGCGGGTGCGTGGAAAAAAGGCTCATCAGGCTGCGCCCGGACAGCGGGTTGACGATGAACATATGCGCGGTGGACGGGCTGGCATTCATCGGCAGCTGCTTGGAGTAAGCTCCTAATTTCTCCAGGGCCCGTGCCAACCCTTCCGGCGTTCCGGCAAAAACCGCTCCCGTGGCGTCGGCCAGATATTCCCGCGAACGCGAGATCGCCATCTGGATCAGCATGGCCGCCAGGGGCGCAATGATGGACATCAGGATCAACCCCAGCCCGCCGCCACCGCCGCCCTCCTCACGATCACGGTGGCCGCCGCCGAAAATGGCCGACCAGCGGGCCATGTCGGCCAACATCATGATGGCGCCGGCCATGGTGGCCGCAATGCTGCCGATCAGAATGTCCCGGTTTTTTACATGAGCGAGTTCGTGGGCCAGCACCCCCATGGCCTCCTCGCGCGACATGCGTTTCAGCAGGCCTTCGGTCACGGCCACGGCGGCATGCTCCGGATTGCGCCCGGTGGCGAAAGCGTTCGGAGCATCCTGAGGGATGATGTAAACCTTCGGCATCGGAAGGTTGGCACGGCGGCAAAGTTCCTGCACCATGCCGAAGAGCTCGGGTCCATCCTGCGGCCCCACCTCCTGTGCGCTGTACATCCGCAGCACAATCTTGTCGGAGAACCAGTAACTGAAAAAATTCATGCCTGCGGCGACCAGCAGGGCGATCATCATTCCCTGGCGGCCGCCGATCCATTGCCCGATCAGCAGAATCAACCCGGTCAACAACGCCATCAATACCGTGGTCCGGATCTGATTACCCATCATTGGAGGCTCCCTTCACGTGCGAATCTGACTTGTTATTGCTTCGGCAGTTAAATAGGCCAAAATTAATAAATTCGTAAAAAGCCTGAAAATGCTGTTTTGTGTCATTCCGGCAGACCCCGGGTCATGCCCAGGCAGGCGCCGGAATCCTGTTAATTTAATTAGTTCTGGATACCGGATCAAGCCTGGCGTGACAGCCTTTGCGTTTTGCGTATTCAGATGGCGGCCTGATAACGGTTAAAAAAACCGGCCCGGATCGGTTGTGGTCAGAAGATAGTTCAAAATGTTGAAAAGGCAACTTAGCAATAATTATAATTAGTTGCGCAATATTAATCTGGATATGCGGCTACGGATTAGTCTTGCATCAGTGGCATTCATCTGCTAAGAATTTACTTTCCTATTTTTGGGTAGTTTCATTCTCTACTCAAATAGGCTTTGTCGCATGCAGCTTGGGGAATAATGGACCGCTTTGGGTGACCTGCAAGACCGGAAGGCCAAAACGGCAGCAGGCCCTCTCGATAGTCGGATCATGATGAAAAAAATGACCGTAAAAAAGCCTACCCGTTTCGATGAAGATACCCCTGGGATCGACCACCTCCCTATAGCATCCGAATCCAGGGATTCAACCGAGGTTACCGGCCAAGAGAAGGCAGAGTTGGCCGCGGCCATTCCCGACCGCTCCAAATCCACTCTGGAAGATGCCGGCCGCAAGATCACCCTGGACCATCTGATCAATCGACTGAATTTCGTCAATTTTCAAGATGGCCGCATCCAACTGCATTTTTCCAACCGCGACTCCGGCCGCAGCCGGCTCATCCCGGCCTTCCCGCTGCCGTGCTCCGGACCGGAATTGGAATGCGTATGGTCCGGAGAACCCGATGGGGCCTGCCTCGGTCAGACCCATGAGCTGAAATGCATTCTCGTGCCGCATGGTGAAAAATTCATTCAAGCGGCTCCCGAAGTGATCGAGATTCATCCCGACGGCTGCCGATTGGCACTGCCGGAGATCAGCCGTGAGATCAGCCATCGCCGAATCGAGCGTCAGCGCTGCCAAAACATCACCGTCCATCTGGTTCAAAACAGCTCCTCTTTTCCGGGTTCGCTCTTGGATTTCACTTCATCCTCCTTCCGGGTCGACCTCCGGGCGGTTCCTCCCCAGCGCTTTGACTGGATCGATGCTGCGCGGCCGGTGCAAGTTGTTTTCCACTCCGGCCGGCAGACGCTGTATTCCAGCGAATGCCGCATCCTGCGCGTCACGCCGGGACGCGACACGCACAGTTACGCGCTGGAGCCCTTAAAACACGAAATCCAGCGCTACCGCAAAGCCGAGTTTCGCAGCGACCGACAGGTTCTGAACCCTTCGCCCAACATCATCTTCCGTCATCCTCTCACGCAGAAGCGGGTGGATATAAAAGTGGTTGATCTATCCGGATCGGGCTTTGCGGTGGAGGAGGACGAAGCCGCCAGCGTGCTGCTGCCCGGCTTGATTTTGCCCGAGGTGGAGCTTTCCTTCGGCAACATTTTCAAGATCCGGTGCAGCGTCCAAGTGGTCTTTCGCAAGCCGCTGACCGGCCCGGAGAAGCGACAGCGCGTGCGGTGCGGGCTGGCGTTGATCGACGTGAGCGCCCATGACCACATTAAGCTGTTGGGGATGTTGCATCAGGTGAAGGACCGGAACGCCTATATCTGCAACGACATCGACCTGGAGGCCCTGTGGGATTTCCTGTTTGAGACCGGCTTCATTTATCCCGCCAAATACACACTGATCGAAAAAAACAAAAAAGAGATCAAGGAAACATACGCGAAACTATACCAGCGCAGCCCGGACATCGCCCGCCATTTTGTCTACCAGGACAACGGCGTGATCCTCGGTCACATGGCCACCATCCGTTTCTGGGAAAGGACCTGGCTCATCCACCACCATGCCGCCCGAAAATCCGCACTGCCCAAAGCCGGATTGGTCGTACTCGACCAGATCGGCCGGTTCGTGCACGACACGTTCCGGATCCGCGGTCTGCACATGGACTACATGGTGTGCTACTATCGGCCTCAGAACCGTTTTCCGAGCCGCGTCTTCGGCGGGGTGGCCCGCTATATCAACAACCCCCAAGATTGCTCCGTCGATCCGTTTGCCTACGTAAGAATTCCGGACGCCGTCACCGCTGCCCCCGTGCTGCCGGCCGGGTGGGAGATCGAACCCGCTACCCAAGAGGATCTGGAGCAGCTTACGTTTTTTTATGAACAGGCCTCCGGCGGGGTCATGGTCAAGGCCATCGACCTCGATCCCGGCGGATGGCGGGAAGAGGCCCTTTGCCAGGAGTTTCAGAACTACGGTTTCAGACGCGAAAGGCATCTGTTCGCGTTGAGAGCGAGTGGCCGCCTGAAGGCCTTGATCGTCGTCAATATCTCGGACATCGGCCTCAATCTTTCGGACCTGGTTCATTGCCTCAACGTTTTTATTCTGGAGCCGCGCGGCCTGCCGCCGGAAATTCTTTATTCCGCGCTGCAGCAGACGCTGAGGACCACCGGCCAGCAACAAATCCCGGCTCTGATTTTTCCTCTATCCTACGCCGAGGAAAACGGGATCGCGATTGAAAAGGTCTACCACTTCTGGGCTTTCCATACGGTTCACGGCAACAATCAGGCCTACTACAAATACCTCAGCCGCCTGACCCGATACGTCCAGTAGGTACCGGGAAGCGCATCACGATTCCGGCTTTCGTCCCCGGCAGACCATCAGCGGTGTGTAGGTGAAAACCCGTGGGTCGGCAAACAATCGGTCCAGCTCCGAGATGAACTCCGCGTAGCCTCCCGGGTATTCCTCGAAATCGTAACCCGATAGTTTTCCGGCGATCTCCGCTTTCTTACGCCAATTGAATTTTGCGTTCTCCTGAAAGGTGGCATAGATGAGGTTGTGGGGCGCGACCAAGACCTGGAGGTCTTGGAAACCCAAGTCGTAGAGGTAGGAATAGAGCTTGACTCCGACATAAGGATCGAAATTGCGCCGAGCCTCCAGCAGCTCCATGATACGGCCGACGGCCCTCTCGGTCCGCGGGGGGAAACCGTGAAACCGCAGGCAGTTGCAATCCAGATCGATCAGGCACATCGTGCCGCCGGGCCGGAGCGCATCCGCCACGTGGCGAACGAGATCGAAGCTTTGAGCGCGGTAGTACTCCAGGACGAATCGGATCCAGATAAAATCGAATTGACCCAACTCGCCGAGCGGCTCGCGGATGTCCTTTACGAGAAACTCGAGCCCTTCGGCCCGGTAGTGCTGCCGCGCGAAATCAATCCGCTGGGCGGTCATGTCGACGCCCAGCGTTCCGCCGCCGGGCTGGGCCAGACGGTTCAAATGAAACGTGGTCTTGCCCGAGCCGCAGCCCAAATCGGCCACGCGCTGCCCGGGCTTCAAACCCGCCCAGCGGGCATGTTCCTCCACCGTCCGGCCGTCCGTCTTGACGTCCAGCCGGGTGGCCTCATCATCGCTTTCCATCAGATACCCGCGCTCCGCCGCGGGCGGCGTCGATCGAGTCATGCCGTATGCCGTAACCCAGGCCGTTGCGGTTGTCAATCCATAGACCGGAACCCGTTTAGCGGAACCGAGGCCGGCGGCCGTCCCGCCGGGTTCCAACTGTGCTTGTAATTGGTGAGCGTTTCTGCTATGGGGTGCGGTCTGGTATCACGTATGGGAGGAACGACGTTCATGACAAATCAACCAGAGACGCCCGCGTCTGAAGAGAATTTTGCCGAGCTGCTTGAAGCCTTCAGCCCGGGTGCACGCGCCGAAACCCGCGTCGGTGACCGGGTCAAGGGCCGGGTCATTTCGATCGGTAAGGACACGGTATTCGTAGACACCGGAATGAAAATCGATGCGGTGGTCGACCGCAGCGAACTGCTGGACTCGGAACAGAACCTCACGTGTGCCGAGGGGGACGAGCTCGAGCTTTACGTGGCCGCCGTGGGAGAAAACGAGATCCGGCTCTCACGGGCCATTTCCGGAATTGGCGGTGCGCACATCCTGCGCGAGGCGCACCAGAAATCAGCCCCCGTCGAGGGCAAAGTCAAAGAAACCTGCAAGGGCGGCTTCCACATCGAAATCCTGCAGCGCCGCGCGTTCTGTCCGATCAGTCAGATCGACATCTCGCCGGTACCGGACCCGGCGGTGCATGTCGGAGCGACCTATCAGTTCTTGATTACCCGCTTCGAAGAAAAGGGTCGCAACATCGTCGTGTCCCGGCGCGCGCTGCTCAACCGGGAGCTCGAAGTCGAGCGCAAGCGGTTTCTGGCAGCGTTGAATACCGGCGAGGTGCTCGACGGAAAAGTCACGCGGATTATGCCCTTCGGCGCATTCGTGGAGCTCACCCCCGGGTTGGAAGGCATGGTCCACATATCGGAGATCAGCTGGTCCAAGACGGCGGACCCGGCCGAGGTTCTTAAGCCCGGGAGCCGCCTGCGGGTCAAGGTCTTGGGAATCGAGGCGGCCGGCGAAAAAGGCCAGCCGCGGATCAGCCTTTCCGTCAAACAGCTCGAAGAGGACCCCTGGCTCACCGTTGAAGACAAGTTCCGCGAGGGGGATGTCGTTCACGGGAAGGTCACGCGCTGCATGAACTTCGGAGCCTTCGTCGAAATTGCCCCGGGCATAGAGGGCATGATCCACATCAGCGAGTTGAGCTACACCCGCCGGGTTCATAAGACCGAGGATGTCGTCAACCCTGGAGACAGCGTCAACGTGGCGGTCAAGGCCGTAGACACGGAGAAAAAGCGCATCTCGCTGAGCCTGCGCGACGCCGAAGGCGATCCGTGGGTCGAGGTCCTTGAGCGCTTTTCGGTCGGTCAGCGGGTGGACGGGGTCATCGAAAAAAAGGAAAAGTTCGGCTTTTTCATCCGGCTGGCGCCGGGCGTCACCGGACTGCTTCCGATGAGCAGCATCCGCCGCTCGTCATCCGCTGCCGCCCTGGAAAAATCAAGGGAAGGCGACACGCTGAACGTCGCCATCGAGGAGATCAACCTTCAACGGCGCCGAATTTCGCTGACCCCCTCCAGCTCAGCGGACGAGGGTGAATGGCAGCGCTTCACGCCCAACAGCCGCGGATCGTCCCTCGGTTCGCTGGCCGAAAAACTGCAGAGCGCCATTTCCTCTCAGAAGAAATCCCGATAACCACCCTCGATTCCCAAGGGGGCTCCGCCAACGGCCGGGCCCCCTTTTAACCGATTTCGGCCGTCTACGGGCGGTAAGCCCTGCGCTCCTTGAACTCCGCCTGCTTGCCCGCATTCCACTGCGCAACCGGACGAAGGTATCCCACCACGCGGCTGTAAACTTCGCAGCGACGGTAGTTCGTGAGTTCCGGATTCTCTTTGAAACACGCCGTGCACTTGTTGTTGAACTTGCCGGGCTCCGGCTCGTACAGCGCTCCGCCGCTGATCGCAAAGCCTTCGGAGGTGAGCGCCACGTCAACCCGCACATCTTTTCCGCAGTCATGACAGGTTCCGGGAAAGCACAGCTTCGCTTTTCCGGGATTCTCATCGAACAGCTCGTGCAGCCTTTGAATCGTCATCATCTTTCGACCTCCGCCGCTTCTGGATGGGCATTTCAGAAAAGTTTACACCCGCTTCCTATGGTGTGTCAACTTTATGTCGGCCACCACTAATTGTATTGTATTGAATTATTGACGAAAAATTATATTTTTCAACCCCATGGTTGATGGACTCGTAAAAAGTCGTCACTCCGGCGGAGCCGGAGTCCAGGGGATTTCTAACTGCTTGTAAATGCTTGATTCCGGCGCCTGTCCTGGACCTGATCCAGGATTCGCCGGAATGACAAAAAAAACAGCATGTTCAGACTTTTTGCGAAATTATCACAGGTGTGCAAGCCGTAATCGAATTCGAAGTTTAACGAATGCGGATTGAAACAAACTTGGTTGAATTAACAGGATCAGTGGTTAGAATCGAATATTCCCTGAAGCGGAGGGCAACCCGATGAAATCAGCCTTGAAATGGTCGGCCATCGTCGCTGCAGCGCTGATCGTGGTTGTGATCGGCACCCTTCTGATCATCCCCAATTTCATCGATCCGAATCGGTACAAACCCGAGTTGGAGCAGTACGTGCTGGAAACGACCGGCCGACGGCTGAGCGTCGACGGTGACGTGCGCCTGAGCCTGTTCCCCTGGGCCGGAGTGGCTTTCTCCGATCTCCGGCTGGGCAATCCCCCGTCGTTCGTCGAGAAGGACTTTCTCACGGTAAAATCCTTTGATGTACGGGTAAAACTCTGGCCCCTGCTGTCCAAACAGGTCGAGGTGGACCGCCTGGTGGTCAGCGAACCGCACCTTTCGCTCGTGACGAACCGGGACGGCGGAGTCAGCTGGGATTTCGGCGCGAAGCCGGCGCAGGCCAAACCACCTTCGGGCCCATCCGGATCCGAGCCGAAAGCCGGGCTGCCCATCGCATCGCTTCTGGTCGGCGAGCTCTCCGTTCAAAATGGCCGGATCCTGGTCATTGATCACACCAAGGGATCGCGTCAGGAAATCTCTGAATTGAACCTGGCGCTGCGGGATGTGTCTTTCGATCGTCCCGTGCGGTTGACGCTCTCGGCCATGGCGGATCGCAAACCCCTATCGGTCGAAGGCCGCTTCGGACCGCTGGGCAGCACCCTCGGGCAGGGCCTTGTCCCGCTGGAGTTATCGGCGGATGCCTTTGACCATCTTAAGCTCAGAGTCAAGGGCACGCTGGAGAACTGGCCGGTCGCTCCGCTGGTGCGCGTCGAAGTGGAGGCAGCGGAATTTTCACCGCGCCGGCTGCTGGCCGCCATCGAGCAGCCGGCGCCGCCCACCGCGGACCTCAAGGTGCTGGAGCGCGCAGCTCTCAAGGCCCATATAGATGCGGATGCCAAAGCCGTGAGGGTTTCCGATGCGGTGTTGATTCTCGACGATTCGAAACTGGACTTTTCTGCCAAGATAAAGGATTTTGCCAGGCCCAATGTCGCCTTCGACCTCCATCTCGATCAAATCGACATCGACCGCTACCTGCCGCCCCCATCCAAGGCTGGTGCCGGTTCGGCGCCCACCGGCCAACCGTCCGGGCCCGCCCCGCCGAAAACGGACTACACCCCACTGCGAAAACTGATACTGGACGGTCGTGCCCGGATCGACAAGTTGACCGTTGCCAACGCTCGGGCGCAAGATGTGATCCTGAAGATCGCCGCTAAAGACGGCGTTCTCTCGCTCGATCCTTTTTCCATGAAGCTTTACCAGGGGACGGCGGCCGGCAAGACCGTGGTGAATGTTACGGGTGAAAGCCCGGTCACCGAATCCCACCTGGATTTGGACCGGGTTCAGGTAAATCCGTTGCTGAAAGATATTGCCGACAAAGACTTTCTGGAGGGCTCCACCCAGGCCCGGATCACGATCTCGACGACCGGAGATGATCCCGCCCGCATCAAGCGGAACCTGAACGGCAGGGGCAACCTCGTTCTCAGCGATGGCGCCATCGTCGGGGTCGATCTGGCCAACATGGTGCGCAACGCCAAGGCGACCCTCGGCGGAGAGGTGAAAACCGGCCGGAAGCCGCGCACGGACTTCGCCGAGTTGGCCGTGCCCTTCACGATCGAAAACGGGATCTTTCACACGCCGGAATCCGTGCTCAAATCACCGCTTCTGCGGCTGCAGGCATCCGGCAGGGCGGATCTGGTGAAAGAAACCCTGGATTTCCGCGTAGACCCCAAGGTGGTCGGCACGATCAAGGGACAAGGGGATGACAAGGACCGCGCCGGGCTGGGGGCGCCCGTCATCGTATCCGGAACCTTCGCCAGCCCCGCCTTCCGGCCCGATCTGGAAGGTCTGGCCAGGGACCGGCTCAAGCAGGCTCTCGGCCCATCTGCACCCGGCGGAGCGCCGGTCAAGGAAAAAGCCGGCGAACTGATAAAGGGCCTGCTGCCCGGCAAGAAGTAGGGACAGCGCCGGTGGCGCTGCGATCGAAAGGAGAGAGCATCCATGAAAAGACCGTTTCCGTATCGGGGTGCCGTCGTAATCGGGTTGGCCGGCTTGATTGCGGGCTGCGCCGGACTGGGCAAACCGCTCGAAACGCCGCGCATCTCTCTCTCCAATATCCAGATGCTGGAGGCCAGCGGCATGGAGTCCGCCTTCCTGGTCCAGCTGCGGGTTCAGAACCCGAACGAGGTGGACTTGGATATCCGCGGGGTGGACTGCGATGTCGAAATCAACGGCAGGCCCTTTGCCTACGGCATGTCCAACACCCCCGTCAGAATTCCGGCCTTCGGCTCCGATACGGTCCCGGTCAAGGTCTACACGTCGGTGATCGATATTTTCAGAGGGCTGCTCAACCTCCAGGGCCGTGAGGATCTCAGCTATCAGGTGAAGGGCCGAGTGCGCATGAGCGGCGGCGCGTTTCTGCCCTCCTCGCTGCCCTTCGACTCCCAGGGTACCATTTCCGTCAAAGACCTATCCGCCGGCCGGCGCGGCTCATTCTGACCGGCCGCCAGCCGGAAGCCGACTTCGGGCGAGCTGGGGTTGATTCAAAGAACACCTGTGATATAAGCAACCTTACGTTGGAAATCGCAACTTGCTCACCACCGCCTGCGCCCTTCCGGTGCAGGCGGTTTTTTGGCTATGGCAAACCCGGCAAGCGCACATCGCACGAGCGGCCTGCTCAGCCGCGTGTGGCAGTGGTTCAGCATGGATTTCCTCGGCATCGTTCGGGAAATGCGGCTGAGCTATCTCCCGCCGTTGATGGTCTATCTGGCAGCCGGCGTCTCGGGATTCACGGGGATCATCGAAAGCTTTTTCGTCAAGGACCAGCTGGGGCTGTCCGCCGCATTCCTCGCCGGCCTGGGATTCTGGGCCGGATTGCCCTGGGCGCTCAAGATGCCGATCGGCCACCTGGTCGACCTCTTTTGGCAGCGCAAGTCGTTTTTTGTTTATTTCGGGGCGCTGCTGATGGCGGCCGGCCTGCTGATCATGGTGGGGCTCACCGGCTACCGGGATTGGATGGCGGGCGTTCTGCCGCCGGACGTCTGGTACATCGTCTCCGCATTGATATCGCCCGCCGGCTTCGTCTTCCAGGACGTAGTGGCCGACGCCATGACGGTGGAGGCCGTCCCCCGTCACACGCCGGACGGCGAGCCGATCCCGGACGGCGAGCTGCAGCGTATGCACATCACCATGCAGACGCTGGGGCGGATCGCCATCATCGGCGGTGCCGCCCTGGTGGCCGGAATGGGCGGCTGGCTGGCCAAGACCCTTTCGTATGCCGCGATGTACTGGATCTCGCTCGTCATACCGCTGATCTCGATCGCGGGCGTAACCCTGGGAGATATCAACTCCGGGCTGCGCCGGAGGCGCTACCGGAGCCGCGGCTTTTCCGAAGCGGAAATCCGCACGATGCTGCACGCCGAGAGGCCGGCCCTGGCGCCGAACTGGTACATTTTGGGCGGCAGTGCGGCTTTCGTCGCCATGAGTCTGGTGCTGGGGCTGTCCGATCTGGCGATCCGGATGGAGGCGATCTTCCTTGCCTCTCTGGCCATCATCGGCTATCTGGTCCATCAGCTCGTGGCGCCCATGGCGCCGGACAAACGGCGAGAGATCATCGGCATCGCCCTGATCGTCTTCGTCTTCCGTGCCATGCCCTCGATCGGAGCCGGAGCCAGTTGGTGGCAGATCGACGTGCTCGGGTTCGACGAAGCCTTTTTCGGCACCCTGCGCCAGATTTCAGCGATCCTGGCCATTACGGGCTTGTTTGCCCTGCGGGGCTGGATGAGCCGTCGTCCGATCCCGTACCTGGTGGTGTTTCTGTCGCTTTACGGCTCGGTGATGATGCTGCCCTTTATCGGCATGTTTTACGGGCTGCACGAATGGACTGAACGGGTGCTCGGGTTCGGCGCGCACGCCATCGCCCTGATCGACACCATGGCCGATTCCCCGCTGGGGCAGGTCGCCATGGTGCCCATGCTGGCCTGGATCGCGCGGGAGGCGCCCCAAGAACAGAAGGCCACTTATTTCGCGGTGATGGCGGCTTTCACCAACCTGGCGCTTTCCGGCGCCAGCCTCGGCACCAATTACATGAACCAAATTTTTATCGTCGAACGCGGCAGCTACGGCGAGTTGGGCCGCTTGATGATCGCCGTGAACCTCATCGGCTTGATCCTTCCCATCGCGACGGTCCTGCTCGTCAACCGCTGGAGCTTTCGGCGGCCCGCAAACGCCGTGGTTTGAATTCATAGGTGGATAATCATGAAACTTGGAATCATCGGTCTTCCGCTCTCCGGACGCTCAACGACCTTTGAAGCGCTGACCCGCCAGGGCGGGGAAACCGCCGCACGCGGGGAGGACCGCCTGGCGGTGGTGCGCGTGCCGGATGAACGCGTGGACCGGCTCAGCCGGATGTTCGAACCCCAGAAGACCATCTATGCCCAGGTGGAATATTTTTTGGCGGGACCGGGCAGCCAGAAGAAAGAAGCCAATCCCTGGCTGCCCGTGAAGGACTGCGACGCTCTGATTCTGGTGGTCCGCAACCATGGCCCCATCCGCCATCCGGTCGCGGATTTTCACACGGTCAACCAGGAGTTGATCCTCTCGGACCTCGTGCAGGTGGAAAAGCGCCTGGAACGCATCGAGCAGGATCATCGGCGCGGGAAGAAATTGAACGCCGACGAGCAAGCGCTGCTGATCGAATGTCGCAAGCGGCTGGAAAGCGAAACCCCGCTGCGCCACTGTCCCGAGCTGGCGGACGCCAAGCCCCTGAGAGGGTTTGCCCTGCTCACCGCCAAACCCATGTTGGTGGTCTTCAACAACGAGGAATCCGACCTGCAGATGCCGGAGATCGGCGAGTTGGCCGCCGGTGAAACCTGCCTGACCCTGCGCGCTAAAATCGAACAGGAGCTGGCGCGTATGAGCCCGGAGGAGGCGGCCGAATTCCTTAAGGAGTACCGGATCGGGGACTCCGCGATGGACCGCGTGATCCGCCTGTCCTACGAGGTCATGGGCCTGATGTCTTTTTTCACGGTCGGCGACGACGAAGTGCGCGCCTGGACGATCCGCCGCGGCACGCCTGCAGTGGAAGCGGCCGGCGTAATTCACAGCGACATTCAGAAAGGATTCATCCGGGCCGAGGTGATCAGCTACGCGGATCTGATGGCGGCCGGCTCGACCGCCGAGGCGCGCCGCCGCGGGACATTCCGCCTGGAAGGAAAAACGTATGAAGTCCGGGACGGCGACATCATCAACTTCCGGTTCAACGTCTGAGGAGTCATTGATGACCCAGGATTGTGTTTTAGACATCGTCGCCCAGGGGGCCTGGAACGGCGGCACCCTGGTCGACAACGCGATGTATGAAAACAAGGGCATGGTGTTCAAGGGCGGCATCCCCGTCACCCGTGAAACCATTGAGGAGCGCATCGGGGTCCGCACCCGCAGGGTCGCCCCGATGGACGAGCGCATCGGAGTTCTGGCGTTCCAGGACCTGCTCGACACCACCGGCATCGACCCGGCGCGCATACGGGTGCTCATCGCGGCCACCAACGTCGGCGAGGACAAGTTCGACCCCGGACCGACCAGCCTCTTTCTTCACGACCGCATCCGAAAATTTTGCCCGCAGGCACTCGTGTTCGACCTCTATGCCGGCTGCCCGGGCTTCAATGTCAGCGTGGAGGCGCTTTACATGCTGGCGCTGGCGGGGCTGCTGGCATCCGGCGATCTGGCCGTGATCGTCGGCGCTGAGAACATCCACCGTGCCAGGGCCTTCCCGCCGCTGGACACCGCCAACATCATCTTCGGCGACGACGCCATGGCCACCGCGCTCCGGGTCGGGGGATCCGCCGGCCGCTCGGCCCCCGGCCGAATCGTAGCCGAGTCGGCGATCGACGCAGGCGAAAACTTCATCGCTGCGATTGCGACGGCGCTTCTGCCTTGGGCGGCCGAGGGACGTCTGGACGGCATCATCATCGACAACCAGATGGGTCGGGTCGAATGCCGGGTACCGGCGACCGCCGCTCGGGTCCAGCATGCACTGATGAAACGACTTTTTCCGAAAGAGGACACAGCCGGGGCATTCCAGAATTTCCGCACGGCTTTTGAAATCTACGAAGGCTATAGGGCCGGCTTCGCCTATGACCTGATGACCGCCGGCGGCAACCCCCAAACCGTGCAGCGTATTACCAGCGCCTACACCGCCTCGGGCAGATACCGGCGGCTGGCGGCGGTGTTTCTGAAGAGCGGGCAGCCGGTTCGCCTCAGCCTCATCGAGGGCTCGGCCGCCGCGGCCGGTTCTCCCGGCCAGGGGGTCGTCGACACCCTGACATCCAGCCACGGCTGCTTTGCGGGTTTCATCGAAGCCAATTTCGAACATGGGGAGGCCTACGGTGCGATGGACGGCAAAGGGGTGTTCCTTTATGCCACCCGCGGGGCCAGGGCGCATTTGTCGACGCTGCTTTCCGCCAACCGGCTGACCATGCAGGACGTCGATCTGCTGATCGAGCACCAGGCCAATTTCGCTATGCTGCCCCTGACCCTCGATCAGGTGCTGGGAGATGGAAAAGCGCCGGAGCGCACGGATGTGGCCCGCTTCCTGGCCGAGAAGATGGTCGTCAACATCCACGAACGCGGCAACTGCTCGGTGGTCTGCATGCAGCGGCTGCCCTACGACCTCGCCCGCGGCGCCCTCACGCCCGACACCATCCAGGGTTTCCCCGTCAACCGCAACCTGGAGCGACTAAAGGATGCGCGCCGGATCCTCTACGACTCGGTCGGCGCCGGCATGACCCGCAGCTCGTTTTTGCTGAGAAAATGATCTGCGCAACCCGCTGCAGGTCCATGGGCGTATCCACATCGGCTGGTCTTGAATTCGCGCAGAAACGTCACCATGGCGGTGACGATACCGCTTTTTTGAATGAATTCGATCTGGCGCTGGAAGATGGACAGCGGATCACCGTCAAATCCCACGATGACCCCGCCCTGAACCTGCAACCCCGCCCGCTGAATGCGTTTGACGCTGGCCATTATTAAGGGCCTCATAATTGTCTTTACGTCGTCATTCCGGCATGCTTTTAGCCGGAATCCAGTGGATTCAACCCGTTCTGGATCCCGGACAAGCCTGCCCCGGAATTCGTTGATCCGGGGTCCGGCATGACAGTACTATTTCGAGACGATTAATAAATCGCGGCGGCGGTTCTGCAATTTGTTGCATTCCGTCAGGCTGTCCTCCTCTGGCGTTTCGATCCCAACGAAGATGGAGTTGAACCCGGCCGCCACCATCCGTTCCATCAGGCCGGAGCCGGTCTTTCCACGTTGAGATCCGCAAGACGCTTCGGCCATTCAACCGGCAGCATCATCGATCGCTTGACATCGTGGGATTTTCGTTTATTTTGCAAAGGTATTTCAATTCATGGAATGGAGAAGAACTGATGAAATTTGCATGGATTTCCGCACTCAGCGTCCTCGCCGCCGTCACGCCGGCCGCTGCCGGGGAAGCCTCAAAGGTGGCCCTCGAGACCGACAAGGGCAAGATCGTGATCGAGCTTTACCCGGACAAGGCGCCGAAAACCGTTCAGAACTTTCTGGACTACGTGGATGCCGGTCATTACAACAGCACGATCTTTCATCGTGTCATCCCCACCTTCATGATCCAGGGCGGCGGCATGACCGCCAGCATGAAGGAAAAATCCACCAAACCGCCGATCAAGAACGAAGCGGACAACGGCCTGAAAAACCAGCGCGGCACCATCGCCATGGCCCGCACCCAGGTGCCGGACAGCGCAACCGCCCAGTTCTTCATCAACATGGTGGACAACGATTTCCTGGATTTCAAAGCCAAGACGCCCCAAGGCTGGGGCTATGCCGTCTTCGGCAAGGTGGTGGACGGCATGGAGGTGGTGGACGCTATCGCCAAGGTCAAGACGGCCAACCGCAGCGGCCACCAGGACGTACCGGTCGACACCGTCATGATCATTAAAGCCGAACGCGTAAAATAAAAATCCGTTCGCCGGTTCGAACGGGCTTTTATTACTCCGGCAATTGAACAGGTACACCTCCAGCCGAGGTCCGGCGGGGCGGGTTTTCGGCCGCAGCGCGCCGCAACCATCCGTTCAACGAACCAGCGTACGGCAGCAAGCCCGCTCCATATGGTTCCGGACAGCCCCGGAGGACCCATGCCCACGCAGCCGTCAGTCGTCTCTGCCTGTCTGCAGTTCCTCTAGACGGCTTGGGGGCGTGGCAGGGTCGCCTGAAAATTTGGTTGCGGCGCGCTGCGGCCGAAAACCCGCCCCGCCGATGAGTAATAGGGCCGCATTGAACATATTTTATTGCCGGAGTAATATTTTAATGAAGATAGAAAAACCGAAGCGGCAGCGCCCGGGCGCGACCGCTTCGGTTTTTTAAGTTGGCGCAACAGCGTTTCACATGTTGTCGGACGGAACGGATCCCGCTATCTCATCCGGAACGCCGCCCGCCTCGGCGGCAGCCGGATTCTGGAACTGGGTGGCCACCAGCTGGGCGAAGAACCCGCCCTGGCGCACCAGCTCGCTGAAGTTTCCGCGCTCGATGATGCGGCCCTCCTGGAAAACCAGAATCAAGTCTGCATCGCGAATGGTCGCCAGACGATGGGCGATGACAAAGGTGGTGCGCCCCTGCTTCAGGTTCTTGATGGCCTGCTGCACCAGAGCCTCCGTGGCCGCATCGAGAGCGCTGGTGGCCTCGTCCAGAATCAGGATCGGCGGGTTCTTGAGCAGCACCCGCGCGATCGACAGACGCTGGCGTTCCCCGCCGCTCAGATTGGCGCCGCGCTCGCCGATGCGGGTCTGGTAGCCGCGCGGTTGCCGCAGGATGAAATCGTGGGCGCAGGCCAAACGCGCCGCCGCCGCCAGATCGGCGTCGCTGGCATCTGGTTGGCCCACGCGCAGATTGTCGGCGATGCTGCGGTAGAACAGCAAGCTTTCCTGAAAAACCACCCCGATCTGCGCACGGAGCGAATCGAGCGTCACGTCCCGGATGTCGACGCCGTCGATGCGGATGGCGCCGGATTGCGGGTCGTCCTGGCGGTGCAGCAACCCCATGGCCGTGCTTTTACCGGCGCCGGTCTCCCCGACCAGGGCCACGGTTCGACCTGGCTCCACCGCGAAGCTGACGTCGTCCAGCGCCTTACGGGGGGCCTCGTAGCTGTAGTGCACATGGTCGAACTCGACGCGGCCGCGGACGTTCTCAAGCGGCCGGGCTCCCGGGCGATCGCATACCGCCGACGGGGTATCCAGCACCTCGAAAAACTCCTTCAGCCCGTGAACGTCCATGAACAGGCTGTTGACGAACCCCACCACCTGGTCCATGCGGCCGATGAGGTGCGTGGCGAACCCCATGAAGGTGACGACCTCGCCCACCGTGGCCTCTCCCTTGAGGTTGAGCCAGGCGCCCATGGCAAAGATGCTGATGACCGTGATGGTCGCCACCGCGCCCTGCAGGACGCTCACGACCGCCCACCAGTTGAGCACCGGGAATTGGGCCGAGAGCAGGCGCTCGATCACCTCTCGCATCATGCGCATTTCGGCCGACAGCCGCACGAAGCTCTGCACCAGCACCACGTTGCCGATCGCATCGCCGGCGCGTTCGGCGAGATCGGTGTGATAAGCTTGAACCACGCCCTGGGCGCTCAGCGTGCGCCGCGTGACATAGCCGGTCAGCAGCGCCGAGCTCATGATTAGAACGATCATCAGCGTGGCGAGCCGCCAGTTCAGCAATATCGTCATCGGCAGCAGGATCAGCAGCGCCACGAGGGTGGAGAGGTGTTCCCGGAACATGGACACCCACAGTCCGAAGAGCTGGTCTCCGCCCTGCAGCATGATCTTGAGCAGTCGGCCGGAGTGCGAACGGCGGTGGTAGGCCAGGTGCAGCTGCAGGACGTGCTCGAAGAACATCGCCGTGACGTTCTGGCGCTGGCGATGGGCCAGCCGGTCGGCGTGCAGGGACACCAGGATGCTTGCGCCGATGCCGCCGACGCCGACGGCCGTCCATAGACCGAATATCCGCACGCCGTCATGGAAGGTGGCCTCGGCGCCCCGCGCGGCGACGTTGGCAAGAAGGTCGATCGCTTTTCCGAACAGGATGGGGTCGACAAACGGCACGGCGGCGAGCGCCAGATTGGCGAGAGTCAACGTGATGGCCAACCCGCGCACCGGCCTCAGCAGACCGAGAACGCGGCCGTAAATGGCAAAGAAGACGGGAATGCGCATGGATACAAAAACCAGCGATAGTCATTTAACCAGACCACCGCTATCTCCCAATCGATAACGCGACGAATCTATCCGAGTTGATAATAGCCGTCAAGGACCCACCGTCGGCGCATATCGAACAGCGGGTGCGAGACTGCAGGATTTTTCTTTTATTCCACTAACGTCTGAGGTAGAAACCGGTCTCCCCCTTTGGCAAAGGGGCGGGGGGATTTTAATAAGGGAACCGAGGTTAGAACCAACGGGAATGACAGGCCATGCATCCGAGCCGTCACGGAGAAAAGAGGGTAAAACGCATGATTTTCAATGAAGAGTTCGAAACCATGCCGCGCGAGGCCCTGGAGGCCATCCAGCTGAGACGTCTGCAGGCGACGGTGGCGCGGGTCTACAACACCGTTCCGTTTTATCGCCGGCGGTTCGACGAGGCCGGCGTGAAGCCCGAGGACATCCGCGTCCTGGCGGACCTGCACAAGCTTCCCTTCACCTACAAGAACGACCTTCGGGACAACTATCCCTATGGCATGTTCGCCGTGCCCATGGACCTCGTTACGCGCATCCATGCCTCCTCCGGCACCACCGGCAAGCCCACCGTGGTGGGGTACACCGCCCGCGACATTCAGACCTGGGCCGAGCTCATGGCGCGCACGCTGACCGCCGCCGGCACGCGCAAGGAAGATATCGTCCACAATGCTTATGGCTACGGCCTTTTCACCGGCGGACTCGGGGTCCATTACGGTGCCGAAAAATTGGGCGCCTCGGTCATCCCGATCTCCGGCGGCAACACCAAGCGCCAGGTGATGATCATGAAGGACTTCGGCCCGACGGTGCTCACCTGCACGCCTTCCTATGCGCTGCACGTGGCGGAGGCGGCGGAAGAGATGGGCGTCAGCTTCCGCGACCTCAAGTTCAAGGCAGGCATCTTCGGAGCCGAACCCTGGTCCGAGCGCATGCGCCAGGAAATTGAACGGAAGCTCAATGTCAAGGCGATGGACGTCTACGGCTTGAGCGAAGTGATGGGGCCCGGAGTGGCCATCGAATGCATTGAAGCGCAGAACGGCCTTCATGTTTTCGAAGACCATTTCATCCCCGAGATCATCCATCCCCGGACCGGCGAGGCCCTGCCGTATGGGACGCCGGGCGAACTGGTGTTCACCACCATCACCAAAGAGGCCTTCCCGGTGATCCGCTACCGCACGCGGGATCTCTCGGTGCTGCACCCCGAACCGTGCCGCTGCGGCCGCACCATCGTCCGCATGGGCCGCATTCAAGGCCGCAGCGATGACATGCTCATCATCCGCGGGGTGAACGTGTTTCCGTCCCAGATTGAAAGCGTCATCATGGAAACGCGGCAATTCGCACCGCACTACCAGCTGATGGTGGAGCGGGTGGGCAACCTGGACCAGCTGACCGTGCTCGTGGAGGTCAACGAAGGCATGTTCTCCGACGAGATCAAGAATCTGCAGTCCATCGAACGCGACCTGGAAAAGAACATCCGCGAAACCCTGGGGGTGACCACGCGGGTCAAGCTGGTGGAGCCCAAGAGCATCCAGCGCAGCGAGGGCAAGGCGGTACGGGTGATCGATAAACGCAACATCTAACGGAGGCGGACATGAACGTTAAGCAAATCTCCATATTCCTGGAAAACAAACCCGGGCGGCTTGCGGAAGTGACGCGCATCTTCGAAGAGAGTCAGATCAACATCCGGGCGCTGGCACTGGCCGACACCTCGGAGTTCGGCATCCTGCGGCTGATCGTGAACGACAACGAAAAGGCCCAGCGGATGTTGAAAGATCGCGGATACACGGTGGGGGTCACCGAAGTGGTCGCCGTCGAGGTGGAGGACCGTCCCGGCGGGCTGCATCGCATCCTCGCAGCCCTTTCCAAAGACCATATCAACGTGGAATACATGTACGCCTTTGTCCGGCAGAGCGGCCGGAACGCCGTGCTCATCTTCCGCTTCGACGACGTCGCCTCGGCCGTCAAACGGCTCGCCGCCGAAGGCATGCGGGTTATTGACGGCAAGGACCTCTACGCCATGTGATCCGGACGGAATTTTTGCAGCCGGCCGCCCAAACAACCGATTCATCTTCATGCGGACGCTGCGATTCGGATGAGCCGAAACGGTCAGACCGGCTCAGCGAGCGGGCGGGCCGGTTCCGACGGGTCTTTCTTAAGGACCCGGCGAATGGCGTCATCCATCTCGTTGATTAAAATGGGCTTCATGACCAGAGCTTGAATTCCCTTTTCCTTGGCCTTCTGAGCATCGATCAATTGGCTGTAACCGGTACAGAGAATCACCGGAATTTGCGGGTTGATCCGCATGAGCTCGCCGGCGAGCGCGTCTCCGGTCATGCCGGGCATCGTCTGGTCCGAGATCACGAGATCAAAGGCGTGGGGGTCGGCCTTGAAAATTTCGAGCGCAGCGGCCGGGCTGGTTCGTGAGACAACGTCATAGCCTAAGCGTTTAAGAATTCTTTCTCCGATATCGGCGATCATTCCCTCGTCATCCACAAACAGTATCCTGCCCGAGCCCCCCTGCGGCGGCGGGGAGGGGCTCGGCGAAGCCGCTGACGGAAAATCAAGTTGGGGCAGGTAAATACTGAAGCGCGATCCCTGTCCCGACCGGTTTGCGACCCGAATGGTTCCGTTTGATTTCTTGACGATTCCATGAACGACGGCCAGCCCCAGGCCGGTGCCGACACCCTTTTCTTTTGTCGTAAAGTACGGATCGAAAATTCGCTCCATAATTTCAGGGCGAATTCCCTGACCGGTGTCTGCTACCGAAAGCTCCACAAAAATTCCCGGCTCCAAATCGGGGAAGGCGTTTCGTTGGTTTGCCGTGATTGCCATCCGACGAACTCGAATTTCCACGCTGCCCGCCTGGCTGCCGATGGCGTGCACCGCATTGGTGCAAAGATTCATCAGGATCTGGTGCAGCTCGACCGAATTCGCCAGCACCGATCCGGCATTTCCATCGACGTGGCATTGGATGTCGATGGTGGCGGGAATGCTGGCTCTTAAAAACTTCGCAACCTCCTTGACGACCATGCCGACATGCACCGGTATTCTCTGTTCATCCGTTTGCCGGCTGAATGATAAGATCTGCTTAACCAAATCCTTGGCCCGGTTGGCCGCCCTCAGCGCCTCCTGCAGGTAGTCGACCGGCGCGCCGTCGCTGAGCATGGACAGCTCGGTATACCCGATGATGGCGGACAGGATATTGTTGAAATCGTGAGCAATCCCTCCCGCCAGCGACCCGATCGCCTCCATTTTCTGAGCTTGCAGCAGCTGGGATTCGAGCTTACCCCTTTCTTCATCGGCCTTCTTGCGGGCCGTGAGGTCCTGAACCAATGAAATGAAATAAAGGGGCCGCCCATTTTGATCCCGATGCAGGCTGGCCCAAATCGACGTCCAAACCGTTGAGCCGTCCTTGTGGACAAAACGTCGTTCCTGCTCACCGGAGGAAATTCGGCCTTCCAAAAGATCACTCAAGAACTGGGATCTTGCGCCAAGGTCGTCCGGGTGGGTAAAATCTGCGACCGGCCGGCCGATCATATCCGCCCGACGGTATCCGATCATTTTGGCAAGAGCCAGATTGACCTCCAGATATACCCCGTGAAGATCCACCAACGTCATTCCCACGGACGCGTTTTCAAAGGCGGTTCGAAAACGCGCCTCGCTGTTGCGGAGCGCCTCCTCCGAAAGCTTGCGCTCCGTGATATCCTTGATGCTGCCTTCGTAATACTGCACCTGCCCGGCGCTGTCTCGGAAAACGGTTGACTGGTTTTCGACCCATAGCGTGGTGCCGTCATAGCGGCGCATCTGGCACTCATAATGCCGGCCGGCCGTTCGCTTGAATACTTCGCGCTCTTCGGCCGATACATACAACTCCTCGGCGCGGCGCGAAAGAAAGGCCTCTTTATCAGAGTACCCGAACATTCTGACGAGCGTCGGGTTGGCATCGAGGACCACGCCGGCCGGCGTTGTTCGGTAGAGCCCTATGGGCAGGTTGTCGAACAGGCTGCGATAATGGGTTTCGCTTTTTTTCAGCGCTTCCTGGATCGACTTCAACTGGCTGTAGTTGCCCACAAGCTTTTGGATCTGGCTGCTGATCTGCAGCCGCATGCGACGGAATGCCCTGGCCAACGCGCCGATCTCATCCGGGCGATCGAGAATCACGGAAGCATCCTCAATGTCCATCCGGCCCTCGCCGAATCCTTCGGCCGCATCGGCAAGATGGACGATCGGATAAATGAACCGGCGGGCCGCACGCTGGCTGAGCAAATAGACCGCGATCAGCGTTAAGGACAAGATGACGGCGATGATGCTCCCGATGAGCATCACCTGCTTCACAATAAAGCGTTGATAGTCGGCGTTCACCTCTTCCGACTTCTTGTGCATGGTCAGGACGGGAACGGAAAACTCGTCAATGTAGGTCGTCGCCGCGATTATGAGCGTTCGACCCTGAACCTTCAGGGCGACGGGGGCCATCGCCATATATTTGCTTCGCACGCGCCCATCCGGTTCGATCCAATCGTAATAGCCGGAAATTTCCTTTCCGGCCAATGACGGTTCGAAAATGGCCCACCATGCCGGCAGCTTTTCGGATAGAAACCGCATGTCGCGATCGACCAGGTCGGAGTTGGGATGCACACGCATGATGCCCGTCCCGGCCTCATACATGCAGGTATACCCGCTGACCCCTACGGTTTGAACGGCAATCGATTTAAACGATTCAATAGTCTGAAGCTGCGGCACATCGAGGTGCGGGTTGAAACCGAGAAACAGCTCGACTTGAGCGGCTACGTCCTTGGCTCGGTTCTGGATAATGGCTTGGCCGATTTCCTCGAGTTGCTTCTTGGCATACTCGCCGAGCTGATAGTTTGAACGATGAATAAGCTCGGCGACATAGCGCTCCGAAAAAATGGCGGCCAACGCCGTGCAGATAAAGAAGGTAACAACCGGTATCAGCGAGAGAAATAAATATTCGCGGGTAAATTTTCTTACCAATGATTGCGAGGCGGTTTCGGAGCACTCCTGATGCTGGGCTTCCGTATCATGCGAACAGCCCGACCTTCCCGGACGAAGCGAGGTCGCCGCGTCGCGACTGTGAAAGGAAATCGTCATTTGACACCTTGCCGTTGGATGTTCGGCGCCGCTCCTTTCTGCGCTTATGGTGATATCGACACTAAATCGAAGAACTCAAATTCCGGCTCAGGCGCGAATCGGGCCTTATAGCCGTATTCGGGTTTCAACTGCTTGCAAGAATTCGAAGAACCCACTATGGTTGGGTCCGATGCTTTTCTGTATTTTGCTGATTCGCTGCGTGGAAACTGGATCGACAGGAACCGCCCCCTGGGGATCGAAGGGCGTAAAGCTAATCGACCGGCGGAGGTAAAACATGGCGTCGTCTATTCCTCAAATCAAAAGAATCCTGTTTACCACCGATCTGTCGAAACAGGCGGGTTATGCCTTCGATTACGCCGTAGGGCTTTCCAGCCAATATGGCGCCGGGCTGACGATTCTCTTTGTCATGGAAGACAACCCGCGGGTCCATGCTGAAGATTTTAAGGATTTTTTGGGCGAAACACGCTGGGCGGAGGTGCAAAAATCCCATGAGGACGAGGTCCGTCAAACACTGATCGGGAAAAAGCGTGAGGGCGATATGATTCGGCAGACGCTGGAGGAGATGCTGGCGGCGGCTCAAGGCCACCTCGGAGGCCAGAGCCGACCCACGGATCGGATGGTGGTGGCCCGCGGCGATGTCGTCGAGTCCATTGTGAGCGAAGCCCGGGCCAATCAAATAGACCTGATCGTGATGGGCTATCATGCCAGGGGCAGACTGGAGGAGGCCGTCGCGGGCAGCGTCAGCCGCAGTGTGTTGCGAAAGGTTGATGTGCCGGTTCTGCTGGTGAGGCTACCGGGGGACAGTTGATGCGGAATCGATAGCGAAACGTTACGGCAGCTATGCCCTGCCGCTTCAAAAAATTGAAAGCCTCCGGTTCAGCTCACCGGAGGCTTTCAACTATCTATAACAGGATTTCAGAACCGGCTAAAAAAACTTCTCCTGCAGGCCGTAAGGATCCTTGACCTCCAGCGCGGGGTCGAACTTGAGTTTTTTCGTGCCGCGCTGATCGACGTACTTCATGATCTCGAGATCCACCTTGAGCGGGACCTCGATGCCGGCCTTGGTCAGGGCCTGGCGCAGATAGGCTTCGGCCCGGCTGCCGAAGGCGATGGAATCACCCAGGATGCGCAGCCCCTCCGGCGGGTTGTGGAACCCGATCGAGTTCTCAGCGCCGATGAAAAGAACCCGGTAGAAGGCATCTTCGTAGAATTCCTTGGCCTTGTCGTAAAGCTGCTGATCAATGGTCTTGCCCTCCGCCTGGGCCTTGTGGGCGGTCTCCAGCAGCTTGGCCACTGTGGCGGTCTGATACCCGGCACGGATCATGATGGACACCGTGCGGTCCTGGATAGCGAACACGCGCTCGCGCAGCCAGTCGGGGCTCTCGGCGTGGCACTGCTTGCAGGCCTTCATGTCGGCCTGCACCGGACTCATCACGCGGTGGTCCGAAACCTTGTGCACGCCGGCGATGGTGTACGGCATGTGGCAGTCGGCGCAGGAGGCGCCCGCCTTAAAGTGGGTGCTGTTGTAAGTCCAGAATTCGTATTCGGGGTGCCGGATGAAGCCCATCTTGAACCCGGTGACCGTCTGTTTCCATTCCTTGACCGTCTCATCCTTGCGGATCTGCTTGATGATGTCCTCGATCGTGATGGCGCCGAACTTGCTGTTCTGCCACGGGAAGTAGAGCCCGACCGACTTGTTCTCCTTGTCCTTGGGGATGTTGTAGGTCACGTGGCACTGGGCGCAGACGGCCGAGCGCATTTCCTGTCGGGTCAGCTTGGCGGGGTCGACGCCCATGGACTTGTAAGCCTCGATCAGGGTAAACCCGCGGGAGATCTTGAGGCTTTGGTCTTTGTTGTCGTGGCAGTCGATGCAGGCGACCCCGAGATCCCGGTTCTTCTCCGGGATCATGCCCAGCACTTCCTTGAAGGGCTTCTTGTAGTAATCGGTCCCCATCTCCTTCTGAAGCCCGGGCGAATAAGGGCTCTTGCAGCTCAGGCAGACGCCGCCGGCGCCGATGCGCGATGCGTCGATGTCGACCTGGTCGCGCACCATGTATGCGTGGCCGCGCGGCTCGTTGTACTCCACGCCGAACCCCCACCCGTTGAACAGCAGCGCCATGTAAGGATACATGGAAAGCTTGTCCACGCTGACCGACCCGCCGTCCATGCCGATCTTGTACTTGCTGCGCCGGGTCGCGACGGGCTCCGCGGTTTTCTTCCAGAGCTCGTATTCCTCGGGATAGGCCTTGCCCCAGACCGCCGGGTCGATCTCGCCATCCGGGATGTTGACGGTCTTCACCGCCTGCGGTTTGGGTTGCTCGCAGCCGACGAGGACGAATGCCAGCATGATGCACACGCTGACCGCCAGGATGTGTTTTACGCTGTTGGACATCTGCCCCTCCTCAGATTTGGTATTGGATTGAATGGGACCGTTGGGTTTCAGTTCGTCAGCCGAACGCCGGCCAACTGGTGCTGCAAAAACCGATGGCAGTCCCAGCAGTTGCGCTCCTGGTTGATCATCGCCACGCGTTCGGAATGACAGCGGATGCAATTGGCTTGTACGAATTTTTTCCCATGCTCGGAAATGGTGATGTTCTGCGGTGTCCTGCCGGAATAAAAAACGACCACGTCCTTCATGCCGTCGATCGTTTTCCAGACGTAGTAAGCCGGCAGATTTTCATGCGGCAGATGGCAGTCCACGCAGCGGATGGTGCGGTGCGCACCCACGTTGAACCAAGCCTCGAACCGGGATTCCATGACATGGCAGGAGTTGCAGAAAAGCGGGGATTCGGTTTTGGCCATGAGCTGGGGCGGGCCGAAAGAGAGAAAGCCACCGATCGCACCGCCCAGAATGGCCAGCAGCACCAACACCTTCCAGTTGAGCTTTTTCAAGAGACTCATCGCTTCGCAACCTTATTTTGGAGGGTTACGGCCGAGGGGCCTGGTCTGCGCGATGATGCTTGAATCCGGGAGGCCCCATTGTTGCCTCACAACCAACGACTGGAGAGCCTGGGACGGGAAGAGGATCTGGATGGTTGAATATACGATCCCTATAGAAAAAAAATTGACTTAAGTCAATCCGGCTGCCCAGTTCCCGATTCTCGATTCCGGCGGGCTGCCAGCGTGAGCCAGTATGATCATACCGGATTTTCAAGCAGAATCAACGAACGGGATGGCCATCCTAATTTATTACGGGGCCGCGGCCCTGCCGGGCGCCATGTGCCTGCTGGCCTACCAAGAGAACCTCCCGACCATCGGGATCCCCGCTTGTGGCCGCCCCACTCCCCGACCGTGTTTGATATCCTGCTGCCGCGCCTGCTGGCCGGCGAAGCGCCGGATCAAAGAGACCTGGCCCGTCTGAGCGTGGGAGGGCCGTGCCGGGACTGCAACGCCTGCCGCTATCCCGCCTGCGCTTTCGGCAAGGCGGTCTCCTGAATGCGGTCAGGCGCCGCCGGATGAGGGGACGATGCGGAATAACGGATTTTGGAGTTTGGAGCGTCTGCAGCGCGGGCAGCGGCCGGGGCGCGTCAGCCGCCGACGATCCTCGAACACGTAACCGCACAGCAGACATTGGCTGGGAACGAGGATGAATTTGCCTCCCGCGGCCAGCACCGATCGCTCGACGTGAACCAAGTGCGCGTAAACTTCTTTTTCCTTGATCCGGAGTTCCTCCGAAAGTCCACGGGCGTCCATCTCGCGATCGTTTAGAAGCGCAATCATCTTGCGGCGCAGGGTCTGCAACTCCACGGCAAATCCTCTGACCCGTTATAACGATAGCTCTGGCGCTGGAAAGACTTCCTCTTTCAGCAAACAGCAGGCGATTTTGTATTGCGGCGATCCATCGGCATGGTCACGAAGATGGTGCGGCTGGATCAGGGTGTTCATGACGCAGCCCTCGGCGAGGTTGAGCCGGAAGAAATCGCTTTCATTCAAGCGGGGCGCCTCGACCAAGCGGTCTTCCCGGAATTCCAGGCTGTGCACCGGATAGTCCTCGCACAACGGGCAGCGGTAGACCCGCCCGTTCGGGAAAACAAAGTAGTTGTCGGCCACGAGCCCGGCGCACTCGAATTTTTCCTCAGGCCCGAGAAACACTCTCGGGTAGATCACCTGGATGCCCCGCCTGGCGATCGCCTCGGCTGCTGCGGGTACATGCTCCAGCCACTCGGGGGGAGGCACCCGCGAGGCTTCCGGCGCGTCCGGATCGCATCCGGTCAGTGCGGCCTTGCCCCTCAGCCCCAGCACTTGGATGAAAAAGCGCTCGACGTCCAGCTCCGCGAGCAGCGGACCCATCGCGGACAGCTCCTCAAGGTTGGCCCGGCTCACCGTGTAGATCAGGCTGGATTGAAATCCCTTGGCCCGCGCCCGCCGGATGCCGGATAGGCAGATATCATACGACCCTCTGCCCCGGATTCGATCGTTCGTCGCAGCCGTGGCGCCGTCCAGGCTGAAGCTGAAGACGTCCACCTCGGCAGGCGTCACGTGGTCCAGAATGTCGTTGAACAAATATCCGTTGGTGTCGATGGTGACGCTGGCAAACCCCAGGCGCCGGGCGCAGCGCACCACCCGTGGAAGGTCCGGGTGCAAGGTGGGCTCGCCGCCAAGCAGCACCAGATTCGCGCTTGGGCTGCGGGAGGCGAAAACCGCCAGCCAGCGTTCGATGCGGTCCAGGGGCAGCCGCTTGCGGCCGTGCTGTTCAGGATTGATGTAGCAGTGCCGGCAGCGCAGGTTGCAGCGGGTCAGCACGTGCAGGAACACATTGGCCGACCGGCGCGAGAAAGCGACGGTCTTGGATGCGGTCATATCTTAGAAATCAGATGCTTGATCTTCTTCTTCGCGGCGATCAGTTCGTCGTTGGTCGCACGCAGCCGGATGGACATGTATTCGGCGAAAATACGATACAACAGCAGGAGGAAATCCAGCTTTTCCTCCTCCGGCGTCTGAGTAGAGAACCGGTTCTTGGCAGAGGAATCGACGGCCAGACATACGGTCTTCCCGACAGCCGAGACCGTGGCCGATCGGTGCATGGTGTCGACGATGCGCATCTCTCCGAAGATCTCACCTTTCGTGTCGATAACGCCGATCTCGAGGTTTTCTTTGGAGATCCGGATCTTTCCGGACAGCAGGAAATAAAGCCAGGTGTCCTGGTCGCCCTCCCGGATGATCGCCTCGCCGTTCTCGTATTCACGGATCTTGCTCAGCTTCAGCAGCTTGCCGAGACTTTTGGTCTCGAAGTTGCGCAGAGCTGGGATCGCCATGAGCTTCTGAATATTCTCGATGTTGTCCTTGAGATATTTGGACTCGATCATACCTCTCCTCCCCTCGCCGATCGCCGGACTAAGTATCTAAGATGACATTCTACATCTTGGAGGGTCAAAGGGCAAGTTGGCGAAACCGTTTCAGGGGCCTTCGAGGCATCCCTTGGACACCTCGTCGTCGAACCGGACCGGATAACATCCGTCAAAGCAGGCTTTGCAGAACCGGGTCTCTGCATCGGAGACCCCGGTGGCTTCGAGCAGGCCTTCGATGCTCAAGTAATGCAGGGTATCGAGGCCGAGAGTCCGGCAGAGCTCATCCTGGGTCTTGCCGGCGGCAATCAGCTCGCCGCGGGTGGAAAAATCGATGCCGTAGTGGCAGGGATACCGATGCGGCGGACCCGAAATGCGCATGTGCACCCGCTTGACGCCGAGGCTCCGCAACGCCTTGACGCGGGTCTTCACGGTGGTGCCGCGGATGATGGAGTCGTCGATGATGATGATCTCCTTGCCCTTCAGCAGTTCTTTGACGGGGTTGAGCTTCACCCGCACCCCGAAGTCCCGCATGCTTTGGGTCGGCTGAATGAAGGTGCGCCCGACGTAATGGTTCCGGATCATTCCGATTTCGTAAGGAATCCCGGATTCCTGGGAATACCCTACCGCCGCATAGGTCCCGGAATCCGGAAACGGCATCACAAAATCGGCCGCGACCGGCGCCTCCTGGGCCAACCGGCGGCCGAAGGCCTTGCGGATCAGGTAGACGTTGCGGCCGTCGATGGTGCTGTCCGGGCGGGCGAAGTAAATGAACTCGAAAATGCAAAAGGCTCTCCGGTGGGCGGCGGGCGTGCGGATGCTGCGAATTCCGTCGTGGGTGATGATGATGATCTCCCCCGGCTCAATCTCGCGGACGAACTCGGCCTCGACCAGATCCAGCGCGCAGCTTTCGGACGCCAGCACGTAGCTGCCGTTGATCTTCCCCAGGCACAGCGGCCGGAAGCCGTGAGGGTCCCGGATCCCAATGACTTCCCCGCGGCTGGTGAGCATGACGAACGAAAAAGCCCCTTCCAGCCGCGCCACGGATCGGACCAGCGCCTCCTCGAAGCCGTGCTTTAAGTTTTTGACGAACAGGTGCAGCATGATCTCGCTGTCCATCGTCGACTGGAAGATGGACCCTGCCTGCTCGAGTTCTTCCTTGAGAATATGGGCGTTGGTGATGTTGCCGTTGTGCCCGACGGCATAGGCCTTCTGGCGGTGCCGGACGATGAACGGCTGCGCGTTGGTGAGAATCGAACTGCCGGTGGTGGAATAGCGGACATGCCCGATCGCACAGGACCCCTCCAACTCCTCCAGGTGATTGACGTCAAACACCTCGGGCACCAGCCCCATGCCGCGGTGGGCGTAAATGCCTTCGTTGCGGACGACAGCGATGCCCGCGCTTTCCTGGCCGCGGTGCTGCAGGGCATAAAGGCCGAAGTAGGTCAACGCCGCCGCATCCCGATGGCAGCAGATGCCGAAGATGCCGCAGGACTCCCTCGGCTTGTCGGATACATCCATGGCAGTCAACGTACCGTATTTCAACATCGGAGCGCCTCTCTCAAACCATTTGCCCCCTTTGACAAAGGGGGCTAGGGGGATTTTGAAATCGATTTCCTTGCAGGCCTTCTCCATTCCTGCGATGGTACTTTTCATCGAAATGGAAGACCGGCACTCCGGTCGTCATTCCAAGGGGGTGTTCTCTTCCAGGTTCCAGACTCCGCAAGGGCATGCCCCGGCGCAAAACCCGCAGCCGATGCACAGATTCTCGTTCACGGCGTATTCGTAGGCCTTGCCGCCCAGATCTTTGCGGCTGATGGCCGCCGGCGGGCAGACCGCCACGCACACCCCGCAGTCCCGGCAGGCGCCGCAGGACAGACACTGCGAACCGCACTGGTGCACATCCGCAAAGGCCGTGATGCGCGGGTCGAAATATTCGACGGTGACCCGTCCCTTTTCAATCATCTTTCGTCGGAAGGGGGCCGGGGTCCGGCCGTCGGTCTGGTCGGCGATCGCTTGGGCCACCACGCGGCCGGCACCGATGGCCTCGGTCAGAAGCCCCGGGCGCACCACGTCGCCGATGGCAAAAATCTTCGGGTCGCTGGTTCGGTAGCTCGGGTCGACTTTGATGAAGCCGCGCTCCACAGCGATCCCCTCCGGCAGGAACGAAAGATCCGGCACATCGCCGATGGAGACGATCACCGTGTCGGCCGCAACTTCCTCGCCGTCGGCGAGCGTGATGCCGGAGACGGTGATCGCGCGCGTGACAACCGGCCAGCGGAACCGGGCGCCCGCGGCTTCAGCGGCCTGGCGCTCCTTGCCGAAGGAAGCCGGCTGCTGCACATCCAGCAGCAGGATCTCTTCGGCGCCGAGACGGCGCGCCTCGGTGGCGGCGTCGCAGCCGACGTTGCCCGCGCCGATGACGACCACCCGCCGGCCGCACGCCGCGGTCCCGGCCTTGGCAGCCTCCAGGAAGTCGAGGGCTGAAATCGCCCGCTCGGCCCCCGGGATGGGCAGCAAGCGCGGCTTCTGGGCGCCGGTGGCCAGCACCACGAAATCGAAGTCCTCCCGCATCCGGCCGAGCTCCTCGCGGCCGAGAGGCTGCTGCAGATGGATATGCGGAAGCACGTCCCGGATACGGTTGAGCTCGGTTTCGACCACCTCGCGCGGGATGCGGCTATCGGGAATGACCCGGGTGAACTTGCCGCCCAGCCGCCCGGCCACTTCGTAAACCGTTGTCGCATGCCCCTTCAGCCGCAGCTGCCAGGCCACCGACAGCCCGGCCGGCCCGCCGCCGACCACGGCAATGCGCCGGCCGCTGACCGGCGGAAGCTCCGGCAACTGGGCGCGGATGCTGGCCTGGCCGATCTGGGTTGTATCCACCGGCGCCATCGCGGCGGCCTGGCGGGTGCAGGACTGCATGCACAGGTTCGGACAAAGGTAGCCGCAGACCGCGGCCGGAAACGGCGTGTAAGCGAGCGCCAAGTCGACGGCTTCGTCGATCCGACCCTCGCGGATGAGCTGCCAGCGCCGCTGCACGGGAATCCCGGTCGGGCAGCCGGCTTCGCAGGGGGCGGCGTATTTCTGGTTCTCCCAGGTCGGCACGAAGCGCCGCAGCGCACCGGTTGTAATCACCGGGATCACGCTGCGGTCCAGCTGGCTGAGATCGCCGATCAGGCCGCCCGAGCCGAGCTCGGCGTTCCAGACCTCGCGGTGAAATCCACTCACGGGGCGGACCGATCGACCGGCTTTCTCGCTCGGAGAGCGGGCGACCAGCAACTGCCATTGGTCCCGCGCGGAGAAGGTGCGCAGCAGCTCGGCGCGGCCGATTTTTTTCAGAAACACCTTCAGGTTCGCCAGCAGCCAGTTCCAGTCCGGATCCCCGATGGGCGCCATGCGGGCGTCGGTCTGGCTGAAGCCGTCGTGGGGCCCGCGGAAAAAGACCTTGCCGCCGACCATGCCGACCAACGGCCGGTAGCCGAGAACGTTGTCGGGCGTCTGGGCCTCGTGGCCGCAGATTACGGCGATGCCGCCGGCCATGAACTCCCCGAAATAATCTCCCACCGATCCCAACACCCACAGCTCCGGTGGACCGAACCGGGGGTTGTGCTTGGTCATGGTCATGCCGCGGGCGCCGATGTTTCCGGCAATGCAGAGCCGGCCCTGGGCCATGGCATTGGCGGCGCCGTTGCCGGCATTGCCGTGCACGACGATCTCGGCCCCGGCATTCAGCCAGCCCACGTCGTCGGAAGCCGGGCCGAGGACTTCGATCACCGTATTCGGAAATCCCATGGACCCGACCCGTTGCCCGGGCTGTCCGGTGACCCGAATAAAAACCGGCTGGTCGCCGGCGCGCCAGAGGCGGCCGCCGATGCCGTGCTGGCCGTAGGCTTCGATCTGCAGCCGCCGACAGCCTTCGGCCACGGCTTTTTGAATCTGTTCCTCCAGGATGCGGGAACGAACGCGTTCACCCTCCTGCCGGCCCGCAATCACGTGGACCGATGTCGGCGTGTTCTGTTTGGGTTCGCTCATATGTCTGCTCCGGGCGCCGCAGCCGGCGCCGAGGATCTGTCTTTTGCTTAAACCACGTACTTGATGCTCAGCCGCTCCGCCGTGTGATGGTCGTCCACCCCCAGGGCATCGGACATGCCGATGGGCAAGGAGGTCGAACGGCCGAGCGGCGCCACGATTTTCTTGAGCTCGGTGTCGAAGCTCAAAAACACGTCCACGACGCGCTGGGCCACGTCGTCGACGTCCAGCCGCCGGTACAGTCGCGGATCCTGGGCCGTAATGCCTTTGGGGCAAAGCCCGATGTTGCAGATGTTGCAGCGGTCGGACTCCGAGCCGAGGCAGCCGGCCGCCGCCTGCATGATGTACTTGCCGACCTGGATGCCGCTGGCGCCGAGCATGATCAGGGCCGCGGCGTTGGCGGCCAGGTTTCCGCTCTTGCCGATGCCCCCGCCGGCAAACAGCGGCAACTGGTTCTGCATGCCCAGCTTGACGAGCGTCAGATAGGCATCGCGGATGTTGCTGGCGATCGGGTGCCCCATGTGGTTCATGGACACGTTGTAGGCCGCCCCCGTGCCGCCGTCTTCGCCGTCGATCGCCAGCCCCGCGGCATAGGGGTTGCGGGTGAGGTTGTTCAGCACGGCCAGCGCGGTGGAGGTGCCTGAAATTTTCGGATACACCGGCACGCGGAAGCCCCACGCCATGGACATGGACTGAATCATCTTGGCCACCGACTCCTCGATCGAGTACTTGGTCTGGTGGGTCGGCGGACTCGGCAGGTTCACCCCCGGCGGCACCCCGCGGATGGCGGCGATCAGCCGGTTGACCTTGTACCACATGAGCAGTCCGCCGTCGCCGGGCTTGGCCCCCTGGCCGTACTTGATCTCGATGGCGCAGGGGTCTTCCTTCATCTCGGGGATGGCATGCAGGATCTCGTCCCACCCGAAATAGCCGCTGGCGATCTGCAGGATGACGTATTTGAGAAACCGCGAGCGCAGCAGCCGCGGCGGGCACCCGCCTTCGCCGGTGGAGATGCGCACCGGCATGCCGAGCTCCTCGTTCAGATAGGCCACTCCCAGCTGGAGCCCTTCCCACATGTTGGGCGACAGCGCACCAAAGGACATGCCGCCGACGATCAGCGGGTAGATCTCCCGCACCGGCGGGATCCAGCCGTTTTCGCGGACGTGCTTGAGATTCTCCTCCGGGGGCAGCACCCGTCCCAGCAGCGTTCGCAGCTCGAATTCGTGCCGCCCGGCGTCGAGCGCCGGGTCGGTCAGCATGGAGATGCGGATGAACTTCAACCGGTCCAGCAGCACGCCGGGCACGTTGCGCCGGCCGCCGCGGCGCCGGGGCTGCCCGCCGCGGTCGACGTGAAACCGCAGCTTGTCGGCCTCATCGGCCCGCACCGGTCCGATGGCGTTGTTGGGGCAGACCAGATTGCACATGGCGCAGCCCACGCACGCGTAGGCGGAATCGGTCCGCTGGCGCACGCCGTAGTAGGATTTGTAAACGGTCGCCGGCGCCTCCATGAACCCCAGCGGGGGTTCGAGCTGCCGCTTGCGGAAGACCCCGAGCTCAATGGCGTTCACCGGGCAGACGGCCGTGCACTTGCCGCACAGGGTGCAGGTGTCGCGGCTCCAGCGGATCTGCCAGGGCAGGTCCTTGACGCTCAGTGTGGAAGGGGTAATGGCTCTTTCTGACGGCATATGCGAACCTCCTGGCGGCCCGGGCCGACGACCGCCGTGTCCAGATACATGGGCTGAAAATCCCGACTTTTGTCGCGCAGGGGAATGGCGGCGTCCAATCCGCAGATTTCCGATGAGAAAGCGTACACCCCGGGTTTGCCGCCGACCACCCCCGGTCGCAGCTTCTTGCGGTCCTGGACCATGAACAGGCTCCCGTCGGGCAGGCAGCCGATGACGCAGTTGGGCCCGTCGATGATGAGCGGCCGGCAGGCTTGCTTCAGGTTGCGCAGGAAGTGGGCGTCGGGATGCCGGGCGATGTCCTCGTCCTGCAGGGGCGTGATCAGATGTTTATAGGTTTCGATCCCGAAGCCGAGCGTCCGGGTCATGTAGTGCAGAATGTGCGTGAACACCTCCGAGTCTGAGTTGTAGCCGATGTACCCCGGGAATCCGCGCGACTCGAGAAAGGTCCGGATCGGGATGAACGCCGTGTTCTCCCCGTTGGTCATGCTGGCGAACCCCTGAATGAAAAACGGATGGCAGGCGTAAAGATTGATCGCATAATTGGTGTTCTGACGCCCCTGAGCCAGGATCACCCGTGCCGCGAGTTCCTTGCGATCCAGCTGCAGGTGCCGGGCCACCGCCAGGGGATCGCCGATTTCTTTGATCATGATCACGTCCGGCCAGAAGGAAAAAACGATCATGTCCTCTTTTTCCTCGCCCATGGCCCGCAGCTTCAACCGGGTCGTCATCAGCCGCAGCTGGAGTTCCTCCGGACCGAGCCCCTCCCACTCCTCCGGGTATTCATAGGCCCGAATGAGATAGACGTCCCGCCGCGGCACACCCGCCGGCGGGGTCTTGGGCACTTTGATGGAGATCTTGTATTTGGTCATGAAGCCGACGTCCATCATGAAGGCGTCCAGGCGCTTCAACCCGGCTTCACTGAAAATCCCCGACAGGATCGGCGCGTCCTTCATGTCTTCGAAGGGGCCGCTCAAGTCCCGCAGGAACAGGCCGACACCGGATCCGTCATGGCCTTCACGCATAACATTGAGGGCTTCAATGGCCACCATGGGCGAAAGCGGCTCCCGGCTGGCGATGGCAAACAAGCGGCACATGCAAAACTCCTCTATGCTGAATTGAGGCAACAGCGCCCGCGGTCTGGCGGATGGGAGGCTCCTTCCCCAACCAGGGCCGCAGGCGTTTCTTGATTAAGAATACGCCCCCTCATTGCATCGACGGGCAACCAGACCGTTTCTGGCAGGGCGGTGATGCATCGCGGAAAAATGACGTAATCGGGCGGTCCAAAAATATGAATTAAAAAAAAGGCGGAGTCAACCGAAATTACAGCGGCGGAGTGGGAAAAAGGTAAATGTTACAAAATTGTCAAGCAAACGACGGCACGGCGGTAACGACGGCGCAAATGGCGGGATGGATCGGTTTGACACTGATTTGGAATTCTTCTATCATCCGCCCATCTATTTGACTCGCGCTTTATGGATCGAGCGTCGTCCGTGACACCCCCGGAATATCGATCGCGTCGGCAACCCAAACTCCAGCCGATCATCCACCATGCCTGAAGGGTGCCACAGGGTCAGCGCGTCTCCCGAATTCTACTTCAAGACCCAGGAGGAGCCATGCCGCCGTCCGGCCTCAACCCACCTTATCACGGCAATATAACCCGCCGCCGGTTCATGTGGCTGACCGGCATGGCCGCCGCCGGCATGGCCGCCGGTTGCGCCGCCAACCCGGTCACGGGCAGAAGCCAGTTCATGACGGTCTCCGAGCAGGAGGAGATCCAGATCGACCGTCAGTATTCGCCCATGCAGTTCTCGGACGATTACGGCCCGGTTCAGGACGCCGCCCTGAACGCCTACGTCAGCGGGGTCGGCCGCGCCTTGACCCCGCGCACCCACCGGCCCAACATGCCTTACTCGTTCCGGGTGGTCAACGCCACCTACATCAATGCCTATGCGTTTCCCGGCGGCAGCATCGCCTGCACGCGGGGCATTCTGCTCAACCTGGACAACGAAGCCGAACTGGCGGCTTTGCTGGGACACGAAATCGGCCATGTCAACGCCCGGCACACGGCCGAGCAGATGTCCAAAGGCCAGCTCTCCAGCATCCTGGTCGGCGGGCTGTCGATCATTGCCGACGTGGCGGCGCCCGGCATGGGCCAAGTCGCCTCAACCCTCGGCGGGGCCGGCGCCGGTGCTTTCCTGGCAAGCTACAGCCGCGACAACGAACGGCAGGCCGACGCCCTCGGCACCGAATACATGGTAAAGGCCGGCTACGGCCCTGAGGGGATGGTCGACCTGATGGAGATGCTCAACGGTTTGAACAAATCAAAGCCTAGCTCCATCGAACTCATGTTCGCCACCCACCCCATGAGCGACGAGCGCTATCAAACCGCGGTGAATGCCGTCCGCACTACGTATGCGCAGGCCAAAGGTCTGCCGCTTTACCGGGAACGCTACATGGACCATACGGCAGCTCTGCGCGCCATCAAAGGTGCCATCGAGGAAATGCAGAAGGGCGACAAGGCTCTCGGTTCCAAAAATTTCGGCCAGGCCGAAACCCATTACCAAACCGCCCTGAAGCAGGCTCCCAATGACTATGCCGGTTTGGTCTCGATGGCCAAGTGCCAGCTGATTCAAAAGAAATTCAACGAGGGCGCCCGGTATGCCCAGCAGGCCCAATCGATTTACCCCCAGGAAGCCCAGGGCCATTATTTAAGCGGCTTCGCCGAGCTAAATCTGAAGCAGTATGAGGCTGCCTACAAAGACTTCCAGGCCGCCCAGCGCCTTTTGCCGGCAAATCCCAACACGATTTTCTTCATGGGATATGCCCAAGAGGGGATGAACCGACGCCCGGAAGCCGCCCAGGAGTATCGACGCTACCTTCAGCAGGTGCGACAGGGGAAATATGCTCAGCATGCCCAACAGCGGCTGCAAGAGTGGGGGTACGCCCGCTAAATGACCGAGGGGCGAACGGAGCCCATGCTCGCCATCGAGTGCTGGCCGGACATCCTGAAAGCGGACCTCGAAACCCGGCGCCAGCGGTTGGAACAGGCGTTGCTGGAGGCCGGCACCCGCCTTCCGGCAGACCGTGACCTGCAGGGCCAGCTCGACCGGGCCCTTGTCTTCAGCGACTTCATCACCGAGAGCCTCATCCGCGATCCGCTTCTGCTGGACCATCTCTGGCGCAGCGGAACTGGGCAGCACCCGACGGCGCCCGGCGCTTCTGCATCCCGCCTGATGGCCGGCCTGGAGGGAACCGAGGGCATCGACGATCTCGCCGGCCGCCTGCGCCGCTTCCGCCGGCGGGAGATGGTCCGCATCGCCTGGCGCGATCTCAACGGACTCGCCGATCTGGCCGCAACCACGTCCGACCTTTCCGACCTGGCCGACGCCTGCCTGAATCAAGCCCTCGCCTGGCTGTATGCGGCCCAATGCGGCGAACGGGGAACCCCGGTTTCCACGGATGGAACCCCCATGGAGCTGGTGGTCCTGGCCCTCGGCAAGCTGGGCGCACGCGAATTGAACTTCTCCTCCGACGTCGACCTGATCTTTGCGTTTCCCGGCAGCAGCCACCCCCGCGACGGGGAACCGGAGGTCGACCCTGAAGGTTTTTTTGCACGCCTGTGCCGCCGGCTCATCCAGGTCATCGGCCAGCCGACCACCGAGGGGCTGGTCTTCCGGGTGGATCTGCGGCTGCGGCCCTTCGGCGACAACGGCCCGCTGGTGCTTAGCTTCGATGCCATGGAGCACTACTATCAGGACCAGGGCCGGGACTGGGAACGCTACGCCTGGATCAAGGCACGCGCCGTCGCGGGCGACGAGCGCGCCGGGCAGGTGCTGCTCAAGCGCCTGCATCCGTTCGTCTACCGGCGCTATCTCGATTTCGGCGCCTTTGAATCCCTGCGGGCCATGAAGCACATGATAACTCAAGAGGTCGCACGCCGGGGAATGCAGCAGAACATCAAGCTCGGCCGGGGCGGTATCCGCGAGATCGAGTTTTTCGGACAGATCTTCCAGCTGATCCGCGGCGGCGTAAGCCCCGAGCTGCAAAAAAGACCGATCCGCGAGGTTCTGGCAGCGCTGGCCGGCGAAGGCCACATCCCGGAAGCGGTTCATCGCGAGTTGGATGCGGCCTATGTCTTTTTGCGAACAGCCGAGCATCGCCTCCAGGAGGCGGCCGATCAGCAGACCCACGAACTGCCTTCGGATCCGTTCGGCCAGGCCCGCTTGGCGGCTTCCATGGGGTTCGACAGCCATGAGTCCTTCCGGGCTGCCCTCGACCGCCACCGCGATACCGTCCACGGCCACTTTCAGCTGTTGCTCGAAAGCCCTGACGTCGACCGGTCCGGCCGGCACCCCGACGACGGCATCAGCCATATCTGGCACCAGAAGATGGACCCGACCGAGGCATCGGCGGTGTTGGCGCAAATGGGGTACCATCCGCCGGCGGAGGCGCTTCAGCTCCTGAACGATCTGCACGACGATTCCGCGACCCGCGCGCTCAGTTCCACCGGCCGCCAGCGCCTCGACCGGCTCATCCCGCTGGTGGTGGCCGAGGCCGGTCGGGCCGACCAGCCCCTCACCGCCCTGCGCCGGCTGGTGGACCTGATCCGAGCGGTGGAGCGGCGCACCAGCTACCTGGCGCTGCTGCTGGAATACCCGGCCGCGCTGGCGCATCTGGTGAAGCTGGCGGACGCCAGTCCCTGGATCGCTTCGCTTCTGGCGCAGCACCCCGTGCTGCTGGACGAACTGCTCGATCCCCGCACCCTTTATCGTCCCCCGTCGCGGGAGATGCTGGAAGCCGAGATCAAACGCCGCCTGGACCGCGCCCCGGGCGAGGATCTCGAGGCGCAAATCGAAACCCTCTGCATCTTCAAGCAAATCAACGTGCTGCGCGTGGCCGCCGCAGACGTCAGCGGCCGGATGCCGCTGATGCGTGTCAGCGACTATCTCTCGGACATCGCCGAGGTGGCCATCAATGCCGTCGTGGACCTCACCTGGCGCCATCTGGTGGAGCGGCATGGCCGGCCGGAATGCCGTTTGGAAGGGGTTTCCTGCGAGCGGGGGTTCGGGGTGGTCGCCTACGGCAAGCTGGGTGGGCTTGAATTGGGGTATGGCTCCGACCTGGACCTGGTATTCCTGCACGCCGGTGTTGACGGTCAGACCCACGACGGCCCCCAGCCCATCGACAACGCGCAGTTTTTCAATCGCCTGGGGCAGCGGGTCATTCATCTTTTAACGTCCCACACCCGCGCCGGCCGGGTTTACGAGATCGATATGCGGCTGCGGCCGAGCGGAATTTCCGGCGTCCTGGTGCAGCACGTAGAGGCCTTTCGCGACTACCAGTTGAACCACGCCTGGACATGGGAGCATCAGGCCCTCATCAAGGCACGGCCGGTGAGCGGGGAGCACCTCATCACCTCCCGCTTCGAAGCCATCCGCGCCGAGGTTCTTTCCCGGCAACGACCGCGCGCGAAGCTGCATGCCGACGTGGCGGACATGCGCGCGCGCATGCGGGCCGACCAGCATCGCCTCGCCCCGGGCCTCTTCGATCTGAAGCAGGATCCGGGCGGAATCGTCGATATCGAATTCCTGGTGCAGTATCTGGTCCTGCGGCATGCCCACCGTTATCCGGAGCTGGTGCGGTGGACCGACAACGTCCGCCTGATCCAGACCCTGATCGGCTCGGCCGTGCTCAACGAGTACATGGCCCACGTTCTCAAACACGCCTATCTCATCTACCGCGCCGCCGCCCACCAGCTGAGCCTGCAGGAGAAACCGGCGCGCGTGCCGGCGGAAAAATTCGAGCGCCTGCAGGAGCGCATCCGCCAAATCTGGGAGGCCTTTTTCCCGGGCCGCTGAACCGCGCATCGGATTTTCATACATATTTTACAAATTTGTTATTATATTGATTTTTTTATTAACAATTTTGTTATTTAACCCGCCATCCGCTCCGAACGCAACTACGCCCTTAATCAACCGAATTAACTACCATTCCGCAGCGAACGCACGCCTGGCACATGCTTTGCTGATCTGACCAGAGAACGCCGAACCCAACGGGAAATTGAAATGCGCAGCGTCCATGCCACCGCCTCGACCCAGCTGCAGGAAAAAGTGATCGGACTGACCGAGCGATTTCTTCGCCGGAAACAGCCCGACTTCATGAAGCAGCATTCGCGCGCCCTGGACGATTACTTTGAGCAGGCGTTTGAACGCAGCATGATCGGCCCTCGGATGGAAATCAACAAAAACCCTTACGCCATCATCGCATTGGGCGGCTACGGCCGGGAGGAGCAAAGCCTCCATTCGGACGTGGACCTGTTGTTTCTGTTCAGCCGGCGCATCCCGACCGAGGCTGAAAACCTGATCCGCGAAATGATCTATCCGCTCTGGGACATCGGCATGGACGTCGGCTACGCCACGCGCTCGCTCAAAGAATGCCTGACGCTGGCGGCCAAGGACCTCAATGTCCTGACGCCGATCCTGGATGCACGCTTCATCTGCGGCATGTCGATGCTCTACTCCGAACTGATGTTCCGGCTCCGGGAGAAGGTCATCCGCAAGAATTCGGAGCGGATGCTGCGGGAGATCGTGGCCTATACGCGTTCCCGCCACACCCAATACGGGGATTCGGCGCACCTGCTGGAACCCAATCTCAAAGAGGGCCAGGGCGGGCTGCGCGATTACCACAGCATGCTCTGGATGGCCAAACTCAACGTCGATTTGAGACAACCCCGCGACTTGGAGTATTTCGGCCTGCTGTCCCACGCCGAATTCCAGAACCTGTGGGATGCCCTGGGGTTCGTCTGGGAGGTGCGCAATCACCTGCACCACATCAGCCGCCGCAAATGCGACCAGCTGCATTTCGAGTCCCAAATCAGCATCGCCGACCGTTTCAAGTTCAAGCCGGAGGCCGGCCAGCAGCCGGTGGAGCGCTTTCTCGGCGATCTCCACCGCCGGATGGAGTCGGTCAAACAACAGCACCTCATGCTCTTGCATGAGCTGGGCGTGGATAAAAAGGGAGGCCGGCGGGTGGCGCCCAAAATTCCGGTAGAGGGAATCGAGGCCCTCTCAAGCGGCATGTTGAATTTCACGAGCCCCGAGGCGATCCTGAAGCGCCCCGAGCTGCTGATCCGGATCTTCGAAGAAAGCACCCGGCTGAGGGCGCCCCTCGGCGGCGAGGCCAAACGGCTGGTGAAGGAGTTCGTGTATCTCATCGACCCGGGCTATCGCTCCGCACCGGAAATCGTCCGGACCTTCGAACGCATCCTGATATCCGCCGAAACCGGCGGACTGCTGGACGACCTGCTGTCCACCGGCTTTCTGGAGGCTTTCATCCCGGAGTTCCGGGGGATCTCCAACCGCATTCAATACGACGAGTACCACCTTTACCCGGTCGACAAGCACCTGCTGCGCACCGTTCACATTCTTCAGCAGCTGGCCGGGGAAGACCGGGCCGGCGAGCCGCTGTTCGCCCGTCTCCACCGTGAGCTCAAAAACAAAGTATTGCTGCTGTGGGCTGCGCTGCTGCACGACATCGGCAAGGGTGCCCCCACGGCCGACCACTCTGAAAGCGGCGCCGATATGGTCCGTCGCATCCTCGCCGAAAAAGGCCTGACACCGGAGGAGGTTGCCACGGTGGTATTCCTCGTCCGCGAACACCTGTATCTGATCAAAACGGCCACCCGCCGGGACATCCACGACGAGGAAACCGCCATCGCCTGCGCCCGGCGCATCAAGGATGCGGAACGCCTGAAGATGCTTTATCTGCTCACGGTGGCCGATTCCATGGCGACCGGCCCGGCCGCCTGGAACGATTGGACCTCGCACCTGTTGCGCGAGTTTTTCCTGAAAGTCTTGAACATCCTCGAAAAGGGAGAACTGGCCAGCGATAAAGCCACCGCCGCCATCGAAAGCAAGCGCAAAGCGCTCCAGGCCGCCGCCGCTTCCGAGGAGGCGCGGCAGCGGATCGAGACCCTGTTCCCGGCCCTCAGCCCCCGCTACCTGCTCGCCACGCCGGCCGAGCATATCGCGGGCCACATCGAGTTGTTTCACCGGCTGCAAAAAACCGATTTCGTCTGGGACATCCAGCCGTCCTCGAAGGGCGCCACCCGCAAGGTGACCATCTGCGCCCAGGACCGGCCCGGGCTGGTGGCCAGCATGGCCGGGGTGTTCACCTTGAACAACATCGACATCCTCGACGTCCAGGTGTTCACCTGGCGCAACCGCACGGCCTTGGATGTCTTCGAGGTGACCCCGCCGCCGGATACGATTTTTGAAGCGGAAAAATGGCGCCGCGCCGAGGAAAACCTCCATGCCGTCTTGGCGGGAACCCTCGACCTCGCCGCTGCTCTTCAGCCGCGCCTGGACGCTGCCCGCGGGGTCAAACCCCGCACCGCAAAACGCCCGCACCGCGTGCGGGTCGACAACACCAGCTCCAGCTTCTTCACCATCATCGAAGTCTTTACGTACGACTTTCCCGGACTGCTCTACAGCGTCTCCGACGTTCTGTTCCGCTGCGAGCTCGACATCTGGGTGGCCAAGATCGCCACCAAGGTGGATCAGGTCGTCGACGTTTTTTATGTCCGAGATCTGAGCGGCCAGAAAGTGGACGATCCCGGCCGGGTGTCCGCGATCAAGGAAGCGCTGCTGCAGCGGCTGCCGCAATTGGATTAGGATTTAACTCCCAAGAAAGGTAGGGAATGGAACCATGATAAAACGTTGGTGGGTTGGTTGTTTGTTTGGAATGACGGGGATCGGATGCATGCTGGCAGCACCCTCCGCCTGGGCGGCGGATGCCGCGCTGAACTCCGGGGACACGGCCTGGATGATCGTGTCCACGGCCCTGGTGATGATGATGACCCCCGCCGGATTGGCCCTTTTCTACGGCGGCATGTCGCGCTACAAGAATTTGCTGAACACCCTGGCCATGACCTTCGTTGCATACTGCCTGGCCAGCGTCGTCTGGGTGATGTGGGGTTACAGCCTGGCGTTCGGACCGGACAAGGGCGGGATCATCGGAGGGCTGGACTTTTTCTTTTTCGCGGGGATCACCCCCGCCAGCCTGGAAGGCACCATCCCCACCAACGTATTTGCACTTTTCCAGATGACCTTTGCGTGCATCACCGTGGCGCTGGTGCTCGGCTCCATCGTCGACCGCATGAAATTTTCAGCCTGGGTGATCTTCACCGTGCTGTGGGTGACATTCGTCTATTGCCCCATCGCTCACTGGGTGTGGGGCAAAGGCTGGATGGCCTCCATGGGAGCGCTTGACTTCGCCGGCGGAACCGTGGTCCACATCAACGCGGGCGTCGCTGGGCTGGTGCTGGCGCTGGTGCTCGGCAAGCGCATCGGGTTCGGCAAGGAGGCCATGTTCCCCTCCAGCATCGCCCTGACGGCGCTGGGCGCCGCGCTGCTTTGGTTCGGCTGGTTCGGATTCAATGCCGGCAGCGCGCTGGTGGCGGACGGCCTGGCCGGCTCGGCCTTCCTGGTGACGAACACCTCGGCGGCGGCGGCCGCGTTGGCATGGATGTTTACCGAGTGGCGGATCAACAAGAAGCCGACCGTGCTCGGCATCGCTTCGGGCGTAGTGGCGGGGCTGGTTGCGATTACGCCGGCCGCCGGCTTTGTCGGCCTGGGGTCGTCGATTCTCATCGGCATCGCCGCGGGGGTGCTGGGTTTTTTTTCGGTGGCCCGGTTGAAGCTCAAACTCGGATATGACGACTCGCTCGACGCCTTCGGCGTCCACGGCATGTGCGGGACCCTCGGGGCGCTCGCAACGGGGCTTTTCGCCGATCCGGCCGTCAATGCCGCCGGCACCGGACTTTTCTTCGGCAACCCCATGCAGATCGTGATTCAACTGGTTTCCATCCTGGCCACCGCCGTGTTTACGGCGGTCGCGACGCTGGTTTTGATCTATCTGACCAAGGCCTTGACCGGCGGCCTGCGGGTGGAAGAGGAAAATGAAAGGATCGGACTGGACAGCGCCGTTCACGGCGAGCGGGCCTTCGAAATCGAATAAACCGGGCGGAAATAAAGACAGGAGGAATGTCCCATGATGAAAAAAGTGGAAGCCATCATCAAACCTTTCAAGCTGGATGACGTCAAGGAGGCGCTGAACGCCATCGGCATCCAGGGCATGACCGTCTCCGAGGTCAAGGGGTACGGCCGCCAGAAGGGCCACAAGGAAGTCTACCGGGGGGCGGAGTACGTGGTCGATTTCATCCCCAAGATAAAAATCGAAATCGTGGTCGCTGAAAACCTGCTCGACCAGGTGGTCGCCAAAATCCGCGAGGCCGCCTACACCGGCAAAATCGGCGACGGCAAGATCTTTGTCACCCCGGTCGAACAAGCCGTGCGCCTGCGCACCGGTGAGACGGGGACGGATGCAATTTAAAAAGAAAGATTTAGAAGCTCAAAATAAATACCATCACCCAATCCCAGAAGGAGGAATTGCAATGAAACCCAAAGACGTATTGGCTTTTGCAAAGGAAAACGGCGCCAAGATGCTGGACCTGCGGTTTATGGATTTTCCCGGTCTGTGGCAGCATTTTTCGGTGCCGATCGGCCAGTTGGACGAAGGCAGCTTCGAGGACGGCTTCGGCTTCGACGGCTCCAGCATCCGGGGCTGGCAGCCCATCAATGCGAGCGACATGCTGGTCATCCCCGACCCGGCTACGGCCAGGATGGACCCCTTCACTCAGGCTCCCACCATGGTGATGATCTGCGACATCGCCGACCCGCTGACGCGCGCGCCCTACTCCCGCGATCCCCGCAACATCGCCAAGAAGGCCGAAGCGTATCTTAAAAGCACCGGCATCGGCGACACGGCGTTCATGGGACCCGAAGCTGAGTTTTTCATTTTCGACGACATTCGCTACGAGTCCAACAGCTACGGTGCGTTTTACGAAATCGACTCCGTCGAGGGCACCTGGAACACCGGCCGCGACGAAGCCCCGAACTTGGGCTACAAACCCAGGCCCAAGGAAGGCTACTTTCCGGTCCCGCCGACGGACAAATTCCAGGACCTGCGCAGCGAAATGGTGCTCACGTTAGAGCAGCTCGGCATCGAGATCGAAGCGCAGCACCATGAAGTCGCGACCGCCGGCCAGGCCGAGATCGACATGAAATTCAGGCCGCTCGTGCAGATGGCCGACCAGTTGATGTGGTTCAAATACGTCCTTAAAAATGTCGCCGTCCGCAACAACCACACCGTGACCTTCATGCCCAAGCCGCTCTTCGGCGACAACGGTTCGGGCATGCACACCCATGTGAGCATCTGGAAGGGCGGCAAGCCGCTGTTTGCCGGCGACAAATATGCCGGCGTCTCCCAGATGGCCCTCTATGCCATCGGCGGCATTTTAAAGCACTGCAAGGCGCTCTGCGCGATCACCAACCCGACCACCAACTCCTACAAACGGCTGGTGCCGGGCTACGAAGCGCCGGTCAATCTGGCCTACTCGAGCCGCAACCGCAGCGCCGCCATCCGGATCCCGATGTACTCGACCTCGCCGAAGTCCAAGCGCATCGAGTTCCGCACCCCGGACCCTTCCTGCAACGGTTATCTGGCCTTCTCCGCCATCCTGATGGCGGTCATCGACGGCATCCAGAACAAGATCGACCCGGGCGATCCGCTCGACAAGAACATCTACGACCTGCCGCCCGAGGAACTGGCCAAAGTGCCCTCGGCGCCGGGTTCGCTGGACGAGGCTTTGAAATGCCTGAAGGAGGACCACGAATTCCTGACGAAGGGCGATGTTTTCACCCAGGACGTGTTCGACATGTGGATCGAATACAAGACGACGGCCGAGGTGGACGCGGTGCGACTGCGACCGCATCCGCATGAATTCTTCCTGTACTTCGACATTTAAACAGGGTGCTGCAGAACAAGCCTCGGGCCGTCAGCCAAGGCGCGTAACGATTTGGAAAGCGCAGCCTATCGGCTGATCGGTGAGCATTTACAAGAGTCACGCAACGCCGGATCACGGCCCGAGGCGCCGTTATCCGGCAGCCTGACAAGTTCCGCCCGGGGAACCTTCGGGTTCCCCGCCCCCGACGGGCCTGCGCTTCTCCCCCTCCGGAGCGCAGGCCCGTTTTCCTTTTCTGCGATTGGCCCGACCTCATGTGGACGCGATGACGGTTGTACCCCGCGAATTTGGAACGAACCGGCGATTTTCTGTCCAGACATTTTTGTTCTGCTAAACCCAACCCGCTTCCGCTCGGGTTAAGGTTCGATTTAGGCACGCTAACCTAAAACATAAAGTTGTCTTCGAATATTTTTTTGCGATGCCTTCAACCTGAGCAGTTAGCGATAGACTAAAAATGACGCCACGTTATGTTTATTCCGCGATTTCCCGAGTTAGAAATTATACCATTCGCCAAATTCTGACGGGAAGGCCAAAAGAGAGCGAACTCATTCGATCGGCAGCATGGCAGATTGCCAAGTGCGACCGAATGCATTATTAAACATCATAGTCGAAATACCCCTGCTTTTTTCGTTGCCGCGCCACCCAGCACCTAATTGCCACTTCCGTGGCGAAACTTTCCATCGCTCACGCGCGTCTGAACAACACCCTGGCAAGAGGCAACTGCATGGTAGCATTAGCGGGCACAGTCATCGGCACAAACCGAAACTCGCTCTGGTACAAGGATGCCGTCATTTACCAGCTGCATGTCAAAAGCTTCTACGATAGCGACGGAAACGGTATCGGCGACTTCAACGGGCTCAGCCAGAAGCTCGACTACCTCCAGGACCTGGGAGTGTCTGTTCTCTGGTTGATGCCGTTTTGCCGTTCCCCGCTGCGCGACGACGGCTACGACATATCGGATTACCGGGCAATTCACCCGGCCTACGGCACTCTCAAGGACTTCAAGACATTTCTGAAACGGGCCCACCAGCGCGGTCTGCGGGTCATCACTGAACTGGTTCTCAACCACACCTCTGATCAGCACCCGTGGTTCCAGCGCGCACGCCGCTCCAAGCCAGGAAGCCCCTGGCGGGATTGGTATGTCTGGAGCGACACGGTGCAACGTTTCGCCGACGCGCGCGTAATCTTCCAGGATTTTGAAACCTCCAACTGGACTTGGGACCCGGTCGCCGGGGCCTATTTCTGGCACCGCTTTTATTCCCATCAACCGGATTTGAACTACGACAACCCGAAAGTTCGCAAGGCCATCCACGATATCGTCGACTTCTGGTTGGGGCTGGGGGTTGACGGACTGCGCCTGGACGCCATCCCGTACCTGTTTGAACGGGAGGGAACCAACTGTGAGAACCTTCCGGAAACGCACCAATTTCTGAAGGAGCTCAGAGCGCATGTGGACGCCAAATATCAGGACCGCATACTGTTGGGGGAAGCCAACCAATGGCCGGAGGACGCGGTGGCCTATTTCGGCCAGGGCGACGAGTGCCACATGGCATTTCATTTTCCGCTGATGCCCAGGCTTTTCATGGCCGTCCACATGGAAGACAGCCTCCCTATTCGGGACGTCCTTCAACAGACCCCCGCCCTGCCGGAAACCTGCCAATGGGCCATCTTTTTGCGCAACCACGACGAGCTGACCTTGGAAATGGTTACGGATGAGGAGCGCGACTACATGTACCGCATTTACGCCCAGGACCCGCGCATGCGGATCAACTTGGGAATCCGCCGCAGGCTTTTCCCTCTGCTCGGAAATCACCGGCGACGGACGGAGTTGGTCAACGCCTTGCTCTTCTCGCTTCCGGGGACGCCGATCATTTATTACGGCGACGAAATCGGCATGGGGGACAACGTCTACCTCGGCGATCGAGACGGAGTCCGGACGCCGATGCAATGGAGCACCGACCGGAATTCGGGATTCTCGCAGGCTAACCCCCAGAAACTGTTTCTGCCGGTAATCATCGCGCCCGAATATCATTGCGAGGTCATCAATGTCGAAGTCCAGGAAAACAATCCCCACTCCGTCCTGTGGTGGATGCGACGGCTGATTTCCCTCCGTAACAAATTCAAAGCCTTTACCCGCGGCAGCATCGAGATCCTCAATCACGGCAATCCCCGCATCTTCGCCTTTGTGCGCCGGTTTCAAGACGAACGGCTGCTGGTTGTTGCCAACCTGTCGCGCTTCGTTCAGTATGCCGAGCTCGACCTGGCTGCCTACCAGGGCATGGTACCCGTGGAACTTTTCGGCAAGGCGGCCTTCCCGGCTGTCCAGTCCACTCCGTATTTTCTGTCGATCGGGCCGCATAGCTTCTTCTGGTTCTACCTGACCCCGAGTCGTGCCACCGCGGAGACGGCCTCGACGACACAGGAGGCCGCTGCTCTGCCGGTGCTCGAGGCCGATCTGGATAGGCGGCATTCTTTTCCCGGCAAAGCGGACAGGCCCGGTCTGGGGGAGGCGCTTTTCGCCTTTGTTACCCGCAGCCCATGGATTGGCAGCCGCGTACGCCCCATTAAACGCACGCGCGTCCTTGAGGTGTTTCCGCTGACCCAAGGATCGCGCCGATGGCACCTGGTATTGCTCAAAGCGGAGTACCTCACCGGCGATGATGAGCTCTACGCCCTTCCCCTCACATGCGCCGACGGCCCCGAAGCCGAGCGGTTGATGGCCGACCATCCATCCGCGGCCGTAGCCACTCTGAAATTCAAGGGGGGCCGTGCGCCGTGCCTGCTGGCCGATGCAATGGTTGACCCTGCCTTCGGCGAGCTGTTGTTACAGGCCTTTTTCCAAAGACGACACGTCTCGATGAAGCGTTCGCATCTCCGCGCAACGATCACGCCGACCTTCCGCAGGCTTCTGCCCAAAGACGGGGTCTTGCCGTCCCCCAAGATTATGCCGGTTGAACAGCGCAACACCACTCTGCAATTCGGCGACCGGTTGGCGCTCAAGTTCATCCGACGACTATCCTTCGGGATCAGTCCAGACTTTGAAATTGGCCGCCTGCTGACCGAAAAAGGGTTCCCCCACTGTGCCCCTGTGGGGGGCGCGCTGGAGCTGCAAACCGATAACGGCGAGGTTATGACCATCGCCGTTTTGCAGGGGTACGTGACCCACCAGGGAGATGCGTGGACTTGCACGCTGGGCCATCTGCGGGAGTTTTTTGAAATTGTCCGATTACGGCGCAGCGGAGAGGCTCCGCCTGCTTTACCACCCGGTTCGCTCGCAGCGTTGATTGAAATATCTCCCCCGCCGGAGGCCCTCGAGCCGATCGGCGACTTTCTTGAGTTGGCGCGGCTGCTGGGCCGGCGGACGGCGGCGATGCATGCCTGCCTGGCCTCGATCACGAACCGGCCGGAATTCAAACCGGAACCCTTCTCGAAACTCTACCAGCGCAGCCTCTATCAATCCATGCGCACACTGGCCGGCAGGTCCATTCCTCTTTTGCGTTGGCAAATCAACCGACTGCCTAAGGCCGAGCATGGGTTGGCGGCCGAGGTGCTGGAGCGGGAACCCGCGATTAACGAGCGTTTCAAGGCGCTCCTCAACAGCAAGATCACCGTGTCTCGGATCCGTTGCCACGGTGACTACCATCTCAGGGAAGTCCTTTATACCGGCAGCGATTTCGTCATCATCGGCTTCGAAGGCAACCCTGACCGCCCGGTTTCTGAACGCTGTATCAAGCGCAGCGCTTTATGGGATGTGGCAGGAATGCTGCGGTCCTTTCATTATGTGTCCCAGGCGGCCCTGATGGAGGAGGAAAATCGTGCCGGCGGCGCTGCCAATGCGGGCCGGATGCGCGGCTGGGCGGGGTTCTGGAACCGATGGGTAGGCGCCCAATTTTTGAAGAGCTACCTGCAGGAGATGTCCGACAGCCGGCTGGTGCCGGCCAGCCGCGAGGAACTCCAGCTGTTACTGGACACGTTGCTTTTGGAGCGCGCCGTGGGCGAACTGGGTCATGAAATACAGCATCGTCCACAGTGGGCCAAGATCCCGTTATCCGCGATACGGCAACTGCTCACCGTGTAATGTGAAACGCACCGCGGGGAAAAGTGAAAAACCATGTGGCTCGATCCGCTTCGAAAGGAAAAACAATCCCCCGGTCCCCCCGCGGACGAGGCCGCGCTGGGAGCCGCTCCTCTCGGTGATGGGCGCTGTTGCTTCCGCGTTTGGGCGCCTTTGGCCGAAACGGTGCACGTGCACATCCTGTCTCCGCGGGAGCGATTGAGCCGCCTATCTCCGGCCGCGAACGGGTACCACGAAGGCGTCATAGAAGATGTCGGTCCGGGTGCGCTTTACCTGTACCGCCTCGACGCACGCTTGGAACGCCCCGACCCGGCCTCCCGATTTCAACCCCACGGGGTGCACGGGGCGTCGCAGGTGATGGATTCAACATTTGATTGGGCGGATAGCAAGTGGCGGGGAATTTCCCTTCACCGTTACATCTTCTATGAACTCCATGTGGGCACCTTCACACCGGAAGGCACTTTCGAGGGTGTGGCCGGTCAACTGGACGACCTGGCGGCGCTGGGCGCCACCGCCGTGGAGCTGATGCCGGTGGCCCAGTTCCCCGGACACCGCAACTGGGGTTACGACGGGGTCTCTCCCTTTGCCGTGCAAGGTTCCTATGGCGGTCCGGTCGGGCTGAAGCGGCTGATCAACGCCTGCCACCAAAAGCAGCTGGCCGTTGTTTTAGACGTCGTTTACAACCACCTCGGACCTGAAGGCAATTACCTTGCGGAGTTCGGCCCTTATTTTTCCGATGCCTACCGTACCCCCTGGGGGGCGCCGCTGAACTTCGACGGGCCCCACAGCGACGAGGTGCGCCGGTTCTTCATCGATAACGCCCTCTACTGGATCACCGAGTTCCATATCGATGCCCTGCGCCTGGATGCGGTGCACGCCATCATCGACTATTCGGCCCGGCCGTTCCTGGAAGAGCTCGCCCAGGCGGTTCACCTGAAATCCGCGGGCCTGGGCCGCCGGGTTTATCTCATCGCAGAAAGCGCCCTGAACGACACCCGGTTGATCCGGCCCCCCGAACGGGTGGGGATGGGCCTCGACGCCCAGTGGAACGACGATCTGCACCACGCCCTGCACGCGGTGGTCACCGGAGAACGCCAGGGCTATTACGGCGATTTTGGGAAGTTCGAGCAACTGCTCAAGGCCCTGCGGGAGGGATTTGTCTATTCCGGCGAGTACTCCGAATTCCGCAAGCGGCGCCACGGTAACTCCTCACGCGACATCCCAGCACACCGGTTGGTGGTTTTCGCCCAGAACCACGATCAGGTGGGCAACCGAAGCCGGGGCGACCGGTTGACCCTCTCGCTTTCGGGCGAAGCCCTCAAAATGATGGCCGGCGTCATTCTGCTTTCACCATACCTGCCGCTGCTGTTCATGGGGGAAGAATACGGCGAGACAGCCCCTTTCCCTTTTTTCATCAGCCACTCCGACCCGGACCTGGTCGAAGCGGTCCGCAAAGGGCGCCGTGCCGAGTGGTCCTCCGAGGAGGGCCAGGACGAACCGCCGGATCCCCAGGATGAAAAAACTTTCACGAGCGCCCGGCTCAACCACGCCCTGCGGCATGCGCAGGGACCGCACCGAATGCTGTGGGCGTTCTACCGTCGCCTGATCGAACTGCGCACCGGCATCCGCGCGCTGGCGGAGCCGGACAAACGCCGTATGGACGTGATCGGACTGAGCCGCCTGCGTATCGGCTGTATCCATCGCTGGAGCCGGACCGAGGAGGCCTTTGTGATTTTCCACGCGGATGACAAGGTGGTCTCGCCAGTCATCCCGCTGCCCGCGGGTCGTTGGGACAAGCAACTGGACAGCGGCGACGCCAGCTGGGGCGGACCGGGCAGCCGCGTTCCCAGCAGCGTTGAATCCTCCGGCGAGGTCCGGATGGAGCTTCTTCCATACCGCTTGCTGCTGTTGCTCAAAAGCCCCTGAGAGGGAGGGCCTCATGGAAGTTTTTGTCTGCATCCATGCGCACTTCTACCAGCCGCCCCGCGAAAATGCCTGGCTGGAAGCCGTCGAGGTGCAGGATTCCGCTTTCCCCTATCACGATTGGAACGAGCGGATCGCAGCCGAATGCTACGCGACCAACGCCACCTCGCGGATCACCGATGAAAGCGGCCGGATCCGGGAAATCGTCAACAACTACGCCAAGATCAGCTTCAATTTCGGCCCGACTTTGCTTTCCTGGCTGGAGCGCAATTCAGCCGAGGTCTATCAGGCCGTGCTTGCCGCCGATAGTGAGAGCCGGCAACGTTTCTCCGGACACGGCTCGGCCTTGGCCCAAGCTTACAACCATATAATCCTACCGCTTGCCAGCTCTCGGGACAAACACACGCAGGTCCTCTGGGGGATCGGTGATTTCGAGCATCGGTTCCAGCGCCGACCCGAGGGCATGTGGCTGCCGGAAACCGCCGTGGATCTGGAAACGCTGGACATCCTGGCCGAGCACGGCATTCTTTTCACGATCCTGGCGCCTCACCAGGCCAAACGAATAAAACGGATCGATGGCGGCGAGTGGCTGGATGTCGGCGGCGGCAAAATCGACCCCTCTCGACCTTACCTGGCGCGCCTGCCATCGGGACGAACCATCGCCTTGTTCTTTTACGACGGCGCCATCTCCCACGCGGTGGCGTTCGAGGGTTTGCTGTCCAACGGGGAACGGTTCGCCCACAGACTCCTGGCGGCTGTTGCCCCGGACCGCAGCGGTTCGCTGCTGGTGCACATCGCCACCGACGGGGAAAGCTACGGGCACCATCATCACGGAGGCAACCGGGCACTGGCGTTTGCGCTTCACACCATCGAGACCCAGAAGCTTGCCCGCATCACCGTGTACGGCGAATATTTGGAACTCCACCCCCCGCAGTGGGAGGTGGAGATCGTCGAGCGGAGTTCGTGGAGTTGTACCCATGGCGTCGAGCGCTGGTGGACCAACTGCGGCTGCAACGCCGGCCGACACCCCGGCGGAAATCAGGGCTGGCGGACGCCTCTGCGGGAGGCGCTCGATTGGCTCAGGGATTCCCTGACCCCGGTGTATGAGCAGAAAATGCGGGAACTGGGCTTCGACCCTTGGAAGACCCGCAACGACTATGTCCGTGTCATACTGGACCGGACCCCTTCCGTAGTGGATTCCTTTCTAACCGGAAGAACGCAACGTGCCTTGACCCTCGACGAAAAGATATCCACCCTCCAGCTTCTCGAGCTTGAGCGCCATGCCCTGCTGATGTACACCAGCTGCGGCTGGTTCTTCGACGACATCTCGGGCCTGGAAACCGTTCAGGTGATCCAATACGCGGGCCGTGCCCTGCAGATCGCCAACCGGTTGCTGGGGGACGCCCTGGAACCCCGATTCATGGAGTTGATAGAAAAGGCTAAGAGCAACATTTCTGAACACGACAACGGGCGCCGCATATACGAAAAATTCGTCAAACCCGCCATGGTGGATTTGCCCGCGGTGGGGGCTCACTACGCCTTGCGTTCTCTTTTCGGGGAGTATCCGGAACAACCGTCCCTGTACTGCTTCTCCGCCTTTCAAGAATTTTTCAAATCCGCTCAAATCGGGCGAACCAAACTGGTCGTCGGTTGCGTGCGCATCACGTCAAACATCAGCTGGGAAGAGCAACGTTTTTGTTTCGGCGCCATCCATTGGGGGGACCACAATGTGAGCGGGTGCCTTCGGCCGTGTCAAAGCTCGGATGAAATGGAGGCCCATTTCGTCCAGGAGTTATTCGACACGTTCAACCGAGGCGAGTTGCCGGCCTCGCTTGAGGCGCTGGAGAAATCCATGGGGGCCACTTGCTATTCCTTGCGAAATCTGTTCCGTGACGATCAGCGGCACATCCTGTCCATCATCCTGGAATCCAACCTGGCCAACGCCGAGGGCGTTTACCGCCAAGTCTACGAAGACAACGCACCGCTGCTGCTTTTCCTGAAAGACATTGCGGTGCCGGTACCCCGGGCGCTGGCCGCCGCGGCCGAATACGTGCTGAACGCAAGCCTAAAGCGCGAATTCGAAGAAAGCATTTTGAACCTCAGCCGCATTCAGAATCTCGTGGACGCAGCCAAAATGCATGGAGTCGCTCTGGAAGGCCCCATGCTGGCGCTCACCATCCGAAACCGCATGGAGCGGATTGCCGAGGGCCTCGGCAAACGGCCGAGCGATTTGGATTCATTGCGGGAATTGGATGCTCTGGCGAATCTCCTGCCGCTTTTCCCGTTCGAAATCAACCTGCGCACCGTTCAAAACATCTTCTTCCAGATTCTCCGCGAGGTGTTCCCGGTGCTTCAAAAAAAGGCCAGAAGGAGATACAAAACGGCCGTGCAGTGGACGACGCTATTCAAAACCCTGGGAGAAAAGCTCGGCGTCCGGACGGATTAGCCGATCCTTTTCAGGCAGTACCGACAGCCCTGAATCCTGCTCTAATCCAAATGGAGACTGAATCATGTTCCCACGTGCCAGCGGTGTTCTGCTTCCCATCCCCTGCCTGCCCTCCGGGTTCGGGATCGGCGATCTCGGCCCGTATGCTTACCGGTTCGCAGATTACCTGCATTCCGCCGGTCAGCGGGTCTGGCAGGTCCTGCCCCTGAACCCAACGACCCCCGCCTACCAGCATTCACCTTACCACGGCGCGTCGACCTTTGCCTGCAATCCCCTGCTGATCAGCCCCGAGCATCTTGCTGCCGAGGGGCTTCTTGATCGCGACGAGCTTCCGCCTCATGAATTCCCCGAGAACCGAATCGACTATGCCGCCGTCGCTCTGAAGAAGAAGCAGCTGCTGGGCAAAGCGTGCGCACGGTTCAAGCAGCGGTTGCCGGGGGAGGACTACTCTCGCTTCTGCGCGGAGAACGGTGCGTGGCTGGACGACTATACCCTGTTCGCCGCGCTGAGCACGCGCCATCCCGACGTGATGTGGAACCGTTGGCCGCACGAAATTCAGCAGCGACACCCCGAAGCCCTCACCCGGCTTCGAGCGGAACTTAGCGACTGTCTTGAAGATCTGAAAATCGTCCAGTATTTCTTCTTCCGGCAGTGGATCGGGCTGAGGACCTACTGCCGGGAGAAGGGGATCCGCATTTTCGGGGACCTGCCCATCTATGTGCCGTTCCACAGCGCCGATGTGTGGGCTCACCCTGATCTTTTTAAGCTGGACGAAACCGGTAGCCCCTTGGCGGTGTCCGGCGTTCCACCGGATTACTTCAGCACCGGCGGCCAGCTCTGGGGCCACCCGGTCTACCGTTGGGACGCTCATCGTGAAACCCGCTATGAGTGGTGGATCCGCCGGTTCGCCAGGAATCTGGCCCAGTTCGACTACGTTCGAATCGACCATTTCCGGGGACTCGTGGCCTATTGGGAGGTACCCGCGGATGAACCGACCGCCGTCAACGGGAGGTGGCTGCAAACCCCTGCGGAGGATTTTTTTGGTGAACTGCGGCATCGCTTCGTCTGTCTCCCGCTGATCGCCGAGGATTTGGGGGTCATCACCGCCGACGTTCGCGAAGCCATGCAGCGTTTCGGCTTCCCGGGTATGCGGGTGCTCATGTTCGGCTTCTCGGAAGACCCGGCCGTCAACGTCAACGCCACTCACAACATCCCCGAAAACTGCGTGGTCTTCACCGGGACCCACGACAACAACACGGTTAAAGGCTGGCTCGAAAACGAAGCCTCCGCTCTAGAAATGCGTCGGTTGGGGCTAACCCTCGGTCGAGAGCCGGCCGTCGATGAGGCGCACTGGGACATGATTCGCCTCGCCATGATGTCGCCGGCGCGGATGTGCATCACCCCCGTGCAGGACCTGCTGGGCCTGGGGCCGGAGGCACGCATCAACACCCCCGGTCGGTGGGAGGGCAACTGGCTGTGGCGGATGTCGCCAGGCCAGCTCGCCGCTATGCCCCAAAAACAACTGCTGGAATTGACAGAGGCCTTCGGCCGGCGTTGATTGTGAGTCGGAGCGGAATCCGCTGCGTCTCCCTCACCCGCTTCTGCCCGCCTTACGCCGGGGCACACCCCACGGCAGCCCTCGCTATCCTTCCGGCTCGCAAATCCACAATCCTACGGGAAACCGCGCCAGCAGCGATCCGATCGCCTGTCGCCCGCCCGCCGATCGCTCGCCCGTGAAGGCGTTGGTCCAGACACCTGCCGGCAATTCCAGCCACGTGTCACCCCAGTCATTGCCCAGCCCCACCACGAGTCGCGGCGCCACTGTCAAACACCGGCCTCCCCGAACGTAGGCTACCGCATGCAACGCTTTGGGCCCCGTTGCCTGGAGCGGCTGGTAGACACCTTCCGGTCCGAACGCCTCCGGGTGGTGCCGCCTGGCGTTCAAGGCGCGATGAACAACATACAGCTTGGCCGTGCCGTCGGCGCCCTGATCCAGGATTTCTTCTGCGGACCGGGAAGCAAGCCGGCCCAGGAGATGCAAGCGGCGATCGAAATCCACCGGCCGGCGGTTGTCAGGGTCTACCATGCTGAGGTCCCAGAGTTCGGTCCCCTGGTAGATATCCGGAATGCCTGGGGCGGTGCACTTGATCAAGGTTTGGGACAGGGAGGTAATCATCGCCGGCTCGACCATGGGCATAAGGAAGGCAGACAGGTCCGCCGTGAAGTCCGAGTGCCCCAGCACCGCTTCGACAAACTGCTGCAGCGCCTCCTCGAAGACCGGGCTCGGATCCGTCCATGATGTGTGCACCTTGGCCTCCCTGGCCGCCTTCAGCATGTAGGCCTGCAAGCGATCGCTTCCGATAGGCCAGGCGCCCACCAGCGTCTGGTAAAGGAAGTACTCGCTGTTGACATCCGGGAACCCATTGCGGCGGAACACTGCATTCATGCGAGACCATCGCCGGACTGCTTCGGCCCAGCGCTCCGGCATCTCCGAAATCAGGCTGATTCTCAGCCGGGTATCCTCTCCGCGTTTGGTATCGTGGGTGGCGCTGGCCAGGAGCGTCCAAGGCCGCTTCGACTGGACCGCTGCGCAAAAAGAATGGAAGGCGTCCGGAGACGTGCCGAACCCCCCGGGGTCGCTGCCGACCTCGTTAAGGGCCAACAGCCGATTAAAGCAGTAAAAGGCTGTGTCCTCCGCTCCCTTGGCCATAACCGGACCCGTTAGCTGCTGGAAGCGCAGGACAAAGTCGCTCTCTATATTGCCGGCCTGCTTCAGCAGCAAAACATCCTCCAACGTGCGAAACACGGCCGCATCGATGTCAGGGCGTCGGGTCGCGGCGATGTTTAAAGCTTCCTGCACGACGGCCCGATCAGAGCCTTCGACCCGCCCGTTAGCCGGACGGATGTAGGTCCGATAGACAGAAAAGCCGGCGATGAGCTCGGCCAACGCTTGTTCATGGTCCTGACGCCGCGGCTCGGGCCTTCCGGCCCGCCGGTGGTGAATGCGCTCCAGCAGATCCGTCAGGTGCGACAGTTCACTGGTGAATAGACACTTCAGGACGTGCATCTTCTTGGCCCGCACGACTTCCTCGTAGTCGGTCGCCTGCCCGGTGAACTCCTGATAGAAGTCGGTCAACGGCCGTTTCCCGTTCGGGTCGACGAAGAGACCACCCAATACGTTCAGAAATTCGTAACCGGTGGTTCCTTCAACCGGCCATTGGGAGTTGAGGCATTCTCCCGGCGCGAGGATCTTCTCAACCACCATCCAGGTCCCCGGCGCTGCCTTCCGCAACCGTTGGAGGTAGGCGGTGGGGTCTCGCAACCCGTCCGGGTGATCGATGCGCAAACCGCTGACGCTCCCCTGCTGCACCCAGCGCAATACCGTCGCATGGACCGCGGCGAACACCCGCTCTTCTTCGACGCGAATGCCGGCCAGATGATGGTTGTCGAAAAAACGGCGATAATTCAACTCCCGGTTGGCACGACGCCAAAAGACCAACCGGTAGTGCTGCCGGTCGAGAAACCGTATAAGGTTCGCCGGCTCGGAGTTGACCCTATTGATCGCTGCCTCCAAGGCCTTCGCGGCTGCGGCGTTCCCTCCAACCGCGTGAACCCCGCCGGCATCCTCCGCAACACCTACAGAGCCATTGCTGCTGAAGCAGGCCGAAAACATGGAGCCGGTGGTTGCGCCCGCCGCCCGCTCCAACTCCATCAGCGATTCAGCGGACACCGGAAGTTCGTGATCAAAATAGGCGACATGGATGTCCTCACCCTGCAGGCGCAGCTGAATCTCTCGATCTTTCAGGCAGCGCTCGAACTCATCGCGCAGGATTGGCACCAGCACCTTGTTCAGCAATCCCGTACACGGGGAATCCCAGCGAATATCAAAATGGCCAGCATACCGGCTGGACCGGCCGTTGGCCAGCACATCCCACCACCACCGATTCTCACGGACGCCGATCGCCATATGGTTGGGCACGATATCCAGCACCAGCCCCAAGCCCGATTCGTGGAGCGCGCGGCAGAGGGCATCAAAGCCCTCCTGCCCGCCCAAGTCCGGATTGACGCGAGAAGGGTCCACGACATCATACCCATGCGGGCTGCCTTTCTTTGCAGCCAAGCAGGGGGAAAGGTAGAGGTGGCTAATCCCTAAATCCCTGAGATAGTCGCACGTCCGAGACGCACGGTAGAAATCAAAGAAAGGGGTGAGTTGAATCCGGTAGGTAGATAAGGGGGCTGCCGTGTCCATGGGGGTACCTTCGACCGGGAGGTTGCTCACAAGGTATGACTCCAGTAACTCGACAAACTCATCAGGGATATCGCCGAAACCTGTCCGGTATTTTTGTAATTTAGCAAGATATTGAACCGGCAACAAAATATATTCAATTGCGGCCATATCGCTCATCGGCGGGGCGGGTTTTCGGCCGCAGCGCGCCGCAACCATCCGTTCAACGAACTAGCGTACGGCAGCAAGCCCGCTTCATATGGTTCCGGACA
>JAUQXK010000125.1 GCA_030834695.1 Desulfobacterales bacterium
TCTTCTTTTGCGTATTTCTGCATATTTTTTCGGTAAGCTTCGTTCCGATCGGGGGAATTCACCAGCTGCGATAGAATCACCTCGGTGTTGAGCCATTCCGGTCGATTTTTCCCGTAGGCATAGGCCGTGTAGCTGCTCCAGGGGTAGTCGGCCAGCCGCTTCACAATGCCGGCCCGCAATGGGTTGCGATGGATGTAATACGACAGCTGCAGCAGGTAGGCATCGTTTTCGACCAGCATGCTCTTGAAGCGTCCCTGGAAAAGGTGGCCGCTGCAATGATTCTTAAGATTGAAACGGCTGGTATAGGCCACACCGAACCATTGCATGGCCTTTGAGAGATTGGCCCTTCGGGTTTGCAGCAACAGATGGTAATGATTGTTCATCAGCACGTAGGCATAGCATTCCACCTCGAAGCGCTCGGCCATCTCGGCCAGGCCGCCCAAAAACAAGCAGCGATCCTCATCGTCGACGAAGATCGCCTGCCTCTGGTTGCCCCTGGATAGTACGTGATACAGTGCTCCCTCATACTCTATTCGCCATGCACGGGCCATGGTTGATGTCTACCAGGGTTTATTTACCAATGTCAACTTTAAATCATAAAACAAGATATGACCCCATAATTGTGAGGCATTCACCAACTGCCCTAAGATCACCTCGGTGTTGAGCCATTCCGGTTTATCTTTCCCATAAGCATAGGCCGTGTACCTGCTCCAGGGGTATTCGGCCAGCCGCTTCACCATGCCGGCGCGAAGGGCGTTGCGGTGGATGTAATATGACAACTGCAGCAGGTAGGCATCATTTTCGACCAGTATGCTCTTGAATCGCCCTTGGAACAAATGTATCCGTCAAATTAACCCCATCTTCACAGGGCACGCGCGCCGTGTCATGGTTCACAGCGAGGGTTGGAGATCAATTTCAGCATCGCAGGAGGAGCCATGGCACAAGAAGACAGCATTCGTCAGCAGGAACTGGAGCAAAAGCGCCGCGACTGGAACGCCCACATCACCCGCTGGCAGGCCAGCCGGCTCAGCCAGACCGAATACTGCCGGCGGCATGAGCTGAAGTTTCATCAGTTCGTGTACTGGCGCCGGAAGTACATTCCCAAAGCCACAGATCCCATTTCTCTGGTTCAGGTGCCCGCGGCGGCCGTAGCGCGGGTAGCCGGCTACAGCTCGCCGTCGTCAGCGCTGCGGGTGGCACTGGCCCCGGACCTGTGCATTGAAGTCTTTCCTGGATTCGATCCGCCCACGCTACAGCAGGTGGTGACCACGCTGCGAGGGATCCGATGATGGTTCCTCAGCATCTGCAGGTCTTCCTCGCGGTGGGGGCCACCGACATGCGAAAGTCCATCAACGGTCTTTGCCTGCTGGTGCAGATGCACCTGGCGCTGGATCCATTCGCCGGGCACCTGTTTGCCTTCTCAAACCGCCGCCGGAACATGGTCAAGATCCTCTACTGGGACCGCAACGGTTTTTGCCTCTGGCAGAAGCGGCTGGAGCGGCACCGGTTTGTTTGGCCCGAGAGTCAAAACCAAGTGCTCGGCCTGGAGGGCCGAGAGCTGCACTGGCTTCTGGAGGGGCTCGATATCCGGCAGTACCGTTCTCACGAAGCGCTTCATTATTCTTTGACCGGTTAGTAAAAACCTAGTAAAAATCTGTTGCAATCGATTTATGCTTCTGCTATACGATGGGCATGCGTTTGGACGTTGACAGCCTCCCGGATGACCCCACCGAACTCAAGCAAATCATCGCCTCATTGAGCGGCCGCTACGCGGATAAGATCCAGCACTTGGAAGAACAGGTGCGACTGTTGCGAAACGAGATCTTCGGCCGAAAATCCGAAAAACGCCCGGCGCCGGAGGATGACCGGCAACAGCCGCTCTTTGATGAGGCCGAGGGGGACGCATCGGAGAAAATAAGCCTGCCGCCAGAGCCTATCCCGGTTGCTCCCCACAAACGGCGAAAAGCCGGCCGAAAGCCGCTGCCGGATAACCTGCCGCGCATCGAAGTCATCCACGATATTGCTGAGTCTCAGAAACAGTGCGCCTGCGGAACGATGCTCAGCCGCATCGGGGAAGAGGTCTGCGAGAAGCTCGACATCATTCCGGCCAAAGTCCAGGTGATCCGCCACATCCGCTACAAATACGCCTGCAAGGGCTGTGAGGGCATTGAAAGTGAAACCCCGACCGTGCAAATTGCGCCGGCGCCCCCGCAGCTGATCCCCAAGACGATGGCAACCGCTGGGCTTTTAGCCCATATCGTGGTCGCCAAGTTCGAGGACGCGCTGCCCTTTCACCGCCAGAGCAAGCAGTTGGCCCGCCTGGGCATCGACCTACCGCGCGCCACTCTTTGCAACTGGGCACGGCAAGCGGCCGAGAAGGCCTTGCCGTTGGCCGATCTCATGGACCGGGCGATCCGCGGGGGACCGATTGTCAACATCGATGAGACCACCGTGCAGGTGCTTCAGGAGCCCGGCCGCGCCGACACCCAGAAGTCCTACATGTGGGTCTTCCGCGGTGGGGACCCCGAGCGGCCCGTGTTGCGCTATCAGTATCATCCGACCCGGGCCGGCAGCGTGCCGCTTGCTTACCTTGCCGGCTTCAAGGGCTATATCCAGACCGACGGCTACAACGGCTACGACGGCTTGGGCCGCAAACCGGGCATTGTCATGGTGGGCTGCTGGGCGCATGCGCGGCGAAAGTTCCATGAAGTGCTGCAGGCCGCCGCCCCCCAGGTGGCGCAACGGAAGCTGGCAGCCGAAGAGGCCCTGGAGTTCATCGGCCGGCTCTACCGGATCGAAAAAGAGGCCCGTGTCAAAGAGCTTTCTGTACCGGTGCTCTACGAGTTGCGCCAACAGCAGGCCCAGCCGGTCCTGGAGGAATTTAAACGCTGGCTGGAGGAAAAAGCACCCCTGACCCCTCCGGGCGGGCTATTGGGCAAGGCGATCGGCTATACGCTGAACCAGTGGTCCCGGCTGATCGTCTATCTGCAGGAC
>JAUQXK010000126.1 GCA_030834695.1 Desulfobacterales bacterium
TCAAGGTTGCTGCCGTGCACATGGAAGCCATCCACGGAGGCCAGCGCCTTCGTGAAGTTGTTTTCCAGCTCCATTAGCGCCGGATCGCCCGCCATCTTTGTGCTGACGATCTCACCCATGGTCACGCTGTCTCCGACCAACGCATAGGATCCGCTCAGGCGATTGATGCCGCCGAAGATGGACAGCTTGCCATTGGCAAACTTCATAGTCGGGGGCTTCTTGATATCGACCTTCTTGCCGTTAAGCGTCGTCAGCGTCCAGACTTTGTTGGCGGCCTGGTTCACGTCAGCCATGTCGCAGACGTGGGGACTCCACGAGTAGGTCTTTCCTGACTCCTTGTCCGAAGCGATCGCCGGCGCCTTGGCGTGGGCTGGCGCTGGATAGATGGTGACGCCTTCCTTGATCGTTTCAACGACCTTGATGTCCTTGATGGCCATCGGCTCGACCTTGAGCGGGTCCTTGTCGAGGATGACGAGATCGGCGAGCTTGCCGACTTCAAGGGTGCCCTTGGTGGCTTGTTCGTCGTACTGCTCGGCCACCCATTCGGTCATGGCCTTGAGGCCCTCGAACGGAGTCACGCGCTGGTCGAGACCGATCTCGCCTTTGGCGCGGGAGACGCGGTTCACTGCCGACCAAAGCATCATCATCTGGTCCAGCGGGGCGACGACGAAGTCGGTATGGTTGCTCGGGCGGAGACCGGCATCGATCGCATCGCGCATCGGGCTGATGTACATGGCCTGCTCCTTGCCGCGGTTCGCAAGGTGTGCCTCGGCGAAATAGAAGGTGTGCAGGGTGTAGAACGAAGGACGCACCTTGAATTTCGCGAACTTCGGGATTTGGTCCTTGCGGATGAACTGTGTGTGAATAGTGGTCACGTTCCACGGGCGGCTGTAGTCGCCAACGCGGGCGAACTCGTAGGCATTGAGGAAGAGGTCGATGGCGGCGTCTCCATTGCAATGCGCGGTGAGCGGCACTTTCATGTCATAGACCTTCTTGAACATCTTGTTGGCGAATTCCTGGGGAAAGGTCGGCTCGCCCTTCCAGTCCTTTTCCCCGCCGGGGCCACCGGTGAGGTAAGGGGTGGAGAAGAGTGCCGTCCGGCCCTGCGGCGAGCCGTCCAGGGTGATTTTGACGCCGCCGACCTTGAAGCGGTTCTTGTATTTTCCCCATTCGGTCACGGGGACTTCGGCGAGCACCTTGTCCACTTCGGTGACGAAGGGATAGGCCACGACATCGATAATGTTTGCGCCGGCATCGCTGGCTCTTTTCATCGTTTGAAACTGCGGAAGGTGGGTCGCACCTTCATGGGCGGTGGTGATGCCCGCTTCCGCAAAAAGCATCTGACCCGCGCGGGTCCATTCAAGCTCCTGCTGGGCAGTCATCGGCTCGGTTTGTTCGAAGACCGGGAGGAACGCCGTCTCCATAATCAGACCCCAGGGCTCCTCGGTGCCCGGCTTGCGAACGATCACGCCGCCCGGGGGGGTCTTGGTCGCCGCGCTGATGCCGTATTTCTTCAGGGCAAGGCTGTTCATCACTCCGCCGTGCATCGAGACATGATCAATGCGGACTGGATTGTCTGGGAATGCCGCGTCCAAGTCGTCGCGGTTGAGCAGGCGGCCATCGGGCATGACCGTGTCATCGTAGCCGTAACCCATGATCATCTCGCCTTTGGGGATCTTGCGCTCTGCGGCGTACTTTTTCAGTTCCGCGATGATGCTGGGTACGTCTTTCCCCGGCCCGGACGGCGGTGCGTAGAGCTTGCACTGGTTGGCGACGAGAAGCGAGTTGATGTAATGGCTGTGCGCATCGAGAAAACCGGGCAGCAAGGCTTTGCCGTCGAGGTCAACAACCTTCGTTCCTTCGTCCTTCAGGGCGAGGACCTTGTCTTTGGCGCCTGCGAAGACGATCTTGCCGTCCTTCACGGCCAGCGCTTCTACGTAGACCGGCTCCTTGCCGGCCATGGTCAGGATCGGCCCCCCGAACCAGATTCGGTCGGCAGCCTGCTGTGCTGAAACGGGCGAGGCGAGCACCAGGCACGCCGCCACAATCCTTGATACCCGATAGATAGCATTCATCGTAACCGTCTCTTTCTGGTAGTGGTGAAACATTCTGATTTTTTCATTCCAACGTGCCGTGATCGTCCGCGTGAAAATGGCCCAACAGGCCAGCGAGGTGGACGATGACTGCTCTGGAAACCTCGACACCGTCCGGTCGTGACGACCCCCTGGCCGGTGCCTGGCCTTTTAAGGCGGGGGCGGCCTTCGGCATCGCTCCTCGAACCGGCTGCACGCGACCTTCGAGCATCGTGCCCCAGACCTTGATATCCTTCAATTTTTGGGGCGCCACCGCATAGGGACTCTGATCGAGGATGGTTAAGTTCGCATCCTTGCCGACCTCGATCGAACCGACCTTCTTCTCCTGCTGAATTGAATAGGCGGCGTCGATCGTTACGGCCCTGAGCGCGACGTCGACCGAGACCTTGTGCTGTGGCCCCATCACGGGACCTTCGGCCGTGTTGCGGTTGACCGCCGCCCAGACGAGCTGCAGGGGCTTGGCGGGCGCCATCGGCATGTCGGAGTGGAACGAGAGCGATCCGTTGTTCTTCATCACATCACCCACCGGCACCATGTTGGCCGACCGTTCCGGACCGACCCCAAGTTTCGCGTAGCGGCCGGCCAGCGCAGTAACGTAGTAGGGATTCGCGCTGACGATGCCGCCAAGCTTGATCCAGCGCGACACTTGCTCCGGGGCGGCAAAGCCGAAGTGGACCAGCACGGTGCGATGGTCGGTGCGTGGGTTGCGTGCCATCGCCTTTTCGAGTTCACCGAGCAGCACCTCCATGCCCGCGTCGCCGTTGTTGTGGATGTGGATCTGGTAGCCGGCGTCCCAATAGCTCTGGAAGGCATAGCCGAACACCGGCGGGTCCATGATCCAGGCGCCATGGTGTCCGTCGGTGTAGCCGTCCTTCATCATCATGAGCTGGCTGTAGATGGCACCGTCGGTCAAAAGCTTCACCTGCTTTGGCAGATACCAGGTGCGGCCTTGGCCCCATGAGAGAACCTGCTGCGTGTCGCGAATAAGCGCCGCTGGATCGTTGGGGTTGCGGGCCGCGAACGTCTTGCCGTCAGCCATAAAGCAATGGTTGAAGGGTGTCTTTGTGTCGGAATAAACGGCGTTGATGGCGTCCTGCATCGGCTTGGAGAAGAAGCCGCCTGGTTCGCAAGCGAGTGTGATCCCGCTGCGGTGGTAATACGTCTCGGTGAACTCGAGCCCCTTCCTGAACGACTCCGGCGTGGCGAATTGCGGACCGAGTTGGCCGAGAATCGCCAGCGCGCCCTGTTCGTAGAAGTGGCCCTTCTGGAAATTCGACTGCTCCTGAGCGCTCTGCGGCAGGGTTTCTATGAACGTCTTGTCGATGCCCGTCTTTTTTAACGCCGCCGTGTTCAGGTAGAACTCGTGGCACGAGCGGTGCCAGATGATGACCGGCGTGTCGGGCGCAAGCTTATCGAGCAAAGCACGCGACATTTCACCGTGGAAGTAATGGTGGTAGCCCCAGCTCAGGAAGCTCTTGCTCTTGTCCTTGTGCCCTGCGATGGCCGCGCGAAGCTTTTCCTTGTATGTCTTTTCATCCCGCACCGCGGGCGAGAAGCCGTCGATCGCATCCCAGTCCTCGATCGAGATGACCTTGGTGTTCATGGTGAGTGCGGCGAGCACCGGGTGCACGTGCTGTTCGACGAAACCGGCGATGACCACCTTGTCGTTGAAGGTCTTGTCTATCCGAGCGTTCTTGCCGACTGCGGCACCGACTTCGGCGCGAGTGCCGACGGCGACGAACCTGCCATCCTTGATCGCCACCGCCTCGGCACGCGGCTTGTTCGGATCCATGGTGATGAACTCTCGCGCGGTGTAGATCGTGGCCGGGGCCTCCTGGAACGCCCGTCCGGCGAAGTCCTGGAGGCTGAAATCCTGCGACGCGCCGGTCTGTGCCATCGAGTTGTTTACACCGAGCAGCAAACAGGCAGCCGCGAGCGTCAAAAAAGTCCGGATCTTCATATAGGTACCTACATTCAGTGGTGGTTTGGCCTTCTAAAGTTTGTTTTTAAGGATGGGAAACAATGTGAATTTCTTTGTTCCTGTCAAGAGAAGAAGTTTTCAGCTCTCGCCAAACTTGCAATAGACAATAAAACCAAACAAATTTTGGAGTGGTTCGAGGTTGAGTGTTCGAGCCTTTATTGCACCCCGACTCGGGCTGAAGGCGGGGTTGGTTTAGCAGATCAAAGGTATCGATTCGGGGAATTGCAGATTTGTTCAGACGTTGGTGGGTTCTTGGGGCAACAGGCTAATGCGATTCGCGGAAACAATTTCAGAAATGGCCGTTCGGTGATTT
>JAUQXK010000127.1 GCA_030834695.1 Desulfobacterales bacterium
CACTCCGCGCATTCTCATGTCCGGCTGCCCCATGGCGGTGCCCAACTGGAAGCTGCCCTGGATCGTCGAGACCTCCGGTGCGGTCATCGTCGGCGAGGAGTCCTGCGTGGGCGAGCGCGGCACGCGCAACCTCGTGAATGCTTCCGGCAACACGGTGGACGAGCTCATGGACGCCATCGTCGACCGCTACTTCCAGGTCGACTGCGCCATCTTCACGCCGAACCCGGACCGCCTGAATCACGTCGAGGAGATGGTCAAGGCCTACAAGGCCGACGGCGTGATCCACTACGGGCTGCAGTTCTGCCAGCCCTACCTGATGGAATCGATACCGGTCGCCAAAGCGCTCGAAGACAAGAAGATCCCCACGCTAAGGATCGAAACCGACTACAGCATGGAGGATGTCGGCCAGCTGAAGACCCGGGTCGAGGCGTTTATCGAGATGCTGAAGTGATGGGCCGCATCCGGTTTCGCATTGAACGGCCGTCGATAGGCGGACGACCTGTCTGTCATTTAATTCGTACTGCGAAATGATTGAGCGATTACCTAACATCTCATGTGCGCAAAAAGCGGCGATGGGGGCGCACGATGGTTCGCTCCCGTCGCTAACGCCCTATCTGAGAGACATTCGCGAGCGCTGCACCGAGTGCGGCGCCTGCACCAAGGCTTGTGCCTTCCTATCGCATTACGGCACACCCAAGGCAATTGCGACTGGGTTCGATTTTTCATCACCTCGGCATCAGGCCATCGCCTACGAGTGCAGCCTCTGCAGCCTGTGCAGCGCGGTCTGTCCCGAGAAACTCGACCCTTTCCGGCTGTTTCTCGAAATTCGGCGTCTATATGTCGACGGGGGGCACTTCGACGAGTCCGCCTACGGGGCAATCCTGGGCTACGAAAAGCGCGGCACCTCGCCCCTGTTTTCGTGGTACGGCCTGCCCGAAGGCTGCGACACGGTGTTCTTCCCCGGATGCAGTCTGCCGGGGACCCGGCCGGAGGTGACCCTGCGCATGTTCCGGGATCTTCAAAAGGCCGTGCCTGCGCTTGGGATCGTGCTCGACTGCTGCGCGAAGCCCTCGCATGACCTGGGGCGTCAGGCGCATTTCGAACACGTGTTCGGAGAAATGACCGGATATCTGTCCGACCAGGGGGTGAAGCGGGTGCTGGTGGCCTGCCCGAACTGCTTCAAGATTTTTCAGCACCACGGCAACGGGATCGCGGTTCAGACCGTCTACGAATTCATCCACGCCAACGGATTCAAAGCTGAATCCAAAAACGGAGGTCGGGAGGTCGGCGTCCACGACCCCTGCGCGCTGCGCAGCGAAGTCCCGGTGCAAAAGGCCGTCCGTGGCCTGCTCAGTGAGATGGGGCTGACGATCACGGAATTGAAGCACCGCGGCCGGCGCACGGTCTGCTGCGGAGAGGGCGGCATGGTGGGGTTCGTCAAGCCCGAATATGCCAAGGCATGGGGGGCCATCCGGCAGCGCGAAGCCTCCGACCGCCCGATGGTCGCCTATTGCGCCGGCTGCACCGGGTTCCTGAACCGGGTGTCGCCGACGATCCACATCGTCGATCTTTTGTACCGACCCGAGGCGGCCTTGAACGGAAAACTGAAGGTGGCCCGGGCGCCCTTCACCTATTGGAATCGATTGATGCTCAAAAGACGCTTGAGGCAGGAGCTGAATCCAAAGACCAGCCGGATCCGGCAACTGAGCAGGGCTGAATCGCAGTCATCAACTTGAATAATATGAGTGGGAGCGGCTTCCAGCCGCGATGAGATTATGACCATGCGCTGCGCAGGCATTGACATCGGCTCACGGGCCATCAAACTGGTCGTTGTTGAAAACGGCACGATCGTGGAACACCGCCAAGCGGACACGGGCTATGACCCTATGGCCGCAGCCCGCACCCTGCTGCAGGGAGTGCGCTATGATCGCATTTTGGCCACCGGCTACGGCCGCGGGCAGTTTGAAGTGGACTTCGATGCCCCCACCGTGACCGAGATCAAGGCTCACGCCGCCGGTGCCAGGTACTTTTTCCCTGAGGCCACGACGGTCCTCGACATCGGCGGTCAGGACAGCAAGGCCATTTCCATGAACGACGCCGGCAAGGTCGTGAAGTTCGAGATGAACGACCGCTGTGCTGCCGGCACCGGCAAGTTTTTGGAGATCATGGCGCGGTCCCTGGGGTTCAGTCTGGAGCATTTCGCCACTGAAGCGCTGGGTGCTGAAAAGGACATTCAGATTAACAGCATGTGCACCGTCTTTGCGGAATCTGAAGTGACATCCCTCGTGGCGCGAGGAGAAGGCCGCCGCAACATTGCGCTCGGTCTGCATAAATCCGTGGTCCGGCGGGCGGTCGGCATGCTGCGCCGGGTGGCCGGCGACGGGCCGGTAGTGTTCTCGGGCGGAGTTGCCAAGAATCGCTGCATGCATCGCCTGCTCGAGGAAACCCTGCAGCAGGCGGTCATGAGGGCGGAAGAACCCCAAATGACCGGGGCGTTGGGGGCGGCCCTGCTGGTCGGCCGCGAAGGCTCCGGCGCCCGGTGAAGATGCCTCGACCCCGGTGGCTGGCGGCCGTTCAGACCGGGAAAGCGGAAAGGTCGGGACTGCGTTGAACGAACCCCTGCCACTTGAAAATCAAAAGCGGATCTGCCTCAACCCGAAGGTCATGGATCAGATAGCATCGCTTCGCAAAGCCGGCACGACGGGAGTTCTTCTGGCCGACAAGGCCGAGGCGATCATCTGCAGACTGAAATCGGGAGAAGCCTGGCAGGCGGATCGAAAGATCGCTCCCCGCACGGCGCACGGCGAAAAACGCATCCGCAAGTGCGTCAAGTATGATCTGGGCTGGGGGTTCCGGCTGATCACCATATTGCGCAAGAATTGCCTTTTCATCTGCTATTTGGGGCCACACGACGAATGCGACCGCTGGCTGGCGGAGAACAGCCGCCTTAAAGATCTCGAGGCCGGCAAATGGATTTTCTGCCGGATGGTAGCACCAAAACCCATCAAAGAAGTTGCTCAACCTGAGGACTTCCGCGATGGGACGGATGATCTCGATTATCGCCTGCAAGAACTGCCAGACCGATTGCTGCGCCGCATATTCTGCGGTTTAGTCGAAGCACGAAAGAGGCCTCCCGCTTCAAAAGCAACACGTTTCAGCGGGACGTGTGGTTGACTGACAGCTAAAGGGGCCAACCATAAAACGGAGGGATGAGCAATGAAGAGCGAATTCGAATTGCGACGGGAGGGGCAAGCCGCCGGCAGGCCATAGATAATAGCTATACGATAAGACCGGTTTATCAGATTAATCAATTTGCCTTTTCAGGCGCCACAACCTATCAATAATATTTCAAAACCTGAATCCGAAGGGACCCCTTTTTTACAAGCCAAGCCTTTCGCGACTGAAAATGATTGAAAGCGATGAAACGGTTTTTTACATCAGACACGGCTTACTGCTTCATGCGCTGGTCTCTTGGGGTTATCTTCCTTTACGCTGGCGGCTCCAAGCTTCTGGATCCCGAGGCATTTTCCGTGCTGATCGACTCCTACGGCATCGTGCCGGACCCCCTGCTCATGCCGGTGGCCATAGGGTTGCCCCTTTTTGAAGTGTTTGCCGCCGTGGGATTGATGATCGATGTTCGCGGGTCGCTCACGTCCATCTGCGCGCTGCTGTTGGTCTTCATGGCGATCCTGGGTTACGGGATCTGGATGGGACTGGATGTGGATTGCGGGTGCTTCGGCCCCGAAGACCCCGAATCCCGTGCCTACCATGGGCTTCGCCCTGCTCTATACCGTGATCTCGCCATGTTAGCAGGAGTCCTCTATCTTTACGTCTGGCGCGCTTACCGGCAAAAATCGCCGGTTAAACTATGGGATATCATTTCATCGATTCGGAAAGGAGAAGTTGCCATGGTTAAAGGGACATTGTGGATGCTTGTTGGGATAGGTTTGATTCTGGGAGGATACGGCCAAGCGGTCGCCGCGGACAAGTTCGAAGAGGAGTTCGGCTGGGAGAAAATCAGCATTGCACTTTACAACCAGACCAAGTCCGGCGGCTACAAACTGGTCGGCACCGAAGAACTGAAGTCATGGATCGATGCCAAGAAGGATATGATCGTCATCGACACCATGCCTTATGAGGATAGCTACAAGAAAGAGCATGTCCCTGGCGCCAAACAGTTCCTTTTTCCGATCCCCGACATGAAAGCCTGGGACACGAAAGAGACCGCCGGCAAGAGCGAGCAGGATTTTCTGCAAATGCTGGGGCCGGACAAGAACAAGCTGGTCGTGATCTACTGCGGCTTCGTCAAATGCACCCGCAGCCACAATGGCGCGACGTGGGCGGTGAAGAACGGCTATACGAACGTCTATCGTTACCCCGGAGGTATTTTCGCCTGGAAGGGTGCGAAATACCCCGTCGGTGAGGTGAAGTAAGACGGTCAACTATTGTATGGAATTCATCTTCGTCTGCCCGCTGAAGCGAGAATCGTTTTTCAGCGGGCATTTTGAAGTTACCGACAACCAGGGAATCACGGTCGATGAAGACGGCAGCCGGTACCTGAACGCACGCATCCGTCTCACCGAGCCGTGCCCGCATTGTGGGGAGCACCACGAGTACCGAGCGAATGAACTGGCATGCCCTTTCTCTTCTAAAGAAAGGGACTAAGGTACCGCTACTTTTCCCCATCACCGAAATATGAGAAACCCGAATAGATGAGTTCCACTTCAAAAGACCAACCAATTCGTTTGACCGCGACCGTCGCCGGATCCGGCTGAGCGTCCAAGCTGGCTCCAGGGGACCTGGATCGGGCCCTGTGCGGGATGGTGTTCCCGACCGATGAGAATGTCATTGTCGGGCTGGACCGGGCCGATGACGCCGGAGTTTACAGGATATCGGACGACCTGGCCCTGATCCAGACCGTGGACTTCTTCACGCCCATCGTCGACGATCCGTATTGGTTCGGACAGATTGCGGCCGCCAACGCCCTGAGCGATGTCTACGCCATGGGCGGAGTTCCCAAGACCGCCATGAACCTGGTGGCCTTTCCGATCAAGGAGATGGACATCACCATCCTGCGGCGGATCATCCAGGGCGGGGTCGACAAACTCTCGGAAGCCGGTGTCGTCCTGGTGGGCGGCCACAGCATCGAAGACCGGGAGCTCAAATACGGTCTTTCCGTTACCGGGTTCGTGCATCCGCAGCGCGTGCTCGTCAAGAAAAATCTGCGGGAAGGCGACCGGCTGATCCTGACAAAGCCGCTCGGGACGGGAATCGTGAACACCGCCGTCAAGGCCGGGATGGCCTCAGCGGAGTTGACGGCCCGGGTCACGAACCTCATGGCGGCTTTGAACCGGACGGCCGCCGAAGTCATGGCATCCTTCGACGTGCACGCCTGTACCGACGTGACCGGGTTCGGGTTGCTGGGGCATCTTTCCGAAATGGTCTGCGGGTCCGGTCTGGGAGTTCGCGTTTTCGCGGGCCGGGTGCCGATGATTCCCGAAGCCCTGGAATATGCATCCATGGGGCTCATCCCCGCCGGCGCATACAAGAACCGGGATTTTCGGGAGGCGATGGTTGCCTTCGCGGAGCCGGTGGAACGCGCGCACCGGGACGTGCTCTTCGACCCGCAGACTTCCGGCGGGCTGCTGATCAGCTCACAGGGTGGGCAAGCCACCGAGCTGTTGGAAGCCTTGAAGCAAAATGGCGTTCGCGATGCCGTCGAAATCGGCGAAGTCATAGCCGGACCGGAAGAGAAGATCTGGGTTATTTGAGAAGCCGTTCGTTTTCTCACCGGCAGCCCCAAACACGAAACACCAAACACCATACGCCCTTTACGAAAGGTCCTGCCATGAAGGAAATCGACGCGAGAGGGTTGGCCTGTCCGGCTCCGGTGCTGCACACCAAGGCCACTCTCCAGGAAGAGAAACCGGCGGCCGTGAAAGTCGTCGTCGACAACGCCGCATCCCAGCAAAACGTCCAGCGCTTTCTCGAATCGCAGGGTTTTCAGACGACCCTCCAACGGGAAGGGGGAGACTACTTCGTTATGGGCCGCTGCGGCGAGGTGGCGGGGGAGCAGCCGAAACCGATCGAACCGGCGGCGGTCGAGCACAAGAAAATTTTGGTGCTCTGCGCCACTGACCGCCTGGGGACCGGCGACGACGCGCTGGGTCTAAAGTTGATGGTCAATTTCCTGCGCACGCTGAAGGAAATGGGACCGGAGCTGTGGCGGCTGGTTTTCGTGAACAACGGAGTCAAGCTGACGGTAGGAGGCTCGGACGTGCTCGACGATCTCAAGGCCTACGAAAGGTCCGGGTTGAAAATCATGGTCTGCGGAACGTGCCTCACTCACTTCAACCTGTTGGAAAACAAGCAGGTCGGCGAGACGACCAACATGTTGGACATCGTGACTGCCATGCAAGTGGCCGACAAGGTGATATCAATATGATTCGATCTCAAAAAGGGAGGAAGCCATGAAGTACGGAGCCCGCAATCGCATCAGAGCCACGGTGAAGCGCGTTAAAAAAGGCGATGTCATGTCCCTGGTCAAGTTCGAGGTGACCGAGCCCCACGAGATGGCCTCGGTGCTGACCACCGAATCCGTCAACGATCTGAAACTCAAGGCCGGCGAGCCGATCGAGCTGATCATCAAGGCGATCCACGTTCTCCCCGTGAAGGATTAGCGTCCGCTTCGTTTTGGGGACCCTCGCTGCGCCCTTCCGGGCGTTGGGAGCATTCGCTATCCGGGCATCATCCGGGGCTCAAGCCGGGGCCTTGGGCGGCCGGGGCGTGCTCACCACGGCTTCGCCGGTGAGCACCCGCGTGCCATCCTGGTTGTCGCAGGTCGTCAACAGTTTGGCGCGGCCCTTGACCGTGTCGATTTCGATCACTTCCACCCGGGCGGTGATGGTGTCCCCGATCTTGACCGCACCCAGGAAGGTCAGCTCCTGGCGCAGGTAGACCGTTCCCGGGCCCGGCAGCCGTGTCCCCATTACCGTTGAGATGAATCCCGCCGCCAGCAGGCCGTGCGCGATCCGCGTGCCGAAATAGGTCTTGCGGCAGTATTCCTCGTCGACGTGGGCCGGGTTGAAATCGCCCGTGATTCCGGCAAACAGATAGATGTCCGTTTCGGTGACCGTCTTGGAGAACTGGGCGCTGTCGCCGATGGCCAGCTCATGGATGGTTTTTCCGATCATGCCCTCACCTCCTGGCCCGTCCCGGGCCGAAGCCGTTGACAGCGATACCTATTTCCGTTACTCCTCTAATGGAATCGCCGCAAAAACACAACCGGGATGGCTGCATGATTATCGGGCTGGATGTTGGGGGCACCCACACGGATGTCGTTCTGCTGGATAACGCCGGTCTGCTGCGGGAAGTCAAAGTAACCACGGATGCGTCGGATCTCTTCCGGTCGGTTCTGAAAGGCCTGGACGCGGTTACGGAAGGCGTGAATAGCGCCGACATCCGACGCATTGTCCTCAGCACCACGCTGACGACCAACGCCGTCATTCAAAACACGATTCCGGCCGTCGGCATGATCGTGTCCGCCGGCCCCGGGATCGACCCGGAGCATTTTCGCACCAATCCTCACTACATCTGCGTGAAGGGCTCCATCGACCACCGCGGCCGCGAGGTCGAGCCGGTCCGGCCGGAAGAGATCCTGGCCGCCGCCGAACACTTCCGCGACAACGGGATCCGGCAGGTGGGCGTGGTAGGGAAATTTTCGGTTCGCAACCCCGCGCACGAAATCCGCATCGGCGAACTCCTGGGGGATTCCTTCGACAAAATTTTCCTCGGCCACCGCGTATCCGGCAGCCTGAATTTCGGCCGCCGCATCGCCACCACCTACCTAAATGCGGCCGTCTACCCGATTCACAAGTCGTTTTTCGATGCCGTCCTGAACAGCCTGAGCGCGAAGGGCATGCATCTGCCCTTGCGTCTGCTCAAAGCCGACGGCGGCAACATGAAACTGGAGGCTTCGATCGAGTACCCGGCCCAAACCATTCTCTCCGGACCGGCGGCCAGCGTCATGGGCGCCGTTGCCATGGCCGCGGGGGACGAGGATGCGATCGTGATGGACATCGGCGGAACGACCACCGACCTGGCGGTGCTGATCGGCCGGGCGCCGGTGCTCGACCCCCACGGCATCGCCATCGGCCCCTATCGGACCGTGATCCGTTCGCTGGAGACCCTCTCGATCGGCATGGGCGGCGACAGCGCCGTTCGTCTGCAAAACGGCCGCCTGAGCGTCGGCCCGCATCGGGAAGGCCCGGCCGTGCTTTTCGGCGGAAGCACGCCCACGCCGACCGATGCGCTCGCGGTTATGGGGGACATGGCCCATGACGATTGCGGGCGTGCCCGCGACGGCCTCAAGCCGGTAGCGGACCAAATGGGAGTCTCGGTCGAGGCCCTTGCCGACCAGGTGGTTGAAACCGCATGCCGGGCGATGCTGGAGGCTGCCGAGCGACTCACGGCACACATCAACGGCAAGCCTGTCTATACGCTGCATGAATTCAAGGAAGGCTATCGGGTGCAGCCCCGCTCCGTTATAGTCCTCGGCGGCCCGGCCCCCTATTTCGCCCGGCGCCTTCAGCGCCTGACCCCCATGCAGGTCCGGGTCGTCCCGCGATGGCAGGTTGCCAACGCCATTGGAGCGGCGCTGGCGCGCACCACGTGCGAGGTCGGGCTTTTTGCCGACACCGAACAAAAGGTAGCGAACGCACCGGCGGAAAATTTCCGGCAGGCCATCACGGACGGCTATGACCTGGAGGCCGCCACGACTCAGGCGCTGGGCCTGCTGCGGGCCAAGGCCCTGGAGCGCGGCGCCAACCCCGATTACCTGGAGATGGAAGTGGTGGAGAGCCAGCAGTTCAACATGGTGCGGGGATTCACCACTTCCGGCCGCAACATCCGCGTGCGGGTACAGGTCAAGCCGGGGCTGATCCACGGCTATGACAACCTGCTCAAGAGCCTCGCGGCCGGCGGCGAGCAGAGCGCATAGGGCCAAGGGCATAGAGCAAAAAAGTTCGCTGTATTCTTGGTAGTTATTACTCCGGCAAGTAAACAGGTTTAACTCGAGCTGAGGTTCGCCGACAAGTGGTATATCCGTATTGAACATATTTTATTGCCGGAGTAATACCCTCTGCTTTATGCTCTCTGCCCTAAGCCGTCGGGCATTCAGCATAGCATGCGAAATTTGAAACAAGCTGTTGGGAGCCTCAATGCTAAGAGCGAAGAATAGAGTCGGCCTGGTTTTCTTTCCGGCTTACGACTGGGCCATCAGCCCGAGTCATCCCGAGCGGGAGGAACGGCTGCTTTACACCCAGGACCAGATCCTCGAGGAGGGCCTGTTCGACATCGAGGGAATCGTCGAACTCAAGCCGGACCCGGTGGTTCTCGCCGACATTCAGCGCGTGCATTTCTGCGTTCCGGACGCATGGAGCATCGCCACCGAATCCCATTTCATCAGCGCCGGCGGGGCCAAGACCGTCGGCATGGCGGTGCTCGAGCGGCGGGTCGACAAAGGGTTTGCGCTGGTACGCCCCCCGGGCCACCATGCGATGCGGGTCGCTCACGGGTCGCGCGGTTTCTGCAACATCAACATCGAAGCGGTCATGATCGAATTCCTGCGGCGCAAATACGGCGTTGATCGCGTGGCCATCGTCGACACGGACTGTCACCACGGCGACGGCACCCAGGATATCTACTGGCATGATCCCAATACCCTGTTCATTTCCATGCACCAAGACGGACGGACGCTTTATCCCGGCAGCGGGTTTCCCGGCGAGTTGGGCGGACCGAATGCCGTGGGCACCACGCTCAACATCCCGCTGCCGCCCCACACCAGCGAAGAAGGATTCCTGCACGTCATCCGCCATGCCGTCCGGCCGATCCTGGACGATTTCAAACCCCAGCTCGTCGTCAACTCGGCCGGCCAGGACAATCACTACACCGACCCCATCACCAACATGAATTTCTCGGCTCAGGGCTATGCGGAACTGACCTCCATCCTGAACGCCGACATCGCCGTGCTGGAGGGCGGCTACTCCATCGAGGGCGCCCTGCCCTACGTCAATCTGGGTATCGTTCTCGCCATGGCCGGCCTGGACTACAGCAAGGTGCGCGAACCGGACTACGATCGCCGCCAGATCCGGCAGACCGAAACCGTGACGGATGCGGTCAAGAATGTCACCGATCTCATTCTGTCCTGCTGGCAGGGGCGGAATCAGCTGCGCGAAAAAATGCTGGAAAAAAGAGACAGCCACCGCCGCACGCGTCGCATCTATTACGACACCGATGGGTTTTCCGAGTCGCAGCAGGAAGAGGTGAAGATCTGTGAGGCCTGCGGCGGTGCGCTGCGGATCGACTCCGTCTCCGATCGCGGCCCTCACATCCTGGCGGTCCACATTCCCCGGAAAGCCTGCCCGCAGTGCCGGCGGGCCGGCTTGCAGTGGTACGAACAAGCCGCCGCCAAACGCTTCGACCGGGTTTTTCTGCAAGACGGCGGCGAAGACAAATTTATCGTCAAAAAGAACTGATGGACAGCGGCGTGAACCGCGCGTCCTTCCCCGACCACAGGTGACTTCATGGATTTCAACCAGCGCGAACAACTGTTGCAGGCCTTGTTCGAAAATGCACCGTTAGGCATCTCCATCGCCGATTCCGCCGGCCGGTTCGTCGAGGTGAACCAGGCCTTCTTGGACATGTTGGGCTATACCCGCGAAGCGGCGCTCGCGCTGTCAATTTTAGACGTCACGCACCCGGATGACCGCGCGGAAACCCGTCGCCTCGGTGAGGAGGTTGGCCAGGGTAAAACCTCCTCCTATCGCCAGGAAAAACGCTTCGTGACGAGGGAAGGCGAATCCATCTGGGCGATGGTGCGCGTCACCGTTCTGCGCGATGCGGCGGGCACCGTCCGCTATTGGCTCGGAATCATGGAAAACATCATGGAGCGCCGCCAGGCGGAAAAGGAACGCCAGCAAATGGCGGTGCAGGTCCAGCAGGCCCAGAAAATGGAAGCCATCGGCACCCTGGCCGGCGGCATCGCGCACGACTTCAACAACCTGCTGATGGCGATTCAGGGCAACATCTCGCTGCTGCTGCTGAACAAGGAACCCCACCATCGCGACACCACTTACCTGAAGAACATTGAAACCGCAGTCCAGCGCGCCTCCGAGCTCACCCGCCAGATCGTCGGGTTTGCGCGCGGTGGAAAGTATGAGGCCAGGATCACCGACCTCAATCAGGTGCTGGCCAAAACCGCCGACATGTTCGGACGGTCCAAAAAAGAAATCACGGTCCACACCCACCTTCAGAGGGGTCTGTGGGCGGTGGAGGCCGACCAGAGCCAGATTGAACAGGTCTTGCTGGGCATGTTCGTCAACGCCTGGCAAGCCATGCCGGACGGCGGCGAACTGCGCCTGACGACCACCAATGCCGTTGTCGAGCCCCAGGACTCTCAAAAACCGCCTGACGCCCCCGCCGGCCGTTACGCCTGCATCGCCATCGTCGATACCGGGGTCGGTATGGATGCCGGCGTCCAGGCGCGGATCTTCGAACCCTTTTTCACAACCAAGGCTACCAGCCAGGCCACGGGCATGGGGCTTTCCTCCGCGTTCGGCATTATCAAGAATCACCGGGGATTTATATCGGTCCAAAGCCAACCGGGCCGCGGGTCCATTTTTCGGATCTATCTGCCCGCTGCCGGTGAGGAGGCGCCCTTATCGCCCCCGGGGCCGACTCGGAGGCATGCCAGCAAGGCCGTCCGCACTATTCTGCTGGTGGAAGATGAAGGGATCGTGGCTGAAATCGGAAGCCAGATGCTGGAGCGGTTGGGATATCGGGTGCTGGTCGCGAAATCCGGCGCCGAGGCGATGAGCCTGCATGAACAGCATCAGGCTGAGATCGATCTGGTCATCCTCGACATGATCATGCCGGGCATGGGCGGCGGGGTCGTCTTCGACCGGCTGCACGCCCTCAGCCCCGAGACGCCGGTGTTGCTATCGAGTGGCTACAGCCTTAACGGCCAGGCGCTGGACATTCTCAAACGCGGCTGCCGGGGCTTTATCCAGAAGCCATTCAACATCGAGCAGCTCCAGCAGAAAATCCGTGAAATTCTCTCGGGCGATTGATTCCAGCCGCCGGCGGCGGGAGAGCCTTTATAGAACGTTCGGTATCAGCCGCGGCTTGATCTCAAGCGCCTCTTTTGAAACCGGGCAGCCGCTATCCGGCCGGGAAGAAACCCCTGCCGCCGGGCCGGCCGCCGCGTCAACGTCAGAGAACGTTGTAGCGTACGCGAGGTCGAACCCGGATTCTACCGATTCACGATTGAAAATAGTGCTTGTTTTTCCCGATGAAGGAAAGCCCCGGCGTTGTCTTTGATAATCGTCCGATCCGGTTTTCGAACACGGTTTTCCCGAACGGATGAACACTGAGAAGGCTGGTGGTGTCCACAAAAACTTGAGATGCGGTTGAACGTCCCTCTTCGAGCCGTTTGATCAGGTCACAAGCTGCACTGCCATCAAATTCCCCCGACATCTGCAGGTGTAACGCGTTATTCTCGAGGCTGGCAACAATTTGAAACTTTGATGACATGAACAACCTCCTTGGTTCCCCGGGCAACAATTGAGTTCTTGCCGCGATCAATCCTCCGAAGGTGTTTCACTTTCTTAGTGATTTTCTAAATGCAAAATTTGTGCAGGTCCCCCAAAAAAAATAATATGCAATAATATTAACCCGATAAATTTAGCGCACTAAAAAAAGCGCAAGCCACAGGGAAATGAAATTTACTTTAGAGAGAAATATTATCCATACCCTTGGCGCGGCCGGAGCGAGCCGCGGTCATCGGCTCCTCCGCTTGATTGAAAATGACGACAGGTAACGTTATCAGGGGGGGAAGAGGGGCAGGGCCTCTGGCGGAAAATACCCTATGCTGCAGCGGGGTTGCCGGTCGGGAAGCTCAGGTGGAAGGCCGCCCAGGAGCCGGGTTCGGATTCCGCCCAGGCTCGCCCACCGTGAAGCTCCGCGATGTTCTTCACCGTGAAAAGCCCGATGCCGCTTCCGCGTTTGGCGTTCGTGCTTGAATCCCTGACCCGAAAAAACTTCTCGAAGAGATGCGCCGCGGCGGCGGCCGGAAAACCCTCGCCCTCGTTCCAGACGCTCAGGGTGACCCGATCATCTTCCGCCTTAATGGTTACGGCCGCGCGGCCGCCTTCGCGGCCGTATTTGGCGGCATTCGTAAGGAAATTGTTGAGGGCGATCCGCAGAAGGCTCGGATCGGCGACCACCGGCAGTTCGCTCGGGCAACTGACCTCGACGTTGATTCCCCTGGAACGGAAAAACACCGCTGTCTGATCCACCGTCATGGCCACCACCGTCTTGGACAAATCGATGAGGGATTTGTTCGCGACGAGTTCACCGCGTTCCAGCCGTGAAAGGTCCAGGTAGTCCCGCACCATGTCCTGGAGTTCCTCGCAGTTGCGCTGAATCCGGATGAAAAAATCCGATACCTGGGGCGAGACTTTTCCGAGATAGCCGTCCACCATCGTTCCGATCAGCATCTGGATGGCCGCCAAAGGGGCCTTTAACTCATGGGTCACGAATCCCAGGGTCTGCATGTAATTGCGGTTGGATTGCTCGAGTTTCTCATTGATAAGACTCAGATCCTCGTTGCGGGCCCGCAGCTCTTTGTCCCGTTTTTGAATGGCCGTCCGCATGTCGGCGTAGGCACCGGACAGATTTTCGAGCTCCTGATAGGTGTGCGGAATAACAATCCGGTGTTCCCAATCGCCTCTGGCCAGCCGCGAGGCGGATTGGCTCAGCGCGCGCACGGGCAGGGTGATCCGATTGACGATGTAGAGGGCGGCCCAAACGGCCAGCAGCCCGACAATGCCGACCGGCAGCAGAAACCTGGCGATGAAGCCGTCGCGCATGTCGTCGTACGGCGCCCGTAGAAGGCCGACGTAGATCATGCCGATCGTTTTTCCCGAAGGGTCGCGGAGAGGCGTGTACGCGCTCAGGTACCAGGCATCCACCACCAGGGCCTCGCCGGTGTAGTTCATCCCCTGTTCGAGAACGGTGGGCCGCACGGCTTCCGAAACCTTGGTCCCGATGGCCCGGGCCCCGTCATGAGTCAGCACGTTGGTGGCGACCCGCACCTCGTTCTTAAAAATGGTCACGGTGCCGCGCGGCTTGCCCTTGTAGTCCATCTCGCTGAACACCGTGCCGCGCAGCTTGTCCACCAGTTCGTAGTTGAAGTTCAGCACCCTTCCGCCGTAAAGCAGGGCCTTCACCCGCCCGCTGGGCTCGACGATCGGGCAGGCGATCCACCACAGCAGCGCCGCACGGCTGATCGGTTCGCCGCTCTTGTCGCCGTTGTAGATCGGGACCGCGTTCTGCAGCGCCGGGCCGCCCTCCATAAGGAGCCGGTCCGGATCCAGCAGCACGGTACCCCAGGCCGATCTTCCTTCCAACGCTTTGCGCAGAACCGGATCGCGGCTCAGCGGGACCCGCTGCACCGTGTCCGGGTGGCTTCCGGCAATCGGCCGGCCTTCGGCGTCGCAGAGATTGAGGACGGTCAGATCCAGTTCACGTCGGAGGGCAGAAAGGATTTCGGCGGGAGCGTCGGCGGCAAGGCTGACCCGTCCGGAAGAGGCGTCCAGCGAGTAGGCCAGGCGTGCCAGTTGCTCGCGGTAGCTCGTCATCACGATTTCGAGGTCTTGATTGACCCGTGACTGAGCCTCGCTGCGCACGCTTTTGTTGATGCTGTAAACACCGATGGCGCTGATGAGGACCGCAGGCACCAGAGCGACTGCCAGCATCCCGGCCACCAGAACCGTTCGAATCGAAATGGAAAAGCCTTTCGCTTTCACGTACCGCCGCGTATTCAGCGCAGATTCAGGATGGTGTCTGCCAATGCCGCTTGAAAGCATCAACCTGGGTCGATCATATCATCTGGCGTAAAAAATCCAAACGAATTTTTCCTCCCGAAATCGAGCGTCTGGCCTCTCCGCCCAGCATGGCGGCGCCCGAAGACCGCGTTCAAGGCCCGCTAATCCCCACCGAGCGAGGCGTACTTCTCGTACGCCGCAGCAAGCGCGGAATGAAGCCCAACGCCGAATTCGGCTGCCGGATGCTGCGCCCAGCATGGCGGCGCCCGAAGACCGAGTTCAAGGCCCGCAAATCCCCGCCAAGCGAGGCGTACTCCGCGTACGCCGCAGCAAGCGCGGAATGAAGCGCAACGCCGAATTCGGCTGCCGGATGCTCCGACCAGCATGGCGGCGCCCGAAGACCGAGTTCAAGGCGCGCAAATCCCCGCCAAGCGAGGCGTACTTCACGTACGCCGCAGCTAGCGCGGAATGAAGCGCAACGCCGAAATCGGCTGCCGGATGCTCCGACCAGCATGGCGGCGCCCGAAGACCGAGTTCAAGGCGCGCAAATCCCCGCCGAGCGAGGCGTACTCCGCGTACGCCGCAGCAAGCGCGGAATGAAGCGCAACGCCGAAATCGGGCTTCCGGCGCCGCCATCAGAGGATGTCCTTGATCTCTCGGCGTATAGCGTTCAAATGATCCCGCATCCATTCGGCGGCACCGCGGCCGTCTTCTCGTTCTAGACAGGCCAGGACCTGCTTGAGGGTGCGGATGGAGTGCGCCCGGTAGTCCGGCGACAGCAGGCGGGTCTGGAACTGGTCATGATGATCGACCACTTTTTCGAGCAGAAATCGTAACATCTCGCTAAAAATCCGGTTGGCGGTGGCTTCCGACAGGAGCGTGTGGAACTCGAGATCAGCCTTGAAAAACCGGCGGTAGTCGTCTGAACTCTCCTCCATCTCCCGCAGGGTCTGCTTCAACTGGCTCAGTTGGCGGCTCTCGATCCGCTCTGCCGCCAATTCGGCCGCCTTGCACTCCAGGGTCTCCCGGAGCTCGATGATATCGAGCAGGCTGCCGGCTTTAAGGGCGGCTTTCAGCTTCTGCAGCGATGGATCCGAACCGGGAAGCTTGGCAGCGACGAAGGTCCCGCGGCCCTGCTGAACGTCAAGATGCCCCATGACGGCCAGGGCGTTCAAAGCCTCCCTTATGGACGAACGGCCGACACCGAAGCTCAAGGCCAGATCGCGCTGGGAAGGCAGCCTCGATCCGGCGGGGATTTCTCCGGATCTGATTTTCCGAAGAAGCTGCTCCACCACCATCTCGGGCGCAGTGTTTTTGCGGATGACCTCAAAAACCATACAGCGCCTCCTTGATCGAGCTTTTCAAACAAAAGGTATCGACATCTGATTATCAGACCACTCAGGGGATTTACTATTATCTTATGGTGGACCTGTCAAGATATCTATCATTCTATTTATCAGCCTTTATCATTGAAGAATAAAGCAATGAATCATGGCTTGACATTGGTTCAAGGTCACCTTATAAAATTCATCAGAAGGTCTGACCACCTGATCTATTTGCATTCTAAAGGCTCCAAATTATAAAAAGCAAGGCTTCGAAATACACTGCCCTTCCTTCCCTTGGCTGTAAAAGGATGGAATGGAGACGGTCGATGACATCACGACTCGCCGGCGGCTCGCTGAAAACAAACGCACTGGTTCCTGCAGCGAACAACGGTTCGCTGCCCGGAACCATTTTCAGCATCATCCGCTTCTCAACGCATGACGGCCCGGGAATACGTACCACCGTCTTTATGAAAGGCTGCCCGCTTGCCTGCTGGTGGTGCCACAACCCCGAAAACTGGCAGCATCTGCCGAGTGAACTCTACCGGGTCGAACGCTGCATCGGCTGCGGACGGTGCATTGCCGGCTGCCCTTCCGGGGCCCTCTCGGCAGGGCCTCAGGGAATTTCCACCGACCCTGGCCGTTGCGGACATTGCGGGCGCTGTGCCGATGCCTGTCCGGCAGAGGCACGCGAACGCACGTCACGGCGGGTCGACGCAGCCGATCTGGTCCGGTCCATCTCCAGGGATGCCCCTTTTTACGACCAATCCGGCGGCGGCGTCACATTTTCGGGCGGAGAGCCTCTTGCTCAGCCCGATTTTCTGCTCGACGCGCTGCAGCGGTGCGGCGAGCTTGAAATCCATCGGGTCGTGGACACTTCCGGTTATGCCGAAAGCGGCACGGTTCTGGCCGTAGCCCGGCACACCGATCTTTTTCTCTATGACCTCAAGCTCATCGACCCGCAACAGCACAGCATCCACACCGGCGTAGACAACGCCCGGATCCTGTCCAATCTGCGGATGCTCTCGGAGTCGGGCGCGGCGATCGTCGTCCGCATCCCGCTGATCCCGGGGGTCAACGATGATGCGGAAAGCATCACCCGCGCCGGTGAATTCATCGCCGGGCTGCCGCGCAGCCATGCAGTGGACCTGCTGCCTTTTCACCGGGCCGCCGACGCGAAATACGCCAAACTCGGTCTCGGTTATCGCGGCGGAAGTCTCGCTCCACCGTCTCCGGGATGCGTGGCCGAAGCTGCTCGCCGGCTTTCAGATTTTGGCCTGATAGTGGGCATAGGAGGTTGACGCGCATGAACGAACGCATCCAGCGACTGCGTCAGGAAAGCCTGAACGCCGTACCCCGGATCTCCATCGAACGGGCGCGGCTGGTCACCGAATTCTACCGCGAAAACGCCGGCAAGCATTCCACCCCCGTGCTGCGGGCTCTTGCCTTCATGCACCTGAACCGGCACAAAACCATCACCATCGGCCGCGACGAGTTGGTCGTGGGCGAACGCGGACCCGCCCCCAAGGCCGTGCCGACCTTTCCGGAGCTGACCTGCCATTCGGCGGAAGACCTTCGCATCTTGGATTCCCGGCCGATGACCCGCTACCGGGTCGACGAGGAGGATGTTCGCACCTACGAACGCGAGGTCATCCCCTACTGGCAGGGCCGCAGCATGCGCGACCGAATTTTCGGCCGCATTCCCGCAGCATGGAAACGGGCCTACGAGTCCGGGCTGTTCACCGAGTTCATGGAGCAACGCGCCCCGGGCCACACGGCACTCGACGGGACCATTTACCGCAAGGGCATGCTGGACTTCAAACAGGAGATCGCCGAGCGCCTGGCCGATCTGGACTACCTGAACGACCCGGCCGCCGCCGACCGCGCCGAGCAGCTGAAAGCCATGGACATCGCCTGCGATGCGGCCATTCTCTTCGCCGAGCGTCACGCCGATCTGGCCGAACGCATGGCCGCCGACGAGACCAGCGCCGCCAGAACGGCGGAACTGCACCGTATCGCGGCGGTCTGCCGGCGGGTCCCGGCCCGGGCCCCCCGCGACTTGTGGGAAGCCCTGCAGATGTATTGGTTCGCGCATCTATGCATCATCACCGAGCTGAACGGCTGGGACGCCATGACGCCCGGACATTTGGACCAGCACCTGCAGCCCTTCTACGAAAAGGGAATCGCCGACGGCGCGCTCACCCGCGATCAGGCCAAGGAGCTCATCAGCTGTTTCTGGATCAAGGTGAACAACCACCCCGCGCCTCCCAAGGTGGGGGTTACGGCCAAGGAAAGCGGCACCTACAACGACTTCACCAATATCAACCTCGGCGGCCTCACGCGCGAGGGCGCGAACGGGGTGAGCGACGTCAGCTATCTCATCCTGGAAGTGGCCGATGAGTTGCATCTGCTGCAGCCCCAGCCCAGCGTTCATATCAGCCTTCAGACCCCGGACCGCTTCCTGAAAGCGGCCGGCCGGGTCATCCGCAAGGGCTACGGCTATCCGTCCGTGTTCAACACCGACGAAACCGTCATGGAGATGCTGCGGGTCGGCAAGAGCATCGAGGATGCCCGCGAGGGCGGCTGCAGCGGCTGCATCGAAACGGGCGCGTTTGGCAAGGAAGCGTATGTTCTGACCGGCTATCTGAACGTTCCCAAGGTTTTCGAACTGGCCCTGAACGACGGCCGAGACCCGCTGACCGGCCGGCCGGTAGGGCCGGAAACAGGCGACCCGCGCACCTTCGCATCGTTCGACGAACTGTATGCGGCGTTCGAAACCCAGCTGGAGTGGGTCGTCGACCTCAAGATCCGGGTCAATAACCAGATCGAACGCATGTATGCCTTGAACTCGCCGGCCCCGTTCCTGTCGGTGGTCATCCACGACTGCATCGCCAAGGGGCGGGACTACTACGACGGCGGACCGCGCTACAACACGAACTACATCCAGTGCTGCGGCATCGGCACCGTCACCGACAGCCTGTCGGCGATCAACACGCATGTGTATCAGAACCGATCCGTCTCCATGGAACGGCTGCTCAAAACCCTCTCGGACAACTTCGAAGGCGAAGAAACCCTGCGCCGGGCACTTTTGAACAAGACTCCCTTCTTCGGCAACGACGACGACCGCGCCGACGCCATCATGCAGCGCGTCTACGCATCGCTTTTCGCCGCCATCGACGGCCAGCCGAACACCAAGGGCAGCACCTACCACCTCAACATGCTCTCAACCACCTGCCATGTCTATTTCGGCCGGATGTTGGGAGCCACGCCCAACGGCCGGTTGGCCGGAGCCCCTGAATCCGACGGGACTTCGCCGTCCCACGGGGCCGACCGCAACGGGCCGACTGCGGTGATCCAATCGCTCGCCAAGATGGATCAGATAAAATCCGGCGGGACCCTGCTCAACATGCGTTTTCTGCCCGGCATGTTGCAGTCGGAAAAAGATCTCGAGCAATTGACGCACCTCATCCGCACCTACTTTCGCATGAACGGCCACCACATCCAGTTCAACGTGGTGGACACGGACACCCTGCGCCGGGCCCAGGCCGCCCCGGCCGAATACCGGGACCTGCTGGTGCGGGTCGCAGGCTACAGCGACTATTTCGTGGACCTGGACCGCTATCACCAGGAGGAGATCATCAGCCGTACCGCCCAAAGCAAGTAGACCGGTATGCCTTGTACGAATTTATGCAAAAACAGCCATTAATTGCATAAAAATATACAATATGGCTGAACTCAAAAAAAATGGTGCCGAGTGAATCCGTCATTTCGACCACAGGGAGAAATCTATTTCTTGACCGCATGGCAGCCAGCAGATTTCTCGCTTAGCTTGCTGACCGGATGGTTGCGGTGCGCTGCCGCCGAAAACCCGCCCCGCCGAACCTCAGCTCAAGTTGAACCTGTTTACTTGCCGGAGTAATAATGGAACGTTGCGAGCCCATCCAAATTCGTCCGGAATAACAATCATCACATCACCCCATTTTTCTGATGAGGGAGATTTCGTGGAAGCGACATCTGGCCATGGCGACTCCTCCCAGCATATTTAATGACGTCATCGGGCCGGTGATGCGCGGGCCGTCCAGCTCGCATTGCGCCGCCGCGCTGCGCATCGGCCGCATGGCGCGCGACCTGATGGGCGGCCGGATCGAACGGGTGCGGGTGGAGTTCGACTCGCGCGGCTCGCTGGCATTCACCCACGCCAGCCAGGGCTCCGATATGGGCATCTTCGGCGGCCTGCTCGGATGGGATGCCCAGGATGAGCGCCTGCTCGACTCGGCCGCGGCGGTGGAACGGGCCGGCATCCAGATCGACATCCGCATCGGTGACTACGGCGACGCCCATCCCAACACCTTCCGGTTGACCCTCTCCAATTCCCGGGAGACCCATCGGATGATCGCGCTGTCGACGGGCGGCGGCATGATCGAGGTAGTCGCGATCGACGAGGTTCCCCTGTCCATTGCCGGCGATTATTTCGAGACGCTCATCGCCGTCCGCGCCGTGGACATGGACATGCACGAAACCCTGAAGCGGAATGTGGCGGCCGAGGAAATCCTTCTGCATACCGGCCGCAGCGGCACCCTGATCGAGATCCGGAGCCGTGAACCTCTATCCGCGCCCGTTGCAATGCGACTCGCCGGTCTGAAGGAGACGGTCTGGATGCGAACGCTCGCGCCGGTGCTTCCGGTGCTATCGCGTCGCGGCCTGCAGGTTCCTTTCATCACCTGCAGCCAAATGATGGAATGGAACCGCGGCCGTCATCTCGACCTGGCCGCGCTGGCCACGGCCTATGAAAGCGCCCGCGGCGGCGGCGCCGAAGGCGAGGTGGAGGACCGCATGCGGGAGATCGTGGGCATTCTGCGGCGATCCCTTTCCCAGGGCATCGCGGGCACCCGCTTCGCAGACCGCATCCTCGGAGTTCAGTCCGCCGGTTTCAAGTCGGCCATGCAGAACGGCGCGCTGCTCGATGCCGGGATGCTCAACGCCATGATCCACTACGTAACGGCCCTGATGGAGGTAAAGAGCGCCATGGGGGTCATTGTGGCCGCTCCCACGGCCGGCTCCTGCGGATGTCTTCCGGGCGCGGTCATGGCGGCCGCCGACGCCATGGGCCGGCCGGAGCGGGACATGGCCCGAGCCTTGCTGGCGGCCGGCATGATCGGCGTATTCATTTCGGCCCATGCCACGTTCGCAGCCGAGGTGTGCGGCTGCCTGGCCGAATGCGGAGCCGGGTCGGGCATGGCGGCGGCGGCCCTGGTCACCCTGGCCGGCGGCGGCGCGCAGCAGGCGGTGGACGCCGCGGCCATGGCGCTCCAGAACGTGCTCGGCCTGATCTGCGACCCCGTGGCCAACCGCGTCGAGGTGCCTTGCCTCGGCCGCAACGTGCTGGCCGCGAGCAACGCGCTCGCCTGCGCCAACATGGCCCTGGCCGGCTACGATGCCGTCATTCCGCTGGACGAGGTGATCGAGACCATGGACCGGGTGGGCAAGAGCCTGCCCATGGAGCTGCGCTGCACGGGCCTGGGCGGACTCTCGACCACTCCGGCTGCGAAGGCCGTCGAAAAGAGACTCTCCTCGCCGCAGATTTGACTTTTCGGACGACCTCTGGAATGCTCCAAGCCGAATCAGGCTTCGTCCTTTGTTCCCCGCCAAGGAGGCCCCCATGAAAGACGAAATGCGCATCATGGCGGAGCGGCCCCTCAATGCCGAAACCCCCGCTGCAGCTCTCCGCTCCTGGATCACCCCCAACCGGCTGTTCTTCGACCGCAACCAGGGTGCGATTCCGCGGCGGCGCATTTCCCTGGCGCGCTGGAGGCTTTCCGTGGAAGGTGAGCTCGAAACTCCGCTGGTGCTCTCCTTTGAGGACATCCGCCGAATGCCCAAGGCCATCGCCGCCGACACTCTGGAATGCTCGGGCAACGGCCGCTCCCTCCTTGCGGAAAAATCCGCCGGCAACCCTTGGACCGTCGGAGGAGTGGGCAACGCCGTCTGGGGAGGGGTTTGGCTGCGGGATGTGCTGAATCCGGCCGGCCTGAAGCCAGCGGCGGCGCACGTGGCCTTCGAGGGTTTCGACCGGCCGCTGGGTGCTGCCGGCGTCAAATTCATCCGCAGCATCCCGCTCGAAAAGGCGCTTTCCACCACCCTGCTCGCCTATGAAATGAACGGCGAGCCGCTGCCTCTCAAGCACGGCTATCCCCTGCGCGCGCTGGCCCTGGGCTGGACCGGCGCCAACTGCGTCAAGTGGCTGAGCCGCCTCACGGTCATGGACCGGCCGTTCGCCGGGTTCTTCATGGACAACGTCTACCGGGTGTTCCAAAAAGGCCAGGATCCCGCCGCCGGAGAACGCGTCGCCGGCATGAAGCTCAAAGCCATCATCACCCAGCCGCTTCCGGGCGAAACGCTGACCGCCGGGACGATCGTGGTCCTCGGCGCGGCCTACGCCGGCCCCGAACGCGTAACAGGCGTGGACCTATCGTTTGACGGCGGGACGACCTGGAAGGCGGCGCAATTCATCGGACCGGATGAGCCCTTTGCCTGGCGCCAGTGGCAGGTTGTCTGGACGGATGCCGGCCCCGGAGAATACACCCTGATGGCCTGCGCGACGGACGCGCGCGGCCGACGGCAGCCCCTGCAGGCCGAATGGAACGTGCTCGGCTACGGCAACAACGGCGTGCGCGAGCACGCCGTCAGCATTAGGATTACGTAGCGCATAGGGCCAAAAAGCCGGTTTCCTGCCTTCAACTCGACGCGCTCTGCCCGTTGCCCTCTGCCGATCAATTTAGATCGACGGGCTTCCAGACGCCCCCGTCATCCCACAAGCGCGAAAACGGCGCTCCGACCGGCAGCAGGCTTTGGGACAATTTGCCGGCCTCGATCCGCAAGTCCGTTTGGCCGTACATCGGATCCCATGGCTCGATGATGACCGCACCCCGGCCCTTTCCCAGCGCAACCAGCCGCGGGAAGATCGGCTCGCCCCAGCCCCGATGCCGAAGTCCCTGCTCCAGATGTTCCAGGGATGCATAGCCCATCAACTCGTGCAGCGTCACCAGCGTCGGCGGGCTCAACGGCGTCCGGCCGTCCATGTTCTGCGTCAGGGCCTGCCGCGCGCTGACCCACAGGCCTTCGGTGGTCTCACGCGAATCCGGCCGACCGGCCTGGCCCGCGGGCAGGATCGCCATGAAAAAGCGGGTGTCGAAGCGCCGCGGCATGCCCACGGGGGTAACCCAGTGCGCCCAGGGCCAGAGCGCCGAGAGCGTCAGGATCCAGCCCTCGGCCGCCGCCCCCTGCCCCAGCCAATCCGGCGGGAGTCTCTCCAGGCAACGGCGTTCGTCTGCTCGCTGCAGGGCTGCTGACCCGGCGGCCGCGGTCGAAGCGAACAGGACCCCGGCCTCCTCGAAGGTTTCACGGATCGCGGCGACCGCGTATCGCAAGGCGAGGGAGCGATCGAGATCTCGGCCCAGCCGCGTGCTGAGCGCCGGCGGGGCTACATCCACACGGCTGGCCCAGAAGTCCTCATCGCCATCGGCCGGCTCCACGAGCCCGCCGGGAAAAACAAAGAGGCCGGGCATGAATCGGCTCTTCGGGCTGCGGCGCAACAGATAGGTCTGCAATTCACCGGCGTGCTGCCGCACCAGGATCAGCGTGGCGGCCTGGGGAAGCGCCGAGGGCCCCGGATCGATAACCATTTGACCGGCTCACGCCGGGGTGAGCACGTGAAGGCTGATGTTCTTGACGATGTCCTTGACCTTTTCACGGTAATTCAGCATGTGGGGGGTCTTGAGATGAGTCTGCAGATCCGCGAGGCTCTCCCATGTCTCGACGAGCGTCACCACATCCGGCCGCAGGTCCACCTGCACCGGGATGCCGGACTCCACATCCACCGTCGGCACGTAGGCGATGCAGCCTTTTTCCGCCAGGACGTTGGGCACATTGGCCTTCAGGATCCCGAGATACGTCTCGCGCATCCCCGGTTTGACTTTGATCGTGGCAATGACGTGAATCATGACCGCTCCTCTCGATGGGCTTTTTGCGACCATACTCGTCTTGCCGGTGAAGGTCAATCGGCTCCGGCGTCTTTCTTTTGCGGTGCGGTTGTGGTATGCTTTTTCTAACGTGCCCGGATCTCGGGCACGTCGTTTTTTGATTCAAACCCACTGGTGACGCCTATCGTCACTTACGAATGCCCTCTTCTCCCCCGTTGCCGATTGATGAGGGAATCCGACTGCGAATGACACAGGGAAAGATTCAATGGAAGCTGTCACCTTCTTGATCGACTTCGTTCTGCACATCGATCAGCATCTCCAGGTGCTGTGCGCCAATTATGGCCTCTGGGTGTATGCGATTCTTTTCATCATCGTTTTTTGTGAAACCGGGCTGGTGGTGACCCCGATCCTGCCGGGCGATTCGCTCCTGTTTGCGGTGGGGTCGATGGCCGCCATCGGCGCCATGGACGTCACCTGGGTGATCCTGGTCCTGGTCGCGGCGGCCATCCTCGGCGATTCGGTGAACTATTCGGTCGGCAATTTTTTCGGCCCCAAAGTCTTCCATGAAGAGCACGGCCGATTCCTCAACAAGGAGTACCTGCGCCGCACCCACGCCTTCTACGAAAAGCACGGCGGCAAGACCATCATCATCGCCCGGTTCCTGCCGATCATCCGCACGTTCGCGCCGTTCGTGGCCGGCATCGGCAGCATGACCTACCCGCGCTTTCTGTTCTTCAACGTCTTCGGCGGGGTGCTGTGGGTGCTGCTCTTCGTAATGGCCGGCTACTGGTTCGGCAACATTCCCGTCATCAAGAAGAACTTCAGCCTGGTGATCATCGCTCTGGTGCTGATCCCGGGCATCCCCAGCGTGGTGGAGTTCATCCGCATCCAACTCGCCCGCCGCAAGGCGAAGTCGGCGCCCCTTGAGGGCTGAGCGGGTCCGGCCCTGCGTTCTTCGCCGAAATGCTTGACACCCCCTGAATTCAAGGATAATTTACCGCCCGCCTAATTCCGGCCACCGGCCGGAAGCGGGGGACCCGTGACAGCGGGGCGAATCGCGAACCAGCGATGGGCAACCTCTTCGGCCCTATCCCTTCAGCTAACCTCGCCGGCATCGATGAGGAGAACCTTCGGAGGAGACCGGAGGGGGACTTCTCCCGCATCCAACTTCCGGAGGCAACACCATGCCCGATGTGCATGAGACCGGCTCGGACGCATGTCCAGCGCCCGGCATAGCCGACTCGGCCCCCCCCCAACCGGTTCACGGAAATACCGCAGCGCTCGCTCTGGCGGCTCTCGGCGTCGTATACGGCGACATCGGCACCAGCCCTCTCTATGCCGTCCGCGAATGCTTTAACGGCATACACGCCGTGGCCAGGACCGATGTCAACCTCTACGGCGTGGCATCGCTGATTTTCTGGTCGCTGACCATCGTCGTAAGTATCAAGTATGTGGGGTTCATCCTCAAGGCCGACAACCGGGGCGAGGGCGGCATTTTCGCCTTGCTCGGCCTCATCCTTGGGTCCACGAACCAACTCAAACCGAAGCTGCGATCCGCGATTATCGGAGGAGGCATCTTCGGCGCGGCTCTGCTTTACGGCGACGGCATCATCACCCCATCCATATCGGTGCTATCCGCCATCGAAGGATTAGAAGTCGCCACCGAAGCGGCCAAGCCCCTCGTCGTTCCGTTGACGTGCATGGTGCTCGTGGCGCTCTTCAGCCTGCAAAAGCGCGGCACCGGAGGAGTCGGCAAGCTCTTCGGCCCCGTCATGATCATCTGGTTCTTGACGATCGCGGCGCTGGGACTGGGGGAGATCCTGAAATCGCCCCGCATTTTATTATCCCTCAACCCCTGGCACGCTTGGGAGTTCTTCAGCGCCAACCGCCTGCACGGATTCGTCGTTCTCGGATCGGTCGTTCTGTGCATCACCGGCGGCGAGGCGCTCTACGCCGACCTGGGCCATTTCGGCCGCCGGGCCATTCGCATGAGCTGGCTGGGATTGGCCTGTCCGGCCCTGCTGCTCAATTATTTCGGCCAATGTGCCCTGCTGCTGGAAAATCCCGACGCAAGCTTCCACCCGTTCTATGGGTTGGTGCCGTCGGCCGCCCTCTATCCGATGGTGGCGTTGTCCACGATTGCCACCGTGATCGCCTCTCAGGCGCTGATCTCCGGAGCATTTTCGTTGACCCAACAGGCCATTCAGCTCGGCTTCAGCCCTCGAGTCCACATCGTGCACACATCGGCGGAAGTGAAGGGACAGATATACATCCCGGCCGTAAACTATGCCCTGCTGATCGCCTGCCTCGTACTGGTCCTGACCTTCAGGGAATCCAGCCGGCTCGCCGGTGCATACGGGCTCGCAGTGACCGCCACCATGGGGCTCACCTCGGTCCTTTACCTGGTTTCCGCGGTCCAGGTGTGGGGTTGGCCGCTGTGGAAGGCCGTGCCGCCGGTCGCCCTTTTCTTGCTTTTCGATGTAGGTTACTTCAGCGCCAATCTATTCAAGCTTTTTGACGGGGGCTGGATCACTCTGGCGGTTGCGTTCGCGATCACTATCATCTTCGCCTCATGGCGAAAGGGCCGTGAGGAGATGAAACGCCAGCTGTCCACCGGTCTTATACCGCTGGAGGACTTCGTGGCCGACATTGAAAAGCATCCTCTGCCCCGGGTGCGCGGAACGGCGGTTTTTATGACCCTTTCGCCGACTGGAACGCCGCCGACCCTCCTCCACCATGTCAAGCACAACCACATGCTTCATGAGCACGTGCTCCTGCTGACCATCCACTCGGTGGACTCGCCAAAGGTGGCGGACAAGGATCGTTTGCGCCTCGAACGGCGGCCGGCGGGGTTCTACCGGCTCGTGGCCTGGTACGGTTACATGGAAGCCCCGAAAATTCCGGAAATCATGCGATTGGCAGCCTGCTTTGGGCTGCCCCTTGAGCCAACCAAAACCACCTTTTATTTGGGCCGAGAAACCCTGTTGACCAACGGCACCTCCCCCATGCCGCGCTGGCGGAAAGCCCTTTTTGCATTCATGTCGCGCAACGCCGCCAATCCGGCAGGGTATTTCGGAATTCCGCCCAATCGTGTCGTCGAACTCGGGGCACAGGTCCGAATTTAGACCTTGAACGAAAAACGGCGGACCCCGCACCCCTTGCATCAGCTGCAGGATCGTTGACGCGGTGGGTCCGCCTTGATAAATTGTCGGCCCGAATTCACCGGAAAAAGATTAATCCTAACCGGCGGGCTACAGGTGGATGGAATCGCTTCGCGGCGGGACCCATATGACGATTTCAAAGCGCAACACGTCCGATCGACGTTCAAAAGCATCTTCGCATCCGGGGCCCTTTTTGTCCCGCCATTTTTCCCCCGAGCGAATTTTCATCCTGAGTTTCGCGGCGATAATCTTATTGGGCGGTTTAGTGCTCTGGCTTCCGTTTTCCGCAGCCTCAAAACCTCTTTCGGCGGTCGATGCCCTGTTCACTTCGGCTTCGGCGGTGTGCGTGACCGGATTGGCTGCGATCGATCTGAGCCAAGACCTTTCGACCGCGGGCCAGGTGACCACCATCGTGCTCTTCCAGGTCGGCGGGCTGGGTATTCTAACGTTTTCGGCTTTATTTTTCGTCATCCTGGGCAAGGGGCTAGCCTCCAAGGAGCGCGACATCATGCAGTCCGCCTTTCTGTACGCGCCCCGCAGGGATCTGGCCACGATTCTCAAGTTCGTCTTCCTGTCAACCTTCCTGTACGAAGCCGCGGGGACGCTGCTGCTGTGGACCCGCCTGCTGCGCGATTTTCCGCCCGGCGAGGCGCTTTTTCACGCCGTCTACCTCGCCATCTCGGCTTTCAACAACTGCGGCTACACCCTGTTCAGCGACGGCCTCGTCGCTTACCAGGGAGACCCGATCGTCAACCTGACGATCATGACGCTCATCGTAGCCGGCGGGATCGGTTTCGTGGTGCATTACGAGCTGCACATGCGTTTTTTCGGTAAACAGCGGCGGCTGTCGGTTCATACCAAGGTCGTCCTGTTCGCAACCGGCATCCTGATCATCGGCGGCGCGGTATTGTTCTTTGTTTTCGAGAACCAGCGGGTTCTGAAAGACCTCCCGTGGCAGAACCGGGTGCTGGCGTCCCTGTTTCAATCCATCACCCCGCGCACGGCCGGTTTCAGCACGGTGGACATCGGCTTGCTCGCCAATGAGACCATCCTGCTGATGATCACCCTGATGTTTATCGGCGCCTCGCCGGGCTCCACCGGCGGAGGCGTCAAGACTACCAGCGCGAGCCTGCTGCTGCTGATCATGTGGAGCCGCCTGCGAGGTCGCGAGGACGTAAACGTTTTCAACCGCACCATTCCCCGGGAGCTCCTGCAGCGCACGATTTCGATCATTCTGGCGGCGACGCTGTCCATCTGCTTCATCATGTCGATCCTGCTGTTGACGGCCGATCACGGCGGCGCCCCGGCCGAAAGCCGCCATCGCTTCGTCGAGTATGTTTTCGAAACCACATCGGCGTTTGCGACCGTGGGGCTTTCCATGAATTTGACCCCGAGTCTGAACACCCCTCAGAAGCTGGCCATCATCCTGATGATGTTTGCCGGCCGCGTAGGACCGCTGACCCTGGCCTTCTCACTGGCCCGCATGGTCACGAAAAAAAGCTTCACCTACGCCGAAGAAGGGGTCATGGTGGGATAAGGAGGCTGTAGCATGAAACGCGTCGTGGTGGTCGGATTGGGTATTTTCGGATCTCAACTGGCCCGCCAGCTCTACGAAAAAGGAATCGAGGTCATCGCGATCGACAAGAACCGGGACGTCGTTCAGAAAATCAAGGACCACAGCACCAAGGCGGTGCTGGCCGATGCCACGGACAAGGAGGTGCTCGAATCCATCGGGATCGACGCGCAAGACACTGTGGTCATCTCCTTTGGAGAGGATCTCTCGGCCAGCACGTTGTTGACGCTCTATCTGAGGGAATTGAAGGTCAAGGAAATCATCGTCAAGGTGCCGAACGAGGACTATAAGCGCATCCTGCTCAAGGTGGGCGCCAGCGAGGCCATCATTCCCGAACGCGAAATGGCCAACAAAGTGGCGCGCAGCATCATCTCACCGAACGTCCTGGAGTATCTGCCGATTTCCGAGGACTTCACCATCTGCGAACTGGCCCCGCCCACGGCCTTCATCGGGAAGAGCCTCGCCGAACTCGACCTGCGGAAAAAATATCAACTGCAGGTGATCGCCATCCGCGATGTGCTTTCGGAGAGCCTGCAGCTGGTGCCCCGCGCCAGTTCGATCATCAAGGACAGCGATGTGCTGGTGATCATCGGCCGGGAAGAGGACATCCAGAGAGTCAAATAGGATGGCTTCGTAAAGAGGCCAATTAGGGAAACTGGCCGCAGAACCAGTCGATGAGCTTGCGGGCGATGCTGATGGGCGGCGGGATTTCCGGCAGCCGGTCCGCGCGGAACCAACCGGCGTCGGTGATCTCCGCCGGGTTGACGCGGATGTCGCCGGCTGCATGCTCCGCGGTGAAAGCCACCATGAGCGAATCCGGAAACGGCCAGGGCTGGCTCCCGAAATAGCGGATGTTACGGATCTCCAGGCCGGTTTCCTCGAACACCTCGCGCTGCACGCATTCCTCCAGGGTCTCCCCGGGTTCCACGAACCCGGCCAGCACGCTGTAGAATTTTACCGGAAATCGCGCGGCATGCGCCAGGAGCAGCTGCCGCTCCTTGACGACCGCCACGATGATGGCCGGCGACACGCGCGGATGGTTCATCAAACCGCAACCCGGGCAGAGTTTGGCCCGCTCCTGGGGGTGATCCTCGGTGCGGGCTCCGCAACGGCCGCAGAAGCAATGGTTGCGGTGCCAGTGCACCAACTGCCCGGCACGTCCGGCCACCCAGATCAGGTCCTCCTCCATCCGGCCGAACAGCTCTCTTAATCCTTTCCAGGCAAAGCCGAGCGGCGCCGGCGTATCCGGCGCGAAGCTGACGGCCCAGCAGGCCGATCCGTTCCAGTCGCCGAAGTAATGCTGCCAGACCGGGCCGATGCCAAGCCCGGCCAGGTCTTCACGGGCTGGTATCAACGGCGTTCCGTCAGCCTGCTTCACGAGAACTTTGCCCGATTCGAAACCAAACCACAGCGCGCGCGGCGCCGGCTCTGTACCTGTCTTGAACCCGGAAACAAACGGCATGATACAATGACTCCCAACGCGCGGAACGGCTTTTGTTAGCGGCGCCCGACGCGAAACGGCGAAGGATCGATGTGGGGCGTCTGCCCGCAGATCATCTCCTGCACCAGCTTGCCCGTGGCCGGCGCCGCCGTAATGCCGAGCATGCCGTGGCCGGTCGCGACCCAAAGGTTGCGGAAGCCGGGAGCCGGCCCGATCAGCGGCAGGTCGTCGAAGGTCATGGGCCGCAATCCGGTCCACTCCTCGACCACGGCGCTCCCGACCGGTTCCCTTAAATAGTCGGCCGCTGCAGCAGTCAACGCGGCAAAGCGCCGCGGATCCGGCGGGGCGGCAAACCCCGAAAACTCCATGGTCCCGCCGAGACGGTAGCCGCTCGGCCAGGGGGTGGCGACCACTCGTCGCTCGGAAAAGCTGCAGGGAATCCGCGGGCACACGGCAGGGCGGGTCATGGTCATGCTGTAGCCTTTGCCCGGCTGCAGCGGCAGCCGCAGTTTGAGTTGAGCCGCCACGGGCGCCGACCAGGCCCCTGCGGCCAGCACCACCTCACGGGCTTCGAATTCCGCGCGGTTCGTGACGGCCGCCGCGATGCGGTCCCCCGCCCGGCGAAACCCGACCAGGCGGCATCCCTCTTCGATGGTCACCCCGGACCGGGTCAAAACCTGCTTCCAGGATTGAAGCAGTCGGTCCGGCCGCAGGTGGCTGTCCGTGCGATGATGCCAGGCCCCGAAGACATCCTCGCGCAGCGCCGGCTCAGCCGCTTGCAGCGCTTTTCCAACGAGCGGTTCGGCGGCATGGCCGAACGGGCGCAGACGATCGTTCTTGGCTTCGTACGCCCGCATCGCCTTTTCGCCCCGGCAAACAATGAGAACCCCCCGCCGTTCATACTCTCCCTCCAGTCCATGGTCCCGGAACAGCTCCTGAAACAGCCCGTCCGAACTGCCCAGGAGCGCCGCCCGCGCGGGGATGGCGTGGCGCAGGTGCCCCTCCCGGCACATCCCGGCAAACCGCAGCAGCCAGATCAGCAGGCTGACGTCGAGCGCCGGCTTCACATAGAGCGGCGAGGACGTCCGCAGCAGGCCGGATATTTCTTTTTGCACGACGCCCGGCGCGCACATCGGCAGCAGGTAGCTGACAACCACCAGCCCGCAGTTGCCGTGCGAGGCGCCGGCGCCGATCCGTTCCTGTTCGATCAGGCGTACCGCGCGGCCGGCTTGCGCCAGGTAATGCGCGCAGGCCATGCCGATCACCCCACCGCCGATGACCAAGACGTCGCTGGACCTTGACGCGCGCCATCTCACGAGGCCGTCTGTTGATTCGCTATTCATCCGTTCACCTGGCGGTCGCAGGGCCGGGACGTGGCAACCGCCTGTTTCGATCGATTTGACAGGACTCCGCCTTTTTGCCATACCTTGCCCTCGCGAGTCACACTATTTGTAAAAGCGTCAACGCCCGATCGAGGAGCACGGTCATGGTTCAAGCTGGGGTTGGAAAAATATCGAAAACCGGTCCGAACGCCTTCATGGAACTCTCCCGGATGCATCGCGCCCGTGTCGCGCCGCGTGCGCGCAGGCGGGCGTGACCGATGTTGGACGCCGGTACCCTCCTGACCGGGATCCTGATCTTCCTGGCTCGGATCTGCGACGTTTCGCTCGGCACGGTGCGAACTATCGTCACCGTCCAGGGCAGAGGGGTTGTCGCCTTTTTCCTCGCCATCTTCGAGATTCTGATCTGGATCACCGTCATCAGCACGGTGGTGCAGAAGGTGGCGTCGCAGCCGATCCTCGCCTTGTTCTACGCTCTGGGTTTCGCCACCGGCAATCTGGTTGGAATCGCCGTCGAACGCAAAATCGCCCTGGGCTTCATGATTCTGAGGGTGTTTACCCGAACCGCCGGACGGGCGTTGACCGAACGGCTGCGCGCCATGGGCCAGCCGGTGACGGTGTTCCAGGGCGAGGGCATGCGGGGGCCCGTGGATGAGCTCACCATCGCCTGCCGGCGCCGCGACCTGGCTCGCATCCTATCCATCGTCAACAAAGAAGATCCCGAAGCCTTCTACATCACGGAGATGGCGCGCGATGTGTGCCGGACGATCCGCCCGCTGTCCACCGAATGCAGCGGCTGGCGATCGGTGTTCAAGCGCAAATGAAACCCCGCGGCCGGTGGCGCCGCTTCATCGGTGGGCTTCGCCCGGCAGACCTCCCCGCATGGCAGCGATCAGCTTCTGCTTGATCTGCCACACTTTCTCGGTGAGCGACACGTGATAGATATGCGGGTTCATCAGCCGCTTGACCCCCGGATCGAGCCGCTCCATGTCGGCCTGGCGAAGGGCGCGGATCTGCCCGATGGTCGGGCTTTCGACGGTTCTTCGCCCCTCCCGGAGCACATCGACGAGCAATGCTTCGATCTCGAGTAAATCCTTCGGAATGAGAAATCGCTTGAGGCTGGATTCGGTCATGTGCCGGAGAACGATTTTCGGCAGATCCGCCGGCACTTCGTCCTTGGCGCTCAACAGATCGGCGGTGGCCTTGCCGCGCCGGTCATACAAGCGCCAGGCGCGCTTGTCACCCGGGTTGGGGATCTTCGAGGGCGAATCGGAGAGCTTCATGGCCGGCACCCACCGGGAGTCCCGCCGCAGGGCCACCAGCTTGTAGACACCGTTCAGGGCCGAGTCGCCGGCCGAGGTCACCAAGCGGGTGCCGACCCCGAACGCCAGGCGCCGGATGAGACGATCCGCATCCAGCCCGTTGCGGGCCGATTCCTGGCCGATCTGGGTGAGGATCTGCCAGATGCTGAGTTCGTCCAGCTCGTTCGAAAGCACGATCGTGGTATCGGGGAAGCCGGCCTCGTCCAGCATCCGCGCCGCCTGAATGCTGAGATGGGCGAGATCGCCGGAGTCCAGACGGATGCCGATGGGCGTATGCCCTCTGCCTTTCAGCTCCTCGAACACTTTAATGGCGTTGGGAATGCCGCTGCCGAGCGTATCGATGGTGTCCACCAGCAGAATGCAGTCATCCGGATAGGTCTCGGCAAAGGCCCGGAACGCGTCCAGTTCGGTCATTCCCAGTGCCAGAAACGCCTGCACCATGCTGTGGGCGTGGGTGCCCTTGGGCTCCAGTCCGAGAGCATGCGAGATCCCCACATTGGAGCTGAAATCCGCCCCGCCGATCAGCGCCGCGCGCGCTCCCGCGGTGACCCCCTTGCCGTGGCCGCGGCGGGCGCCGAACTCGATGATCAGCTGGCCGCGGCTGCTCTCACGGATGCGCGCGGCCTTGGTGGCGATCAGGGTCTGGTAGTTGAGGTGGTTGAGCAGCGAGGTTTCCAGAATCTGGCCGGCGGCCAAAGGGCCGGTGACGACCGCCAACGGCACGTTGGGATGGACCACGCGGCCCTCCGGGATCGCCCGGATGGAAAGCCCGTCGAAGTTGCCGTTTTTTTCAAGCCATCCGATAAAGTCCGCGCTGAAAACCGGGGTCCCGGCACGCCCGGTTTGAGACCGCAGGCAGTCCAGCTCCGCGGACCGGAACCGGGCCGTCTGCATCCAGTTCAACAGCCAATCCAGGCCGGCGGCGATGCAGTAACCGGCCTTATGGGCACCGTAGTCCGGGTAGTCGCGGAAGAAATAGTCGAACTGCGCAGGTTTTTCGTGCAGGCCCAAACGATAGTACATCTGGGCCATGGTGAACTGGTATTCGTCGGTGAAGAGGATGCCTTCGGCCAATTGCTGCTGAGCTGTGTTCATGGCGGATATTTACCGAATGGAACCGGAGAATTCAATTAAATATTACTCCGGCACGTGGTACAACTTGAGCCAGGGTCCGGCGGGGCGGGTTTTCAGCCGCAGCCCACCGCGACCATCCGATCAACGAACCAGCGGACGGCAGCAAGCCCGCTTCATGCTTGTCCGGACAGTCCCGGAGGACCGATGCCCACGCAGCCGCCGGCCGTCTCTGCCTGTCTGCAATTCCTCTAGACGGCTTAAGGGCGTGGCCGAGTTGCCTGAAAATTTGGTTGCGGCGCGCTGCGGCCGAAAACCCGCCCTGCCGATGAGTGATGTAGTTGAATTAGACATCTTTTATTCGGAAATCATTTTGTTCCGGTTCTGGATGTAGCCGTTGCGAAGGGCGACGTAGGGGTCGAGCGAGGCTTTCTTGATGGCCTCATAGTCTCCGATGCGGAAACTGGTGTCGTTGACGGCTTCTCCGCCCCGCAGGGAAAGCGACAGCGTGAGATTCGCATACCAGAACAGAGGATCGATAACGGCATCGGGCAGTTTGCCTAAAGCGTCGCGAACGGTGGACGGACCGAAAAAAGGCAGGGTCACATACGAACTCTCCTCCCACCCCCAAACGGCGAATGTCTGGCCCATATCCTCCGGGCTGGTGTTGAAGCCGGGATAGGTGGCCGCCACGTCGGCCATGCCCAGGAATCCGACGGTCGTATTCAGGAAAAACGAGGCGAATTCGTCCCCTCCCTTCTCCCACTTGCCTTGGAGCAGGCAACTCACGAAACGCACCGGGAAGCGAATATTGCGCAGCATGTTGCGAAAGATCGTCCGGAACTCCCATGGAATGACCGCTTTCTCTACTTTAGCGGCCGGCTCCAGAACATAAAGCACCAGAAAATCGTTGAACTGGTACATTTCCTGGTTGAACGGTTCGATCGGGTCGGCGACCGTAACCTTCTTCGCATCGTCCTCGTACTCGTCTTCGTAGTCGTCCGCTTCGGCGGCGCTGGCGGCCGACGGATCCGTCTGGGCCCCGGCGGCCACGGGGAACAAGGGCAGGATCGCGAACACGAGCAGAGCGGCGTATACCGCAGCGGCGAAACCGATTTTCCTCTGCATCCAGAATGATCTCCTTTACTTTCGTCTCTCAACTTTGATGGCGATCGGCTCGGTAACCCGTAGGACGACTTCTTCTCCTTTTTTAAAGCGCTCGATATTTTTCATGCTCTTGTCGACCGGGACAATCCGGAAGCCGCCATTGGGTTCTTTCAGAGTCACCAGACGTGCCTTGGGGTCGATGGACTCGATGACCGCGGACACCGCAAAGGTCTCGGCGAGAAGAACTCCGATCTTTGCGCCCTTCGGTGCGACGGAGACCAGCCGCGCCTCGCCGGGGCTTTGGGGCGCTCTGGCGGAACGGATGGAAATCGCCACGGATTCGACGAAATCCGCCAAAACCATGTCGCCTTTTTTCAACTGCTCGAAGTTTCGGACGGCCTTGTCCGCTTTTAAGGCAACGGCCTTGCCCTGAATTCCTTTCAGCGTCATCGTGCGCTTCTTGTAATCAATGGCTTCCAGGGTGGCCTTGACCTCGAGCACGTCGGTCACCACGACCCCCGGCTTGGCCATTTCTTTTTCGGCGTCCGGCGACAGCCCGCCGGCCATTGCCGGCCCCGCGGCAATCCCCATCATCATCACAACTGCCAGCAGAATAGATTTCATTCGGTATCCTCAAGCCTGCAGACTCAACCCCGCCGACCGATCGCTTCTCGGTTGCATAAGGCCTGCATAAAACGATTGCCTTAAAAAATCCAGAGGTTTCTAATCAGCGCCGGGTTTCGTTCGCGCAACGTTCATTCGCCGTCATCGCTAGAGGGTGACGCCTTTCAACAAGAGGTTGACGACTTTTTCCGTTTTCTCCGCTGACACTTTTTTGAGGACCTCTCGGAATTCGGGATACTCGCTCTTGATGTGGTTGAATTCCTTCTTGGTCAAGACAAAGACCTCGCAGTAGGTCAGGGCTTTGACCGATGCGGTGCGCTTCTCCTTGAGAATCAGAGAGAGATCGCCGAAATATTCGCCGCCTTCCAGAGTCCCGAAAGTTTCATCTCCGTCTTCCGATAGAATCGCGACCTGTCCGTGGCTCAAAAAGAAAATCTCTTTCCCGATCTCCCCGGCTCGGGCGATCAAAACGCCGGGGGCGTAGGTCTGGGGTTTGAGCGCCATCAAGAGAATGTTGCGCAGAACCGGTGAGCAGTATCTGAAGAGGGGCACTTTCTCGAGAAGGTCCCGGGTTAAATACAGCAGGAGGTTGAGCCGGAACGAAGGCGGCAGATCTTCAAAAAGAGCCTCCTCTTTCACCCCGCGGTGGTGAGCCCACAAATACTCATAGTAATTGCGGACCTGTTCGTTCAAGTGCGCCGGCACCTGCCGCGCGTGCAGATAGTGGCTGATCGCCTCGATTCGGCCGAAAAAAGCAGCGCGGGACGCATCGAGATTGCTGGCCAGCGAAGCGATGTTGCCGATGATGAAGGCATAGGTCGATGCCCCCAATAGCATGATCAGGATGCTGAACACGTATTCAAAATCACGGTGCGGGGTGATATCGCCGTACCCGACAGTGGCCATGGTCTGGATCACCCAATAGAGCGCACGGATGTACTGCGTGGCCGGCCGTGCATGTTCAATGCCCTGCTGCACCACCCAACAGTTCTCGGGGAACCCTTCGAGATAGGGCACCAGGAACCACGCACAGGCGATCCAGTGAATAAGCAGAAAAAAAGCCGTGAAAAGCTTGGCGATGCGGAGATGACCGGCGCTGGTCCAGCTCAGGCTCTGCCAGCGGCGGAAAATTATGAAAAGCCGGATCACGCGCAGGAGCCTAAGCTGACGCAGAACCAATACAACCGACACCCCGGCCATGCCGAGGCCCGCATCGCCCAGAAAGATCGCATCGAACGGCAGGTTCGCCGCCAGGTCGACGCAGAAGAGGGTTTTCAGGTAGTGCCGAGCGGTCTGGTCCGCTGCGGTGATCTTTTCACCACGCCGTCGGAAGGTGGTGAAGAAGTTCAGAATAATATCCAGACCAAAAAACAGGTCGATGAGATAGACGAGTCCGGAGCCAAGAGGCACAGCGACGTGCCGAAATGAAAGTTGAAGCGGGATCAAGAAACAGCTGGCGATGATCAACAGGGAAATGAAGATATCCCAAATCAACCGGAACGTTGAATTCTCATCGATGGTTCGCATGCGGTCTTGGTCGGTCATGAAGGGTCAAGAAAGCCTGCCCCGGCGCCGCCGGGTTCTCAGATGGCCGAAACAGAAAACCGGATGGCTCCGTAGCCATCCGGTTTTCTATTGAAAAATGGCGGGGACGACGAGGCTCGAACTCGCGACCTCCGACGTGACAGGCCGGCGCTCTAACCAAACTGAGCTACGCCCCCGCAAATCTTGTTTTCATGGTAGTTCGCCCCTCGGTGCCTCCCACCGGAACGTCAGTGGTAGGCGGAACAGGGATCGAACCTGTGACCTTCGGCTTGTAAGGCCGACGCTCTCCCGGCTGAGCTATCCGCCCTGAGCGAATTGCGCAAATTTTTTTACTACTAGCTTGGCCTTAAAGTGTCAAGCGCAATTTCAGTGACACACGGATTCAGTTGATGGCGCGTTCCGCTGGCTGATCTTTTTCAATCGGAATCTTAAGCGGAATGTCTGCATTCTTGAAAATCGACTCCCCCTCGCGCGCGATGAGCGCATGGCCGAGCACTTCGTCCATATGCTCGACAAACCGGACGTCCATCTGGCTGGTAATGCTCTTGGGGACATCCTTGAGGTCCTTTTCGTTCTCTTTGGGAATGATCACGCATTTGACCCCGCCCCGGTGGGCGGCGATGAGCTTCTCCTTCAGGCCGCCGATCGGCAGCACCCGTCCCCGCAGCGTGATCTCGCCCGTCATGGCGATGTCGCGGTGCACCGGTCGTTTGGTCAAGGCCGAAACGAGCGACGTACACATCGATATCCCGGCCGAGGGTCCGTCCTTGGGTATTGCCCCCTCCGGAATGTGGATATGGATGTCGTATTTGCGGTGGAACTTGTCGTCGATCATCAGGTGATCCGCCCGTGAACGCACATAGCTCAGCGCGGCGTGGGCCGACTCCTGCATGACCTCCCCAAGCTTTCCGGTAACGGTCAGCTGCCCGCGGCCGGGCATCAACAGGGTTTCGATGAACAGCAGTTCGCCGCCCACCTGCGTCCATGCCAGACCCGTGACCATGCCGACCTGATCCTGCTCCTCCACCTGTTCATGGCGGAAGCGGTAAGGTCCCAGGTGTTTGGGAACGGATTTCTCCCCCACGGCGAACTCGTTTCGGTCGGGGTGGGTCACGGCCTCGCGCGCCAGCTTGCGGCAGATCGAAGCGATTTCGCGTTCAAGGTTGCGCACCCCGGCCTCGCGGGTGTAGCGCCGAATGAGCATCAGAACGGCGTTGCGCGAAAATTCAACCTTTTTGCCCTCCAGGCCGTTGGTCTTGATCTGCTTAGGCAGGAGGAACTGCTCGGCAATGTGGTATTTTTCGACCTCGGTGTATCCCGGCAGCCGAATGATCTCCATTCGGTCCTGAAGCGGTAGCGGGATGTCAGGCAGCGTGTTGGCCGTCGTGATGAACAGGATATCCGACAGGTCGTAGTCCAGGTCGAGGTAGTGATCGTTGAAGGCGAAATTCTGCTCGGGATCCAGCACTTCGAGCAAGGCCGCCGAGGGGTCTCCCCGGAAATCCATGCTCATCTTGTCGACTTCGTCCAGGCAGAACACCGGGTTGCTCGCGCCCACCTTCTTAAGCGATTGGATGATCTTGCCGGGCATGGCGCCGATGTACGTGCGGCGGTGCCCGCGGATTTCGGCCTCATCCCGTACCCCGCCCAGGGACAAGCGCACGTATTTTCGGCCGGTGGCGCGGGCGATGGACTTGGCCAACGAGGTCTTGCCGACACCGGGAGGGCCTACGAAGCACAGGATCGGCCCCCGGATTTTCTTCACCAGCGCCTGCACGGCGAGGTATTCCAGGATGCGCTCCTTGGGCTTTTCCAGCCCGTAATGGTCTTCTTCCAAAATCCGCTCCGCCTGCGGCAGGTCGTCCGCCACATCGGTCTTCTCAGACCAGGGCAGGCTCAAAATCCAGTCGATGTAGTTACGCACCACCGTGGCCTCGGCCGACATGGGCGTCATCATCCTGAGCTTCTTGAGCTCATGCTCGACTTTCTCGGTGGCCTCCTTGGGCAATTTCTTGTTTTTGAGCTTTTCCTCGATTTCGCGGATCTCGTCGCTGAGATCGTCCTCTGCGCCCATTTCCTTCTTGATGGCCCGCATCTGCTCGTTCAGGTAGTATTGCTTCTGGGTCTTCTCCATCTGGTCTTTGATGCGGGTTTTGATGCGCTGGTCCATGCGGAAGACCTCGATCTCCATCTTGATCAGGCTCAGCAGCAGGGGCAGGCGATCGGCCAGGTCGACCGTGTCGAGCAGCCGCTGTTTGTCCTCGAGCTTGAAGGAGAAATGCGAGGCCACCGTGTCGGCCATCTGGGATGGATCCGCGATGGAGGTCACGTTGGTGACCAGTTCTTTGGAAATGCTGCGGTTGAGACCGGCGTATTCCTCGAAGGTCTCAATGACCGAACGCATCAGGGCGGTGGATTCCGCCGTGGAGAGCTCTTTTTCGGCCTGCCGCTCCAGTTCCACCCGGAAGAATTCCTCCTCCGGAAGAAACCGCACGACCCGCGCCCGGCTTTTGCCCTCCACCAGGGCCTTCACCGTGCCGTCGGGCAGGCGCAGCAGCTGCAGCACCTTGCCGATCGTGCCCATCTCGCTGATGTCCTGCTCTCCCGGGTTGTCGATGCCGGCCTTTTTCTGGGTGGCCAAAAAAACCACCTTGTCTTTGTTCATGGCCTCGGTCAGGGCATTGACGGATTTGGGCCGTCCCACGAACAAGGGCGCCACCATGAATGGAAACACCACGATATCCCGCAAAGGCAGCAGCGGCAGCACGATTCGGTTCGGGTGGGGTTCCCCGTCTTTGAAAAACTTTGGAATGTTCACCATATGTCACACCGAAAATGAGCCCCCCGTGGAGGCTCAAGGCTAAGAGTCGGTCTGGCCCGATTGGGTCAGGCTTGCTTTTTGGTTTGTTCGAACAGCAGGATGGGGTCTTCCTTGTTCAGCACCACATCCTCGCTGATGACGCATTCTTTGACGTTTTCGAGGGAGGGCAGCTCGTACATGATATCGAGCATGCAGGACTCCATGATGGCGCGCAGGCCGCGGGCCCCGGATTTGCGCTTGATCGCCTCCCTGGAGACCGCCGACAGGGAGCTGTCGGTGAAGCGCAGATTCACGCCCTCCATCTCGAAGAGTTTCTGGTACTGCTTGATCAGGGCGTTCTTGGGCTCCTTGAGGATGCGGATCAGGCTGTCTTCGTTCAGTTCGTGCAGCGTGGCGATCACGGGCAGCCGGCCGAGGAATTCGGGGATCATGCCGTATTTGACCAGATCCTCCGGCTGCACCATCTTGAGCGTGTCGCTGATCGTGCGCTCCTTTTCCTGGACGATCTTGGCGCCGAAACCCATCAGCTTGGGACCGAGGCGGCGCTGGATGATCTTCTCCAGGCCGGTGAAGGTGCCGCCGCAGATGAAGAGAATGTTGGTGGTATCGACCTTGATGAAATCCTGCTGGGGATGCTTGCGCCCGCCCTTGGGCGGCACGCTGGCCAGCGTGCCCTCCAGGATTTTGAGCAGCGCCTGCTGCACACCTTCACCCGAAACGTCCCGGGTGATCGAGGGGTTGTCGGCCTTGCTGGCGATTTTGTCGATTTCGTCGATGTAGACGATCCCGCGCTTGGCCTTTTCGACGTCGTAATCGGCACTCTGCAGCAGGGACAGAATGATGTTTTCGACGTCTTCCCCCACGTAACCGGCCTCGGTCAGGCTGGTGGCGTCCGCGATCGTGAACGGCACGTTCAGAAACCGCGCCAGGGTCTGGGCCAGAAGCGTCTTGCCGCAGCCGGTCGGGCCGATCAGCAGGATGTTGCTTTTCTGAACGTCCACGTCGCCGGCGTTGAAAGCCGACTCCAGGCGCTTGTAGTGGTTGTATACCGCAACCGAAAGAATCTTCTTGGCCGGCTCCTGCTCGATCACATAACCGTCCAGGCGCTCCTTGATTTCCTTGGGGGTCAGGAAATGGGTCGTATCCTTGGTGTCCTTTTCGGTCTCTTCCTCGATGATTTCGCTGCAGAGCTGGATGCACTCATCGCAGATGTACACCGCGGGACCGGCGATCAGCTTGCGGACCTCGGACTGGTTCTTGCCGCAAAACGAGCAGAAGAGGTTGTCGTTGTCGTCCTTCTTTTTCGCCATGCTATGCCTCCGGCTTATCCAATAAGTCGAGATCCTGACGGTTGGCGATCACGTGATCGATGATTCCGTAGGTCTTGGCCTCCTGGGCGCTCATGAAATAATCCCGGTCGGTATCGCGCTGGATCGAGTCCATCGTCTTGCCGGTATGCTGGACAAGGATCTGGTTCAGCGTCTCCTTCATCCGCAGGATTTCCTTGGCCTGGATCTCGATGTCCGAGGCCTGCCCCTGAAACCCGCCCATCGGCTGGTGGATCAGAATCCGCGCATTGGGCAGCGAGTAGCGCTTGCCATGGGCGCCGGCCGTGAGCAACAGGGCTCCCATGCTGGCGGCTTGGCCGATGCAAACCGTGGCAATGTCCGGCTTGATGTACTGCATGGTATCGTAAACGGCCAAACCGGCGGTCACCAGGCCGCCGGGCGAGTTGATGTAGAAATTGATGTCCTTGTCCGGATCCTCGGATTCCAGAAATAGCAGCTGCGCAATCAGCAGATTGGCAACTTCGTCGTTCATGGCGGAGCCCAGGAAAATAATCCGATCCTTCAGCAAACGGGAATAGATGTCATAGGCCCGTTCGCCGCGGCTGCTTTGTTCGATGACCATGGGAATCAGCGGCACTCTGTGTCTCCTTCTTGTTCGGTTTCGTCAATCGGCTTTATGGCTTCAGGTCGCGTTGGCTGGCCCATCGCTCGCTATCGGGATTCGGGCGCAAGGTCCTCGATCGCGCTGGCGTCGAGGACGAGCTTGATCGCCTTTTTTTCCAGCAACGCATGTTTGTAGTAATCCAGTTTTTCGGGATTTTCTCGGTAGTATCGCCGAATCTCCGCCACCGGCTGCTGGAAGTTGTCGGCCATTTTCTGCAGGGCGTCATCGAGCTCGTCGTCGCTCAACTCCAGTTTTTCCTGGTCGATGATCTTGCCCAGGATCAGGTGACGCTTGACTTGCTTCAACGCCGTGTCGCGGTATTTTTCGGCGATGATCTCGCGGGACAACCCGGCCTCGGCCAACGACGTATTGCGGTAGGAAAAGGAGCGCTCGGCCTCCTCGACGATGCCGTCAAGTTCCATTTCCACCAACGCCTCCGGCACCTCGAACGCCGCCCGCTCGATCAAACCGCTGAAGGCCTGCTCGCTGAGTTCCTGCTCGACCCGTTTTTCGTATCCCTGGGTCAGGTTCGTCGTGATGCCTCGTTTGAGGTCTTCAAGAGTTTCGAACCGGCCGGCACTTTTGGCAAATTCGTCATTGATTTCCGGCAGGATCTCATCGCGGATTTCGTTCAACTTCACCTTGAATTGCAGGGTTTGGCCGGCCAATGCCTTGTTGCCGTAATCCCCTGGAAAGGTCACCGGGAATTCGCGCGTCTCGCCGGCGGCCATGCCCGCCAACTGCTGGTCGAACTCTTTGAGGACGGCGCCGGCCCCGAGCTTCATTGTGAAATTTTCGGTCTTGGGGGCGCCCGCAAACGGCCGGCCGTCTTTAAACCCCTCGAAATCGATCAGCAGGTGGTCGCCTTCGCGCACGGGACGGCTGTCGGCGGTCTTCTCCAACCGGGCCAGATTTTTCTGGAGCATCTTCAGCTGAGCATCCACCTCTGCCTCGCTGACCGTGTAAACGGACCGCTTCAGCTGCATCCCCTTCAAATCAATGTCCGCAATCGGAGGCGTCACCTCGACGGTTGCAGCATACTTGTACGGCTGCGAAATGTCGATTTCCGGCGGGTCCAATTTGGGTCGGCCCACGACCCGCAGGTCTTTCTCTTTGACCGCATCAATAAATGAGCTCTGAATCAGCCGGGAGGATACATCGGCCAGAACGTCTTTCCGAAACATTTTTTCCAACACCGACCGCGGAACTTTTCCGGGCCGGAACCCTTTGATTTTGGCGGTTTTTTTGATTTCGTCATAGGCCTTGTCGATCTCACGAACGACATCTTCACGGGGAATCTCGACATGAAGGGTTTTCTTGACGCTGCTGATGTCTTCAACGGTTACCTGCATCGATACCATGCCTTCCTAACGTATAAGTTTTCCCGGATGGGACGGGTCGCCGAGTTGAGGAGCGTCGAATATGGTGCGAGAGGGGAGACTTGAACTCCCATTCTGTCGCCAGAGCTGGATCCTAAATCCAGTGCGTCTACCAGTTCCGCCACTCTCGCTCGTCGGCAGCATCACGCCGCTTTAGGCAAGAAAAATCCCACCTGAGCCTAGCGAGGGGCTCCATCAGCGGGCAAAAACTACATAAAGGTAATTTTTTCACGCTTTTGGTCCAGTATAAAGTCAAAAACCAGCCATGTCAACAACGGTGGGCGTTCCCGGGCGCTGGCCGCCGGGATTGGCGGCCGAGTGCTTGCGCAAACGATCCGGCCGTGTTAGAAATATAAACCGAATCGGGGCGTGGCGCAGCCTGGTAGCGCACCTGCTTTGGGAGCAGGGGGCCGTCAGTTCAAATCTGACCGCCCCGACCAGAAATTCAGCCGGTTCAATCCCGGCTGAATTTTTTTTCGGGTCTTCCATCGACCTTCCGGCTGCTGCTGGAAATGACGCCCAAGACGAGCCTCTCCTTAGCTGACTAAACCGCCTCCATTTTGATGGTTCCCATGAGCACGCTCAGCGATATAGACCTGATCCACCACCGGTTCAAAACCGTTGGCTCCGCGCTCATGCGCACAAACCTCAACAACACCCACAGCGGCAACCTGTCCTGCCGCGGCCCCCGGGGCTCGGATCGTTTTTGGATAACCGCCTCCGGATCACCGTGCGGCAACCTCTCCCCGGAGGACCTCGTTGCGGTACGTTTCAGCGATATGCACTATGAGGGATCGATCCGGCCGTCATCCGAAGCCAACACGCACCGCCGCGTATTGGATCTGCCCGGAGTGAACGCCTGCGTCCACTGCCATGCGATCGCCAGCACCTTGATCGGTTTTGAAACCGCCCAGCAGCCGATCTTCCTGAGCCCACTCGGCTCCCCGGAGCCGGAACCGCGGGAGCACCTCTTCCAGCCGGTGGATGTTTGGGGAGCGGACCTGATCGGAGCGGTCCCGGTGGGAGTCTTCCAAAACACGGTCGGCTCATCCGAGATGGAGCAACGGATCCCCGCCTACCTGCGCCGGGCTCCCGTCGCCATTGTTAAAGGCCATGGGCCGTTTGCCCGCGGACAGAGTCTCGAACAGTGCCTGCATCACCTGAGCGTCCTGGAAAACAGTGCAACCGTGGCCATTGCGTTGCGGCGGCGGGGAGTCGATATCCGGGCGCTTCAACAGGCCATCCATTCCGCAGGCGCTCGGGCGATCTTCGCACGGGAACCCGGCCGGATGGATGGATCGGCCCCGCCGTCGACGCTACACGTCGACGCCCGCATCCGGCGCGAATTCGACGATTGGCTTTCCTACCATTACGACCTTGGCTTGGGCGCATTCGGCACCGGCTCCATGAGTTGGAAGCTATCTGCCGACGAGATGATCTTCTGCCCCACGTCGGCCGCACCCCGAGGCATTGAAGTCCCCCTGCAGCGCATTTCGCTTCATCCAACGGGCGCCGACGCCGCGGATGTGCGCATTCACCGGCTCGTTCACACCGGCACGCCGTATAAGGCCTGCATGATGACGGCCAGTCCGCTGGCGACCGCTGAAGCGATGGCAATCCTGGCGGCAGCTGAAGGAATAGATGCACTCGTCAAAGCCTCCGGGTCCCGCCTGCGCCCTGCCGGTGAATACCCGATGGTCGTCCCCATCGACGCCGAGTCCATTCATTATAAAGTCCGGCTGCCGGTCGCGAGCGTCCACGACCTGGCGGTCGGCGCGGGAGCCGACATCGTTCCCGGCCTGCTTCAAATCGGCAACGGCTGCGGTCTCATTGCGGGCTGCGGGGTCGTCTCCGCCGGCGAAGAGCATCTCGGACAGGCGGCCTACCGCGCGTCGCTGGCCGAGCGGATCGCGCGCTTCCGCCTGGAGGTGGATCTCAACCATCGCATGCTCGGCACACCGCCGCTGGCCGTATTCGAATGACGACGATACTGCACTGCAAGCGCTATGGCGCGGGCGAGCCCCTGCTGATTCTGCACGGACTCTTCGGCTGCTGGGACAATTGGCACCCGGTCGCGAAGGCGCTCTCACAGCGTTTCTGTGTTTATGTTCCGGACCTGCGCAACCACGGGCGTTCCTTTCACAGTCCACAGTTCGATTACGATGCCATGGCCGGCGACATCCAAAACCTGATGGACGCGCTCGCGCTCGACCGGGCAATGCTCCTCGGCCATTCGATGGGCGGCAAGGTTGCGCTGCGCGTCACCGCCCTGCTTCCCGAACGGGTGGCGAGGCTGGCCGTGGTGGATATCACCCACAAGGCCCGGCCCCCGATTTACGGCGAAGCCATCGAGGCCCTCGTGCGCCTCGATCTCAACGCCCTCAGTCGCATTAAGGACGCCGAGACGGAACTGCGGCCGTCCGTCCCGGACCCTGCCGTTCGTTTTTTTCTGCTGAAAAACCTGGAGCATCTGCCGGGCGGTGCTTACCGCTGGAAAGTCAACCTGGACGCCATCCGGCGCAACCTGCCGCTGATCTGCGGAGCGGTGGACATCCGCGCGTTTCCCAAACCTTGCCTGTTTATCCGCGGCTCGGACTCGAACTACATCGAGCCAAGCGACTGGCCCGAAATCAAGACCTGCTTCCCGCAGGCGCAGTTGGTGACCATCGCCGGCTCCGGGCATTGGCCGCACGTGGACAACAAGGCCGCCTTCCTGGCCGCTTTAAACGATTTTCTGGCCGCAACCTGACTTTGCCGCGGGAGGAGGATCCCCCTGGCTTCGTCCCATCGGCGGCTACGATGGTTCTCAAGCCCCGCAGTTAAAACGGCGCTCCGTTCGCAAATCCCGCTATAGGCTTTACAGCGATAGGGAATGGTGCTAAGAAATTTAATTTTCGTATACAAGCCATCTCAGCGGGTTATCCGCTCCGAAGCCCCCTCGCGGCGGCCTGTCCGCAGGCGGTTGCGCAGATCACCTGGCATGGTCAACAAGGCTGAATTCATGGCCCGCAAAAGCGTTTTGGAAAAACTGGTGGATGTCCAGCCGAAGGCCGAGCTTTGGTGGGACTCCTCGCCGCTGGTCTTCGCCAGCTGGCGCCGCCGCATGATCGAAAAGTCCGCTGATCCGGCGGAAATGGCGGCCTGGCTGGATCGACTCTACAGCCCATCCAACCTCCCGACGGACAACCTCTTCCGGGGCGTCACCACCAATCCACGGCTGAGCTTCAACGTCATCAAGGACGAGCCGGCCTACTGGTCGAACTGGATCGATGGCTTCATCCGCTCCCGGAAGTGCCGCGACGCCGAGGTGGTGTTCTGGGAGACCTACAAGGAGATTGCCGGCCGCGGAGCCCAACTGCTCCGGCCCCTTTTCGAAGCCAGCGGCAAGACCCACGGCTTTTTTTCGGCCCAGACCGATCCGCGCCTGCGCCACGACGTTGAAAAGATGGTCGCGCAGGGCCTGGAACTGCATGCGCTGGCGCCCAACGTAATGATCAAAATCCCGGGAACAGCCGAGGGTTACGAAGCCATCCGACGGTTGACGGCTCGGGGCATTTCCACGAACAACACGGTCTCGCTGGTCATCTCCCAGTTCGTCGCCTGCATGCAGGTGGTGTCCCAGGGCTTGGCCCAGGCACGGGCCGAGGGGGTGGATCTGACCGGATGGCGTTCGGTCATCACCATCATGAGCTCGCGTTTCGGCACCCAGGGCGCCCTGGAGCAGGAAGCGGCCGATATCGGCCTGGAAATGAACGAAAGCGACGTGCGCTGGGCGGAGATCGCCCTCATCAAGCGCGCTTACGATCTCGTCCGGCGGAACCGGGATTACCCCGGCAAGATCTTGATCAGTTCGATGCGGGTGAGTCCGGTGGTGAACGGTACCGCCCGCGTCTGGCATCTTGAGAAGATGGCCGGCGCCGACATCGTCTACACCTTGCCGCCGTCTTTCCTGGAGACGCTGCTGCTCAAAGTCCCCAACCTCGAATTCAGCCGCCAATGGGACGCGCCCGTACCGCCGGACGTCCTGTCCCGTCTGCTGCGGATCCCCTATTTTGAACGAGGGTACCGCGAAGACGGCTACTCCAACGGCGAATTCAATGCCCACCCCGCTCTGGTCGCCACGGCCCGCGAGTTCAGCGCCGCCACCCGCGGCATGGTGGACTTCATCGCCGAACGCATTCGTTTTTCGCTTGACTAAACCGTCAACATCGTAAATTGATAATGGTTTGATGGCTCTCCGGCTGGAGATGCGTCAACTGAATTCTGGGAGATGATTATGCCAACTCCGCCTGCCAAGGGCGGATCGCCTCGGCCGCCCGAGCCGATCCTGCTCGGCATGTACCGCAGCATCTACGCCACCCGGCAGTTCGAGCTCAAGTGCATCGAGCTCTACCGGCAGGGACTGATCCGCGGCTACCTGCACCCGTACATCGGCCAGGAGGCTGTCGCCGCCGGGGCCTGCGCGGCTTTGAACCCTGCGGACTACATCGTCAGCACGCACCGCGGCCATGGCCACTGCATCAGCAAAGGCGCGGACTTGAAGCTGATGATGGCCGAAATCATGGGCAAAGCTACAGGCTATTGCCGCGGGCACGGCGGCTCGATGCACATCTCAGACAAGCGAGTGAACAACCTGGGCGCCAACGGCATCGTCGGCGCCGGCATCCCCATCGCCACCGGTGCCGGCATGGGGATCAAGGTCCGCGGAACCGACCAGGTCGTGGTGGTCTTCTTCAGCGACGGGGCTTCCAACAACGGGGTTTTTGCCGAATCCCTGAACCTGGCCGGTATCTATGGGCTCCCGGTAGTCTATCTTCTGGAGAACAACCACTACGCCGTCTCCACCCCGATTGAATGCGCCACCGGCTGCTGCGACTTGGCCGGCCGGGGTCCGGCTTACGGCATCCCCGGCATCTGTGTGGACGGAAATGACGCCCTCGCCGTCTACCGGGAAGCGGCCGCCGCGGTCGCGCGCGCGCGCCGCGGGCAAGGTCCGACCCTGATCGAAGCCAAGACCTATCGCCACGGCGGCCATCATGTGAACGACCCCGGTCTGTACATGGATCCGGCGGTTCTGGCGGAATGGAAGGCACGCGATCCGTTGCTCCGGACGCGCCGGGCCATCGACGACGACGCCCGGTCCGCTGAAATCGAAGCGCAGGTGGATGCCGAGTTGGAGGCCGCGGTCGCGTTCGCCACGAACAGCCCCGAGCCGTCCGTGGACGCCTTCCTCGCGGGCATCGAGGATCGATAAGGAACCCTTGAAATGATCGAAATGATGTACCGTGAAGCCCTGCGGCGGGCCATCGACGAGGAAATGCAGCGGGATCCGTTGGTTTTCCTGATGGGGGAAACGATCGCCGAACGCGGAGGCTCCTACAAGGTCACCGAAGGCCTGTGGCGGAAGTACGGACCCCAACGGGTCATCGACACGCCGATCGCCGAAGCGTCCTTTACGGGCATGGCGGTCGGCGCGGCCCTGGTCGGCTGCCGGCCGGTCATCGAAATCCTCTTCATCGACTTTGCCATGCTGGCCATGGACCAGATCGTCAACCAGGCGGCCAAGTACGATTTCATCTCCGGCGGCCAGGGCACGGTCCCCATGGTCGTCAGGACCCAGGGGGGCGCCGGCAACGGCCTGGCGGCTCAGCACTCCCAGAGCCTCGAGGCGCTGTTCTACCACATCCCGGGGCTCAAGGTCGTGATGCCGTCCACCCCTCAGGATGCCTACGGCCTGCTGAAAGCCGCCATCCGCGACGAACACCCGGTGGTGTTCATCGAGCACAAGCTGCTCTACATGACCAAGGGGCCGGTGTCGGAGGAGGAGACCGTCATCCCCCTGGGTCGGGCCGACATCAAGCGCTCCGGCACGGATGTCACCCTGGTGACCTACTCTCACATGACGCTCAAATGCCTGGAGGCCGCAGCCCTGCTGGAATCCGAAGGCATCAGCGTGGAGGTCGTCGATCTGAGAACCCTCTCGCCCCTGGATAAAGATACCGTCTTGAGCTCGGCCCGCAAAACCGGGCGGGTGATCATCGTGCACGAGGCCGTCAAACGCGGCGGCATCGGCGGAGACATCGCGGCCATGCTCATGGAAGAGGCCTACGACGACCTGGACGGACCGGTGCTGCGGATCGCCGGCCGCAATACTCCGATCCCATACAATCTCAACATCGAGAAAGCATGCGTTCCTTCGGTGGCGGACATCGTCGAAGGCGTGCTCCGCATGGTGTAAGCGGCGATGGCCACCAACATCATCATGCCCCAGGGAGGGCAGGACATCACCGAAGGGCTGGTGGTCCGCTGGTTCAAGAAAGAGGGCGAGCCGCTGCAGCGCGGCGAGGTCATCTGCGAGGTGGAGACCGAAAAAGCCGTTTTCGAAGTGGCGGCACCCGTCGACGGCGTGCTCCTGAAGATTGTGGCGCCGGCCGGCACGAAAGTGCCGGTCTTCGCGGTGATCGGAATCGTGGGCGCGGCGGGCGAAGAAATCGGCTCCGACCGGCCCGGCTCCGCTTCGGTGCCGCCGGACCAAGCGCCGGACATTGCGGCCATTCGGCGCCGTGCGGCGGATCGAACCGGAAGTTCCCGACGAGTGCCGGCCTCTGGGAGGGCCTGCCGGCTGGCTGCTGAAAAGGGGGTGGACTTGAACGATGTCGCCGGAAGCGGGCCCCGGGGTCGCATCATCGAGAAGGACATCCTGCTCCACGTGGAAAAACGCAAACTCTCGGTCGAGGCGCTGCGCGGTCGAAGCACGCCCCTGTCGTCCATGCGCCGTGCGATTGCACGTCGGATGGGACAGAGCAAGCAGACCATCCCTCATTTCTACGCCACGGTCTCCGCGGATGTCACCGCAGCGCTGGATCTGCGCGACCGACTCCATCGAGAGACCGGCGCCGACATCTCCGTCACCGATCTGATCCTCAAGGCTACGGCCCTGGCGCTGAGAACCTTTCCGGCCATGAACTGTCGGCTTCAGGCGGACCAGATCGTTTGGCTGGAGGATGTCAATATCGGGATGGCCGTCATGCGGGAAGACGGAGTGATGGTGCCGGTCCTCACACGGATGGACCGGCTGGGCCTTGAGGATATCGCGCGCCGTTCAGCCGAGGCTGCAGCGCTCGCCCGGGCGGGCAAGCAAACCGGCGTGGAGCCGGCGTGTTTCACGGTGAGCAACCTGGGCATGCTCGGGGTGGACAGCTTCACCGCCATCATCAACCCGCCGGAGGCCGGCATTCTGGCCGCCGGCAGGATCGAAAAACGGCCGGTAGTGAAAAACGACGACGAGGTTTGCATCCGCAGCATGCTCACCCTGACGCTCTCGGTGGATCATCGGATCGTGGATGGCGCTCTCGCAGCGCGATTTATTGCGCAAATCCGGCATCACCTGGAAAACCCCCTCACCCTGTAACCGGCCGGCGGCGCTCGGCAACGGGCGGGGCATCCGGAAAAAACGATTTCGGAATCCCCCTATCCTCATTTTCAAAAAGGGAAAAGATAGGGATCCGAGATTACCGGCCAGCGTTGCGGGTGTTTCGGAACATGGCCGGCACTCCGCAGAGAATCAGAATATCTCCCAAGGGGCCGATACAGAGAAGGGCCGCCAGGGTAAAGAAGGGAGATATCCGGCGATCGGCAATCGAAAGAGCGAAATCGATTTCAGAATCAATTAAATAAGCCGGAAGCCCATCCTTTATAAAAACAACGAAAAACAACCCGATCACGGATAGTGCCACCAAACCCCAGGCGGCCCAACGTTTGCGATTCATTATACCAATTGCGCAAATTATAAACGGGACCGAAAATAGAAGGTTTTTATAGCCCAGCAATCGAAGGGTCATATCCGGCAGGTTGACCGGCTCATAAGCCAACCACAATACAGACTTGAGCGTAGCCATCCAGCCGATCGCCCATAACGCCCAAGGGTAGTCCGTATTTATCCGTTCCGGTGGGAACGGGTTCATTTTCATTTTCATACCATCACCCGCCATGCATGTTATTACTTCGGCAATTAAATATGCCAAGATTTGTCATTCCGGCGAAAGCCGGAATCCAGAGCGGCAATGGATGCCGGATCAAGTCCGGCATGACGGTAATTGCGTATTTCGCTGCCGGTCTAGTAGCTCCCGCAATTCAGCCCAAGCCAATTAAGCGATTTGGACGGAGAAGTCAAATAACAGCGCACCGGCTTGCGGCGGGTCATGTTTTGTTACTCCGGCAATTGAACCGGTACACTTTCAGCCGAGATCCGACGGGGCGAGTTTTCGGCCGCAGCGCGCCGCGACCGTCAGTGCAGCAGATTGAGGATGGACAGTACGATGAGCAGGCAGGAAATGGAGCCTCCCAGCAGCCCGAAAAAAATAGGATAGCGGAAGAAGACCGTGTCCAGGCTCTTGACCGGTCGGTTGACCTTCTCGATCAGCACCCGGGTCTCGATCCAGCGATTCATCCGTCGTTCGATTGCGCGCAGCCTGCGCGGCGCCAGAATCAGGCTGAGACCGGCCGCCAGGCCGAACAGGCAAGCCACCCGGCCGATCCAGCCGATGGTCTGGAACAGGATCTCGCCGAAGACGGTGTAGCCGCGGATACCGAAAAATATCAGCGTGAACAGGGAAACGTCGAACTTGAACAGGAAAAATAGGAAGGCAAACGTCGAACCGGCCACCAACAGGGCTCCGACTGCGATCGAGTGGCCGTATACGAAATTCTCAGTCGGGATATCCCTGTCAAGAAACCCGAGTTTGCGATCGATATCCAGACTGCGGTTGAACAGGTTGCTGACACTCTGAGTGGCCCGAGGTGCGAACAGCAGCATGAGCGAAAGCGTCATCCCTAAAATTCCAAACACCAGCGTCAGGATTTCGATCGTCTGAAGGCCGATTTCCAAGAGCAGGTTCATGTCGTTATGGATCCTTCCGGCTCCCAGTCTGTGTCAGGGCTGTCGCCAGCTCCTGGATTTCCGGCGCGGCGATGACCACCAGTTTTTTCTTGACCACCCGCGAATAATATTCGCGCTCGGTCTTGGTCAGGTGCTGATTCTTGAGCTTCTTGAAAATCAGCTCCTTCTGTTTTTCGGAGAACAGCAGCTCCAGTTGCTGGCCCAGGTGAGCCGATCCGACGCGCGGGGTTTGGGTCGGCGGCGGCTTTCGCTCCGCCGGCCTTTCGCCCGCGAACTGCTTCAAGGCGGACTGCATATCGGCCACCGCAACCCGTGGGCCGCCGGATAACTGAATATAATCTGCGGCCGCCAGAGCCGCATGTCGCATTTTCAGGCTTTCCGCAATCTGACGCAGATGGTGGGGGGCGGCGATGCCCTCGCGGCGGAAGAGCTCGGCGCTGATGAACAGAAGTTTTTCCAGGTTCTGCCGCTTCGCGTTGGATTCCCAATAGCGTCCCAGGAGATTCGTGCTGTCCACCTCGATTCCGCGGCGTCCGCAGATGGCAAGCACAGCCGGAAAACGGGATACCAGAGCGGGATCCTGCGCACCGGCCAAGGCATCCAGAATGATCATGATCTGAGGCGGAGACACCTTCCGCTGCCCGGAAAGCTTCAGGATGGAGTTTAACAGGTGCAGCGCATCCCGGGATGAATTCTCAGGGACGGCCGCCGCGCCGGATTCGTCTTTATTCACGCCGAATGCCTCTATCATGGCATATCTATTTCTAATTCTTAGATGACGCCATCATACAATGAATCCCAATACATAACAAGTAAATTGTACAGTCATATACAAGCACCTCAAGGTTCCTTCGATCGATGGTTGGTGGGGTTGTATGCTTTCGGATTGTGCGCGGTGTTTATTGTAGATATGCATCCAACGGATGGCAAAAGAGGGCCGGCGGCAATTTCCCCTTTGTATAAATCCCAAACGATGTTGTACGATTCTTACAGGTCACGCCGATCCCGGTAAAGGGCTGGCCCCTCTCGGAGAGGATCAGCAATAGATTATTCCTCCGGTTATTGAACATGCAAACCTTATCCGAGGTACGGCGGGGCCGATGAGTGACCTATCCGAATTTGCCATATTTTGTGGCCGGAGCAATAAGGTGAACCCTGAACGGAGCCGAGTGGGTCGGAAGCTCAGTTGCGGTGGTAGACGCGCTGCCGGGCGCTGGCCGCCCTGACCAGGGTTTCCACCTCAACATCGACGTAATCGAAGACCCGCGCCTTCTGTTTGCCGGGGGCCGGCCGGAGAACCCGCCCGAGGTATTGCAGCACCCGGCCGCTGAAGCGGATCGGGGTTGATAGAAACAGGGTGGACAGGCTGGCGCAGTCAAACCCCTCACCGATGAGCTGGCCGGTTGCGATCACCACGCGCACCCGCCCGGCGTTCATCCGTTCGACAACCTCCTGCCGCTCTTGAATCGGCATTTCGCCGGTCATCAATGCGCAGTCGACCTTGAACCGGTAGCGCAACAACGCCTGCAGGTTCTCGCAGTGGGCGCGGCGGTCGGAAAGCACGAGGGCGATGCCGGGGTGTTCGCGCACCTCTTCCGCCACGTCGCCTGCGATCAGCAAATTGCGTTCGGTGTCCCCCGTAAGCTCGGAAAGCATCTTGCTGTACTCGTTGACCGGATCGTGGAAAGGTTTGAAGCGGGTTTTGCGGATGATCACCTCCGCCGGCAGCACCTCTCCGGCAGCCACCAGGCCGGCCTTGTCCACCTCGTGGTGCACATCGCCGAGGTGCCAGAAAATCAGCCGCGAGAGGTTGTCGCGACGCCAGGGGGTGGCCGAAAGGCCCAGCATGAACCGGGCGTCGAAGTCGGCGACCGCCTCGGTGAAGGTCCGGCTCGGGCAGCGGTGGCACTCGTCGGCCACCACGAACCCGATGTGCTTGGAGACCTCCTCGGCGCATTTGTACAGGGACTGAACCAGCGCCACGCTGATCCGGGGGCCGATCTTGATGCGGCCGCCCGCGATCATTCCGCACTCCGCCGACGGTATGCCGAGGAAGGCCTCGATTCGCTCGACCCATTGCGCGGCCAGATCCTTGGTGTGCACGATGACCAGCGCGGGCTGCCGGCGCCGGGCCACCATGTTCAGGGCCATCACCGTCTTGCCGGAGCCGGTGGGCGCATTCAAGGTTCCGAAGTCGCGCGCCAGCATTTGATCGACGGCGGCCTCCTGAAAAGCGCGCAGCTCGCCCCGGAAGGTGAAATCGACCGGCGGCAGGCTGCGCCGCCGGTCCTCGAGCTGGTGGTCGAGCCCCATGCGGCGGCACATCAGCAGCACCTGCCGGAGGCAGCCGCGCGGAATCCACAGCCCGTCGGCGCCCACTTTGTCGTAGTACTTGAGCACCCGGGGAGTGCCCCGGTTCCAGCGCCCCATGCGTTCGTTCTCCAGCCACTTGGGGTTCGGAAATTCGAGCTTCTCCATCAACGCCTGCTTGAGCTCGGGCGGGAGGCCTTTCAGACGGAGGTCGTGCGCGAGGGTGAGGGTCAGCGAAGGCATGGCGGGGTCGAAGCCGGCGGGCCTCAGCCCGTTTCGTCGAGCACCCCGCGGGCCAGCTCGATGTCATAGGCCCGGCGCGGGTCGAAGGTTTTGCCGGTGTACATGTCGGCGGCCTTCAGGATGGCGCCGTACGGCACCCAATCGTGCTGTTCCCACAGTTGGGGGTCGTCGGCGTTCCATAGGCGGAACCAGACCGCTCCTTCGGAATCCTTCACGTACATGTGGACCCGGCGGTTGTCCGGAAACGGATAATAGTAAATGCCTCGTTCGTCTTTCATAATAAAAAACCGTTTTTACGTTTTAAGTGTTACGTTTTAAGCCGGAAAGCAATATCGCTTCCAGTCTATAAGAGCCGTTATCTGTTTCTTAAAACTTAACACGTAAAACTTAAAACTTCTTGTCATTAAAGTCCGTTGGCGTCCAAAAACGCCGCGATGGCCGCGTTGACTTCCTGCGGTTTCTCAATGGGCACAAAATGCCCCGCTTCCCGAACATGGCAGCGCACCGCGTTCGGGATGTTCTTTTCCAGAAACAGGCCGTACTTGGGCGGCGTGAGCTGGTCGTCTTCGGCCGAGACGATCAGGACCGGCATCCGCATGGACCCGAGTCGCTGCAGGACGTCGAACCGATCGCAGGCCTTGAAATCGCCGTGGACGACGGCGGGATCGGCCTTGAGCGAATCCTCCAGAAACGCCTGTTTCACGAGGACCGGCGTCTTTTCGGAAAAGCCCGATCGGTCGATCATCGCGATGTAGGCCTGAAAATCCGTTTCGATCGTCGCGAACAAAGCGGGCAGCACCCGCAGCCGGGCGCCCGAACTGATGATGATGCCGGCCGGGAAACGCACCGGCTCATCCAGCAGCAGCTGCTGGGTGATGGCTCCGCCCATGCTCAAACCGCAGGGCACCGGGCGCGGCGCGGCGATCCCGTCGATGAAATCGATGACCGCGCGGGCGTAATCCTCCACCCGGGATTGCGCCCGGCCGCCGCTGCGGCCGTGGCCGGGCAGGTCGATGGCGACGGTGTTCACGCGCTCTGCCAGGCCCTCCACCTGAGCGTGCCACAGCAGCGACGACTCCCCGGCGCCATGGATGCAGACGATCGTCGACCGTGACGGATCCAGCGGCCATCGGCCGCAGATGAAGGCGATGTCTCCGCTGATGCGGCGTTCCATAAGCAACCTCCCGGAGGCACCTGTATGCGCCGACAAAATTCGGAGCTGAGATTTTATAAGAGACTGTCTCCTATCTGTCAAATCCTTCCATATCACAGCACGAGTGCGGTGATGAACGCCAGCAGCTGGTTCAGATTCTGACAGGGCCGCACCTCGTCGCAGACGGCTTCAAACACCCGCATCTCGCTGTCGCCCGTGTACCAGAACTGGCGGGCCTCCGGGTTGAGCCAGATCAGCCGCCGGCAGCGCGCCCGCATTTCGGCCAGGATCCCTTCCTGCGGATCGGTGTAGTTGCAGCGGCCGTCGCCGATGAGGATCAGCGTCGTCTGCCGGTTGAGGATGTCCAGGTAGTGCTGCCGAAACTCCCGGAAGGTGCGGCCGTAATCCGTGGCGGCGTTGTAGTCGATGTCCGCATCTTTTAGGATCTTCTCGATCGCCGGGTTGACCGCATGCTGCTTGAAGACCTCCGAGACTTCCTGCACCCCGGCCACGAAGATGAAGCTGCGCACCTGGGCGAAGCAGCCCTGCAGGGAGTAAAGCATGTTGAGCATGAAGCGGGCGGCCGACCACACCGAGCCCGATACGTCGCAGAGGGTGACGATCTTGGCCTTGCGCGGCGGGCGGCGCCGGTGGAACACCTCCAGGGGAATCCCCTCGTAGGCGGCGGCGCGCCGCAGGGTCTTCTTGACGTCCAGCACCCCCCGACGGCGCGCAGCCTGGCGGCGGCTGATGCGATCCTTGAGCCGCCGGACCAACTGGGCGATGGCCTCTCGCATGGCCTCCACTTCGCGCGGCGTCAGCGAGGCGAAATGCACCTCTCCCAATTCGTCGAGGGGGTGGCGCAAAAGCCGACGCCCTCCCTCGGGCGGCGGACGGTAGTCGCCGGCCTCCCCGAGCAGCCGACGCGCAGCCGCCAGGCGGTCCTGAAAATGCTCGGTCAGGTCGCGCCGTTCCTCCCATCCCAGCTCATCGCGGCGCTCGGCCAGGGCCTGGGTCAACTGCTCCTCCAGCATCCGAATGCGGTCCGCCAGCTCCGTGCGCCGTCCCGCCGAGCTTCCGCCGCCGCTGAAAGCCAACCCCGGCGATCCGGCGGCGCCGCTCCCGGCGGGCGTTTGCTCCAGCAACCGGACCGGATCACCGGCCAGAAAATCGACGATGGCCTGCAAAGCCGGGTCGCTTCCAGCCGCAGGCTGCAGGGATTGGAGGATGGATCGGATCGCCGCCGCCAGTTCGGGCGACCGCGCGATCGACGGATCCTGGCGCAGTTCGTGGAAGAACAGGCGAAACAGCCGCTCGAAATGCGCCTGCTCGCGCCGGCTCTTGGCGAAATTCGCCTGCAGGACGGATTTGAACTGGGCCGCTTCCAGCGGATCGATCCGCTCCAGGTGCTGAAGGCAGTCGAGCACCTCCGCAGTGGAAACCCGCAGCCCGGCGGCCCGTGCGCCGGCCACGAACCGAAGCAGCATCGGAACCATCTTAGGACTTCAATCGCGGCGCAACGCTGAAGATCTTGCCGATCTTCTCGTTGACCAGCTGGCCATCGGATCGATGTTTGCAGACGACGTTCAGGGTTTCGCGCAGGACCTCCGCCGAAAGATCCTCCACCTGGAGCGCGAGAAGGGCCTGAGCCCAATCCAGAGTCTCCGATATGGCGGGCTTTTTCTTAAGGTCCAGCTTGCGGATCTGCCGGATGGCATCCACCAGCTGGACGACCAGCCGTTCTCCGATGCGGGGCAGCTTGAGCCGCACGATCTCCAGTTCGAGGTCGCGGTCCGGGTAATCGATGTACAGGTGCAGGCAGCGGCGCTTCAGCGCATCGCTCATGTCGCGGGAGTCGTTGGACGTCAGAAAAACGGACGGAATCTGCCGTGCCCGGCGCGTGCCGAGCTCGGGAATCGACACCTGAAAATCGCTCAGGACCTCCAACAGAAAGGCCTCGAATTCCGGGTCGGACTTGTCGACTTCGTCGATCAGCAGCACCACCGGGTGCTCGGCGCTGATGGCCTGCAGCAGGGGCCGCGGCTGGATGAACCGTTCCGAGAAGAAGGCATCTTCCTGCGCGGCGATGCGGTCCACGGCCTCGGCGATCGACCGCGCTCCGGCGATGACGTCGCTGATCTTTTCCTTGACCATCTGGGTGTAGAGCAGCTGCTTGGCGTATTCCCACTCGTAGAGGGCCTTGGACTCGTCCAGCCCCTCGTAACACTGCAGGCGGATCAGCTCGCGGTCCTGGCAGCGGGCGACGGCCTTGGCCAGTTCGGTCTTGCCCACGCCGGCCGGCCCTTCGACCAGGACCGGTTTGTGGGTGGCCTGCGCCAGGAACACGACGGTGGCGACCACCGGCGAGCAGATGTACCCCGCCCCTTGGAGAGCGTCGCGCACGTGCGCGACATTTTCGAACTGGGGTGCCGTTTCCATTTTTCCTATTTTAGCACAGGCTCTCATTCGGCAAAACGATAATCTTGGGAAAACGGATTCGATCGATTTCTCTTGATTCTTTGGACATGATTCATTAGGGTTTCGGCCGCGAATACCGACCCCCAACGCGATGGAGGCAACCATGGATAAACCCCTGGAGCATTACTGGGCGAAGCGGCTGGCCGATCTGCAGCAGACGCTGGAGGCCAACAACTTCGAAGTGTATGCAGCGGCGGACCCCGCCGCCGCCCACCGCATCGTCATGGACGAGATTCTTCCCAAATGCGGCGCCCGCAGCGTCGGCTGGGGCGGCTCAATGACGGTGGCCGGCACGGGGCTGTTCCAGGCCGTCAAAGCCCGCACCGACATCGAGATGATCGATACGATAGACAAACAGGTTCCCCCCGAAGAGTTCGTCGAACGCCGCCGCAAATCCCTTCTCGTCGACCTGTTCATCACGGGTGCCAATGCCGTCACCGAGGACGGCCAGCTCGTCAATCTCGATATGTTCGGGAACCGCGTGGCCGCCCTCACCTTCGGCCCCCGGCACGTGGTGGTCATTGTCGGCCGCAACAAAATCGTGCCGAGCCTCGACGATGCCATGTTCCGGGTGAAAAATATTGCCGCCCCCGCCAATGCGATGCGGCTGGACAAAAAAACACCCTGCGTGAAGACGTCCTACTGCGATGAGTGCAAGAGCCCGGATCGCATCTGCAACACCTGGACCATTACCGAAAAATCCTATCCCAAGGGCCGCGTTAAAGTCGTGCTCGTCAACCAGGATCTCGGACTCTGAGAAGGAGGCATCATGAACATTCTCGTTGCCTACGACGGAACCAAGGAAGCCCGGGAAGCGGTCCGCGTGGCCGCCAAACACGCCAAAGCCTTTGACGGGCGGATCATCCTCGCCTTCTCCATGGTCGGCGGTCCGGAGATCCCACGCCAGGAGTTCGAACGGGCCGAAAAGGAGCTCCAGGGCCAGGCCATCACGCTGAAGGAAGAGGGATTCGAGTGCGAAACTCTGCTTTCGGTGCGCGGCCTGGAAACCGGCGAGGACATCGTCAAGATCGCTGAAGAAAAAGGAGCCGAGGAAATCATCATCGGCGTTCAGCGCAAATCCAAAGTCGGAAAGCTTCTGTTCGGTTCAACGGCCCAATACATCATTTTGAACTCCGTCTGTCCGGTCGTAACGGTCCGCTGAGATTCGACCGGCATCCAGCCCGTCGCCCCGGGGGCCTTGCGGCCCTTTGAGGCGAGCCGCTTCGCCGGCGGGCCGGCGTGCTTGCCGCCATCGCCCTCCGCCCCGCTGAGCCTTGACACCCGCCCGCGCACCCACTAAATTACGAACTAGAATTCGTTCAGGGGTGGCTGACAAAGCCTGAGATCACACCCGCGGAACCTGATCTGGATCATGCCAGCGTAGGGAAACGAATTCGGGTTGGCTGCCGCAGCATCGGCGACTCGAGGCCGTTTCCCATGGAAACGGCCTTTTTTGTTTTTATTGAACCGGCAACAAAATATATTCAATTGCGGCCATGTCGCTCATCGCCGGACCTCGGCTAAAGTTGAACCTATTTACTTGCCGCACTAATATTCAACGGAGGAAGGACATGTCGGACTATGCCCAACGGGCGGCGCGCAACCTGGCGGCCCTTCGTGCGCAAAAACCCCTGATCCACAACATTACCAACTTCGTGGTCATGAATTACACCGCCAATGCCCTGTTGGCGATGGGCGCCTCGCCGGTGATGGCCCATGCTCCCAACGAAGTCGAAGAAATGGTCGGCCTGGCCGGAGCCCTGGTGCTCAACATCGGCACGCTCACCGATGAATGGATCGATTCCATGCTCACGGCCGGAAAGGCCGCCGCCGGGCGCGGGATCCCCGTCGTTTTGGACCCGGTGGGTTCGGGGGCCACCGCACTCCGGACGCGTTCCGCCCGCAGGATCATATCCGATGTGCGGCCGGCGGTCATCCGCGGCAACGCCTCGGAGGTGTTGTCGCTCCAGGACGCATCGTCCAGAACCAAAGGGGTGGACGCCCTGCACGCCGTGGACGACGCCGCTCGAACCGCCGGGGCATTGGCGCGTGAGCTGAATGCCGTTATAGCCATCACCGGCCCGGTGGACCTCGTCACGGACGGCAGCCGCATGGCGCGGATCGCCAACGGTCATTTTTTGATGGGCTGCGTCACCGGCACCGGGTGCACGGCGACGGCGGCGATCGGTGCTTTCATGGCGGTGGACCCCGACCCCCTGGGCGCCGCCGCCACGGCGCTGGCCTATTTCGGACTGGCGGGCGAAGTCGCCGCCCAGACCGCCGCGGCCCCCGGCAGCTTCATGATCCGCATGCTGGATGCCCTTTACACCATCTCACCGGAGCAGTTGCGGGAGGGATGCAAAATAGTCATGAGCGATGAGGACTGAGGTCTGAGCAGAAACAAAAAGGCCCTTCTCAGTCCTCAGCACTTGGCCCTGGAGCCCAACCAACTGGTGCCGTTTTGACAGACGGCGGTGGCCTTCGAAAATGTCTGAGTCCCGAATTGATTACTCGCTTTACCTCGTCACGGACCGCGGCCTGTCGCGCGGGCGTTCCACGCTGGAGATCGTCCGCGCCGCGGTACGGGGCGGGGTCACCTGCGTGCAGCTGCGTGAGAAGACCGGCTCCACCCGCGGGTTCATCGAAGAGGCCGTCAGCGTGAAGGCGTTTCTGAATTCATGCGGCGTTCCGCTCATCATCAACGACCGCGTCGACGTCGCCATGGCGGTAGGCGCGGACGGCGTACACCTCGGCCAGAGCGACATGCCGCTCGCTGCGGCGCGGCCCCTGGTGGGGGCCTCGATGGTGATCGGCATCTCGGCCGAATCGATCCGGGACGCGGTCGCGGCCCAGGCCGCCGGAGCCGACTACCTCGGCGTCAGCCCCGTTTTCACGACCCCCACCAAGGCCGACACGGCGGCCCCTTTGGGTCTGGCGGGCCTGCGGGCCATCCGGGAGGCGGTGAAAACCCCGCTGGTCGCCATCGGCGGATTGAACTGCAGCAACGCCGCCGAGGCCATTCGCAACGGAGCGGACGGGATCGCCGTGGTCTCCGCAATCGTGGCGGCGGAAGACCCCGAACAAGCCGCCCGCGCGATCCGGCGCGAAATCGACACGGCGAGGCGGCCATGGGTCTGAAAGACATCGGCGAATTCGGGTTCATCCGGCGCATCCGCCGCGGATGCCTCATGCGGCCGGAAGGCGTCATCCAGGGCATCGGCGATGACGCCGCCGCCTTCCGCAGCGATGGCCGCCTGGTGTCCCTGCTGACCACCGACCTGCTCGTGGAGCGCGTCCATTTTCTGCGGCATGCCATCAGCGGCCGCGACCTGGGCCACAAGTCGCTCGCGGTGAATCTGAGCGACATCGCCGCCATGGGCGGCACCGCGCGGGAGGCCTTCGTGAGCATCGCCATCCCGGACGGCTGCGAGCTGGCCTATCTCGAGGACATCTTCCAGGGCATGAAGGACCTCGCCCGCAACTACGCGGTCAATATTCTCGGCGGGGACACCACCTTCTCCTGCTCCGACCTGATCATCAACGTGGCCGTATACGGGGTGGTGGCCGAAAACGAAATGCTGACCCGCGCGGCGGCCCGGCCGGGGGACGTCATTTTCTGCACCGGGTGCCTGGGCGACAGCCGTGCCGGCCTGCACCTCATCCTCGAAGGCGCGCCGGTCGATACCCCGGAGCTGCAGGCCCTGCTGGCCGCTCACCGCCGGCCCGAGCCCCACCTGAGAGAGGGAAGGCTGCTGGCCGCCGCGCCGGGAGTCCGGGCCGCCATCGATGTCAGCGACGGGCTGAGCTCCGACCTCGGCCATATCGTAGAGGAAAGCCGGGTCGGGGCCCGGATCTACGCCGCCCGCCTGCCGATCTCCGACAACCTGCGGTTCTTCTGCCGGCGCTTCGGCCGGTCGCCGCTCGACTATGCCCTTTCCGGCGGCGAGGACTACACCCTGCTGCTGACCGCTGCGGCCGGCAGCGCCGAAGCGATCGCCGGCGCCTTTCAAACCGCCTTCGGCCGCCCGCTCAGCGCCATCGGCGAAATCACGGACACGGCCCGCCTGGAGCTCGTGGACGACGCCGGCAACATCACTCCCGTCGCCCCCACCGGATGGGACCACTTCAAGAGGCCCTGACATGGAACGATCCGCTCACCCCCCCCGCGCCTACCGCCGCGTGCTGACCATCGCCGGTTCCGACAGCGGCGGCGGCGCCGGCATCCAGGCCGATCTGAAAACCTTCGCCGCCCTGGAATGCTACGGCATGTCGGCCGTCACCGCGCTCACCGCCCAGAACACCCTCGGCGTGAGCGCCATTCACCCGGTGCCGCCCGAGTTTGCCGCCGCGCAGATCGCGGCGGTTTTCGAGGACATCGGCGCGGACGCCGTCAAGATCGGCATGCTCTACTCCGCCCGGCTGATCCGCGTGGTGGCCGAGCAGTTGCGCAAATACGGGGCCCGCCACATCGTCCTGGATCCGGTGATGGTGGCGCAGAGCGGGGACCGGCTGCTCGAAGACGATGCGGTCGGCGCCATCCGGGAATACCTGATGCCGCTGGCGGAGGTCGTCACACCCAACGTGCCTGAAGCTGAAGTGCTCGCCGGCCGCCGCATCACCGGCCTCGCCGACATGCAGACAGCGGCCCGGGACCTGGCGCGCGGCGGAAGCGAAGCGGTCCTGATGAAAGGCGGCCATCTGGAAGAGGCCGACAGCAGCGACCTGCTCTACCTCTGCCGCGATAACCGTTGGGTGACGTTTCCGGCCGAACGCATCGCCAGCCGGAACACCCACGGCACCGGCTGCACCCTGTCATCGGCCATCGCCGCGCACCTCGCCCGGGGAGAAGATCTGGAAGCCGCCGTGCGCCAAGCCAAGATCTACATCACCGCCGCCTTGCGGGCCGGCGCCGCCTATCGGCTGGGAAACGGCCACGGCCCGGTGCATCACTTCTTTCGCTATTGGGAATGATCAGAAGAGTCTATAATAAAGGCTTGTCAGAATCGCCCAGGCGAGAATGCCGGCCGTGCCGGCCAGACACACCATCGATAGGGTTTGGTGGACAGCGGTTTCACGTTTGCGTTCCGTGTAGCCGAACAGGTATCCCAGCAGCGCGCCCGCGGCGATTCCACCGGCATGCCCCCAGTTGTCGATGCCGGGCACCGCGAATCCGAACACGAACATGATGACCACCCACATGCCGACCTGCTTGTAAAGCGCCGTACCGTAAGTCCCTCCACGGCTCTTGCCGTAGTACATGATGGCGCCCACCAGCCCGCAGACTCCGGCCGAGGCCCCGATGGTCAAACCGACCCCCGCCAGGTAGGACGCCCCGAATCCCGCCACGCCCCCCAAAGCATAGATGGCGAACATCCGGCGGATTCCGAATTCCCGGACGACCACCGTCGAAAGCTGCCGGAACGCCGCCATGTTGAAGAAGATGTGCAGCAGGCCGCCGTGCAGGTAGCCGGCAGACACCAGCGTCCACCAACGGTGATAGCCGTCGATCGGGATGACCCCTGTCGCCCCTAAAACGAAAAGGCTGCGTTCCGACGGCGACAGCAGCCGCAGCGGATTGACGGTCAAGCTCGCCGTCGGCAGGTCCATCAGCAGCGCCAGCACGAAAAAGCCGATATTCACCCCGATGACGGTTTTGACCAGCAGGGCCGGGTCGGCCAGCAGCCGGAATACGGCCAGGCGCCGCCAGCGTGCGCCGGGCGACCGCAGGCCGCAGTAGGGGCAGGTTTGCTCGCTGAGGCTGATCAGAAGACCGCACTTGGGGCAGAGGATTGAATTGCGCTGCATTTGAAATCCGTGGGAATTTGGTGGTTTTCGTTATATGGCGCGCGGCCTTACTCCTAATTATGCAACGAAATTCCCCTTCTCCCTTTTTGACAAACGGGGGGCGGGGGGATTTTTAAGTGACGGCCTTTGGAGTTCAACGCTAATACCGCAATCTATGCCGTCAAGCAACATCCGGCTTCCAAGGAAGTCGATTGCTTTTTGGCTGTTTTTCTGTGGGAGCGGCTTTCCAGCCGCATTGATCGAGGCGTCAAGCAACATCCGACAGGAGGCGGAGGGCGGATGTCTGCATTCCTGAAAGCCACCCGTGGTTTGACATGCGTTCGGAGTTAAGTGTATCGTTCCGATAGAGTATAAATCAAACACCCTGCTTGGTGCGGCCCGTCATGCCCGATGCCTGTTCGAACAATGCCCATTCACCCGGCGGTCCCCGTTCCCGCCGGCAAACCCTGATCGGGCTGGTCGTGTTCGCGGTCCTGGCGGTGGCCGCTGTCGGGATCTATTCGGTGCAGTTCAGGTTCAACCCAGCCGTGCTCAACTACCTCGCGGGGGCGGCCGTCGTCGCCCAGCCCTCCGCTTCCGCAGAACCCCTCTTGGCATTGCCCGAAGGCCTGTCCGCCCTTTCCCCCCCGGAACGATTCGACCGCGAGACGCTTTCGGACAAAATCAACGGCAAGGCCGAACTCTATCTCTCGGCCGGCTTCGTGCGCCTGGATTGCCAGCGCATCGCGCTTTCCGGCGGGCCGGAGGACTGGATCGAAGCGTTCGTCTATGACATGGGCTCCGCGCAGAACGCTTATGCGGTCTTCAGCCAGCAGCGACGCAGCGACGGTTCGCCCCTGGGTTTCGCCGAATTCGCTTACCGGGCCGAAAACGCCCTGTTTTTGGCGCACGGCTCCTTCTACCTGGAATTGATCGCCTCCAATCGAGAACCGAAGCTGCTGGAATCCTTGGAGGCGCTCGCCCGCGGATTCATGGCCCGACGGCCGGCCGCCGGGGCCGCCATTGCCGAGCGCGATCTCTTCCCCAGGGAGGGCCTCGATGAGGCCGGCATCCGCCTGATCCCCGCCGACGCATTTGGAGTGTCCGGCCTGGACCGCGTCTTTGCGGCCACCTATACGGCCGACGGCGGCGAAATGACGGCCTTCCTCTCCCGCCGGGCGAACCCGCAGGAAGCGGCCGACCTGGCACGATCCTATGTAGAGTTTCTCAAAGCCTACGGCGGAGAGGCGAGCCCTGCCGACGCGCCGGTCGGCGGCGCGACCGTCATCGCGATTCTGGACATGTACGAAGTGGTTTTCTCACAGGGGCCTTTCCTGGCCGGCGTCCACGAAGCGCCCGACCGCGAAAAGGCGCTGTCGTTATCCGGCCGGCTGGCCGAGAAGCTCAAAGAGGCATCGCGTGTCCCTTGATCCCTTCCTGAACCGGCGCGAGTTCATGGGCCGGGCGGCCCGGGCCGGCGCCACGCTGCTGGCCGCCGGCGGCATCGCCTCCCTGGCCTACGATCCCGTCGGCCCCGGACCGATATCCGAGGAACCGGCGGCAGCGGGCCTGCCCGACTTTTCACTTCCGGAAGCCGGCCGCAGGATGTGCATCGCCCGGGGCGCCGCCGACCGCTCCCGCGCCCTGCAGCTCGCCCTGCAGGCCATCGGCGGCATCGAGGCCTTCATCCGCAAGGGGGACCGGGTCCTGATCAAGGTGAACGCGGCCTTCGCGTCCCCGGCGCTCCTCTCGGCCACCACCCATCCGGAGCTCGTCTCCGAGATGATCCACCTGTGTCTGAAGGCCGGGGCCGCGGCCGTGCGCGTGACCGACAACCCCATCAACGATCCGGCCAGCTGCTTCGCCCTGACCGGCATCGGCGAGGCGGCGCGCCGGGCCGGCGCCGAGCTGATTCTGCCCGAGGAGCGCTTCTTCCGCCCGCTGACCCTCAAGGATGCGGTCCTGATCAAAAACTGGCCCGTGCTGCTCGCACCGCTATCGGGCGTCACCAAGCTGATCGGCCTCGCGCCGCTGAAGGACCATCATCGCAGCGGGGCCTCGATGGTGATGAAAAACTGGTACGGCCTGCTGGGCGGTCGGCGCAACATCTTCCACCAGGACATTCAGACCATCATCGCCGAGCTGGCGTGCATGGTGACGCCCACCCTGGTGGTGCTCGACGCCACCACCACCATGATCAGCAACGGCCCCACCGGCGGTTCGCTGGCCGACCTCAAGGAGACGCGCACGCTGATCGTCGGCACCGATCAGGTGGCCGTGGACGCCTTCGGCGCCACCCTGCTCGGCAAGACCGCGGCCGATCTGCCCTTCATCGCCAAAGCCGAAGCCCTGGGAGCGGGCTCGGCCGATTATCGCGCGCTGTCCCCGATCGAGGTGGCCGCATGAGGATCGTGACCGCCCGCCGCGTCAGCCAGGTGTTTTTCTTCGTCGTCTTCGTATGGTTCTGCGCGGTCGCAACCCTCGGGGAGCAGCCCTGGCAGCTGCGGGGCTGGCCGGTCAACTGGCTGCTCGAGCTCGACCCTCTGGTCGGGCTCACGACCCTGCTGTCCACGCGCACGCTCTATGCCGGTCTGCTGTGGGGGCTCGCCACCCTGGCGCTCACGGTGCTGCTGGGCCGGGTGTTCTGCGGCTGGATCTGCCCGTTCGGGGCCATGCACCATTTTCTCGGCTATCTCGGGCGGCGTTCCCGCAGGCTCCCCGCCCAAGTGGAAATGAACCGCTTCCGGCCGGCCCAGGCGATCAAGTACTACATCCTGGTTTTCTTTCTAGCCGCCGGCGTTCTTCTCCCCCGCGAATGGATCTCCTCCGGTTCGCTGCAGATCGGTCTGCTCGATCCCCTGCCGCTCGCGCACCGCTCCGTCAACCTGATCCTGCTGCCGCTCGCCGACCGCCTCGGCCTGGGCCCTGCCCCCCTGCCGCGCTTCTATGAGGGGGCCGGGTTGATCGGCGCCGTATTCCTGGGCGCGCTGTTCCTTAACCTTTGGATCCCACGGTTTTACTGCCGCTTCATCTGTCCCTTGGGCGCGCTGCTGGGCGTTTTGAGCCGCTGGGCCCTATGGCGGGTCGGACGCACGGAGGCCAGTTGCACGGGCTGCCGCCTCTGCGAGCGCAGTTGCGAGGGAGCCTGCGCACCCACCGAAACGATCCGCATCGGCGAATGCGTCATGTGTCTGAACTGCCTGGACGAATGCCGCCATGACGCCATCGCCTACCGCACCCGGCCTTCGGCGGCCGGAGAGGCGCTGCTGCCGGACCTGGCACGCCGCGGGTTCGTGGTGTCCGCCGTGTCCGGCCTGCTGGCGGCCCCGGTCCTTCGGCTGGGTGGAACCAGCGGCCCGAACTGGAACGCCGGCCTGATCCGACCGCCCGGCGCCCTGGCGGAGGAGGACTTCCTGGCGCGCTGCATCAAGTGCGGCCAGTGCATGCGCGTCTGTCCGACCAACGTCATCCACCCGGCGGGTCTGGAGGGGGGGATCGAGGGACTGTGGACCCCCAAGCTGAACTTCCGGGTCGGAACCAGCGGCTGCCAGCACACCTGCATCGCCTGCGGCCATCTCTGCCCCACGGCAGCCATCCGGCCCATCAGCCTCGACGAGCGCGTGGGCCGCAGCGCTTTTGCCGGCCGCGGCCCGCTGCGCATCGGCGCGGCCTTCGTGGACCGCGGCCGTTGCCTGCCCTGGGCGATGGACAAACCCTGCATCGTCTGTCAGGAGAACTGCCCGGTCAGCCCCAAGGCCATCTTCACCCGCGAAGTCTTCAACGCCGTGCGCACGATCGTTCCGCTGACGGTGAAGGGCACCGACCGCGGCCGGCTGCTGCTGGCCTCCGATGCGCTCGATGCCGGCCGCTTCGGCACCGGCGATTACCATGCGCTGCTGTCGGCCGGCCTGCGCCTGCGGATCGCCGCCAACACCCGGGACGCGCTCGAACTGGAGCGCCCCTTGACCCCACCCGAGTCCCCTGCCCCCGGCAGCGCCGTGGTGATCCAGGTCCGCCTGCAGCAACCCTACGTGGACCCCAAATTGTGCATCGGCTGCGGCGTCTGCGAGCACGAATGCCCCGTCCTCGGCCGACGGGCCATCCGCGTGACCGCTGAAAACGAATCGCGCCATCCGCGCCACCGCATGGTGCTGTGATCTTATTTGGCTCGGCGACCTCAGATCAAATCGCTCGATTCTTTTAGATTTGTTTCCCTTGCTTGATAGGGCGGCTTTTGAATATTCATTAAATATTTCGGTTCGCGCGCCTGGATGATTTATCCGACAAATCACCGAAGCGCCAAGTCGGTGATACTGATCGAAAGCCCCTCCAGAATCTGTGGCATTTCAATTCCAAATCCCCACCCTGCCCATGGTTTCGATTCGTCCATCCTAATTCACACAAGCGCTCGCCGATGGCCGGTTGCAAGGAAATTGGTGGGAAGCGTTAGCTAAACCATCATGTAATCAGGTTGGCCAAAATTACGGGTCAGGCACGTATAATAAACACTTAAACATTTTCCTGGTTGGGCAGACATAAGGCTAATGCGAGCGCGGTTCTGGGACGTGCTTCAGCAGCGATCTTTGCACAATGTCAATAAACTCCCGTTGCGCGGAGAAGCATAAGCACAAAGGGAAGCTTCCGCCAGTTCCCGGATCAGAGGACAGTGGCGAGAGATTCTAAAGCATCCTTCGGCCGATGTGCCAGGGTCTGTGCGAAAACAGGCGAAAACGGGTCTGAGCAGACGGATTCTTGTTATTGACAACCTCAGAAGCTGGTGCTACGGGGCTTACGGTGGTTAGCGGCATCGACAGTATCGGCCGCTAAAGGCCAATCGCACCAACGACACGACGGGCACAACATTCTGACACCATGCCTTCCACCTTTCTTCCAGCCTTGTCTTCGGGCTTGCTGCGGGCACTCGCCGTGGCGCTGGTGTGCGTCGCGGTGGCCACTGCTGCCGACGCCCGGGGACAGCGGATTGCCCTGGTGATCGGCAACGGGAATTACCAGTATTCTGACCTGCCGAAACTGGCGAACCCGACCAACGATGCCGAAGACATGGCCAGGGCGCTGCGCGGTTTCGGCTTTGAAGTCATCGAGAGAAAGAACCAGACGCTCGAAGGAATGAACCGGGCCATCTCCGAGTTCGGCAGCAAGATCGGCGGCACCGAAGTCGCGCTCTTCTACTATGCCGGGCATGGCATCCAGGTCAGGAACCAGAACTACCTGATTCCGGTCAATGCCAAGATCGAAAGCGAAGCCTCGGTCCCCTATCAGGGCGTCAGCCTCAATCAGGTTCTCGATGAAATGGACAACGGCAAGAGCGGCGCCAACATCGTGATACTGGATGCCTGCCGCAACAATCCGATCACCGGCAAATTCCGCTCCGGCCAGTCGCGCGGGCTGGCCAGCCCCGGCAGTACCCCGAAGGGCACCGTGATTGTCTATGCCACCGACCCCGGCAACGTCGCATCGGATGGCACCGGGCGCAACGGGTTATTCACGGCCGGGCTGCTGACTGCCTTCAAGGGCAAGGACCTGACCCTGGACGGCGTCCTGACGGCCGCCAGCGCCGAAGTCGAAAAGGCCAGCGGGCAAACCCAGACACCTTATGTCAACGGCCCGAAGACCCTGCAGAAGAACTTCCATTTTCATGTCACCGTCGAACCCGGTCCCGGCGAAATCGAAAAGACCTTCTGGACCAGCATCGAGCGCAGCAACGATGCGGCGGACTTCGAAGCCTACCTTCAGAAATACCCAGCAGGCAGCTACAAGGCGCTGGCCGAAAACCGGCTGAAAAAGCTAAAGGCCGACCAGCAGGCTTCCTCTGCCCCGTCAACCACTGCGCCAACCGCCGTGTCCTCTTCGGGATCATCCACGGCCTTTGACGGTCGCTGGGCGGTCGCCCTCATCTGCGAGGACGCAGCAGACAGCGGAAAGGTTGCCAAAGGCTACACCTTGAATTTCTTCATCGACGTCAAGGAGGGCCGGCTGACCGGGCAGTACGGGCAAATCGGCCAGCCGGGGTACTTGGGCCTGGTCGGCGTCATCAAGGCCGACGGATCGGCCGAGATCAACGCCAACGGCCTCATTGGAAACCCAAAGAGTGCGGTCGGCCAGTTTAGCTCTGGCTCGCCATATTCCTACCGCATGCGCGGCACCTTCACGCCGACGAGCGGCAAGGCAACGCGCATCGAACTCAGGCCCTGCGAAGCCACGTTCACCAAGAATTGACTCTTTACCGTCGTTGCGTCAACATCGGTTTTTGACCCACGGAAATCTCAGGGGGACGGATCGAACGCCAGCCTCCGCTTAACGGAAAAACACCCGATACGTTCTACTGCCAAGATTTGTAAAACGGCCGCCTAGACGTCCAGGCAATCTCATAATTTACGAAGGGCGCTGATGCCTTGCCGGCGCCGCTCGACCGATATTTAAGAGCTTCCATTGGACGGTGGGCAGGTTCTGGACCCCGTCCAGTCCAATCAATTCCCATTGCGGCATCCGCTCTTTGACTGAAACGACGAATGGTCTTCCCGGAAAGGCCAGTTCTCTTGCAATCACGGAAACCAGTTGTTCTCTGGTATTCTCCAGGCCCTCACAGGTTACCTCTTCCAAAGTCATGTCTCGAAATTCGGCTTCGAAGACGGGTCGGATATCGGCACCTCGGCGATGCCGGGGCGGGACGTCGACGGCATCGCCTCCCGGGCGGTGGTGCGGCTGGAGCGGAGAGCGGACGGACGCGGGGTAAAGGCCGGTGCTGCTGGGAGCCGGGATGCACGGGCTTCTGCCCGACTGCAGGCCGGACCCGGGCTGGCTCAGCCCAGGTCGCCGAAGAAGGACTTGATGCCGGCGTAAAGGGACGCGGCGGCGGTGGCGGCGGGTGCTGCGACCTTCATCAGCTTGTCGATTTTCTTACCCGCCTTCTCGATGCCCAGCTTGCCGTCCTCGTCCGGCGTCACCGCGCGGGCGACCAAGAGCAACACGCGGTGGGGCGGCGAGCCCTTTTCCTTGAACGCCGGAAGGAACTCCCCCACCATGACGCCGGCGGCGAAGGCGAGGCCGATGCCGAGCACATACTCCGCAGTCTCGCGCAGGTCGCGCCCGTCCTGCGGCAGGACCGGGACCTTGTCGATCGTGGCGGTGACCGCCAGCATCGCCCAGACTGCAGCCAGCGAGACGACGAAGCCCGCGCCGGCCGATTTCCAGAACCGCCCCGCGAAATGCGAGGCCAGCAGGAAACCGAACGGCATCGGGATCAGGAGGGTGGCGACGCGCAGGATGAGCGGCTTGACGTCGAAGACGAAGAGCAGGACGCCATGCGCCGCGACCAGCAGCGCGAAAGCCGGCAGCAGCGTCTTGAGCAGCGCGAGCGCATAGTCCGAGCGGGAACCTTCCACCTCCCCGCTCTCGACGGCGAGCTGCACCGGGACCGCGCTGGCGGCCGCCTGCTTGAGTGCGGCCACCTCGGCCTCCAACGCCGCTATGCGCGTCTCCGCCCCCGCTGCAACCGCCTTCTCCAGCTGGGTAATCTTCTCCAGCAGCGGCTTGAACAGGTACAGGTCGTGCGCGCAGTGCGGGCAGGCGAGCGCCAAGTCGTCGATCTCGGAGATGCAGTAGGGGCATCGCATCGGGTACCGTGCCTACTTCACTGTCAGCTTGAATTCGGTTTTTCCCTCGCGGCCCTCGGTGTCGCGCACCGAGACCCGGAACGCGTGCTCGCCCGCCGGCGCCTGCGCCGAGGCGACCTCGATGCCTTCGGGCTTGATGCTGGCCTTCAGGCGCGCGGTGAGGTCCACGCCGGAGCCCCGCAGGTACTCCACCTTGACGCTCGCCGGGTCGATCTTGGTGCCGCCGTGCGGGGCAAACGCGACCTTCAGGGGGAATGTGCCGGAGACGTTCTCGGGCGTGACGAGCTTGACGCCCGGGCCGCGCGTGATGGCGCGGGTGCCGGGCATGGCGGCGGAGGCGGGCAGCTTGGCCTCGTCGTCGGTGACCAGTTTGAGCGCCTGCGCCTGGGCGGCGCCGGCGGGGAGGGTGAAAACGGCGGCGAGGGTGAAAGCGGCGACTGTAAGGATGCGTAACAGCATGGCTACCTCCTGAGTTTGATTGAGATTGGTCAGCCCTGCTTGAACGAAACCAGTTCGACGCGCTCGGCGTGCATTAGGTTGTTGTTGAAGCGGCGGTATTCCTCTCGCACCAGCGTCCGCGCACCAACGCCGGGGTGTGCTACCCCGTGACTTCAATGGGATATAAGCCTGCTTTTGAAGGACGGTGGTTGCCCAAAGGTATGATTGCGGTCCGGAAACCATCCTACCCCAAAATATGGGTCGCCCGATTTCTCTATACTGGAAGTACTCTCGTACCACTATCGTCATGAGCCGTCAATAAGGGGACGGCCTAACTGCTTTTTCTAACATCAGTCATTGGTTGTATCGGCGATGATCCTCAACTTTCGCTTAGCGGCAGGTCCGAACTGCTAATCTCATCGACTGTCACGAGTCATTCTATGCCTCGGCGAAGGGTATTCCTGCCATTAAGATGAAATTTTCTGCGCCGATAAAAATTTCATATTCCCAACCACTTTCTATCACCTAAAAACCGTTGGGCTGTGTTTGGGGATACTGACAGCGACAGTGGATATATCAAGTTTCAAAAACCGTGAGGTAGGCAGAGTCCATCCCTGGTAAAGGGACTATTTGATTTGAGTATTTAATTTGAGTTGACATGGGCTGCCCGGAAATAGATGATTGAAGAGCCGCCCAGAAGACTCGATTTAAGGGAAGACTGAACTTATGGATTACGAAAAAGATTTCTCACGCCGGGATTTTCTGAAAACCACCGGAGCGGCCGGCCTCGGCCTGCTGGCGGCGGCCGCGGTTCCGCCGCCGCTGGGCGCGCAGGACCCCGGCCGGGTGGGCACCCGGCCGTTCGGAAAAACCGGCGAGCAGGTCGCCATTTTATCGCTGGGCGGGATGTTCGACATCCCCAGCAACCAGCTCATGCTGCGGCAGGCGGTCAAGTGGGGCGTCACGTACTGGGACACCGCCAATTCCTACGAAGGCGGCAACAGCGAGCTCGGCATCGGCAAGTACTTCGCGAAATATCCGGAGGACCGCAAAAGCATTTTTCTCGTGACCAAGTCGACCGCCTGGACGCTCAAGGGCATGACCGAGCACCTCGATCTTTCACTCGAGCGCATGCGCACGGATCATGTCGACCTGTTCTTCGTCCACGCCATCCGCAGCATTTCCAGCATGAACAAGGACATGCGGGCGTGGGGCGAAACGGCCAAGGCCCAGGGCAAGATCCGCTTCTTCGGATTCAGCACCCACAGCAACATGGAGGAATGCCTGCTCGGAGCGGCCCCCCTGGGGTGGATCGACGGCATCATGATGACCTACAACTACCGCCTGATGCACACCGACGCCATGCGCCGGGCGGTGGATGCCTGTGCCAAGGCCGGAATCGGGCTGACCGCCATGAAGACCCAGGGCGGCGGACAGGTTCTGACCAGCGGCGCCAACGAACTCAACCTGGGCGGGCGTTTCCTCCAAAGCGGCTATACGCAGGGTCAGGCCAAGCTCAAGGCGGTGTGGGAAAACGCCCAGATCGCCTGCATCTGCGCGCAGATGCCGACCATGGCGCTGCTTTCCGAAAACGCCGCGGCGGCCATGAACAAAACGCGCCTGTCCGCTCTTGAACGGGAGGCCTTGGCCGGCGACGCATTGGCCGGCGCCTCCGGCTACTGCGCCGGGTGCACCCGCTTCTGCGAGCCGGCCCTGGCCGGCGCCGTTCCGGTGGGGAAGGTGATGCGCTACCTCATGTACAGCCGCAGCTACGGCAACCGCGATTATGCCCGGAGCCGCTTCCATTCCATCGCTCCGGAGGCCCGCGCCGCCATGGCGAGGCTGGACTACGCCGCCGCGGAAAAACGCTGCCCGCACGGGATGCCGATCGGCCGGCTGATGAATGAAGCGCTGATCGAACTCGCCTAAGGTCTCCCGCCCGACGCGGCATCCGACCGCAGTTATTAAGGGTCTCATAATTGTCTTTACGTTGTCATTCCGGCATGCTTTTAGCCGGAATCCAGTAAATTCAACCCATTCTGGATGCCGGACAAGCCTGCCCCGGAAGTTATTGATCCGGGGTCCGGCATGACGGTACTATTTCGCGACGATTCTTACGTGTCTGAGTCGCGCTGCGACGACAACTGCAGCTCGGAAAACGCTCGTTCCAGCTTCCGCTCCCTCAGCAGCGCCTGAGCCCGGCTGCGGAGGGCCTGCCGGGGATCCTGGGCCGGCGCCGGGTCGACGAACGCGAAATACAGCGCCTGGATCAGGAAAAACATCCATAGCCCCAGCGCCCAACCTGCAATGCCCGACGGCCGCAGCACGCCGCATAGCGCCAGACCGGCCGCCATCGTGAGGATTTCGGCGGCGGCTCGGCGGACGACCGGCCCCGGAAAGCAGACCCCGCTGCGGATCCAGGCCAGGCCGGCGGCGGCCGGGATCACGAACCCGGTGACGGAATCGGCGCTGGCCAGGACGGCCGAAAGCAGCAGAAGTGGGGCTGCGAGCGCCCGGCCGGGCTTTCCACTCAACCGCGCGAGCAATGCCGCGTAAGCCGCCAGGCACAGGAACAGCGCTGTGTTCAACCGGGCCGGCCACGCAGCGAAGTGAAGCGGCAGGCTGATCGCGCCGGCCGACAGCAGGGCGGCGGCCCCGCCGAATATCGCCGTTGCCGTGATGGGCGAGATTCTGTTCATGGGCATTCTCCTATCTACGGGGTGCGCCGGTTCGAATAGCCCTCATACTGCAGCGACTTGGCGCTCGACTTCTGTTTTTCCATGACGGCGGCCGGAGCGCCCAGGAAGGTTTCGTCAACGCGCTGGCGGAGTTCGCTCACATCCTTTTCCAGATTGCGGCTGACCTCCGGCGACCGAACCGTGGCGTTCAATGCGCGCTGCTCGGAATGGTAGGTGTCGATACGTTTCATGGCCTCCTCCCGGCTGCCGGCGCTGATCTCGGCCGCAACCTCCTGCTTCAGGCGATTGTAATCATCGGTCAGAACCTTTTGCTCCCAGCGCGTGCGGTCGATGGAAGAGAGCACCCGGGCTTCGTCGCCGACGCAGGCCACCTGGAGAGGGTGCTCCAGTGCGGTTTCGCGCGTCTCGCCCTGGTGCTGGTAGCGCGCGGAGACACGGCCGAGATCGATGCTGTTTTCCCTGTCCGTCGGCACTTGGAGGGTCAGGAACAGCCGCCGGGTTTGACCGGGCTTCAGGCTGCCGGGGTGGAACACGGCCCGGTTGCCCGTCACGGCGACAGGGTATCCGGACGCATCCACGAGACGCCCGCCGGCGGGCAAATCCACCTGGACGGTGATCCCGGTGACCCAAGCCGATTGGACGGCGCGAAATTCCATCTGGAACACCTCGGCAAAAGCCGCCGGATTCTCAAGGTAATAATAGGAGCCGGCGCCGCGGTCGGCGATCTGGGTCATCAGGAACTCGTTGAAGTCGGCGCCCACGCCCACCGTGCTGACGCCGAACTCCTTTCCGGCCGCCGCCGCTGCCATGCGGCCCAGTGCGGCCGGATCCGTCAGCCCGCGGTTGGCGAGGCCGTCGGAGATCAGGATCACCCGCCCCGCCCGGCCCGGATTTCCGGAAGCCGTGATCAGGTCGATGCCCGCCCGCAAACCCTCTCCCAGGTTGGTGGCGCCGTTTGCGGAGATGCCGTTCACGGCGGCGTGCATCAGGCCGCGGTTGAGATCGTTGACCGGAAGCAGGTCGCAGTGTTTTTGAACGGCGTCCGAGTAGCTGAAAAGCGCGAAACGGTCGCGCTCGGTAAGCCCGGGCAGCAGCCGGTGAAGCGACTGGCGGGCATGCTCCAATTTGGCGCCCTGCATGGAGCCGCTGCGGTCCAGGACCACCACCAGATCGACGCCGCGCGGGACAGCGGTCGCCTCCTCCGTGCCCCGGCCGGCGGCCAGGACGAGTTCGAGGCTGACCCTTCCCGGCGAGCCCTTCAGCACATGGGTTTGAACCAGGTGGCCGGAGAGGGATAGGACGTTGTCGGCGGAAGCGACGAGCAGCGGTGGTGGCGACTGGGGTGCGCCCGGTTTGGCTTTGCCGGCGGTGGCCATGGCAGCCCCGGTCGCGATGATCAGGGCCAGGACCAGCATTACGGGTTTTGCATGCGGTTTTTTCATGAAGAACTCCTTTCGTTGGGTTGAAGTGCCGTCCGAACAGGCATCCTTGTCCGATGGCCCCTATTTTCGGGCTAAACGCGGCGCAGCTCAATTCAAAGAACCGCAAAAAGATTAGCTGAAATTTTTACAAAACTTTTGCTTTTATCCCGGTGCCCGCCGGGATAAAATAATTTGGATGAAACAACCCAAAGCCCATATTCTGGTGGTCGAAGACGACGACGCTCTCCGGCAGGGCCTCCTGGACGTGCTGGTCTTTAACGGATACGCGGTGCGGGGGGTCGCCGACGGCGGCCAGGCGCTCCCGGCGATGCTGGAGGGCCCCTGCGACCTGGTCCTGCTCGATGTGATGCTCCCCGGCCTGGACGGGCTCTCCGTCTGCCGGGAGATTCGGCGGCGAAAACCGAACCAGGCCGTGGTCATGATCACCGCCAAGGGTGCCGAGGACGACATCGTCGCCGGATTCAAGGCCGGTGCGGACGACTATGTTCCAAAACCCTTTTCGCTGCGGGAGCTGATGGTCCGGGTGGAGGCCGTGCTGCGGCGGGCCGGGAAAAATGCCGACGGCCAGCCGATCACGCTGGGCGACATCCGTTTCGACGGCCGGCAGCTCGTCGCCGAATGCCGCGGCCGCACGGTCGAGATCACCCGGCGGGAAATGGACATCGTCGTCTACCTGCACCGGCACTCGGGCCGCATCGTCAGCCGGAAGGAGCTGCTCACCGAAGTATGGCAGTACGCCGACGCCGGAATCGAGACCCGCACGGTGGACATCCACATGCTGAAGCTTCGCAAGAAAATCGCTGCTCTGACGGAGAACGCAGTGTTCATCACCACCGTCCGGGGCGAAGGCTACCGGCTGGAGCCTGCGCCATGAAGTCCCTGAGACGCCTGATTCTGATATTCGCCGTCGGCCTCGCATGGCCGCTCGGCTACCTGGGAGTCCAGGCCTACCGCAGCCTGGACGCCGAGGAAGCCGCCACGTTCGGCTTTTTCGCGGAGGCGCTCTTCGATGCGATGCAGGCCTCCGCCGCCGAGTTGATCCGTCGCGAGGAAGCCCGCCCCGTCGATGCCTACGCCGGTCCGGCCGCATCGGCGCTCTCCGGACTTCCGGTCGAGGATTACATCCGGGGTTATTTCCAGAACGATCCGGACGGCGGGTTTCAGACGCCGCACCGGTCATCGGCTCCGGCGGCTCCGCGGGAGTTGGCCTCGCGGCTGGCCGAATTAGAAGAAGCCAACCGCGTGTTCAACCGCAAGCGGGCGGACGGGACGGATCGGGTGCGGGCGGAAACGGCCGGTACGGTCAGTGATGAGAAGCGCAGGGACCCGGCACGCTTTTCCGAAAAATACCTCGACCTGTCCCGCTCCCAGCGGTCCAAGAGCTACCTCGGCGAAAAGGACAGCCGCGTTCAGACAGTCACCCCGGAGCAGGCGTTCAACCTGTCCGGGGTTGAGAAAAAACAGGTGCCCCTGCAGCCGGCGCCCGCGGCCGGTGCGCCCGAACGAGAGCGCCGCAAGGCGGAGGCTCCGGCGGCGATCGCGCGGGAACCGGCGGTTTCCGCTTCGACCGCCGATCGCACCGCGGAGGCCGGAACGCCCGGAACGGAAGCGGAGTTGCAGGCGGAGGTGGCCCCGTTCCAATCGGTTTTCATCGACCCTGCGCGCGTGTTCGTCTTCCGCCGGATCCTGATCGAGGGCCGCATGTACCGCCAGGGGTTCGTGCTTCAGCTGGACCTTTTTTTGTCGCATCTGGCGCATACCCATTTCAGCCCGCAGCCGATGGCGGGCTTCGCGCACCTGCGGCTGAGAGCGGTCGATCAGGGCCGCGAAATGCGCACGAACGAGGCCGGAGCGTCCGCAGACCGGCCGCGCATCTCACTATCGCGCACCTTCCCGCCGCCGTTCGGCTTTGTGCAGGCGGCGCTGGCCTGCAACGACATTCCGCCCTCCGCCGGACGCGGCACGCTCAACCTGGCCTTGGCGGTCCTGGCCGGGGTCGTCGTGCTGGGCTTGCTGGCCATCTACCACAGCACCGGTAAAATCCTCGATTTTTCCGACCGCCAATCCCGGTTCGTCTCCGCGGTGACGCACGAGCTCAAAACCCCGCTCACCAACATCCGCATGTACATCGAGATGCTGGAACAGGGCATGGCCCGGGACCCCGAACGCGAGCAGGAGTATTTCCGGATCCTGCAGTCCGAGGGGGCCCGCCTGACGCGCCTGATCACCAATGTGCTCGAGCTCGCCAAACTCGAAAAAAAGCACCGCCGGCCGAACCTGCAGAAAGGCGGCTTCGCCGAGGTGCTGGCGGACGTCGAAGACCTGATGCAGACCGCGCTCCAGCAGGCGGGGTTCCGGCTGAAGATCGAAAACACCCTGCGCGAACCGTTTCGCTACGACCGCGAGATCATGGTCCAGGTCCTGATCAATCTGATCGAAAACAGCCTGAAATTCGGCCGGTCATCGCCGGTAAAAGAGATCACCCTGCGCCTCAGTGAGGCGGGCGACCATGTCGGGATCGAAGTGGCCGACACCGGTCCCGGCATCCCGGCCGGAGACCTGAAGAAGGTCTTCACCGATTTCTACCGAGCCGACAATGCCGTAACCTCCGCCGCGGGGGGAACCGGCATCGGGTTGGCGCTGGTCCGGCGCTTCGTGGCCCTGCTGGGCGGAAGGATCGCAGCGGCCAACAATACGGGTACCGGGTGCACCATCCGAATCGATCTCCCGCGATGAAAACGGAATCCTCAAACCGATTGGCCAAATTTTATTGTCGTACGCCATGAAAGTTGATATGGAGTTTGCTGCCGATCCGAGCGAAGGCATGCCGACAGAAAAACCGTTTCAATGATGATGAACTCGTAACACGTCGGAAACACTTTTTTTGTCATTCCGGCGAAAGCCGGAATCCATTTATTTCATAATGTTCTGGACCCCGGCGTTCGCCGGGGTGGCGACCCAAATGGCTTTTTACGATTTCTCAATGATATCGATAATTTCGAATTCCGATTGAGGGGCATTCAAAGGGGGACGATGACGATGCGCAAGACGGCCTGGTTGATCATGATCGTAGCGGCGGTTGGACTGATCGGTGGCGTGAAAGCCTTCTCGGGCGCAGCGGCGCCGGAGGATATGTGCGTTCCGATGGGCAAGATCGTCCTCAAGGCGCCGGATGGGGTTCAGTCCAAGCGGTCGGCCGTGGAATTCCCGCATGCCCGGCATTTCGATATCGCCTGTATCACCTGCCACCACACTTGGGGCCTGACCGAGCCGATCGCCGGGTGCATGACCTCCGGGTGCCACGATCTGGCTGAAATCGCAAAACCCAAGCCCGGCCAGCCTCGCGACGACGGGACCGACATCACCTACTTCAGGGCCGCCTACCACAAGCTGTGCATCAACTGCCACAAAGAGGCCAAGATCAAGAGTCTGGCCCTGCAGAAGGCTCTCAAGACGTCGAGCAAGCCGATGCCGAAAACGGGCCCGACCTCCTGCTCGGAATGCCACCCCAAATAAATCAGTGCAGACGGCTTCGCCGCAAGCGCGTGAGGTCTTCCAGGGAGGCGGTGAATTTTTGACACGGCCTCCCCCGACCGCGGGTGAACACGGACAGGTTGAGCCCTTCGTCGTCGAAGTTCAAGAAAAAACCGGCGACATCCTCATCCCCTGGACTGCGGCCGGCCGGCCCGGCTGACCGGCTGCCGGCGCTCATGAGCCTTTGCAGCGCCTGAACCGCCGGCGACGAACCCTCCTGAACGCTTTGCGCCTGGCTCCAATCCCCCAGCGAATAGGCATCGATCATCCGCCGGAGCACCCGTGACAGCGTGGTTCCCCCCGCGAAACATCCGACCCCGGTCATCCGAATATCGGCATTGTTCATTTGGGTCCGCCCTCCTCAATCCACGCAGGCCGCGTTGAAATAGTCGGCGGCCTCCTCGACGGTGTCGAAGATGAGCCAGTCCCGCCAGACCGTCTCGCCGGCCTGGGTGCGGGTGTGCTCGATCTGGGTGCTGCCATGATACTCGTAGCAGTCGCAATACGCCTCGCTGGTCATGTGCCGAGTCATGTGGCCTCCTTTAAAAAGTTTTGTGGACTGGGACGAAAACTCGATTCTTTTGGAGGAGACTCTAACAGGGCTGTGTGACAGATCCGGTCACAGTTGCGAAAGAATTTGCACGATTTTCAAAATCCCCGATGAACTCGTAAAAAGTCTGAAAATGCCGTTTCAGTCATTCCGGCGAAAGCCGGAATCAAGCTTTTACATGCAGTTATGCGCACGGACTCCGGCTTTCGCCGGAGTGACGGCTTCTTACAAAGTCATCAAAAGCCTCGACTCCACGATGTTGGAACACGGCGCGCAGCCATGAACCGATGCAGCCCTATGATGATCTTTTCTTTTCATCCCGAATCCAGTATCCAGTATCGAGCATCCCGCCGAAAACTGATTCCTTCGGTGAGAACACGCGGTTGGGGTTTGGGCCGGATATCTACACAGGGGAGTCTTGGATGGCACGCGGCGACCAGCTGGCGCGGCAGTGGAAGATCATTCAAGCGCTGATTGCATCCCGGCGCGGCAAATCGGTCCCGGAGCTGGCGGAAATGGTCGAATGCCATACCCGCACCGTATACCGGGACCTCGAGGCCCTGCAGGTTGCGGGGTTTCCGGTGACCACCGAGCGGGACGGGCACCGGATGGTCTGGTCGCTTCTGGCCGGGGCCCAGCAGACCCTGCCCATTCCCCTGAGTCTGCCGGAACTGCTAGCGCTATACTTCGGGAGGCGGTTGGCGGGCGTGTTGAGGGGCACCGTATTCCATGATGCCCTTGAATCCCTTTTCGAAAAAATCAAGGCGCTGCTGCCGGGGGAAATGATTCAAGAGCTCGAGCGGGCGCAGGCGGGGCTGGCGGTCGGAGCAACTCCGGTCAAGCCGCACGCGGCCTACCGCGGCACGATCGACACCGTAAACCAGGCCGTTTCTCAGCGGCGCCGTCTCGACATGATCTACCGTTCCATGCGCGACAGGGCCGAAACCCGCCGACAGGTCGCCCCCTACCGGCTGCTGTTTTTCGACGGTGCGTTTTACGTGATCGGGTATTGCGGTCTGCGCCAGGACATCCGGGTCTTCGCCCTGGACCGCATTAAGCGCCTCGACCTCACGGATGAGCCGTTCGACCTGCCGGCCGATATGATCCTCGACGATTTCCTGAAACCCAGCTTCGGTGTGTTCCTGGGCCCGCCCACGAAAGTGCGGGTGCGCTTCGCATCGGAGGTCGCCGGTTATCTGTCTGAAAAAACCTGGCACGCGAGCCAGAAGTTGACGCCGCAAAAGGACGGCTCCGTCGTTTTCGAGGCCGAGGTGGCCGGGACCGAGGAAATTAAACGCTGGATCCTGACGTGGGGCGCCCATGCGGTCGTTCTATCACCCGATTCCCTGCGGGAGGGACTGCGACGGGAGGCGGACGCGATGAAACGAAACTACCGCAACTCAAAAATGATGGTTTTGTAAAAAGCCTGAAAATGCTCTTTTCTGTCATTCCGGCGGAAGCCGGAATCAAGCATTTACACGCAGTTGCAAATTCCCTGGACGCCGGCTTTCGCCGGAGTGACGACTTTTTACGAGTTCATCAAAAATGGAGGGCATTCCATGCCGATCCGATTCGTCTATATGACGGCCGGCAGCCTGGAGGAGGCCCGGCGCATCGGCCGGGAGTTGGTTTCCGCTCACCTGGCGGCCTGCGTCAACATCCTCCCGCAGATGCAGTCGATCTATGTTTGGGAGGGCCAGCTTCAAGAAGACGCCGAGGTGGTCATGATCGCCAAAACAACCGCCGCGCGCGCCGCCGAGCTCATTGCGAAAGTGAAGTCCCTCCACAGCTACAGCGTGCCCTGCATCGTCAGCCTGGCGGTTGAGGACGGCCACCCGCCGTTTCTGGAGTGGGTCGCCCAGAGCGTCGAGAGTTAGTATTATTAGTGCGGCAAGTAAATAGGTTCAACTTTAGCCGAGGTCCGGCGGGGCGGGTTTTCGGCCGCAGCGCACCGCAACCCATTTTTCAGGCGACCCTGCCACGCCCCCAAGCCGTCGAGAGGAACCTCAGACAGGCAGATACGGCTAGCGACTGCGTGGGCATCGGTCCTCCGGGGCTGTCCGGAACCATATGAAGCGGGCTTGCTGCCGTACGCTAGTTCGTTGAACGGATGGTTGCGGCGCGCTGCGGCCGAAAACCCGCCTCGCCGATGAGCGATATGGCCGCAATTGAATATATTTTGTTGCCGGTTCAATAACTATAAAATTATTATGAATAGAATCCAGAGGATTATTGAAGCGGGGTGTATCCCTGATAATTCATCCATAAATTTGTGTGCAAATATGTTGCATGTACGGATAAAAGTCAAGCCCATCTAAAAACTCCGCAAGACGGTTCCGGGGAGGATGAATTACGGCTTCAGAAGCTTCATCCCGTCGCGGGTGTCCTTGACGATGTAGCCCAAGTTCTGGATCGCGTCGCGCAGCCGGTCGGACTCGGCCCAGTTCTTGGACTCCCGCGCTCGGCGTCGGGCTTCGACCAGCCGCTGGACTTCGGCCGACAACTCTTCACGCTGGTCAACCTGGTCCAGGCCCAGGCCCAGCACGCGGTCGAACTCCAGAATGGTACCGTGCTTCTCGCTTGGTGGGATATCGCTTTTCAGCATTTCCTGCACCACCGCCAGGGCACGCGGCATGTTCAGGTCATCGTTGACGGCTTCCAGGAATTTTTCGCGGTGAGCGGAGCTGACGCCCCCGGAGGCGGAATTACCGCCATTTGTCACCTCCCGCACCTGGTTGCAGAGATGTTCGAGGCCGTTCTTGGCCGCCTGAATGGACTCGTCGCTGTACTCCATGGGCTTGCGGTAATGGGTCAGGAAAGCCGCGAATCGATAGGCCAGCGGCGGGATGCCGCGCTTGATGAGAGCGTTATCCAGCGTGAGAAAATTCTCCTCGCTTTTGGCCATCTTCTTGCCGCCCTGAATGTTGAGAAAGGCCCCGTGCATCCAAAAATTGAAGAACTTCCGGCCGGTGGCCGCCTCGGACTGGGCGATCTCGTTGGTGTGGTGGATGTCGATGTGATCGATCCCGCCGCAGTGGATGTCGAGCTGGTCCCCGAGGAACTGCGCGCTCATGGCCGAACACTCGATGTGCCATCCGGGAAAACCGACCCCCCACGGGGAGTCCCACTCCATCTGGCGTCGGGCGCCGGGCGGGGAAAACTTCCACAAGGCAAAATCCGTCGCGTTGCGCTTCTCCGGGTTTTTCTCCACCCGGGCCCCTTCCTGCAGGGCTTCCAGGTTTTGATTCGACAGTCTCGCGTATCCCGGAAACTTGGCAGTGTCGAAATAAATGCCATCCCGGGTTTGGTATGTGAATCCCTTCTCTTCCAAGATGCGGATGAGGTCGATCTGCTCGGGAATGCTGTCGGTCGCCTTGCACCAGATGGTGGGCTCCAGGATGTTCAGCCGGGCGATGTCCTGCTTGAAAGCATGGGTGTAGAACTCGGCGATGCCCCAGGCTGTCTTGCCCTCGCGCCGGGACCCGGCCTCCATTTTGTCCTCTCCCATGTCACGATCGCCGGTCAAATGGCCGACGTCGGTGATGTTCATGACATGGCGCACCGAGTAGCCGTTGAACGTGAGCACCCGCTTCAGGATGTCTTCGAAGATGTAGGTGCGCAGGTTGCCGATGTGGGCAAAGTTGTATACGGTCGGCCCGCAGGTGTAGAGGCCGACCTCGCCGGATCGGATGGGAACGAATTCTTCTTTTTGCCGCGTCAGGGTGTTGTACAGGCAAAGCTGCATGCGTCGTCTCCGTGAAGGAATTCGCCGGCTGATGTAGCACACCCTGCCGCGGCACTCAACCCGTGCGAACGCAATGGGCCCCTAATTTACCACCCCGCAGCCCATGCGCGCGCCGCCGCCCCCCAAAGGCTCCGGTTGATCCGAAAAGTTGTCGCCCCCGGCGTGCACCATAAGGCTCCGACCTTTGACATCCGTTACTTTCAGCCGCGGCGCCAGCACCGGGAGCGTGGATTTGCCCTGAGCGTCGACGAACAGCGGCGGCAGGTCCCCCAAGTGCCCGTCTGCGTAAGGTCCCAGGTGCTTGCCGGTTTTTGCCGGGTCGTAGTGGCCGCCGGCGCCGAGCGAGGGGACCGGCTTGCCGTCCTTGTCCATGGGAGCGCAGCTGGGGTGTTCATGCACATGGAAGCCATGGATTCCGGGGGGCAGGCCGCTCAGGTTCGGGGTGAACAGAGTGCCGTACGGAGTCGCGGTTATCGTGACGGTGCCGAGCATCGCACCGGGCCCGGAAGGCTCGGCGGCGCGGATTTCGACAACCGTCGATTGCGCGTGCGCATAACCGAAAAACGTCGCCAGGGCAAAGAGGTTCACGATCAAGACCTTTTTCATAGAATGACTCCTTTCATGGGCAGGGCATTAGGTGGTTCCAGCCCGGCTGCTTCCGGCGGGTGAACCAGGCCATCGCGTGGAGCGGATTTGAAAGTCGACCGGTCGCTGGTGGCTTAAAGGATAATACACAAATCCTGACTGCAAAGACGGGCGCAATGGCGCTGGGGAGAACCGGCAGGTTCAGAGTTTGCCCTTCTTGAGAATGGCTACGAGCAGCCAGATGCCCATGAGGGCGGCCGCCAGAAAGCCGATGATGCCGATGAGCGAAATGCCGTAGAACAGCGGGGGCGTTCGGGAGATGACGATCAGGGCCGAGCCGACGATGAGGGCGGCGATGATGATGGCGAAGGCAATGCGGTTGCTGATCTGGTCGTGGGTAGCCAAGACCTTTTCGAGGCCGTCGTGTCTGATTTTCAGGCTGAGTTTCTGCTGTCGCAGCAGCCCCGCCAGGTCGAGCAGCTCCTTGGGAAACTGGTTCAGAAACGTGAGCATCCGCCCCGCCAGGTCGCCCACGGTTTCGGCCACCCGCTGCGGCTTGAAACGGTCCATGAGCACCTGCTCGATGAAGGGCGCCGCTTTGGCGATCATGTCGAAATCCGGGTCGAGCATCCGACCGACCGCCTCCACGGTGCTGATGGCCTTAAGCATCAGGAAAATATCCGGCGGAAGGCGCAGCTGAAACCGGGTGGCGATCTCCAGGAGATCCTGCAGGAGCTTGCCGACCTCGATGTCCTTGAGCGGGCGGAAAAGATGCCGGCCCATGAATTCCGACAGCTCGCGCTCCAGCTGCCGCAGATCGGGCGACTGCTCCCAGCTGGTCAGCTGCAGAAGCACCTGAGCCGCTCGGACTTCGTTGCGCCGCACGACGCTGTCCACCAATTCGACGAATATCTCCCGCGTCTGGCGGTCCACCACTCCCACCATGCCGAAATCCAGGAGACAGATCACGTTGCCCGGCAATGCAAATATATTCCCGGGATGCGGGTCCGCGTGGAAGAACCCGAGGTTGAACACCTGCTTGAGGACGATGTCGGCGCCGCGCGAGCAAAGCAGCCGGCGGTCATAGCCGGCGGCATCCAGCTGGTCGATATTCGAAATCTTGATGCCTTCGACGAATTCGGTGGTGAGGATGCCGGCGGAGCAAAACTCCCGATAGACGGCTGGAATATAGACCGTCGGGTCGCCGAGAAACCCCTGGGCGATCCGGTCGATGTGAGTGGCCTCGATGCGGTAATCGATTTCCTTCTCCAGGGTGCGGGCAAACTCCTCGACGATTTTGACCGGTTTGTGCAGAGCCAGCTCCTCCACATGCCGTTCCGCCAGGGTGGCCAGATGCAACATGATTTCAAGGTCCACTTCGATGAGCGCGCGGATGCCGGGGCGCTGGATCTTGACGGCGACCGCTTCGCCGTTTTTCAGCCGTGCGCGGTGCACCTGGCCGATGGACGCCGAGGCCGCCGGTTCCATGTCGATGCCTTCAAACACATCGGAGGACGGTGCACCCAGCTCACGTTGAATAATCGTCTCGGCTTCGTCGAAGGAAAACGGTGGGACGCTGTCCTGAAGCTTGGAGAGTTCGTGGATGAACTCCACGGGAATGAGGTCCGGTCGGGTCGAGAGCACTTGACCCAGTTTGATGTAGGTGGGGCCAAGCTCCTCGAGGGCCATCCGCACCCGCTGGGGCCGTGTCAGCGGCTCCTCGCGCGGCGCCCGTTTCTTCGAAATCATTTGAAGACCGACTTCGAGGTACTGGTCGATCTTCAACGACTCCACGAGCTCACCGAACCCGTGCTTCAGCAGCACCGCCAGGATATGGCGGTAGCGATTGAGATGGCGGTACGTCCTGCTGATGACACCTATTTTGCGGATGCTCAGCATGGTCAGCCGGGCGCCGAAGCACCTGTCTTCAGGAAGAAGGTTTGGCTTTGGATCGACCCTTGGAGGAAGCGGACTTTCCGGGCTTCGCTTCCTTGGATGCACGGGCCGCCTTGAGCTCCTTCCGGAGGCCCTGGATCTCCCGCTTGAGGGACTTCACGTCGTCGCTGGTCGCGATGTCGGCTTTCTTGAGGACGTCCTTGACTAAACGATGGGCCTGCATCTCCATTTTCTTCTGGGCCTCCTCGTAACTCTTCTTCAAATTTTTGAGAAGTTGACCGGCGTCTTTTTCGGAGAGCTGGGCTTTTTTGATGATGTCCTTTCCCGCGGCCTCGACTTCCGTCCAGGTCTTGAGAGCCAGGCCGACCCCTGTCGTCAACGCTTTCTTTAGTTGTTCGATCATACCCGCTGGTCCTTTCGTGTACGAGTCCTTCGGTTAATATCCCATCCGTGCCCGACCGCCGCAACCTTGGATGAACTCGCAAAAGCCGCGCTGAGCAAACTGTCATTTCGACCAGCGGGAGAAATCTATTCTTGATTGCGCTGTAACCGAAAGATTTCTCGCTTCGCTCGAAATGGCATGTGCTCGGGGTCTTTTTGAGGGTTCCGTAACCGTTACTTCAACTTGCCGAGCACCGCACTGGCGATGGTGTTCTTCTGGATCTCCTTAGTGCCTTCGTAGATCTCGGTGATTTTGGCATCGCGGTAAAAGCGCTCCACCTCGTACTCGGTCATGTAGCCGTATCCCCCCAGCAATTGGATGGCCTCGTCGGCCACCTCGACCGCCGTTCGTGCGGCGTACATTTTGGCCATGGAGGTGAGCTTGGGATCCATGCGGCCCTGATCGAAGTTCCAAGCCGCTTTGTACGTCATCAGCCGCGCCAGCTCGATTTTGGTGGCCATGTCCGCCAGCTTGTGCTGCGTCACCTGGAAATCGGCGAGCCGCCGGCCGAACTGCTGCCGCTCTTTGACGTAGGCCAACGCACGCTCGAAAGCGCCCTGGGCGATTCCCAGGGCCTGGGCGGCGACCAGGATCCGGCTCTCATCGAAGAACTCGAGCACCTGGTAGAACCCGCGGCCCTCCTTGCCGATCAGGTTGGAAACCGGCACCCGCACGTCCTTATAGTTCACTTCGGCCGTGGCCATCATATGAATGCCCATCTTCTCGCCGACGTCGGCGGTGGTCAGCCCCGGCCGGTCGGCTTCCACCAGAATCATGCTGATCCCGCGGTAGGCCGGCTGGACGGCCGCGTCGGTCTGGCACAAGGTGCAGTAGAAACCCGCCAGCCCGCCGTTGGTGATAAAGGTCTTGGTGCCGTTGATGATCCACTCGTCGCCGTGCCGCACGGCCAGCGTATCCAAAGACGTGATGTCGGATCCATGGCCGGGCTCTGTGAAGGAACCGCCCGATAGCATTTTGCCTTCGGCCACCAGCGGCAGGAATTTTCTTTTCTGTTCCTCGCTGCCGAACCGCAGCACACATTCGGATGCGAAACTCGCCAGGATCACGGCGCTGCCGATGCCCGAATCCCGGGCGCAGAATTCCTCGGCGATCAGAATATTCTCCAGGACACCGAGCCCCTGGCCGGAAAACTGTTCCGGATAGTGCACACCCACAAAGCCGAGCTCGGCCGCCTTCTGCCATATCTTCCTGGGGAACTCGTGCTTGCGGTCCCATTCAAGTGCTAGCTCTTTGTCGAATTCACCCTTGGCAAATTCCCGGGCGGCTTTCTGAATCTCTTTCTGCGGCTTGCTGAGTTCGAAATCCATCGTTCTCTCCCCTGTTCGTTTTTGCGCGTGGGTTCCCACCGTGTGCCTGGTTTGCGCTTAGCATAGGCATGCAGCCATTTCAAGGCATTTGCAGCGGGTACCGTTCGGCGCGGCTGGCCCCTGAGAGCCTGGATAGAAGCGTCTTGACTGTTGCAAAAAACTGGCCTAAGAATTACGGATCCGAGACGGCCCCTGCACGGGGCCGGCAGTCGGATGTTATCCATCGAGACATTATCCATCGAAAGGAAACCCGAATACGCATGGCGTTCTCAATCGCCTTAGCCGGCAAGGGCGGCACCGGAAAAACCACTCTGGCGGGTCTTCTGGTGAAATACCTCATCAAACACAACAAGACCCCGGTGTTGGCGGTGGATGCCGACAGCAACTCCAACTTGAACGAAGTGCTGGGCGTCGCCGTCTGCGGTACTCTCGGAAATGCCCGTGAAGACATGAAGAAGGGCCACGTCCCCAGCGGCATGACCAAGGACGTCTTTATGTCCATGAAGCTGGAGCAGGCCGTGGTGGAGTCCGAGAGCTTCGACCTGGTCGTCATGGGCCGGCCCGAGGGCGCGGGCTGTTACTGCGCCGCCAACTCGCTGCTGACCGGATTTCTGGAAAAGCTGGTTGACAACTACCCGTACATTGTCATGGACAACGAGGCCGGCATGGAGCACGTCAGCCGGCTCACCACCAAGAACGTCAACATTCTCCTGCTGGTGTCCGACCCGTCGCGGCGCGGGCTCCAGGCGGCGCTTCGGATCGAAGAGTTGGCCCGGGAGCTGAGGATCGGGGTCGGCAAGAGCTGCCTCGTCATCAACCAGGTCAAGGAACCGCCTTCGGCCGGGCTTCTCAAGATGATCGCCGACGCAGGCGTGGAACTGGCCGGCACCGTTCCGGCGGACGAAACCGTTTACGATTTCGACTACCGGGGCCGTCCGACCAGCCAAATGCCGGAAACCAGCCCCAGCGTTCAAGCGGCGTTTGCGATCTTCGACCGAATCGTTTCTTGACCGGCGCGTGCCGTCTGGTCGCTGCGGCAGGGTTGCAAGGCTCACGCTCAAAAAGGACGAAAGCCGATGAAGCGAACGGGTTTTCTCTACGATGAACGCTACCTGCTCCATAAAACCGGCCCCTACCACCCGGAAGTCCCCGAACGGCTCACCGCCATTTATGAAGGCCTTGCGCAGGGCGGCCTGCTCGACCAGCTGACCCGAGTACCCGCCGCGCCGGCCGACCTGCAGTGGATTATCCATGTGCACACCACCGAATACGTCAAACGCTTCGAGGCCGCCTGCCGCGCCGGCAAGCAAATGTTCGATTCGCCCGACAACCAGATGTGCGCCCAGACCTATGAGACCGCCCTCTTGGCGGTCGGCGGGATTCTGGAGGCCTGCCGCCAAGTCATGGAGGGCCGGTTGGACAACGCGTTCTGCGCGGTCCGCCCCCCCGGACACCATGCGGAGGCCAGCCGCGCCATGGGCTTTTGCTATTTCAACAACGTAGCGATCGCCGCGCGTTTCCTTCAGAAACAGTTCGGCCTGGCTCGGGTGGGCATCGTGGATTTTGATGTGCACCACGGCAACGGCACCCAGCACATTTTCGAGGACGATCCGGCCGTTTACTATTACAGCATCCATCAGCATCCCTCCTTTGCGTATCCGGGCACCGGCCGGGAGTTTGAATACGGCCGGGGAGACGGGTACGGGTTCACGAAGAACTCACCGGTGCTGCCGGGGCAGGGGGACGAGGACTATCGGCGCCTCTTGGAACGCGACCTCTTTCCGGCGTTCGCCGATTACAAACCCGAGGCCATCATCGTATCGGCCGGCTTCGACGGCCACCGCGATGACGACATGTCCGACACGAAGCTTTCCACCGAATTCTACACCTGGATGATGCAGCAGATCATGGCGATGGCCGAAACCTATTCCTCGGGCCGTTTGGTATCGGTGCTGGAGGGCGGATATTGCCTGCGCCGGCTGCCGGAGCTCGCGCGCCATCACGTGGAGATTCTGTTGAACGGCTGAGGGGGCTAACCTTCTAGATAGAACAGGGGGATACTATGTTTGTCAGCAGATCGATGACCCGCCGGGTCGTTACCATTGGTCCTGAAGCATCGATTTTTGAAGCCCAGGAGCTGATGGCTAAAAACAGGGTTCGGCATATTCCGGTGGTCGAAGAGGGCGACATGCTGGTCGGCATCGTCAGCGACAGGGACTTGCGCAGCGCTCTGCCTTTTCGCTACTTCAAGGAAGGCATCAGCCCGGAGGAAAAGTCCAAGCTTCAGGACCTGTGCGTCAGGGATATCATGACTCGCAAGGTGTTCACCATTTCGCCGGGCTACACCATTCAGGATGCCCTGCTGGTGATCCAAAACTCCAAGGTCGGCGCGCTTCCGGTAGTGGATGAAAGCGGCCGCCTGAAAGGGATCCTGTCGGTTCGGGACCTTTTGCGGGCCTTCATCAACGTCCTGGGGATCGGCCAGCCCGGCACCCTGCTGTGCATCCTGGTCGAGGAGAAAGTCGGCCAGCTCAAGAAGATCGTCGACGCCATTACGGAGATGGGAGTTTCCTTCGGCAGCGTCCTGGTGGCCCGCTACTGGGAGGAAGACAAGCGCGCGGTGTTCCCCTACCTCCTCACCCAGAACGTGGCCCACGTCAAAAAGAAACTGAAAGAGATGGGTTACACGCTGCTCGATCCGATGCAGTGGTACATGGACCAGTTGCCGGAAGAAGACCGGCCGCCGGACCAACCGAAGTCCTAACCCCGGCATGCCCAGCCCTTACGCGGAGTTGTACATTTACCAGCTGGAAGGCCGGCTGGACAATCATGTTGCGATCGAAGCCGCTGCGTTCCTGGGCCACTGGCAGGAGGAGGATTCGGCTTTCCTGTTTTTCTCGGCACCCATGGCAGCTTTGGTTGAGGACCTTCTGCGCCGGCAGCCTCATCTTCGTCTGATCGACAGCACCTGCATGGCTTACGATCAATGGCAGGGGTCGGTCTCCGGCGACGAACGCATCGGCCGGTTTCACGTCATCACCCCGTGGGACGCCGCGGCCGAATCGGTGGATCCCGATGCTCCCGATGTGATCCCCATCCTGATGGACCCCGGCCTGGTCTTCGGCGCCGGAACCCATCCCACGACCCGCGACTGCTTGAAGGCGCTGGAGCTGGCGGCCGCCGGCGGCAGCATCCGGACCGTCATGGATCTGGGGACGGGAACCGGCATCCTGGCGCTTGCAGCGGCCAAACGGCTGGGCGCCAAGGTCCTGGCGATAGACCTCAACTATCTGGCGGCCCGAACGGCGGCACGCAACGTCCGGCTGAACCGGCTCGGCGACCGCATTTTGGTGGCCCAGGGACGGGCCGAGGACGCCATCGGCGGTCCGGCGGACCTCGTGGCCGCCAACCTTCATGCAGAGGTGATGCTGCGAATAATGGACACGCCGGGCTTCCGGAGGAAACGGCGGTTCATCCTCTCCGGCCTGATGCGCAGCGACGCCAAGGAAGTCAGGCGCCGGCTCTCCGTATCGGGCATCGGCATCCGGGAGGAGTGGACCCGCGACGGCGTCTGGCACACCTACTACGCCGAGCATCCTGCACCCTTTGAACCTTCAGGCCTTTGAACCCCTTGGGGCATTATGAATGCACTCATCGCACGCGCGATCAACGATCTTTCACCCGCCCGCCAAGCGGTCGCCCTGACCGGCGCGGGCATCTCCATCGACAGCGGCATCCCGCCGTTCCGAGGCAAGGGCGGGCTTTGGGAGCGGTTCGACCCGATGGAGATCGCCCACATCGATTCCTTCCTGCGCAACCCGGCCATGGTTTGGAAGGTACTGGTCAAGGATTTGAAGGACATCATCGACATCGCCCGCCCCAACGACGGGCACCGGGGCATCGCCCGCCTCGAACAGCTCGGCATTCTTAAGTCCGTCATCACCCAGAACATCGACGGGCTGCACCAGATGGCCGGCAACACCGATGTCATCGAGTTCCACGGCACGTTCGCCTGGCAGCGCTGCATGAAGTGCGACCGGCGCATTGAAACCAGCAAGGTCGATGCCAGCGAGCTGCCGCCGCACTGCGCGTGCAGCGGCATCCTGCGCCCGGACGCGGTTTTCTTCGGCGAGATGATCCCCCCGGTCGCGCTGTGGCGCTCGCAGGAGGTCGCATCGCGCTGCGACGTCATGCTGGTGGTCGGAACCTCGGCCGTCGTCCAACCGGCCGCCAGCATGCCCGTCATCGCCAAACAGTCCGGCGCCATCGTCATCGAAATCAACCCGGAGCCGACCGCCTTGACCGGCATGATCAGCGATTATCTGATCCCGGGCCGGGCCGCCGATGTCATGAACCGGATCATCTCCGGGTTGGAAGGAAAGCGGTGAGCACCGCTCCCGCGCCGTGGGTCCGTCTCGTCGTTCTGCCGACCCCGACGATTAAAAACAACACGGCCGACGCTGACCGCCTCGTCGCTGCGTTGGCCCAAGCGCTCCCGGCGGAGACGGTCGACATCGAGTTCGGCATCGATCTTCTCAGGCAATTGCCGGCGCTGGTGCGTGAATCCGGGTACCGGTTGCGCTGCACGCTGTTCCGCGAGCGCGATCGATGGATGTTGACCGGCATCTCCGGCGCGGATGACATACGGACCGTAGCCGGCCTGGCCGTGGATCTCGGCACCACGCGCGTGGTGCTGCGGCTGATCGATCTCGTGAACGGCGCTGCCCTCGCCGAACAGGCTTTCGACAATCCCCAGTCCGACGTCGGACCGGATGTCCTGACCCGCATCCATCATGCCGACACTCCCGCCGGCTTGCGCCATCTCAATGCGCTTATTATCAACGGCCTCAACCGCGCGATCGACACCATTTGCCGCACCGCTGGCCTGCAACCGCGGGACATCAGCGCGCTGACGATCGCCGGCAATACCTGCATGACCCATCTTTTCCTGGGGCTTGAGCCGCGCTGGATCATCCGGGAACCCTACATCCCGGTGGTCAACCGGCCGGGCGTGCTCAGGGCCTCCGACCTTGGAATCCAGGTAAGCCCTTTCGCACGGGCGCTGGTCTTCCCCAACATCGGCAGCTACTTCGGCGGCGACCTCATCGCCGGCATCCTGTTTTCAAAGCTGCACCGGCGCCGTGACACGGCCATTCTGGTCGACGTCGGCACCAACGCCGAGGTGGTCCTGGGGAACCGCGACTGGCTCATCGGCTGTGCCGGCGCGGCCGGGCCGGCACTTGAAAGCGGAGTGACCCGCATGGGCATGCTGGCCGGTCCCGGCGTGGTGGACCGGGTATCGATCGACCCGGCAACCGGCGCCTTCGATATCCATACGATCGCAGAAAAGACGCCCCGAGGAATCTGCGGCTCGGGGGTGATCGATCTGGCCGCCCAGCTTTTTCTGAGCGGCATGATCGACCTCCGCGGGAAGCTGATTCCCGCGCGCTGCGGCGGGCGCCTGGAAGTAATTGACGACGTCCGGCACCTTGTTGTCGTCCCGGCCGAGCAATCCGCCACCGGCGAAAATCTCACCATCAGCCAGGCGGATCTCGACAGCCTGATCCGCTCCAAGGCGGCCATGTACACCATCCTTGAAACTCTCGCCATGACCGTCGGCCTCAACCTGAACGAGTTGGGTGCGTTTTACGTGGCCGGCACCTTCGGTTGCTTCATCAACCCGCGCTCGGCCATTGCTATCGGCATGCTGCCGGACCTCCCGCTCGAACGCTATGTCCCCATCGGCAACAGCTCGCTCGAGGGTGCGGCCCTGGCTTTGACCTCCGCCTCCGCCATCGACGAGATCGACCACATCCGTGACCGCATCACCTACCTCGAGCTCAACGTCAACCAGGACTTCATGAACCGCTTCAGCGCCGCCAAGTTCCTGCCGCACACGGATGTCGGACGGTTTCCTTCGGTGAAACAGGGATAGGTCCGACCAGCGGCCGGAGTCGACCCGCCCGAATTCGAGGTTGACCGAAACCCCGCCGCGACGAGCCGTGGCTTAAGTTGCATCTATTGACGCGCCGGAGTAATAATACAGCGCTCAGTGTCGGCTCAAAATGGACCCCGCTGACGGAGGACCCAAATGCCCGACATGCTCGTCAAACTTTACGGCCTGCCCGATCTTCACGAACCCATGAAGAAGACCGAACGGCAGAACATCCGGATCCGCCGCCCCGCTCCCTGGGAAAAGGCCATCCTCGCCGATTGGGTGTCCCGCCGATTCAGCCGGGTTTGGACCTTGGAGTGCGAAGTCGCCTTCACCGCGAATCCCGCATCCTGTTTTATTGCGGTTCAAAAGGATGCGTTGATCGGTTTCGCGTGCTACGACTGCACGCGCAAAAATTTCTTCGGCCCGACCGCCGTCGCTGAAGAAGGAAGAGGCAAAGGCATCGGGCTGGCGCTGCTGCTCTCCTGCCTGCACGCCATGCGGGACAACGGTTACGCCTATGCCATCGTCGGCGGCGTGGGCCCGGGCGAGTACTATGCGAAAACGGTGGGAGCTACGATGATCGAGGGCTCTTCACCGGGGGTCTATGACTTCGGGCTGCTGCGAAAAGAGCACGGACCTTGAAGACGGAATCCAGGATTGCTACAGTGGCTTGCGAAAGACCCTGCCCACCTGCAATTCTAAACGGTGAGAGAGAACCATGGACGACCGGATCGCCCTTATACTCGTCGATATCCAGAACGACTATTTCTCCGGTGGCAAGATGCCCCTGGAAGGCGTCGAAGCGGCGAGCATTAATGCTTCCCGGCTGCTGAGCCGGTTTCGCGAAAGGGGGCTGCCGGTCTTTCACATCCGGCACCTCTCCATCCGTTCGGGGGCCGGCTTCTTTCTGCCGGACACGTCCGGCTCCGAGATCCACCCGTTGGTGGCGCCCATGGCGGATGAAACCGTGATCGTGAAACACTTCCCGAACAGCTTCCGGGAAACGTCCCTGCTGGGTCGATTGCATGAGGCCGGAGTCGCCGCGCTGGTCGTCTGCGGCGCCATGAGCCACATGTGCATCGACGCCACGGTGCGTGCGGCCTGCGATCTTGGGTTTCAGTGCCGGGTCGCTCAGGATGCATGTGCGACGCGTGCGCTGGCGTTCGGGCCGGAGGCCGTACCGGCGACCAAGGTCCACGCCGCATTCATGGCAGCGTTGTCCGCTGCCTACGCCGAAGTTCTGTCGACGGAAGCGCTGATTCAGAAAATCCCATGACGGGTCCCCCTCATAGACCGCTTCGTCTGCGGGCCCTGCTGTGCCTGCCGATCGTTTTCTGTGCCGCTGCGGCGGCATTGCCCCTCTCGGCGACGGCGGGAGAGTTGGCGGCGGAGGAGGCCGCGAGGATCGAGGCCCTGATTGCTGCGGTCGAGCACCTCGGCGACGCGGCCTTCATCCGCAACGGTCAGGCTCACGATTCGGCTGTAGCCGCGGAATTTCTGCGCCGCAAGTGGCAGGCGCAGGCCGCGCAGGTTGGCTCCGTGGAGGATTTCATTGAGAAGGTGGCCTCCTTTTCCTCGACCTCGGGCCGGCCTTACCTCATCCGGTTCGGGGATGGCCGTGAACTCCCATGTTCGGTTTTTCTCCGGGCGGAACGAGCCAAGCTCCAACGAACTAGGCAGTAGGCTGAGTTCGTTTTGATTGAGGAAGGATTAGAAAGGTGAAACCGATCTACCTGGATTACAACGGCACCACACCCCACGACCCCGAAGTCATCGCCGCCATGCGGCCGTTTCTCGAAGAGGAGTTCGGCAACCCTTCCAGCGGTCATCTATACGCGGTGAAACCCCGCCAGGCTCTGGCCGCGGCCAGACGGCAGACGGCGGCGCTGCTGAACGGCTCTCCGGAGGAGATTATCTTTACCAGCGGCGGCACCGAGGCCAACAACTGGGCCATCATCGGCACGGCCCACGCCCTGCGCGGCCGGGGCCGGCACATCGTGACCTCGGCCTTCGAACACCCGGCGGTCATGAATGTCTGCGCGTTCTTGGAAAAGGAAGGGTTCGAAATCACCTATCTTCCGGTAGGCGAATTCGGCATGGTGGAGGCTGCGGACGTCCGGGCCGCGCTGAGGCCCGACACGATCCTGGTCACGATCATGCACGCCAACAACGAAGTGGGCACCATCCAGCCGATTGCAGAGATTGCCGCCCTCGCCCGCTCCCGCGGCATCCGGATGCACACCGATGCCGCCCAGTCGCTCGGCAAGATTTCGGTGGATGCAAACGCGTTGGGAGTCGACCTGCTCTCGGTGGCCGGCCATAAGCTCTATGCGCCCAAGGGCGTGGGCGCTCTCTACGTCCGCAGGGGCGTAACGCTGGAGACGTTCATGTACGGCGCCGGTCAGGAAATGGGACGTCGCGCGGGGACTGAAAACATCCTGGAAATCGTGGGGTTCGGAAAGGCCTGCGAAGTCGCCGCTCGAAATCTGGAGCAAAACCGCCGGCACATGCAGGCGATGCGCGACCGGCTGCACGTCACGATCGCATCCGGCTTAACGGAGGTGCGCCTGAACGGCCACCCGGAAAAGCGCCTGCCCAATACCTTGAGCCTTTCCTTCCGTGAACTGGAGGCCAACCGGATTTTGGAAGCGATCGGTCTGGAGGTGGCGGCCTCGGCCGGCGCCGCCTGCCATTCGGACAGCGTCGAGATTTCGCATGTGCTCAAGGCCATGGCCGTGCCCGTGGAATGGGCCAAGGGCACGCTGCGCCTGACCACCGGACGGATGACGACGGTGTCGGAAATCGACCGGGCCGCAGACGTCATTGTTCAAGCGGTTAAAGCGATGCAAGAAAAGCCGGGGCATGATGAAGGGGGTGGGTGAGCCCCACCCCCTTTTGGAGAGCTAGAAGAAACGGTATTGAATGCCGAGAGCCACGCCCCAAACATCCTTGTCGTATTCGGTGTCGGCCGGGGCCCTGGACGAGTTCGCATCCGTTTTCACGGATTGGTACCAGACCTTAAGCGCGCTGGCCGTGATGCTCAAACGCTCAACCGGGCTCCAGACAACGCCCAAACCGATCGTGTCGGCATCCAGCTCCGGCGCTTCCGGCAGCAGATCCACCGAATCCATGCCCTTGATTTCGGTGTGCATGTAGCCCACGCTGAACTTCCACTGTGGGTTCAAGATATACTCCAGCGCGACGCCCATGTCGTAGCTGTTGCCGGGCATGGAGTCCTGAAAGCGGCTACCCTCCATTTTGGCCTGCTTCTCCAGATAATACGTCAAGTTCGGCTCAATCCGAAGAGTACCCGGAATGATGAAATAGGAGACGCCGACCCCGACGTAACCCGGCAGGTCCTCCCGCTCGTGGGTTCCATCCTCCCAGCCGACGCTTCGGGAGATGGCTTGGGTAGGCGAGGTATCCTTGGTTTCCGCTTTAAAATTGAGAGGCGTGTTGGACATGTAGGTTAAACCGATGTTGAGATCCTTGATCGGAGCATAATCGAGTCCAAGAAAGTAATTGAAGGCCTCGTCCGTGCGTTCGATCTTGACGTCGACCGTGTTGATGGCCCCCTGGGCCTTGCCCTTGAACTTCTGGTAGGCATCGACATAACGCACGCCGCCGCCGAGCGACAGCGAATCGAAGATCTTGAAAGCGCCTCCCAGGCTGTAACCGACATAGTAACTGTCGGCTTCTATGGACTGGTCTATGTTGTTTGGATTTCCGGTAGGTCCGCCCAGGTAAGTGCCCAAGCCGCCAAAGGCGCCGGGAAGAGACAGCATGGTCGTGCGCGCATTGCCGTCGTTATAATTGACCTGCCCGCCGCCGCCGGGGATGGTGACATCAAAAAAGACAGACCAGCGGTCTTGCTTGTACACCGCAAACAAACCGGGAATGATGGACGGTTCGTCTGAGTCCAGTGTGCCGCCGGTCAATGAAAGCGGCCCGATGGCGCTGGGCAGTTGGTTGGAATAATCTTTCATCAAATAAATCACATCCGCCTTCATGTAGAGGCCGTCCTGCATCATCGCCGTGCCGGCCGGGTTGTATACGGCGGCATCGGCCATATCCGTGGCGGCGTTGCGGTTCAACGTGCGGATGTAATCGGCACTCAGATTCTGTTTGTTGATGACGCCACCGGCCTGAAGCGATGACGCCAGACCGACCATTAGCAAGACCACACCGACCGCGATAAACCTTTTTCTCATAATCTCCTCCCTCCTTTTTGCCCGATGAAATGCCTGGGTTCCGTTTGCGCTGCTTCTCCTGCCGTCATTGCAGAGGTTCACGGGAATATTCGCTCCCGACTGATTGGTTACGTTCATTAAAGGCCGGTGGTTGGGCGGATGGCTCGGGTTTACGAGCTTTTCGGGCCTGTTTCCGTCGCAGTTCTGAAAACGATGCGTCAATTTGTCTGGAATTGAGAGCCCGCACGATAATGCGCTCACAAAAGCGATGGAGGGTTTAAGCGATGCTATAAAGTGCCGAGGATTATTACCGGGAAAAAATCAGCCATGCAAGAGCAAATTTAACTTCTTTTCAATTTTAATAGACTAAACCATTATATTTTTATGAAGAAGATTCTGCCAGGCAATACGGTATTTCCACACCCGCAAATGCATAGTCAGACGGTCTGGAACTTCCTCTCTCCAAACTGTTTGCGGTACCGGCAAGCTCATTATATAAGTGGGCCGTTTATCCAATTTTCCGCACCATAGGCAGGGAAGGATACCTCAAGCCGCATGGACTTCTTGCTGTTGCTTAAAGCTGCTCTATTGGGAATCGTCGAGGGTGTGACGGAGTTTATCCCGGTATCCTCCACGGGGCATCTGATTCTGAGCCAGGACCTGCTTGGCTTCACCGGCCGCAAGGAGAATGCCTTCATCATTTTCATCCAACTCGGCGCCATTCTGGCGGTTGTATGGCTCTATCGCAGAAAATTCATTGATGTCGTCCTGAACTTGCGTCGCGAGCCCACCGCGCGCGGCCTGGTTACGAACCTCATCGTCGCTACCCTTCCGGCCGTTGTGATCGGCCTTCCTACCGAAAAATGGATCGAATCCAATCTATTCCGCCCGATTCCGGTCGGCCTGGCATTTGCCATGGGCGGGCTGGCGATCCTGTTGATCGAACGCTGGTGCAAGACTCCCAGCGTGCAAAGCGTCGACCATATTCCGCTGAAGAAGGCCTTCGGGGTGGGATTGATCCAGGTCTTGGCCATCCTTTTCCCCGGCGTATCGCGCTCAGGCGCCACCATCATGGGCGGGCTGGCGCTGAATCTCTCGCGCACGGCTGCAACCGAGTTTTCCTTCTTTCTGGCAATCCCGGCCATGTTGGGGGCCTCGCTCATCAAGCTCATCAAAGTGAAAGACCTATTGTCGGCGGCGGACATCCCCGTATTCACCTTAGGATTTGTCGTTTCCTTTCTTTCCGCGTTAATGGTCATACGCCGTCTGTTGTCCTACGTTTCGCGTCGGTCCTTCGTCCCGTTCGCATGGTATCGCATCTTTTTCGGTGCATTGATCCTCATCCTGTATTGGAATCGTAGCACCTTCTGAAGAAAGACATGAACTGATTTACCCAAAATTGGCCGTTTAGATACCCAATCTCAAGCAGGCCAAGCTCACTCCGCATCATAATCGATTGATATTAAAAGTTATTAGTGCACACACGCTATGTGTGCATGTATTTTGCTTTCAGCGTCAATATTATTGAGGAGTTAAATCCTCAATGCCCTCATAATGAGCAGCTTGCTTCTCGGATGCACGTGCATCTTTCATGGGTGACTTTCACAACCGCAGATTGAAAGCTCATCGCAGGAAACAACGGCATCCCTGGAAGCCAAGGAAGGGGCAGAGATCGTACGATCCCTGCCCTTCTTTTTTACCAAACCCTTAGCGTCGCTGATCCCCTGGCAAAAGACAACCGGCCGTGTTAAAAAGATCGTCGGGTTCCCGACCCCGGCGCACCGCACCCTGTCCGGCGCAAATTCTGATTATGAAACTCTGTCCGACTTGCGGCCAACCTGTCGCAGAGGAAATCGCTGCCTGCCCGGCCTGCGGCAGAGACCTGAGCGAGCGTCGCCAAACCATCGATGATTACCGCATCGTCGATGTGCTCCACGAGGGCTATTCTACTTTTCTCTGCCGAGCCGTCCGTGAACGCACGGATGAGCACGTGATGATCCGTCTGTTCACCCCGCGGGCGGGGGTGAGTCCCGAGGTCGCTGCTCGCCTCCAACGGGAACTGGAAGAACTGAAGAAGCTTCCCGGCGAAGGTTTCGTGCGCCACCACGCGATCCGGCGCTCCCCGGATGGTCTGTGGTACCGCATCAGCGAGTGGGTGGAAACCGAAAGCTGGGGATCGCTGCTCGCCTCCGGGCGGCTGCAACGCCGCTCCGTGCTGCTCGGCCTCTTCCGCCAGATGGCCGAGATTTTGACGGTCCTGCACGCGCATGGGCATTTCATCCCCCACCTGATCCTCAACGACATCATGGTCGTTCCCGGAGATGGCGGCGACCTGCGCATCAAGATCGATTACAAGCTCTCCCGCTTCATCGACCCCAAGCTGGACCGGCCGGCACCGATGCTGAAAAAGCTGCTCGCCGGCCATCCGGATATCGTCAACCAGCGGCCGCTCGATTTCCGCAGCGATATCTGGTCCCTCGGGAAAGTATTCGTCGAACTGCTCGCCGGCGACCTCGATATTAACGACATCGAGGGACGGGTCGACGATCTCGACATACCGGAGGACCTCAAGGTCTTGCTGCGGGTCATGCTGGCCGACGACCCGGATCTGAGGCCGCAATCCATGGCGGAAATCTCCGAATCGTTAAGGCGCATCGGACAGATTCCAGAACCTCCTCTCGTTCCGGAAAAGCCCTCGGAATCGGCATCCCCGCCGGCGGGTCTGATCCGGCGGCTTCAGAAGCGGGTCCGACTGCTGGCGGGAGCCTTCGTGTTGCTGATCGCCGCCGGTGTGCTGGCATGGTTTTACCTGGACCGTGAACGCCGCGACACCGAGAACGTACTGGAGGGCTACGCCAATCAGTATGCTCCCGCGGTCGGGTTCGTCTTGGCGGAATACTGGCTTGAGGCCGACGGAACCCGGGTTTTTCGCAATGTGGCCGAAGGTACGGCGTTCCTGGTGGACCGGGAGGGCCACCTCCTCACCAGCCGCCATGTGGTCTGCCCCTGGCTCGAGGACCCCCGCTTTGCGGGCGCCGTCCAGTATTTGCGGATGAGAAGCATCGAACCCGTCATGGGCTACCGCCTCTATCTATGGTTCGAGGGGACCCGGGCGTTCAACCCGGCCGGACGGGTGATCGAGGGCGCGGATATCGCGGACATTTATTTCACCGAGAACGCTTACAGTACGGACGGCTGGCCCCGGGTCGAAATTTCAGGAGTGGCGCGGCCGCCGGTGCGCACCCGTCAGTTGATGAAGTCCCCGCTCAAAGATGACGTCGCCGTGCTGAAAGTCGACCGGCTGGCGGAAGGCCTCGCCCCGCTGCCCCTGGATTTGGCCATGGACCCGCTCAAGCTGCCCAAGCTCAGCCGGGTGATTGCCTTGGGGTTCCCGCTGGGAAGCCGCACCCAGGTCGACACGGTCAATGCCAGCGTCGTGCGGGGGAACGTGCGCCGGGCCTTCGAGAATATGTTTCAGATCGACGCTTCGCTGCACGGCGGCAACAGCGGAGGGCCGGTGATTGACGCCCGCGGCAAGGTCATCGGCATCGTATCGGCCGTGGCCATGGATTTCAGCCAGGGCCTGGTGCCAATGGCGACCCCGGTGTGGGACATCGGGCTGATCCTGCCGATTACCGGCGCCGTCCAGTTGCTGCGGGATTTCAAGGCCGGCCAGGCCAAGTGGAACGGCGTGATCGACTTTTCCGTAGAAGCCTCCCTGGCCAAGATTCGCGAAACCGCCGCCCAGGAACGCTGGGCCGAAGCCATGTCAGCGGCCGATGAAAAACTGGGCCGCAATCCACAGCCGGTCATGGTAGCCGCCGCCGGCATGCTGCATTTCTGTAACGCCAATTATCCCGGCGCCCGCCAGCGATTCACCCAGTCGCTTTCCATGGACCCGGAGGACGATCAGGCCCGCCTGATGCTGGCCCTGATTGACTGGCTGACGGATAGCCGGAACGAAAAGGACTATCATCGGTATCTTGCGGAAGCCGACTGGCGCAGCCCGGCCGAATTTCAAGGCTACCTGCTCCAGGTGCTGGAGGGCCGGGTGGAGGTACCGGCGGCCTTGAACGCCTGGACCGGTTCCTCGGAAAGAAGCTGGCTGCATTACATCTGCGGCCTCCTGCGCCTGCGCGAGGGCCGGGTGGAAGAAGCGGAGAGCCTGATCGAACAGGCCGTTCTCTCCGCCGACCCCGACTCATGGGAATTCCTGCTGGCGCGGGCCAAACTGGACGAGCTTCGCAAGCGCCGCCGCACCGTGTTCAAAACCAACGATCAATGGAGCGCCTACAGCGTCCATATGCAGCAATTCGACCACCGGCTGAAGGAAGCTCTGGAGGCCAAGAAGAAGCGTCAGGAGGAGTTGTCTCCCCTGATGGTCAAGCTGACACAGGGGGACATCCCGATCGAAGAGAAGAGCGAGACGCTCCAAAAAATCATCGAACGGGACCCGGAGAACCGCGCCGCCGTGGGCGCCCTGGCGTATGCCCGTGCGGCGGAGGAAGCCTTTCCGGAGGCCCTGGACGCGCTGCGGGCCTATCTGAAGATCGAAGGGCGGCAGACGGCCATGCGCTTGGGCCTGGGTTTGCTGGAAGCAGAAATTTTGCACTACCAGGGCCGTCATGAAGAAGCGAGCGAATGTCTGGCAGACTATGCCCGCCGTACGCGGGATCCATGGTTTCTGACTCTATGCGACTATCTTCGGGGGCAGCAGACGGAGGGCGACCTGCGCCGACGGGCCGGGGACGCACCCGAAAACCTTCTCACGGCTTTCACCGCTGCGGGTTTCTGGGCCGAGGGGTCCGGGGACAAGAAAAACGCCATCCGCTTTTACCGCGAGGCTCTCGGAACCTTTCTCGACAATTGGATCGAATACGATTGGGTGCGGGAGCGCGTCAAACGGTTGAAGCGCTCGGCGGGTGAATGAGCGGCCGCCAGGCGCCGTCCGTTGTAATTACTCCGGCCGGTGCAACTTGAGCCGAGGTCCGGCGGGGCGGGGTTTCGGCTGCCCACATCAATTTGACATCACCGGCGGCGGCGCTTATGTTGAAAACGGAATCTCGATGAAAATGGATCGATCCGAACGGAGGCGCATCAATGTCGTTTGAAACCAGAGAAGAGGTATTCGAAAAGGTAATGGCCCTGCCGCGGCCCAAATGCCCGCATTGCGGCGTGGAAATGAGCCTGTGGGAGGAGCCGCCCATGCGCATGGGCGACGGGCTCGGCTGGGGGACTCCTTACCTGTTCGTGTGTTTCAACGACGAATGCCCGCTGTTTCAATCCGGCTGGAAGCATATCGAGGAAAGCTATGCCCACCGCGCCTCCTACCGCTGCATGAACTACCCGGGCAGCGAGGTCTACGAATGCGTCCCGGTATTCAGCGATATGGGCATGCGCGGGCAGATCGTGGACGATCAGGCGGTGGCCGAGCAGGAAGCGCTGAAGGAAGCCATCAAGCGCGGATTCAATCTGTTGGCCGATTACTACACCACCAGGGACGGCCCGGCCATTTTACAGCTGTTGCAGGACCCCCTCGAGCCCGCCCGCGTCCGGCTCAAGGCCGCGGAGATGATCGGAGACATCGGGGAAGCCGAAGCCATCGAGCCCATGCGCAACATGCGCTTCCCCAACGAAATCATCCGGAAAAAAGTGGATGAGGCCGTCGCCAAGATTCATGCGCGGCACTTCACTCGCGAGTGCCCGTTCTGTGCGGAAATCATCAAGCAACGGGCCAATATCTGCAAACACTGCGGCAAGGATGTAGCCGGCGCTTAGATCTCAGCGAACTCGTTCGATGCCTTCTTCGCATAAGCGTATGGCTGCACCCGTCACCCCCTGCCCCGCTTCGGACCGAATCGATTTTAGGGCCCGGTGCTTCGTTCGGCTGCTCACGACGATTGTTTTTTTCAGCTTTCTAGCGGCGCCGGCGGCCGAGGGTTCGGCCGCCCCTCCCGACGATACCATTGCCCGGAAGCTACAAGCCAGAATTGCGGCCGCCCAAACCGCCAACCGCCTGGTGTGCGCGGGCGAACTCGTCTGCGGCATCGCCGAGCTGCCGCGATTTTACGCGCGGCGGGATTATCGACCGGCCTGGATCACGACGGATGATGGGGCCTTCGCGTTGGCGGATGAGATGGTGCAGCAAGCTGAGGATGCCCGCTACGACGGCCTGCCTCCTCAGCACTATCATCTAGATTCCATCCGATCGCTTCTGCAAACAGCCAAGCAGCAGACGGCGGCGAGCCGGCCGCCGGATCCGGACGTTCACGCGGATCTGGAATTCCTCCTGACCGACGCCTTTTTAATGCTGGGCTCCCACCTGCGGGCCGGCCGGGTGAACCCGGAAACCCTTGAAAACGAATGGCTGGTCCACATCGATTCGCAGGGTGATCTGGCCCAGGTCCTCGAGCGTGCGATCGAATCCCGGCGCATCGACGAGGCCCTCGACGGGCTCCGGCCGCCGCATCCGGAATACACGGCACTTCGGGGGGCTCTGAAAAGCCATCGCACCCGCGGAGAGGCTGCCGAATGGCCCCGGCTGCCGGAAAAGGCATCCTGGGAAAGAGGGCAAAGCGGGGCGATGGCCGATCTGCTGCGCGAGCGGCTGCGGCTTTCAGGCGACCTGCCGCAGACCCCGGAAGGAGTCGGCGCGGATGCCGACGTTGAGTTGTTCGAAGGGCTGCGTCGCTTTCAGGAGCGGCACGGTTTGGAGGCCGACGGGCGCATGGGGCCTCAAACCGTGCAGGCCTTGAACATTTCTTTGGAAGAACGCGCCCGCCAGGTCGAACTGAACCTGGAGCGCTGGCGCTGGCTGCCGCACGATTTGGGGGGGCGTCACATCCGGGTGAATGTGCCGCAGTTCGATCTGGCCGTGATCGAGGATGGCCGGGAAGTCATGCGCATGCGAGTGGTCGTAGGCCGCCACTATCGCCGCACCCCGGTGTTCAGCAGCTTTTTGGATCACCTCATTTTCAACCCGGACTGGAACATTCCCACCCGCATCGCCGTCGAGGACATTCTTCCGAAGGCCCGCAGGGACTCGGCTTATCTGCGCCGCGAGAAAATCCGTGTCTTCGAAAGCTGGGACCGGGGCGCTGCCGAACTCGACCCGGACCGCATCGACTGGACCGAGGTGGCGGGCCAGGGATTTCGTTACAAGTTCAAGAAAGACCCCGGACCCCACAACGACCTCGGCCGCGTCAAATTCACGTTTCCCAACAATTTTGCGGTCTACCTGCACGACACCCTGTCGAAGCGGCTTTTCGATCGCAGCATGCGCGGCTTCAGCTCCGGGTGCATCCGCATCGAAAAGCCCATTGACTTGGCCGAATACGCTCTGAGGGATTCCGCCGGATGGTCCCGCGAGACCGTGATCGCCGCCATGGATTCCGGGGCGAATCGCACCGTCCGTCTGCTTTATAAAATACCCTTGCACTTGATTTACATGACGGCTGGGGTGAACGCCGAGGGACGGCTTCGGTTTTGGCCGGACATCTACCAACGCGACCCGACGCTCGACCGGGCGTTGCAGAAAGCGCCTCTGCGGGATTCCGACCTGTTTGGAAAGTAAACGGAAGCAGGGAATGCGGCCGGCTACCAGGACCGGACCCGGCCGATGTCCACATGGACAAAGTCGGGCTGGGGATAGTACCCGACCCCGCCGGCGGCGAGCTCAAGGGCGAGCGTCTTCAGCTCACCGGTGCGGATCCCCGGCATACGAATGTCGATGGCCTGGCCGACCATATGCAGGCTCTGCGAGGCCACGCCCCGGCTCTTGCTGTGCAGCACGGCATTGGTTTCCGCCGACCGGTAGCCGGAGATGATATGGAAGGGCTGCGCGGTTTCAACGCGCAGGCGGAGGCGGTGCAGGAGGTCTAATAGATCCGTGGCGATGGCGCCCACCTCGCCGGTACGGTGATCTCTCAAAATGTGGTTGATGTCCTTGAGGCTGCTGGGATCGTAGCGGCCGGCTCTACAGTAACAGGTCTCCAGCCGTTCGCCGGTGTGGGTGTTGAAGAATGTCAGACGCCGCTCGGGTGCAGGAGCCGGTTCGGAGACGGCCGCGCTTAGAACGCGGGGAGCTAAAAGAGCGGAAGCCGCCGCCAATCCCCATCGCAGGAACCGGCGGCGATGAATGAATCGGGATGGAACTGAAACATCGGTATGTCGCTCGGCATGCGGCAAAACAGTGCGTGCTCCTCCTGATCTCTTTAAACCCTACCCCGATCCCCGCGCCGTGTCAACGCATGGGCGGCGATCAACTCTCGGTCCAGCGCCGGGCCCGGTTGACACCTTCACGGTCATAGGTGCGAAAAATAAGCTGTTCACGCTGCCGCCGGTCCGGCGGCAGCGTCTTGAATTCAAGCGCCGGCAGCTGCGCTTCCATCTCGATCCGGGCCGGAATGGCTTCCAGGCCGGCGCCGACCCTGCGGCCGGAGGCCGTATCGAGCACGACGGCGTCCCGGCCGTCCGAAGCGGCGGCCCAGGGGATCTGGTAGTCGTTCAGCAGTCGGGCGGCAGCCAGGATCTCCCGCTCGTAGGAGCCGATCGACCCGGCTGCGCATCTGAAAGCGACCATCCGTCGGCCTCTCACCCCGGCCACCAGATCCACGGCCGACCGATAGCGCTCTCCGGCGACGTCCATTTCGATCGGCACATCCACCTCGATGTCCTCGCGAGCATAGCCTTTGCGCTCCACCAGGTAGCGCTCCAGGAGCTGACGGTTCTCTTCGGCGCCGATGTTCGGAACGACTCGGCCGGAAATGAAATCCTTCAGCGTCGTAAACGGTTTGAGGGTGTCGGGCATGGCGATGGGGGGCTCCTAGTCTCGATGGACCCTTGAAAAGGCCACAAACATGTCATTTCGAGCGCAGCGAGAAATTTTTCGGATGCCACGCGTTAAAAGTTCGATTTCTGCCGATGGTCGAAATGACCGATTCACCCAGGACGACTTCTTGCAGGTTCATTCGTCTTCATGGCCCGGACGCCGCGTTCTTCCGCCGGACGCCGGTTTCGGGCTCGCTGCGGCGGGAATCGGAATCCGCCGGGCGTCGTGCCACAAACCTTCCAAATCGTAGAACGACCGCACCGACTCGAAGAACACGTGAACGATCACGTGGCCGTAGTCCATCAGCACCCAATGCCCCTCGGTGGTCCCCTCGACGCTGAGCGGCTTGATCTTGTGCTTCCGCATCTGCCTCTCGATGTGCTCGGCGATAGCGACCACCTGGCGGTTCGAGCGCCCGCTGCAGATGATGAACACATCGGCAATCGAGGTAAGCTCGCGCATGTCCAGGGCCACCACGTGGGCGGCCTTCTTGCCGAGCACCGCCTGGATGAAAAGGCTCAACGTGGCGTCCAGATCGTCGGTCATGAATAGAGTCCTTTGGTTTGGATGCAGTCGCACACGGCCGCAGGCGCCAGAAACCGAATCGAACGGCCCGCGTGCACCAGGCCCCGGATCCGGCTGCTGGAGATATCCAGGGCCGTCACGGCAAACAGGCTGACCCCCCGGATGCCGGTGCCTCTGAAAATGGCAGGGAACCCGGACACGGCCACATCCCTCGATACCCGGGACTGCAGGAAGCCTGCCAGCGCTTCGCCGCCGCGATCGGCCTTCGGCCCATCGCCGTCCGGCCGGGAGATGACGATTACCGAAACGAGCGACAAAAGCTCACGGAAGGATTTCCAGGTATCGATTTCCAGAAACGCATCCAGCCCCATGATGAGGAAAATATCGGCCGTATCGGCGACCTCCCGATAAAAATGCCGAACCGTGTCGATGGTATAGGACGGGCCTTCGCGGCAGATCTCCACATCGGATGCCGTCAGGCCCGGTTCGCCTGCCACGGCCAGCTGGATCATGTGCAGTCGATCAGCCGCCGGAGCGACCCCTTCGCGGGTTTTGTGAGGCGGAATGGCGGCCGGGATGAGAAACACCCGGTCCAGCCCGAATCCCTCCCTCACTTCCAGGGCCGCCCGCAGGTGCCCGAAGTGAATCGGATCAAAAGTTCCGCCAAACAACCCGATGCGCATAGTCGAATCCACCGCCTGGCGATTGCCGGACGGGCTCGCAAAAAAATCATCCTAACCGATGGCCGCTTTACGAAGCCATCATTCCCTGACTTGGCCGCTGCCGAACACCACAAACTTGCTCGTGGTCAACTCCTCCAGTCCCATCGGACCGAAGGCATGCAGCTTCGAGGTGCTGATCCCGATCTCGGCGCCGAGGCCGAGCTGGCCGCCGTCGTTGAAGCGGGTCGAGGCATTCACCAGCACCACGGAGGCGTCGACTTCGCGCACAAACCGCCGCGCCCGGTCATAGTCGTGCGTGACGATGGCCTCGGTATGATTCGATCCATAAGCGCCGATGTGGGCGATGGCTTCGTCCAGTCCGCCCACCACCCGCACCGCCAGAATCAGATCCAGGTATTCGGCCGACCAGTCCGCCTCGGAGGCTGGGACGGCGTCCGGCACCAGTCGCCGCGTCTGCTCACACCCCCGCAGCTGGACCCCGGCCGCACGGAACCGCCGGGCCATCGCCGGCAGGAATCGCTCGGCCTCCGACCGGTGCACGAGCAAGGTTTCCATCGCGTTGCACACACCGGGTCGCTGGACCTTGGCATTGAAACACACCTCCTCGGCCATGGATAGGTCCGCGCCCTCGTCCACAAAGACATGGCAGACGCCCTTGTAATGCTTGAGCACGGGGATTCGCGAGTGGGCCACCACGAACCGGATGAGCTCCTCGCCGCCGCGCGGGATGATCAGGTCGATGAATTCCTCCTGACGGAGCAGGGCGTTCACGGCTTCCCGGTCCTTCACGGGAATCACCTGCACGGCGGCCTCCGGAAGCCCGCTGTCCGCAAGGCTTCGGGCGATGACCGCCGCCAGAGCGCAGTTGGAGTGAAAGGCTTCGGACCCGCCGCGCAGGATCGCCGCATTGCCGGCTTTGAGGCACAGGCCGGCCGCGTCCACGGTGACATTGGGCCGTGACTCGTAGATGATCCCGATCACGCCCAGCGGGATCCGCATGCGCGCGACCTGCAGGCCGTTGGGCCGGATCGAGGCGGGGCCCAGGCTGCCCACGGGGTCCGGCAGCTGCGCCACCTCCCGCAGCCCCTGGGCCATGGCGGCAAGGGTGGCGTCTTTCATGGCCAACCGGTCGAGCATGGCCGCCGAAAGGCCCGACGCGCGCGCCGCATCAAGATCCTTTCGATTCGCTTCCCGGATAACATCGGCCTGCTGGAGGATTCCATCCGCCATGCGTTCAAGCGCCGCGTTTTTTTGCGGAGCGGAACAGCATGCGATGGCCCGGGACGCCCGCCGGGCGGTCTGAGCCATCGCCGTTATGGTTTGTTCAATAGCCGTCATTTTTCAGTCTCGCCATCGATTGAGGTGATCACCAGATTATCCCGGTGAATCACCTCGTCATAGGGTTTCTGGCCCAGGACCTGCCCGATGTGCTGGGACTTCAGCCCCCGAATCCGGCGGATGTCCGCCGCACTGTAGTTGACCAGGCCGACGCCGATGGTCTCGCCGGCGGGAGTTTGCAGCTCCACCGGGGTGCCGACCGTGAACTCCCCTCTGACGCCGACGATCCCGCTGGCCAGCAGGCTTTTGCCGTGCGAGGTCAGCGCGGCGACCGCGCCGGCGTCGATGGACAGGCTGCCCTTGGGTTTGAGTGAAAAAGCGATCCAGCATTTTCGGCGGGTGAGCTTCTCACGACGCGGCACGAAATAGGTGCCGTGGGCGTCACCGGCCAGCAGGCGAGTCAGGATGTCCGGTTTGTCGCCCTTGGCGACCACCATGGGCACGCCGGCGGAGGTGACCTTGCGGGCGGCGTTGATCTTGCTCAGCATGCCGCCGGTGCCGAGCGGCCCGGGGATGCGGCCCGCCGCGGTTTCGGTGCTCTTGGAGATCACCGTAACGACCGGGATCAGCTCCGCATCCGAGTGGGCCCGCGGGTCCTGAGTAAACAGACCGTCGATGTCGCTCAGTACAATCAGCAGGTCGGCGTCCATCAGAAGGGCGATCATGGCCGCCAGGTTGTCGTTGTCCCCGAGTTTGATTTCCTCGACCGAGACCGTGTCGTTCTCGTTGATGATCGGCACGATCTTCCACTCGAGCAGGGTGTTCAGCGTGTTGCGGGCGTTGAGATAGCGTTTGCGGCTGGTGAGATCCTCGCTGGTCAGCAGGATCTGGGCCACCTTGCGGCCGTGGCGCTCGAAGGCTTTTTCGTATTCCATGATGAGGCCGGCCTGGCCCACCGCCGCCACCGCCTGCCGCCGGGGGAGCTCGTCCGGCCGACGATCGAGCCCGATCTTCTTGATTCCTGAAGCCATGGCGCCGGAAGAAACCAGGATGACATCCAGTCCCCGGTCCATCAACCCGCCGACCTGGCGGGCGATCGCCCGCAGGGTCTTGAGGTTCAGCCCGCGGGGGGCGGTGAGCACGTTGCTGCCCACCTTCACCACGAGCCGCTTCACGCGGTCAATGGGAATCTGACGGCGGTTCATGGCTGAGTTCGCTGAGACGCCGGCTGATCTCGGATAAAAGCGGAGTAACCCCCTTGCCGGTCGCCGCTGAAATGAGGTGGACCTTCCGGCGCTTCTTCAAGGCCGCCTTGAAAGCGTTTGCCCGCTCCTCGGCGCCGGGCAGGTCCAGCTTGTTCAATGCGATGAGTTGGGGCTTGCGGGCCAGTGATGAACTATACAAGGCCAGTTCGGCGTTGACGGCGTCATAGGCCGACAGCGGCTCCTGAGGATCGATGCCGGCGGCGTCGATCAGGTGCACCAGGATGCGCGTGCGTTCGACATGCCGCAAAAAGCGAATTCCGAGGCCTGCACCCCGGTGAGCGCCTTCGATCAGGCCCGGGATATCCGCTACGACGAACGGTTCGCACGACCCGGCCTTGACCACTCCCAGGTTGGGAACCAGAGTGGTGAACGGATAGTCGGCGATTTTGGGCTTGACCGAGGAGATGACGCTGATCAGGGTGGATTTGCCGGCGTTGGGCAAACCGACGATCCCGACATCGGCCAGCAACTTGAGTTCGAGCTTCAGCCGGCGGATTTCGCCCGGCTCGCCGGGCTGGGAAAAACGCGGAGTGCGATGCGTGGAGGATTTGAAGTGGGTGTTGCCCTTGCCGCCGCGTCCCCCGCGGGCGACCATGAATGTTTCTCCGGGAGTTGACAGATCCCTGATGATTTCACCGGTTCCGGCATCCCGGACCAGGGTCCCGGGCGGGACTTCGATAAGGATATCGTTTCCGCTCTTTCCGGTGCGCTGGCGGCCCTGTCCGCCGGCGCCGCGTTCGGCCCGAAATTCGCGCTGAAAGCGGAAAGGGTACAGCGTTCGGCGGCCCGAAGAACTCACCAGGACCACGTCGCCCCCTTTTCCGCCGTCCCCGCCGTCCGGGCCGCCGCGAGGCACATATTTTTCCCGGCGAAAACTCACACAACCGTTTCCGCCGTCACCGGACTGAACGGTTATGACCACTTCGTCAATAAATTTCACTCGGCTGCATGAACACTGACTTTTTGGCGCGTCCGCCCGTGGCGTTCAAACGCAACCACCCCGTCGATTTTGGCAAACAGGGTGAAGTCCTTTCCCAGACCCACGTTGTCGCCCGGATGGAACTTGGTGCCCACCTGCCGCACGATGATGTTGCCGGCCTTGACCGTCTGCCCGCCGAAGATTTTCACCCCGCGGCGTTGACCGGCGCTGTCACGACCGTTTCGCGAACTGCCAGCTGCCTTCTTGTGTGCCATCTTTCTACTCCTTGGGCGGGTTCGTAGAAAGCCCAACTTCTGCGTTGCACGTCATCCCGCGCTCACGGCGGCGTACTCAAGCGCGCCTCGTTCAGCGGGATTCGTGCGCCTTGAAGTTGGCCTTTTTACGAATCCGCCGGATCGTTGACGAAAATAGTTCGTTATGCTTCGATGCCGTCGATGCGAATCGCAGTGTAGGGTTGACGATGGCCCTGTTTCCGGCGATAACGCTTACGGCGCTTGTACTTGAAAACGAGGATTTTCTTGGCCTTGTCCTGCTCGACGATGCTGGCCAGCACCGCTGCTTTTTCCAAAAGCGGCTGGCCCAGGCGGACGTTTTCGCCATCCGCCACCATGAGCACCTTGTCGAAGGTCACCTGGCTGCCGACCTCGCCGGGAATTTTCTCAATCCGCAGGGTCTCGCCCTTTTGGACTTTGTATTGTTTTCCGCCTGTGTTTACGACCGCGTACATCCGGAGGCCTCCTAAAAAATAGTATCATAAAAACCGGTAAATATTAGATGATGCGAAAAAAATGTCAACAAAAAAATGGGTTGGCCTAAAACATGCCGGAAAAGGCCTCATTTTCCCTGGGGCTTGTCTTTGCCATCGGCCAGACCCTGTGCTTCCAACAACCTTTTAGGATCAGGAGGAATAGTGAACGCGTCCATCCCTCAGCCGGTCACTCTGTTCGACCGCAGTGGAACCACTTCCTTGGACGTAGAGTTGTTGGGAGAGGAGCCGCTGTCCATCCGGGTGGAAGGCAAGCCCTACGCGGTCATCATGCGCACGCCGGGAGAGGAAATCGCCCATGTCGCCGGGTTCTGCCTCGGCGAGGGCATTATCGACTCACCGGCCGACTACGCCTCCATCGCCTACTGCGATGCTGAAAGCACCAACGTGGTCACGGTGACGCTGGACCCGTCTCGCCGGAAATCCATCGGCGGGATTCTCGACCGCCGCAGTTACGTCAGCCAGACGAGCTGCGGGCTGTGCGGCAAGGAACTGGTCCAGGACCTCTATCAGGAGATCCGACCCATGCCGGCCGGCGCGGCCGTCCCTGTCTCCATGGCGCTCAGGGGGCTGGATTCCCTGTCCGTCCACCAGCCGCTCAGGAGCCGCACGCACGCCTCGCATGCCGCCTCTCTCTGGAATGCGCACGGCAATCTCGTTGCGGTGGCCGAAGACATCGGCCGCCACAACGCCCTGGACAAAGCCATCGGCAAGGCTTTCCTCGACGGCCGGCTTCCGCAGATCGCCTTCCTGATCATGTCTTCTCGAATCAGCTACGAACTCGTGCAGAAGGCCGCCCGCGCGCGGATTCCGGTCATTCTGTCCGTGTCCCGGCCGACCGGCTTGGCGGTTGAGCTGGCCGCTCGCCTCAACATGGGGATTGCCTGCCTGGCCCCCAGAGAAGGGGTATACGTGTTCTGCGGCCATGAACGGTTCCGGCTGGATGAGATATCACCTCGCCCGGACCAGCCGGAGCCAAATACGAAATTCGGGGCACGAAACTAGAAACAATTTCGTATGTTCAAAACGGATCCCGCCGGTCTCCGACCGGCGCTTCGGCGCATCCTCAGCCGGCTCCGCTGCACGGTGCCGCTGACGTCAGAGGGCTGACCGGCGGGGGAGTCGCCAGGGCAGCGGCTGCCGGAGGTTCGGTCGCCTTCTTTTTTTCAAGCAACGATTTCAGTTTCAGCGCGGTCGGCTTGATCGAAATGGCGACGATCAGCAGGGCCGCCACCCACTGCAGCCATCCCGGAATGATTTCCGCGGCCTGCCCGGCCGCGGCCCTGGCCGAAATTCCCATCGCCGCATAGGCCTGGTCCACCGCCCAGCCCATAAGAACCGAACAAACCGCGATGGCCGACAGATAGATGACGACCGCCCGTTTGCCCAAGGTTCCAACCAGCACGGTTATCGCTGCCATATTCGTCGCCGGACCCGCGAGCAGAAACACCAGGGCGACGCCCGGGCTCACCCCTTTCAGGATCAGGGCTGCGGCGATGGGCGTCGAGGCCGTGGCGCAGATGTAAAGCGGAATGCCCACCGCCAGCATCAGCAACATGGCCGGCAGGCCCGATCCCAGGTGGCGGCTGAAAAAATCGTCGGGGATGAGGACCGTGATCAGGCCGGCCAGCAGAAGTCCGAAGAAGAACCATGGCGCGATGTCGCCCCACAGGTCGGTGGCGGCAAATCGGAGCCCGGCCCGCAGCTTCTCGTGGAACCTGTGATGGTTCCGGTGAACCTGGGGATCGCAGTTGAGGCCGTCGCAGCATCCGTCCACCGGGCAGGTCAGGTCCGGGGCCACCGGCGCCGCGTCCTTGCGATAGCCGAAGAGATTTTCGGTGATCCCCGCCGCGAAAGCGGTCAAAAAGGCCGAGACGGGCCGCGCCACGGTCATGACCGGATCCATCATGGCGTATGTCACGGCGATCGAGTCCACTCCCGATTCCGGAGTAGAAATCAAAAAGGCAGTGGTGGCGCCCTTGGTGGCGCCTTGTTTACGCAGCGACACGGCTGCGGGCAGCACTCCGCATGATCAGAGCGGGATCGGCACACCGATCAGGGCTGCCTTGAACACCGACGAAAAGCGGCCCCTGCCCAGGTGCTGGGCGATGGAGTTCGGATTGAGAAACACCCGGAAAAGCCCGCTTACCAGAAGACCGAAAAGAATGTACACTGCGGCATCCAGCAGCAGATGCCGGGATTCGCTCAGCACCTCAACGATGAATTCCATGACGAAGTCCTCTTGAAGATGTCGTCTTTGTTGCTTCTGCAGTTATTAACCGTCTCATAACAACCCTTAGGTTGTCATTCCGGCGGAAGCCGGAATCCAGTGGCTTTCTAGATGCCGGATCCAGTCCGGCATGACGGTACTAGTTCTGGGCAGGTAATAATTCGGAAAACCTATTTTTCACGGATGTGCCGCAGTCCGATGTCGAGCAGCAGCACCACGTGCTTGTCATCCAACGCATAGTAGACGACCTGGCCGTCCCGCCGGCTGCGCACCAGGGATAGGTCCTTGAGCCGGCGCAGTTGGTGCGAAACGGCCGATTCGCTGATGCCGGTCAGCGCCGCCAGATCGCAGACGCACATCTCGTCCCGGCGCAATGCCATGAGAATCTTCAGCCGGCTCGGATCCCCGAGGACCCGATAGATCATGGATAGCGCTGCCAGCTCGTGATCCGGGGATGCCTCGCGGCAGGCGCTTCTCACCCGCTCGGGATGAACGATCCTCAGCCGGTTGACGGCGTCCTGCTTTTCAATAGGGTCTGGCTGGGGCATAGCGCCTCTGTATGAATATTTGAGCATATGTTCATACATAAGGCCACCCGCAAGGGTGTCAACCCCACGCGGCGTTTAACCATAATCTAACCGGGTCCTAACCGTGTGCCAATCATAGACAAATAAATTGATCGTTGTTTGAAATACCGCTAAGCTGGTCATCGCTGTTCTGGGCGTTTTTCGCATCATGATGATTTTATTGCTTCGGCAGTTAATTAGGCCAAAATTCGTCCTTCCGGCGAACCCTGGATCAGATCCAGGGCAAGCCCCGGAATCCAGGCCGAAAGTGGATGCCGGATCAAGTCCAGCATGACGGCATTTGCGTATACAGCTGCCTGTACAACAATCAACCCCGGCAGGAAGAAATCATATGGCTAAAGAGCGCATTCTGGTCGTTGACGACGAAGAAGATATCTTGGAGTTGATCCGCTTTCATCTATCGCGTGAAGGTTATCAGCTGGTGCTGGCGGCTACCGGCGAGGAAGCCCTGAAGAAGGCCGGCCGGGAGGCGTTCGACCTGGTTGTGTTGGACTTGATGCTGCCCGGCCTGGACGGGTTGGAAGTGGCCAAAGCTTTGAAGGCGGAAACCAGGACCAGGACCCTGCCGATCATCATGCTCACGGCCAAGGGCGAGGATGCGGATATCGTCAGCGGCCTGGAAATCGGGGCGGACGACTATATCACCAAACCCTTCAGCCCGCGGGTGCTGACCGCGCGCGTCAAGGCGGTGTTGCGGCGGCGTTCCCGCGCAGGGGTAGACGACACCCGGGTTATTGTGATCCACGAACTCGAGATCCATCCCGGACGCCGCACCGTGCTCGCCGGCGGCAATGCCTTGGACCTGACGTTCACGGAGTTCCAGCTGCTTTGCGTGCTGGCGCGCCGGCCCGGCTGGGTGTTCACGCGCTCGCAGATCGTCGATGCCGTGCGCGGCAGCGACTACCCGGTCACCGACCGCAGCGTCGATGTCCAGGTGGTCGGCCTTCGAAAAAAATTGGGAGAGCACGGGCATTACATCGAAACCGTGCGCGGGGTCGGTTATCGCTTCAGGGAAACGGCATGAAGAAGCGCAAAAAATTCATCTGGCGCCTGTTCTTCTCCTATATCTTTATTGCGATCGGCGCCCTGTTGGCGGCCGGGTGGTATTTCGTGCATTCGCTGGACGCGTTTCTCCATGACTTGGTCGTGGTCGAGCTTTCCGAACGCGCCGTTCTGCTCCAAAACCAGGTCCTTCCCCACCTGGATCCGCTGGATCCGGCGGCCGTCGACGCCATCTGCAAGCAGTCCGGCAAAGCCTCGGAAACACGCTTCACCGTCATTCTGCCCTCCGGCGCCGTCATCGGCGATACATGGGAGAGCCCCCCAAACATGGACAACCACGGAGGCCGGCCGGAGATTGCCGGTGCCCTGGCAAGCGGCCAGGCAGCGTCGAAGCGCTTCAGCAACACTCTCCAGCAGAACGTCGTCTATGCAGCGGTTGCCGTCCGGAAGGAGTCCCGGACGATCGGCGTGGTGCGGGCGTCCATTCCGCTGGCGCGCATGGAAAAGCAGCTTGCACGAATCCGTGGCGAATTCTGGGGCATCGGCGGATTCGTGGCCCTCCTGGCGTTGGGGGTGACCTTCGCCATCTCCCGGCAATACGGCCGGAAGATGCAGGAGCTCAAACAAAGCGCCGCACGCCTGGCCGAGGGCGAACTCGCGCACCGCCTGGCGATTCCCGATTCCGATGAGCTGGCCGGCCTGGCCGAATCCCTGAACCGAATGGCGGCTCAGCTGGAAAACCGCATGCAAACCGTCGTCAGCCAGCGCAACCAGATGGAAGCCGTGCTTTCGAGTATGCTCGAGGGCGTCATCGCGGTCAGCCGCGACGAGCGCATCCTCAGCATCAATCAGGCCGCCGCCCGATGGTTCGAACTCGATCCTGAAAAAGTCCGCGACCGCAGCATCCCGGAAGCGATCCGCAACCTGGCCATCCAGAAGTTCGTCACGCGGTCCCTGAAAAGCCGCGCCCCGGTGGAGGACGATGTCGCGGTTTACCGCAGCGGCGAACGCATCCTGAACATCAAGAGCGCGCCGCTGCTCGACGTGGGGCCGGAGCCGATCGGCATCCTCATCGTCTTCAGCGATGTGACCCAGCTGCGCCGCCTGGAAGACATGCGCCGGGAGTTTGTGGCCAACGTTTCCCATGAAATTAGAACCCCCCTGACGGCGATCAAGGGGTTTGTAGAAACGCTTTGCCACAACATCGTCGAAACTCCGGAGGAGGCCCGGCGGTTTCTCGGCATCATCGCCAAGCACGTGGACCGGCTGAACACCATTATCGAAGACCTGCTGATGCTCTCACGGATTGAAACCGAGGGGGAGCGCGGCGCCATCCAGCGCGAAACGACCCGTTTGCGGGACATTTTCCAGAACGCCGTGCAGATCTGCCGGCCGCAGGCCGACGAAAAACGCATCCGGATCGAACTCGCAGGGGACGAGGGGCTTGAGGCGACGGTCGACCCGGTCCTTCTGGAACAGGCCGTCGTCAACCTCTTGGACAATGCCGTCAAGTACAGTGATTCCGAAAAAACCGTCCGGGTCCTGGCCCGAGCCGTCGACGATGAAATCCAGATCCAGGTGCAGGACCACGGGATCGGCATCGAGGAAAAGCACCGGCCGCGGCTGTTCGAGCGCTTTTACCGGGTCGACAAGGCCCGCAGCCGGGCACAGGGAGGCACGGGGCTGGGCCTGGCTATCGTCAAGCACATCGCCCAGGCCCACGGCGGCCATGTCACGGTGGAAAGCCGGCTGGGTGAAGGCAGCCGGTTCACCATCCACCTCCCGCGCGGCCCGGAGCATGTCTCGTCTTAGGCCTGCGGCTAAAAACGGCAGCAGGGCTGGCAAGCACCGTATTTGGTTAGCACGATCTGCCACACCTGGTTGCTGCGCGCCCGAAATGCGCCGGCGCAGGAAAGCAGGTAGTACTCCCACATCCGCTTGAACTTCTCGTCGTATCTCACCTGGAGCCCGGGCCATGCCTTCTGGAAATTGCTGTTCCAGGCCATGAGGGTCTGGTCGTAGTGCGGCCCCAAATTGTGCCAGTCTTCCACCGCAAACAGCCCCTCGATGGATCGGCTGATCTGGGCGATGCTGGGCAGCATGCCGTTGGGGAAGATGTACTTGGTGATCCAGGGGTCGCACATGCGGGTGGATTCGTTTCCGCCGATGGTGTGCAACAAAAATATGCCGTTGTCGTTCAGGCAGCGGTGTACGACCCGCATGAACGTCCGGTAATTTTTCCATCCGACATGCTCGAACATGCCGACCGAAACGATTTTATCGAATCGCCCCTGGAGCTCCCGGTAGTCGCACTCCAGAAAGCGCACGGGCAAGCCTCTGCAGAATTCGGCGGCGTACTGGATCTGCTCGCTCGAAATGTTGACGGCGGTCACTGTGCAGCCATAGATCTCTGCCGCGTATTTCGCAAACCCTCCCCAACCGCAGCCAATGTCCAGGACGCGGTCTGTTCGGGCCAGCGCCGTTTTACGGCAGATCAGATCGAGCTTTTTCTGCTGGGCTTGGTCCAAGTCGGCGGTGCCTTCGAAGTAGGCGCAGCTATACTGGTTGTAGGAGTCGAGAAATGAAAGGAACAGGTCGTTGTCGAGCTCGTAGTGGCGTTTGGCAACGATGCGCGCGCGCGCTTTCGACTGGAGGTTCAACAGGAGGCCGGGCAGCAGCAGTGGAAGGTATTTCACCCCCCCTTTTAAAGACACATCCAGCTGCGATCTCAGGATGCGGCATATGAATTCATCCGTCCGGCTGCAGTCCCACCACCCGTCCATGTATGCTTCGCCGAGCCCCAGATTCTTCTCCCGCAGGGCGCGTGCGAAAAAGCGCTCGTCGTGGACGGTGATGTCCCAAGGGTTCGTCCCGCCGATGGCCACCCCGGCCCGGGAAAGCAGGTTTTCGACCATCTGCCGGTGACGGGTCATGTGGCACCTCCTTCATTCTGCGGAACCAAAAACAATGAGGGTTCCTCCAGCAATAAGGAAAATCAGCCGTTGTTTTCAAAGTCACCGAATCGTTGAGCAGATTGCTTTCGAGGGAAGAAAGATCGTGTGTGCCGTATTATCTCGCCGAACCAACAGCAGATCAAGTGGCTTCAGCCGAATCGCCCGGTGATGTAATCCTGCGTCAGCTCATGGCGGGGGTTGGTGAAAATGCGCTCGGTGGGGCCGACCTCGATCAGGTCGCCCAGGTGGAAATAGGCCGTCCGCTGGGAAACCCGCGCGGCCTGCTGCATGGAGTGGGTCACGATGCAGATGGAGTACTGGCTGCGCAGCTCGAAAATGAGATCCTCGATGACCGACGTGGCGATCGGGTCCAGGGCCGAGCAGGGTTCGTCCATCAGAATGATCTCCGGGTTCACCGCGATGGTTCGGGCAATGCAAAGCCGCTGCTGCTGGCCGCCGGACAACCCGGTCCCGGGCTGATCCATGCGATCCTTGACCTCCTCCCACAGACCGGCCTTCTTGAGGGAGGTTTCGACCATCGCATCCAGCTCCGATTTGTCCCGAGCCATCCCGTGAATCCGCGGCCCGTAGGCCACATTTTCGTAGATGGACTTCGGAAACGGGTTGGGCTTCTGAAACACCATGCCCACTTGGGCGCGCAACGGCACCACATCGACGTCCTTGTCGTGGATGTTGACACCGTCCAGAAGAATATCGCCGGTCACCCGGCAGCCTTCAATGGTATCGTTCATGCGGTTCAGGCAGCGGATGAAGGTGGACTTGCCGCAGCCCGAAGGCCCGATCATGGCCAGCACCTCGTTGCAGCCGATGTCGATCGAGACGTTCTTGATCGCTTGCTTGTCCCCGTAGTAGACGTTGACGTTGCGGCAGACCATGCGAGGGTTCTCGACCGTGACGGTCCCGACCGTCTCGCGCTTTTCGCGGCTGACCCGCGGTCTGCCCGCGTCCGTACCGCCTTTCGCTTTTAAATGGATCTCAGTCATCGTGCCTGCCAAGGCCGTTTCGTCCACTCGCGTCAGTGTGAGCATATCTTGTTTTCCCGGAAGTTACTAATCGGTGCAGGATAAGTAAAGCCCGCCTTAAAGTCGGGCAGGCCAATGATGGTTTTGGCCCGCCCGTATTGAAATAGGCGGCGACGCCTATTTCACCTCGGTTACCGTTTTCAATGCCTTGACGTTTTCACCCACCTGTTTACGCTCGGCCTCCGGCAGCGGAATCAAGCCTTTTTCGCTGAGGTAGCCGTCCTTGCCCCAGGCCTTCTCGCTCGTGAACTCGGCCAGATACTCTTTGATGCCGGGGATCACCCCCACGTGCGCCTTCTTGACATAGAAGAACAGCGGGCGTGACAGCGGGTATTTGCCGCTGGCGATGTTCTCGAAGCTCGGCGGGTTGCCGTCCACAAAGGAGCCCTGGATCTTGTCGGTGTTCTGATCCAGGAAACTGAATCCGAAGACACCCAGCGCGTTCGGGTTCGCCCCCAGCTTCTGAACGATGAGGTTGTCGTTCTCGCCGGCTTCGACGTAGGCCCCGTCCTCGCGGATCGATGAAAACACCTTCTGGAATTTTTTCCCGTCCTCTTTGGAGAGCTTTTTCAATCCTTCGAACTTGAGGGCGCCCGATTCCATGGCCAGCTCCACAAAGGCGTCACGGGTGCCGGAAGTCGGTGGCGGACCCAAAACCTCGATCTTGACGTCCGGAAGCGATGGGTTGACGTCTTTCCAGGTCTTATAGGGGTTGGCCACCAGGCCCTCCCCTCCCTTGGGGTCCGGCACGTCCTTGGCCAGAGCCAGGAAGATGTCCTTGGTGGTCAGCTTCAGCCCCGCCGCTTTTTGGGAGTTGGCCACCACGATGCCGTCGTAGCCGATTTTCACTTCGACGATGTCCGTCACCCCGTTCTTCTGGCAGGTTTCGAACTCGGACGCCTTGATGGCGCGCGAGGCATTCGACATGTCGGGGTGCTGAACGCCGACCCCGCCGCAGAACAGCTTGAACCCGCCGCCGGTGCCGGTGGACTCGATTTTGGGAGACTTGAACGACCCGGCCTTGCCGAACTTCTCGGCGACCACCGTGGCAAACGGGTAAACCGTCGAGGAGCCGACGATGCTGATGCTGTCCCGCTGTTGCGCCTGAACCATTCCCGCCGTGGCCGCAATAAGCGCAACTACTATAGATAATACAACTGCTTTCTTCATTTCATTCCTCCTTGAGTTGGATGTCCAACACCATTTTTTTATTGTTTGCTAAAATTTAAGTCCCGATTGAGAAATGGTTGTTAACTTCATATTAGGATTTCATTTGGTAAGCCGACGCACGTCGGCTTACCACCGGCGTTCGAATTTTTTCCGCAGGATGATGGCCCCGGCGTTCATTACCACCAGAAACGCCAGCAGCACCATGATGGCGGCCGAGGTCCGCTCCACGAAAGCCCGCTCCGGGCTGTCCGACCACAGGTAAATCTGCACCGGCAATACCGTTGCGGAGTCCGTGAAGCCTTTGGGGATATCCACGATAAACGCCACCATGCCGATCATTAGCAGCGGCGCGCTCTCGCCCAGCGCACGCGCCATGCCGATGATGGTGCCCGTCAGCATGCCCGGCAGGGCCAGCGGCAGCACGTGGTGTACCACCATCTGCATCTTGGAGGCGCCCACGCCCAGGGCGGCCTCGCGGATGGACGGCGGAACGGCTTTCAGCGCCGAGCGGCTGGCGATGATGATGGTGGGTAGCGTCATGAGCGTCAGCACCAGTCCTCCGACCAGCGGCGCGGAGCGCGGCAGCCCGAAAAAATTCAGGAAAACCGCGAGCCCCAGCAGCCCGAACACGATCGAGGGCACTGCAGCCAGATTGTTGATGTTGACTTCGATCAGGTCGGTCCAACGGTTCTTCCGGGCGAATTCCTCCAGGTAAACGGCGGCGGCCACCCCGATCGGAAACGACAGACTCAAGGTGATCAGCAGGGTGAAAAACGAGCCGGAAACCGCACCCCAGACACCGGCCAGCTCCGGTTCGCGCGAGTCGCCGGCGCTGAGAAAGGTGGTGTTGAAGCGGCGCTCCAGGCGCCCCTCGGATTCGAGCTGTTCGATCCAGGCGATCTGCTTGTCCGACACGCGCCGCTCGGCTTCGGGCAGGTCGCGCCGGAAATGGCCCTTGATGAGCATATCGACATCGTCGTCGGCCAGCAGCCAGACCTCGGCCCCCCGGCCCACCAGATCGGGGTCCTTCAACACCATGTCCCGCAATCGGTAGACGCTGCCGCTGCTCATCAGCGCCGTCAGCTGACGCTTATCCTGTCGTCCGTCCACCTGCGGAAACTTTTTGAAGAGCGCTTCGCGCACGAGGGCGGCGTAGTCCGCGTTCACCAGAGTGTCCTGCTGGATCACCGCCGGGTCGAAAACGATCGGCAGCCGGATGGACGTTTGCCAGAATGCCGAATAGCCCTTGGCGACGATGCTGACGAAGAGCAGCGCCAGGAACATCAGGCTCAGCACGATCGCGGCCAGTCCGTAGAAGCGAAACCGCCGTTCGGCGCGGTAGCGGCGCTTGAGGCTGCGATTGACGATATCGATGGTCCGCTGGGGTTCCGGAGCGGCTGCGGTGTCGATCGGGCTATTCATACTGTTCTCGGTATTTTCGGACGACGTACAGGGCGATCACGTTGAGGCAAAGGGTGACGATGAACAGGATCAGCCCCAGCGCGAAGGCGGCCAATGTCTTGGGGCTGTCGAATTCCTGGTCGCCGACCAGCAGGGTTACGATTTGGACGGTCACCGTGGTCACCGCTTTGAGCGGGTTGACGGTCAGGTTGGCCGAAAGCCCGGCGGCCATGACCACGATCATGGTCTCGCCGATGGCCCGCGACACCGCCAGCAGCACCCCGCCGATGATCCCCGGGATGGCGGCCGGCACGATCACCTGGCGGATGGTCTCCGACCGGGTGGCTCCCAGGCTGTAGGCTCCGTCGCGCAGCGACTGCGGCACGGCGTTGATGAAATCGTCGGACAGCGAGGATACGAAGGGAATGATCATGATGCCCATGACCAGTCCGGCGGCCAGCGCGCTCTCCGAGGCGACGTCCAGGCCGAGCCGGCTGCCCCAGTCGCGGATGACGGGCGCCACCGTCAGGGCCGCGAAAAACCCGTAGACCACCGTGGGGATTCCCGCGAGCACCTCGATCAGCGGTTTGGCGACGGCCCGCAGGCGCTTGCCGGCATATTCGGACAGATAAATGGCGGACATCAAGCCGATCGGAACCGCCACCACCATGGCGATGGCCGAAATCAGGATCGTGCCCAGGAAGACCGGAACGGCCCCGAAGGCGCCCGAGGATCCCACCTGGTCCGCGCGGATGGCCATCTGAGGGCTCCAGTCCAGACCGAACAGGAATTGGGTGATCGGGATCACCTTGAAAAACCGGATGGCTTCGTAGAGCACGGACAGAATGATGCCGATCGTCGTAAAGATGGCGATGGTGGAGCAGGCCACGAGAAGGACGGTTAGAATAGCCTCCACCTGGTTACGCGCCCGCAGACCGGCTGTGATCCGGCCGCGAACCAGCACGGCGATAGCGGTCAGCAAAGCGATCGAGACCGCGGCCAGCGCATGGTTGCTGATGGACCGCAGCCGGTGGTAATGGTCGGCGGCGGCCTGGATGGCGGGCTCGGCGGCCTGCGAGGCAAAGCTGCCGCTCTCGATGTTGCGGATGTCGTTGATGACGAGGTTCATCCGATCCGGGGCCAGGCTGCGGATCGCTTCGGGCAGCTCCTTCACCACCAGGTGAGTGATGACCTGGTTCTCGAAGACCAGCCAGAATCCGAAGATGAGCAGGGCCGGGATGCCGCACCAGAGAGCGGTCAGCGCGCCGTGGTAGGTCGGTCGAGAGTGCAGCTTGGCCGCCCCTTCGGCGCGGCCGGATAGAGCGAAGGCCTTGCGGCGGCCGAAATAATAGGCTGCCGTAGAAAGCCCTAAGAGTGCAATCAGCAAATAGGCCGGAGGCATTGAAAACCCCATCCTCGATGATGGCAAGATTGATGAGACCGTAAAACGTCGTACCGGGTGCAATCGGTCATTTCGACCACAGGGAGAAATCCATTTTTTAGCGCGTCGCAGCCGAAAGACTCCTCGCTTCGCTCAAAATGACATGTGAGCGTGATCTGCTACGGAGCCATCGCGATTTCGGGTAAACGTATGCGCAGATTGTTAGAGCCATGTTAGGATTGGGCTAACATTTTATTAATCAGCGGCAGGGCCATGACTCCGGCCGGCCGCCTTCTGCCGCATCACTGCCTTCACTCATAGAAAATCTCAGGACTTGCCGACAGGAAATGCGCCTGTCGTGACATCAAGGAAAATCTCGGCGCGGCTGACTCCAGGTCCGACCGGGAGGAGGCAAAGCACAAATCACGGCCCAACGCGGAAACGTAAACGACCCGTTTGCTGCATTTCAAGCATGTGGGATTGTTCTTGTCGGATTCACCCAAGAAACACGTGCGGCAAGGACTGGTCATGGATTCCTTCCTTTCGTTAGGAGACACCGGTTGACAAGAAACCGGCGTGGAGCTGCCGGTTTATGGAAACGAAGGTATCCGTTGGAGGTTATGCATTGATGAGCCCGGTGTGAGAAAACCATGCCCCTTCCGCTCAGGAAACCAAGAATTAACCGCTGCCTAACCCGCGCAGAACAGTCTCCTGTCAAATGGATTCGATGCTCCAATCCCAGAACCGGAGGATGGATGGGTTTTATCGTTGGATTCGAAAATTCGCAGGCGCTGGATCCGCGCATCGTTGGGCGCAAATTCGCAGCCTTGGCCAGGGCAGCGCGCGAAAACTTCGATGTGCCGGAGGCTGTAGCGATCGGAACCAAGGCGCATGCGCATTTCCTCGCTACCGGGAGCTGGCCCGACGGTTTGCGAGAGGAGGTGATCAATGCCGCCCTTCGGCTGGATATCTCACAAGGGCTCTCCATCCGTTCGTCGGCGACACTCGAGGACCTCGCCGGGCAGAGCTTCGCCGGTCAATACCGAACATTTCTGGAGGTGAACAGCGAGCGCGAACTCCTGCAGCGGATCGAGGAGTGCTGGGGCAGCGCCCGGTCCGAAACCGTGCGCAGCTACCTCCAGGCGCTGAACGTGCAGGGAACCAATACCGAAACCCCTTTGTTGGCCGTCATCGTCCAACGCATGGTGAACGCATCGGTCGCCGGCGTGGCCTTCAGCCGCGACCCGCTGCGCCCTGACCGCGACGAAAGAGTCATCGAAGCCGTCAAGGGCCACGCCGAAGGACTGGTCAGCGGCCAGCGCTCCCCTTGCCGGGTGCGGGTTGGCCGCGATGGCCGAGTCTCCGTCGAAAGCCGTTCGACTTCTTATTTGCGGCTGTCCCGAAAAACCCCGTGGCGCGACATCGCCGGACTCATCGGGCGGCTGGAAAATTCCTATGGCGGGCAAGCGCTCGACGTGGAGTGGGCCGTCGATCACCGCAAGGCCCTCTGGTTGCTTCAGGTCCGGCCGATCACCACCTTGGCACAGGAGGGAATGCTGCCGCCGGCAGGCGCATGGACCCGCAAAATAGCTGATGATCTTTGGGCGGACCGGCTCGAACCCTTCATGGCCGAGGTGATGCTCAGCCATGCTCCGAGGTTCGATCTGTCGCGCATCAGCCGGCTGGCCGGCATAGAGCCGGTGCAGCCGGCCTTGTCAGTGATCAACGGCTATCTGTATGTCAATTGCGACAGCGTCCGACGCCTCATCGCACATATTCCGGGGCCCCTGCGGTTCAAGGATCTGGGGACGTTGCTGCCCGCCGGCACGCGGATAGTCGACATTCCCCCGCCCCGTGCGTTGACCCTGGTGCGCCTTTTTCTCAGAGCGGTCCTCTTGCCTCTGAATGAACCCGGGGTGATCCCCTTCTTATGCCTGCGAAGCACCCCGCGCACCATCCGCCGGCTGCGAGCGCGCATGCACCCGGTGGAATCCAGCGCAAATGCCACCGCCGGCGCCCTGCTTCAGCGGCTGCGTCATGATGTCGAAACGTTGGCTCTGGTCCAGGAAAACAATCAATGGCCCTATTTTCATGCCACGCTCTTTGCCTGGATTCTGCGCTGGGTGTCCGTTGAGCGGTTGCAGATGACCGGATCCGGATTCTTGGGGCTGATCAGTCGAGGTTCCGCCAACGTAACGATCGTCATCGAGAACTGGTTCCGCCGGACGGCGCAGCATATCGCCTCAAACCCTGCTCTGGCCGAACGATTTGTTGCCGATCCGCCCGAGGAATTAGTCCCCTCTTTGCCGGCCGAGCTTCGCGCAGAGATTCATTCATTCCTGCAGCGCTACGGTTTCCGGTCTCGGCATCGCACGCTGCTGATCAAGCGCTGGGCCGAAGCGCCGGAGGAAGTAATCGGCATCCTTCAGTCTCTGGTCCGTCATCCCCAGGGCGCGGAAGCAGCCCTGAAAAGCACCAAACACGGCCATCACGGACCATCGCCCAGCTGCGTCTTCGGGCCCGCCCTATGGCTGCTCGCGGTCTTGACCCGTCGCTTCTTGGACCTGCGGGAGGAGCTGCGCTTTTTGCTGGACGAAGTGCTTTACCGTATTCGCTGCGATCTGCTCGCCCTGGGAATGCATTCGGGGCTGGGCGATGCGACATTCTTCATGAAGCCGCAGGAGATCGAGAAGATGGCCTTGGGTCAAATGGAGTTGCAGGAAGCGGCTCAACTGGCATCCCAGCGCCGGCGGCGCTTTTTGAATCCGGTCGAACCGAGCACCTTCTGGGTGGATGGCCGTCCCGAGTTTGATTTCTGCGCCGGCGGCACGGTCCTGCGGGGCATCGGAACCAGCCCCGGGCATGCCACCGGCCGGGCGGTCATCGTTGAAGACCCCGGCGCCAACAAAATCCGTCGAGGCGACGTCGTCGTGGCACGCCATACCGACCCGGGATGGACGCCTATCTTCAGCGTCATCGGCGGCATCGTCATGGAAGAGGGCGGCCTGCTCAACCACTGCTCCATCGTCGCTCGGGAGCTCGGCATCCCCTCCATCGTCGGAGTGGGCCGCGCCACCCAGCTCATTCCGGAAGGAGCGCGGGTGACCATTGACGGCGGAGCGGGAGTGGTGCGGATTGAGGAAGGATAGAAGAGGAAGGCGGAAGTTGGAAGGCGGAAATCAAAGGAAGGAGAGCTAACGGCGTGAGGGAAAGTCGAAAATAGTCTGGGCCCAGGCGCGGCCAGAAAGCCTTTCAACATCCTGCCATCGGCCCGCCCCGACCCAGTCCGCGATCATGCGGGCCACGTTGGGGTATCGTACGGCCGGAACCGGCCGATCAGCCAGAAAACCACCTACCGTATCCGCATCTAGGCGCTGCATCACGACCCCCAGTTTCAGCTCCGCGAGCGCCTTGGCGTTGGACATTTGCTCCATCTGGCGAGCCAGCGGTTTGACCAGGATTTTCTTGCATAGATGAAGCGCTTCGCTGGCCAGCTCGAACCCCGCATTGGTGATGACTCCGCCGCTCTCGGCGAGATCCTTCAGAAAACCTTGCCGCGAGTAAGTCCGCAGATGCAGATGGCCTTCGTCACTGGCAGCGGGAAGCTGGTGATAGATATAAAACTGGTAGTTCTCGAAAGGCGCCAGCAACTGTCGAATATCCTCAATTTCTTCGAAAGGGAGGTATACGAGGATCTTGTTCGCAAGGGCCGGGGATTCAACCGGCATGTGCATCGGTATGACCGGCGGAAGGATCGGCTGGTCGAAGTGGTGCCAATGCAGACCCAGGCAATGGTCGGCGGGAGCGAAGTGACGGATGACATATTGCGCGACCGGGTCGAACCCCGCGATGGGGATCCGGTGGCGAAACGCATATTGGTGGCCGATGCCGATGGAGGGCAGTTGGTGGCGCCGGGCGATGCGGGCGGTGACCGGCTCGAAATCGGTGATCACCACATCGACGTCTCGGGCGTCAAAGTAGCGGATATCGGAGTAAAAACGGAGAAGATTCAGGCGGCGGGCGGTCTGGAAGTATTGCAGGCGTCCGCGCCGGGTTGAAAACGTCAGGCCCTCCATGGCGACGAAGGGCTCGAACACCTCCATCTCCCAGAGCAACGCCGGATCCCTCCCGCTGAGCACCACCTTTACGTCATGTCCGTCGGCTTTCAGATAACGGATGATTTCCCGAGAACGGCTGATGTGGCCGTTGCCGGTGCCCTGGACCCCGTATAGAATTCGCAAGCCCACTTCAACCCGCCGCTGCGATTCCGCACAGAGCGCTCAGGGTGCCGAGACACATGCCGGCCATCACGTCGGTCGGGTAGTGGACTCCCAGGTAAATGCGCGCCACTCCCACAGCCAGCGCCCACGAACCAACGACCGGGGAAAGATAGGGGTAGCAGTTGCCGATGAGGGTGGCGACCAGAAAAGCGGCCGCCGTGTGCCCGGAAGGGAAGCTGAATCGGTCGCTGGGCTTCACCCGGCCTTGAACACCGGCCAGGGTTTCACAGGGCCGATCGCGTTTCACGAACTGTTTGACGGTTTTGTAGACGGGCAGCTCGATCGCAAAAGCCACAGCCGCCGCCGTCCAAAACGAGCGGCCGACCGCCGGATCCACGGCCAGCAGCACCATCGCCACCAACGGATAGAGGAAGCCGTCGGCGGTCCTGGAAATTCGCGGCATGGCGGCCGTCATCAGCCGTTGGCCGTGCAGGTCGAAGATCGCGCTCAGCCATACAACATCCCAACGCGTGATTCGAGCGACGAGGGTTCGCATAGGCGACTCCTTATTGGATCGGAGTCTATCCCCTCCCGGTTAAGACCGGATTAGGTCCCGGTTTTTTTCCTGCTAGCGGCGAGGGGCAGCGTCATCAGGGGATGGCCGGCGGCTCGTAGGATCTGAGTCGGCGCGGGGAGCACCCGGAGCTTATCGGATGTCACGCCTTTTTGCTCGAGGTCGCGCTGAACGTCAATCGATGGAACATAAACCGCATCCACCTGGTTGTAGAACCACACCAGGTACTTCCAGCTGAGGTCCTCGATCAACCCATCCCGGGTAAGGACCCGAGCCAGGCACGCCATGGCATCGGAATAGCTGGCCTCGACGGGGAGCTTCAGCGAGCGCGCGATTAAAAGACCGGCCAGGCCGGTCGGGCCGGCGCTGGCCAGATGAAGCCGGCGAATGTCGTTCTTGAAGCAGTGATCGAACATCTCAAGAACCGGCGGGTAGACCAGGCGCTGCCCCGGCAGGTCGCTGAACTCATAAACGCCGATCGGTGTGAAGGCATGCACACCGGGATGGCCGGCGGGATCGCAGGTGAGGATGACGCCATTTTCGAGGTTCGAGACCGCTGAAGAAAAACCGATCGCGCTCCGGCCCTCTTCAAGCGTGTCGGCAAAAATGGCGCAGGCGGTGTTCGATTCGACGCCGGGTGTCTGGCTCAGTTGCGATTGGACCGCACGGGAGAGCTGACGCTGTGCACGGTGGTGAGCGAACCCAACGAAGTAGGGGGCCAGCAGCGTGCACAACCCTCCGGCGGAGCCGATGGTGTGAAAGATGCTGAAGAGATTCGCTCCGGAAAAATGGCCGATGAGATGGTCGGCGAACCCCAGCAACATCCGGTTGGACATCTTGTTGATGAAGTGGAACCATCGTTCCTCCAGGCGCTGGGATAGGCGATCCCCCTTCCGGGGCAGCTCGAACAGTTCGGGTTCTTCTTCGATCAGCCGGGCGGACTCCTTCTTGAGCAGGTCCACCAGCGGCCCGGGGATGCTGCCTTTGATTTTCCGCAGGCGCCGGTACTGCCATAAAAAATGCAGACGGGAAAACAGTCCGCTGTCCTCCTCGCTCGTGCAGCGCAGGCTGCGATCGACATAGCGCAGGAGGAAATCCTGAGGGACCTGCGGCCCCAGGCTCAGCTTGTGCCGGTAGAACTGGTAGGCGATGCTGTAGAGGTTGTGGGCAAGCGCCTGGGGAGACGAGGGCCTCTGGATGGTTTCTGCGCGGCCGGCCTCGATCCCGTCCAGAAATCCGTCGACCGAGCCGGCGTCCGGTACTCGGGTATAGTTGCGCGCGATGCTGAGGGAGCTGTGGTCGTCGGATCCGCCGATGAAGTGCTTGATCCAGCTCTCCGGCCAGAGCGGGGCCAGGCGCTGCTGGTTCGCCAAGCGATCAATATCACCTGGGGTCAGGCGTTTGAGAATGTTCTCCAGACAGCGGTTGCTCTCGGCGTCGCTGTCGCCGTTCAATTCGAAGATGCGGAAGAGCAGCAGCAGTTTTTCAAAATGCTGCGGTGTCAGGCGGTCATTGACGGCATAGAACGGGTGAGCGAGCGCGCAGGTGATGGCGGCCTGCTGCAGGTAGCCGACCAGGTCATAAATACTGGCTCGCAGCTTCTGGATGTCGACATGCTGAGTCTCGGTGATGCGATAGACGAGTACGTGAACCTTGCAGCCGTCCTCCGGGAAATAGGAAGTGACCTCCTCGCTGATGAAGGTCCCCGGCAAATGCGCGATTTCTAATGCGCCGTCGATTTTGTTGTGGTCCGTGATCGTGACCAGCGTCATCCCCCGCCGCCGGGCGATATGGTAGACATGCAGCGGCTCGGTAAAGCTCTCCGGGCAGCCGATTTTCTGTAGAAACCACTGAGACGGACGAGTGGAATACCTTGAGTGTACGTGCAGGTCTGCTTTCATCGGCTTTTCGCATCCATTGGTATGAGTTGGGGGATCGGCCCGCTCGTGCTTAACCCGCCTCGGATTCATCCACAGAGACACCATGCGTGGTGGCCCCGGCTCCGTGGTAGGATAGAAACGTCGCGGCGCCGGCAACGCCCATATAGCGCTGGAGGGTCTTCACATCGGTTTGAGTCAGATCCACCACGATCAGCCCATCCATCACGCGGCCGAAGGTTCGGTCGATGTTGAACGCCAGAAGCTGCCCACCGAGGTTCAGGTAGTGGCGCAGCAAGACCGGAACGTCGCGTTGTTTGAATTCGACATCCGCAATGACCGAGCACATCTCCTTGAAATCCTGAAAACAGCTGGGGGGCGGGCTGTGACCGCACCCCCGCACCCGAACCGGCCGGAAATTCGCCGGATGTCGCGGTCGGACCATCACGGCGAGGTCTTTGGCTTGGCTGTGCTGCAGCAACGTGGTGGCGATCAGGTGGCGCGAAAGGTCGCTGTAATCGCGGCTGATGCTGACCGGTCCGAAGAGCATGCGGTAGCGGGGATGGCGGGCGATGAAGGCCCCGATCCCCTTCCACAGCAGCAGCAACGGTGAATAGGAACGCTGGTATTCCGGGCGCACGAACGAACGCCCCATTTCCAGGGCCGGGCCGAGCCGGCGGAAAAACTCCATGCGGCTGTCGAAAAGGGTGCTCGAATAAAGTCCGCTGCGGCCGTGGCGTTCGATGATCCGGTCGGTGGCGCCGACGCGATAGGCGCCGACGATTTCAGCCGCCTCCGCATTCCAGATGAAAAGATGCCGGTAATGCGCGTCGAACCGGTCCAGGTCCAGGGGTTTGCCGGTGCCCTCGCTGGCCGCACGGAAGGTGAGCTCCCGCAGACGTCCGATCTCCTGCATGACGAGCGGGATCTGCTCCGCGGTCGCCTGCCAGACCGACTGGACGCCGCTTTGAGCGAGGCATTGGTCGGTCGGCAGCTGCTCGATTTCTCGACGGCAGGCGTTGGTCTCCGGCGGCGTCGCCAGGGGGCGAGTTTTTCGGAAGACGGCGATGGCCGCCGGCGTGGACCCCCGTTTTTCCCGCCGGGTCGGGTGGCCCAGAAGATAGGTTCGCCAGCGCAGGTACGCCATTAAATCCTCGTCGCCGGCATAACGCTGAAGCCAACGGAATGGGATCAGGCGGCCGATGTCGACCGGAACCGTGCGGCCGCGCATGCCCATGAGCTGCCGAGCCAGCAGCGCCGTGCGCAGCCGGGGATGAATGAGCCCGGCCGCCTGAAAGCCGGGGCCGTTGTGCCCCCGGAAGAACACCGGCAGGACCGGCGCGGCGGTGCGGCGGATGAGCCGGCCGATGGTGGGGCTCCAGGGCGGATCGGCCACCTCAAGCGGAGACATTTTTAAATGCGAAACCTCTCCGGCCGGAAAGACGAGCAGCATGCCGCCGCTTCTGAGCCAGTGCAGGGCCTCCCGCATGGGGCCGATATTGGTACGAGCCGACCCGCTGCGGTTGAACGGATCGACCGGGATGGTCAGATCGCGCAATTGTGGAATCCGGTTCAGAAGAAGGTTCGCCACGATTTTCACATCCGGCCGGTGGCTCAGGAGGATGTCCGCCATGATGACGCCTTCAATTCCGCCGAACGGATGATTGCCGACGACGACGGCCGCGCCCTTCTTGGGGATATTCTCCAAATCCTCCGGTTTGACCTGCGGCCGGACATCCATTTGACGCAGAGCTTCATGCATGAACGCATGCGCGCTGCCGTGCGCCTGGATCCGATCGTACAATGCCGCGCATTGCCGCAGGCCGAGGAGATGTTCCAGCGGACCGGCCACGATCTCGAAAATCTTGCGGTGCTCCTTTGGCACCGCTTTTGGAACGATTGAAAAAATAGGGTCCTCGAAAAACGCTTCTTCCATAGCCCCTCCCGGTTTTATCGGTGCCGTACGAAGCTCTTGTTGCCGGTTTAAAAACGCTCCGATCATAAGGTCGGCGATTTAGGCGGGGATTAGAGAACCGCTAAAAATGAGTGAATCCAGCACGGGTCAAGGAGGAAGCGGCAGCGCTTCCTGCCAACCGGGCAAACGATCCCCTCATCCGAAACTAACCCGGCTCAAACCTGGGCGCGATAGGCATAAACGAAGCCGCTCGCCTATTTTTCCGCCGATCGTCCCTCTTTTATAGAGGTGGACTCGGGGGATATTGAAATCGACGCCCCTGGAAGGATAGATGGAAATCGCTTTCTGCTTGAAAGGAATCGCCGTAGGATTCGTGTTGTGCGCCCCGCTGGGCCCGGTCGGCGTTCTCTGTCTCCAGCGGACCATGGCTGCCGGCCGCCTGGCCGGATTCTTCTCAATCTTGGGCGCGGCCGTGGTCGACGGATTCTACGGGATGGTGGCCGGGTTCGGCATAAGCGTCATCGGAACCCTTCTGGATGAGGGTCGATTCTGGTTCCAGCTTTTCGGAGGGATGGTTCTGGTGGTGATGGGCATCCGGCTTTGCATGGCCGCGCCCGCATCCTGCCCTTCTCGGAACCATGGCAGAAGCCTGCTGGATGCGTTCCTTTCGACGGCCGCTCTGATGCTCTCGAACCCATTTCCGATCCTGGTCATCAGCGCCGCCCTGTCGGCCTTCACCGCCGGCGGACTCGGGAGCGGTATTGCGGATATTCCGCTGTTTGCGCTCGGTTTGTTCCTGGGCTCGTTGCTGTGGTCACCGCTCCTGGTGGGTGCGTCGTCCTGGGTCGGTCGCATGATTCAGCCGCATCACCTGAGGCTGATCAGCCGGGCCTGCGGAGCTGCCATGGTCTGCTGCGGGCTCCTGCTGGGTGCTGCGTCGCTGGCGGTTGCTTCGATGTAGGCCCGATGGACCACCTTTCGAACGTGTGCTATTTTATCGAAATCGATCGCATCGAGAAAAAAGGCCGGTATCCATGGCGAAGGGTCGTCCAGCCAAAATTCTGATTCTATCCGCCTCCGTGGGCGGAGGCCATCTGCGGGCGGCCGAAGCCATGGAACTGGCGTTGCGGCAAACCGCCCCGGACGCTGCGATCCGCAACATCGACGTCCTGACCCTGGCGAACAAGGCCTTTCGGCGCATCTACGGCAAAGGCTACCTGGACGTCGCCAGCCGCGCCCCGCATTTCCTCGGCTACGTCTATGATCTGCTCGACCGCCCCAGGGAGAAGGATGGCGAATTCGAGCCCGACCGCCTGCGGGTTGCCCTGGAAAAGCTGAACATGCAGCCGTTTCTCAGGCTGCTGAAATCGGAGCGCTGGGATATGGTGGTGAACACCCATTTCCTGCCCGCGGAGATCATCGGCTCCCTGCGGTCTTCCGGGCGGATATCCGTGCTCCAGGTGACCGTCACGACCGATTTCATGACGCATCGATTATGGGTCCAGGAACCCTGCGACCACTACTTTGTCGCCACCACGGAGAGCGCCGTTTACCTCCGTTCCTGGGGCGTGCGTCCCGAGCGCATCTCGGTGACGGGCATTCCCATCCATCCGGTCTTCTGCCGGCGCAAGGGCCGTTCCGAATGCATCAAGACCCGGGGATTCAGCGGCGACCGCCCGATCGTCCTGCTGTTGTCCGGCGGCTTCGGCGTCGGCCCGATTGAACAGATCCTTCAAGCGGCACTGACGGTTGAAATTCCCCTGGAGGTCGTGGTGGTGTGCGGAAGGAATGAGGAATTGCGCCAGAAGCTTGCCCTGCAGCCCCCGGTCCAGCGCCACCGCCTCGCGGTCATCGGATATACCACCGACATCGACGAGCTCATGGCGGCCGCCGATGTGGTCATCTCCAAGCCGGGCGGGCTGACCTCGGCGGAGGTTTTGGCTCGAGGCAGCGTGCTGGCCATCGCCAACCCCATCCCCGGACAGGAGAGCCGCAACTCCGACTATCTCTTGGAAAACGGGGCCGCCATCAAGATCGGTCCGGTGGCCACCCTCCCCTATAAGATCGACGCCCTGCTCAACGATTCCAGGCGACTGGCACGCTTGAAAACCAATGCCCGCCGCCTGAGCCGACCGCGGGCGGCGTTTGCCGTCGCCGACAAGGTGCTATCGCTGATACACCCCGAATGAATGATCGAACGCAACGCCAGAATTGGGCTTCCTTCCCAACCACCCGCATAGTTGACGTCGTAGGAAGCCCAAGTTCAAGGCGCGCAAGCTCCCGCCGAACGAGGCGTACTTCCGGTACGCCGCAGCGAGTGCGGGGCGAAGCGCAACGCCGAAATTGGGCTTCCTACGACGTCAACCCGAACAGGTAGAGGGCGATGCCGACCGGCGTACCGATCCAGTAGTCGCGCGGAGCGACCCACCACCAGGCGTCCCGGTGCCAGCGGATATGCTGCGGCCGGAAGCTTTTGAGCCCGTATCCGGGGTTGCAGATGAACCACAAAAAGTCCTCCAACACCCAGAACAGGGCCACAAACGAGAGGATGCGCAGTTCGTCCGGTAGGTTCCAAGGAACCAGTCTCAAACCAAACGGGATGTGGGCTATAAGAAAAATGAAACCCTGCGCGTAAAGATGGTATCCCGTGAGGGGTTTCTTGTAGATGGCGCGGGTCCATCGGTTTTCGATGCGCCAGGTCGGCAGGTTCTGCGCCCAACCGTTAGGACCCTCAATCTGGATTTCGAGCAGGGCGAACAGCCAGGCCGCCAGCGCCAGAAACCCGATGAAAACCGCATGCTCCACCTCTCAGCCTCCCTCCCGATATCCACGCCTTCAGCAATGGCGTACGTTTCAGTGCAATTCCCGGGGTGTGCCGTAATCCCACACCTGCCGGATGTATTCGGTCTCCATCAGCGGGCTGGACAGCACGAAGTCGGCCGTCGCGCGGTTGCAGGCGATCGGCACATTGTGGACGACCGCGATCCGCAGGAGCGCTTTGACATCGACGTCGTGGGGCTGGGGCTCCAGAGGGTCCCAGAAGAAAATGACGAAATCGATCCGCCCCTCGGCGACCCCGGCCCCCACCTGCTGGTCGCCGCCGAGCGGCCCGCTCAGGTACCGGACCACCTCCAACCCCAGCTCGCTCGCCAGCAGCCGGCCGGTGGTGCCGGTCGCATATAGCTCATGGCGCGCGAGGGTGCCGGCATTGTATCGCGCCCACTCGAGCAGATCGAATTTGCGATGGTCGTGAGCAATCAAAGCGATCCGCTTACGGACATTCATTCTCAGGGTGATCTGCTTCATCAATGGCTTCATGTCGCCTCCTTGCATGAATCGTCTATAGATGAACCCAACACCACGCCGGTTTTATCCGAAGACAGTTAAGGCTCGGATAGAGAACGGTTAATTTAAGGTGAATGATGCGGTTCCCGCAGAAATCGCTGGCGGGGATTCCTTCGGCAATGCGGGTGCGACTGCAGGCGGTCGGACCAGAAGGCGGGACAACCAGGCGCTCACCCCCAGCGCAAGAGCGTTGACCAGCCCGCGGCCCAGCCCTCCGGATAGCAGGGTGGCCAAAACATGGCCGCCGGAAACGGCCCAGAACACGCTCCGGAGCAGTGCGTGGGGGGGCCGGGAAGAGGCTCCGTTTACGTCTCGACAGGAGAAGGCATACAGGAGTTGGTTGATCGAGGCGCTTCGCCAAAACAGGCGATCGGCCTCTGGGCCGACGCCGTAGCGGGCCAACCCATAGCCGGCCGTGATTCCGGTTGCGGCCACGATCCGCAGGGAATCTGCAACGGCGGTCTGCATATCCTGGGGAGTGATGAGCGCATCGGTAGCCGGCACAGGGTCGCGCCCATCCCCGGATGAAGGCTCGATGGCCAGGGCCAGACAGGCGAGGTTGCTCCAAACGCTCTGCAAAGGGCTCGGCCCCAGTCCTCCCAAACCGCTGCGAACGAGCAGGTCCGATAGAACATCCAGGTGCGCCGAAGACAGCAAGAAAAGCAGGCTCCGGCGCATGTTTCCGTAAAAAGCCCGGCCGCCGTCTATGGCGCGCAGCACATTTTCCAGGTTGTCATCCTCTAAAACCAGATCCGCCGTTCGGCGTGCCAGTTCGGCCCCCTCGCGGCCCATGGCGATCCCCACGTCGGCGACCTTCAGCGCCAATACGTCGTTGAATCCATCCCCCACCATGACGACGCTCAGGCCGGCGCTCTGGTAGGCCTGGATGATTTGCAGCTTCTGGGTCGGGCTCAGCCGGGCGAAAACGTGAGTGCGCGTCACGACACTGCGCAGCCCCCCGGGATGGCCGCTGCCCAGATCCATGGCGTCCAGAATGCGCAACGGTTCATCGCCGGCGAGGCCCAGTTCCTCACCGATGTGCTGCGCCGTCAGGCTTTGGTCCCCGGTGATGACGGCAGTGCGGATCCCCGCCCGGTGCAGGCCCTGCACCACCTCACGCGCACCTCGGCGCACGGGGTCCGAAAGTCCGATGAGTCCGGCCCAAACCAGCCGCCCGGTTTCCGCTCCCAAAGCCTCCACGTCGGGATGCGGGTCCCGCTGGTAGGCAACGCCCAGCACCCGCAGCCCGGCGCCGGACATTCTGAAGTTTTCCGCTTCGATGCGGGACCGCTCCGGCTCGCTGAGCGGCAGACATTCCCCGTCTTGGTGGCGAAGGGCGCAGCGCTGCAATACCTCGTGCGGGCTGCCTTTCATCACCGCAAGTTCCCGGTCCGGGGTCCAGCGGTGAATGGTCACCATGAACGGGCGCTGTTCGGTTCGATGGCCGATCTCCAAAATAGGATGGTCACCCCGGAAGGCCGTGCTGTTGATTCCCGCTTGCTCCGCCAGCCGAATGAGCGCCGTCTCAGTGGAAGACCCTTCCAGCGATTGCGCCCCTTCGTGCACCATGTAGGCTTCGTTGCACAAGGTTGCCAGCGAGAGCAGCCAGGCGACATCGGGTAATTTCATAAAATCCGGCGGCTCTCCGGAGCCGGGGAAGTCCCTTGGGGAGATCTTCACCGGCCGGCGGCCCGCAACGAGTTCGGAGACGGTCATGCGGTTGTGCGTGAGGGTCCCGGTCTTGTCGAAGCACACTACCTGAGCTGAAGCCAGGTTTCCCAGCGCCCGCAGCCGCCTGACGAGAACCCGATTCTGCCGCAGGTCACGGTGGCCTAATGCAAAAGCACTGAGCGTAAGGGTGGAAAGCCCGGCCGGAATGGCTCCCGCCACCAGTGCCAGTCCGCCCCGCAGAACACTTAACAGCCCGATTCCGCGGCAAAGGCCTAACAGAACTAAAACCCCTGCGGCGCCCAGGCCCAGCCGCACGAACTGCCTGAGGAGCATCCGGATGTCCCTTGCGACCAGGGCTTCGGGGGGAAACACCGACCCCAGAAATCCCTGCAGCCGGCCCAAGACCGTATCACGGCCGGTGGCCACCACCACTGCTCGGCCGCTGCCCTCCACGATCAGCGTGCCTCGATAAAGCATATTCACCCGTCGGCTGATGGGCAGGGATTCCTCAGCAAGGGGCGCGGCATATTTATGGACCGGTATGCTTTCGCCGGTCAAGGCCGCCTCATCCACGCTCAAATGCTCCGCCCGGATCAGTCGGGCATCCGCGGGAATGCGTCCACCGGGCTGAAGCTCGAGCACGTCGCCCGGCACCACATCGTCGAAGGAGACGTCCTCCAACCGGCCGTCACGGACCACGCGGGCGCGCAGGTCCACGGATTCGCGGATCGCATCGAGGATGCGCTCGGAACGGTCCTCGGAGAACGTGCCGATGGCGGCGTTCAAAATGGCGATCAGCAGGGCCAGCATGCCTTCGACCAGGCCGCCCGTCATCACGGACAGCAACGCCGCAGCACCGGTCAGCGCGACCGGAAGGCTGGTGATCTGGGACTTCCAGATTGCGGGCAGGCTTCGCGAGGCTGTTCCCGGAAGCGTATTGCTTCCGTGATCGAATCGCCGCTCGTCAACGACGGCCGGACTCAGGCCTTGCTG
>JAUQXK010000128.1 GCA_030834695.1 Desulfobacterales bacterium
AGGGGCACGAGGTGCGCCGCGGTCGGGGGATGGGATTTCAACGACTTGCCGGACATTTGCGCGAGGTGCGCTTGCGGCGGCCACATCGCGAAAATGGCAAATCCCCAACGACGTCCACATCTTAATGCGATGCGCGGGCGCAGCCATACCCGATGAAGGCCCAGCCGGCGGTAGCCCTGCGGGAGTGGATAACAAATGACTTCACCGGGGCCGGAGGACGACCGTCGGGTTCTCGTCCTGCTGTGCGGCAAGGAGCCGCCAAATGTGGAAGGCGTACTGTCGCTCTTCGCCTTAAACTTCGCGGACCCATCGCTTCTGGGGACCTAAGTTGACCTGCACCATTATGGGATGGCCCGCCCCTCCCGCCGGCTCCGAGTTATGGTGCCGGTGTGTTTGAGAGGAAGGAGCGAACCGATGACCATCGTGACCCTTGGGATCGACCTGGGCAAGAACCTGAACAGCGTGGTGGGGCTGGATGCAGACGGGCAGGTCGTTCTGCGTCGGCGCGTCAGGCGGGCGACACTCGCCGAGCTCGCCGGAACGCTTTCACCCTGTACCGTCGCCATGGAGGCGTGCTGCGGTGCGCATCATGTCGGCCGTCTCTTTGCCGCGAGAGGGCATAAGGTCAGTCTGATGTCGCCGGAGTATGTCCGCCCCTACGTCCGGGCGCAAAAGAACGACGACAACGATGCGGCGGGGATCGCCGAGGCAGCGACGCGGCCGACCATGCGCTTCGTCGAGTTGAAGAGCCAGGATCGGCTCGACCTGCAGACCCTGCACCGGGCCCGCTCTCGTCTGGTGGCAGCGCGCAAGGCGCTCCTGAACCAGCTTCGCGCGATCCTGCTCGAGCGCGGCCACACCTTCCGGCAAGGGCGCAAGGTTCTCGAACGGGAAATCGATCCGTTCCTCGCCGAGCCGCCTTCGGACCTCTCAACCCGCATCCTGACGCTCATCGGGGACATGCGCGCCGAATGGCGATCGCTCGACGAGCGGATCGATGCCTTGAACGACGATCTCAGCGAACATGCACGTGCCGACGAAGCAGCGAGCCGGCTGACCTCGATACCCGGCATCGGCATTCTTGGCGCGACCGCGCTGGTTGCGGCCGTCGGGGACGGTGAGGCGTTCCGTCGGGCGCGCGATGTACCAGCCTGGCTCGGGCTCGTGCCGAAGCAGATGACGACCGGCGGCAAGCCGCGGCTGCTCAACATCACCAAGCGCGGGAACACATACCTGCGCATGTTGCTGATCCATGGCGCGCGTGCAGCGCTGCCGAGCCTCTCCAAACAGGCGACGCCGTTGGGCGAGTGGCTTCGGGGTCTTCTGTCCCGAGCCCATCGCAACGTCGTCATTGTCGCGCTCGCCGCCAAGCTCGCCCGCATCGCCTGGGCAACGCTGCGGCGTGGCATGGGCTTCGATCCAGAAATGGGTGCGACGGTGACAACGTGAGCGGGGCTGCTTAGTCGAAGGAATCGGTTCCGGGATCGCCGGAGCCATGCGAGGTTGGCGGAAGGAGGCTGATGGCCGGAAGGGTCGAACACCCGCGTCCCTGGAAGCCTGGTTCAAAAAACGGCGCAACGACGCCGGGACTTTTATGAGGACCAGGACGCGCGGATCTCCATCATGGCGAGGGCCAACGCGCCGCTACGCCGGATACGTTTGTGCACGACCGAAAAAAGCCTGACGCAACCGACTTGCCAACGGGGCGGGCCATACGTTTT
>JAUQXK010000129.1 GCA_030834695.1 Desulfobacterales bacterium
CCTGCCGCAGCCGCCGCGCTGCCGACGACGGACATGAACCTCATGCTGGAGTGGCTCGAGCAGCCCACCATCCGCTTTGGTGTGAATGCGGCAGCCAACCGCGATGCGTTACTTCTATCGACCCTGGCGGCCGCTTTCGCAGAAATGGAAAAGCTGCAGGGACCCGATCTCAAAGCGTGGCAGTGGGGCAAACTGCACCACAATTTCAGCGAACACCCCCTTGCGGCGATTGTCGACGACGCAACGCGCGGCAAGATCAACGTCGGCCCCATTCCCAAGCACGGCAGCGAATACACGCCCAATCAGTCGCTCTACCGCGCCACCGACTTCCGTCAGTTGAACGGGCCTTCCTTCCGCGTCATCGTCGATGTGGGCAACTGGGACAATTCACGGGCCATCAACCACCCTGGCCAGTCGGGCGACCCCGAGAGCCCGCATTACCGCGATCTGGCTCAATCATGGCGCGAGGGGAAGTATTTCCCCCTGCTCTACTCGCGCAAGGCGGTTGAGGAGGCCGCCGAAAAAATCATCCGCCTGGTGCCGGATCGGAAGTAACAGCTGGCCAGCTGGCCGTACTTATAAACGATCTTAAATTGAACCGAATGGATAACTGCAAATCCCTCCTGACCTCCCTTTTCAAAGGGAGGCAGTTCCCCTCTTTGAAAAAAATGCACCTTCCGATAAGGAGGTCGTCATGGCCGTTAAAATTTTGATCAAGAGACGTTTACCCCTGGACAAAGACAAGACCCAGTACATCGTCGGCATTTTCCGCCGGCTGCGCATGCTCGCCATAGAGCAGGAAGGATACATTTCCAGCGAGACGCTGCGCAGCATGGAAAATCCACAGGAATTTTTGGTGATCAGCACCTGGCGGTCTTTGGAGGATTGGCAGCGGTGGTTCAACAGCAGCCAACGCAGGGAGCTTCACTCAAAGGTCGATTTGTTGTTGGAGGGCGGGACCTCCTATGAAGTATTCCAATACGGGTTTTTGTCTTGAGCACCCGCACAGCGCCCCGCCGTTTTCTCCTGTTGCGGGAGGTGGTCGACATGCGTGCCGAATTCCAGCGGCTGGTCAAATAGCAGTCCGTTGAAAACGGTTGGGCCGCGACAGCAAAGGCGCCAAAGGCCCCGTGGCCGATCGTCAAGGCAAGCGCCCGCTTGGCCTCAAAGGGGGACCGGACGATGTCTGCCGACGTGGCCAGGGTTGTCGCACTTGGCGCAAGCAATCTGACGCGCGGCTTCCGGACAGTTGTTGCGGCGGCCCGGGCGGAATGGGGGCCAGAGGTCCAGGTGCTGGCCGCCCTCGGGCACGGCCGATCATACGGTGCCCCGAGCAGGGTGATCGTCCGAACGCTACCCGGCATCCTTGAGTCGGGCCTATGGCGGAAGTTGGACTCGCTGCCCGCGCTTCGGACCCGGGCACTCGTGGCCGATATCGGCAACGACATCCTTTACGGCATATCGGCCGGGCGAATCCTGGCATGGGTCGAAGAGACCCTCCATCGCCTGCAACGGGTGACGCAGGACATCGTCCTCACGGATCTTCCACTTGCCGGCATTCGCCGGCTGTCTCAAGCAAGGTTTCTCGTGTTTCGCTCGATCATGTTTCCATTCTGCCGCCTGCCGTTGGGCCAAGTTGTTGAGATCGCCGAGCGCGTAAACGCAGGCCTCGCGGAGCTGGCGATCGCAAGCGGGGTCCGGTTGTTCCGTCTGGACCCAGCGTGGTACGGATTGGATCCGATCCATTTTCGTCCGTCCGTGTTGCGATCCGCATGGGAGGAGATCCTCGATGCTCGCTCCACTGACCACCGGCGAAGCTCCTTGCCGGAGGGGCTGAGGCTCTTCCTCATGCCTCCTGAGCACCGATGGATGATAGGTGTGGAGCAGTTCAGGCCGCAGTCGGGCGTGGCGCTGCTTTCCGGTGGTCGGGTCTGGCTGTACTGATCTGTGCTGGTCTGTTTGATTGGGCGCCAACTGCCCCTTCGGTCCAATTTCATTTGATTTTTTGATCCTGAATAGAGTAATTTCAAACAAATCGCCACATCGCTCGCATTCTATCGGATTCGAAGTAGATCTTAGTGCCATTCGGCTTGTTCGAGAACGGGTTGCTCATCCTCTTTTCAGGAAACCGCAGGCTGAAAAAGAAAGGGCAGAAAAGTGAAAAAACAATTTAGGGTAGCCGTTCTGGTATTGATTCTGGCCGGTTCGTTGGCGGGCTGCGCTGGCAAACAGGCGTTCCCGCCGGAAGCCTTCCAGCCGGTGCAGGCGGATCCCACGGCGTATTCCAAGAAGGCCGATACCTTCATCGTGGTGCTGGACACCGCCTCTTCAATGGAGGCAACGTATCGCAAACGTCTCGAGGCAGAGCGTGCTCAAGGGATCGTTTCCCGCCTGAATCAAATGATTCCGCCGCTGGACTTTCGAGCGGAGCTTTTGGCCTTCGAATCGGGCAGCTGCCTGAGCTGCGAGGAGGCGGTGGTGCTCTACGGGCCGGCGCCGTACAATCGCAGCGAATTCGCTGCCGGCTTAGCCGGTTATTCAAACGCAGACAGCGCCAGGCACCTCAACTTTACGGGCAGCGGCCCCGCAGCCAGCCGTCATATCCTGCAGGGGAACCCCGGCCGGGTAGCCTTGATCGTTGTCAGCGATTCCGAGAACATTTTGCATGGGCGGGCCTACAAAACCGTGCAGAAACTGAGAGGAGCACTCGGCGAAAGGTTGTGCATCTACCCCATTTTAATGGATCGGGATTGCGACGGGCGCATGGTAATGGACATGATTGTCAAGGTCGGCGGATGCGGGTTTGCCGTCAACGCCGACGAAATTTCCTCACCCGATGCCATGTCCCGTTACGTGAAAGAAGTCCTCCTGGGGCCGCCCGCAGGCCTGGTTGCGTCGGCATACGGGTCGCCGGATTCCGACGGCGACGGTGTGCTTGACAGTCGCGATCGGTGTCCGAACACGCCCAAAGGCGCGAAGGTCAACGCCGACGGATGCTCGCAGTTGGGCGGCGTTTATTTCGACAGCGACCAAGCGGTGATCAAGGACCCCAGGGTCCTGGATGAGGCCTTGGCTGTCCTGAAGGCCAATCCCACGCTCACGGGTGAGGCGCAAGGCCACACCGACAGCACGGCTGCCGCGGAGTACAATCAGCGGCTCTCGGAAGCGCGGGCCAGGGCCGTCCGTGAATATTTCATCAAGCAGGGCATTGCTCCCCAGCGAATTCGGACCATCGGATTCGGAGAAACCCGGCCGGTCGCCTCCAATGACACGCTGGAGGGACGGGCCCTTAATCGGCGCGTGGAACTGCAGCCCGATTTCCGCAAATAGCGGGATCGTTGTCTCCAAAGTTGCATCTCATCGCCATCGAAAGGGTATTGGAAAGGAGTGCATTCATGAAATTTGCGGTGAGAACAATCATGGCCGCGGCATTTCTGTGGATATTGCTGGCACCGGCGCATGCAGCCGAGGTCGATTTCGGCTTTTTGGAAGCGAAATGGTCCACGCCGATAAAGGACCTGAAAGGTTTTACCAAGCTGGGGGGGAGCGAAAAGATTGCATACTACGTGAACTCCCAGCGGAAGTATACCTTCTTTGGCAATGAGGTCCCCAATGATGTGGTTTTCGGATTTTACAACGACCAGTTTTTTGCAGTCTATGTCGATATCGTAGGCATCGATGTCTTCAGTCAAATCAAACGTTACATTCAGCACAAGTACGGCATGCCCAGCAAGACCAGCCGTGAAACCCAGAGCGACCTGACCACCTATACCTGGAGTTTCAACCAGACGCAAATCAAGTTCAAGCACTATGAAACGTCCGGCAAAATGAAAATATCCTTCTACTACCTTCCCATCGCCAAACGGGCCAACGCGGAAATTAAAAAGAACATGGAGGTTGAACTGCCGGGCCCCAACCATCTTTTCAACCCTTTTAGCAATTATGATGGCCCCTTACCCATGGTAGAATTTATGAGGTTCTAAACCGCTGCCTGCTTGCGCCCTGCTTGATTCGCGCGAGGCGGTTTAATGTGCGCAAGATGTCGCCTATCGACTCCTGGTGGTTGGTATCCCGCATCATCCAGATGGTTCGTCGAAACGCGGAATATTCAGCATGGACTTGAAACAAGAACCGCCTTTCATCAAGATCGCCGTCCTCGAAAACGCCATTGAGGCTCAACTCCTTGCTTCTGTCTTGACTCAGTACGAGATCCCCCATCGGCTGCGTTCTTACCACGACACCGCCTACGACGGCCTATTCCAGCTGCAGAAGGGGTGGGGGGAAATCTACGGCCCGGACAATGTCCGGGAGCAAGTCCTGGACGCACTCGCCGAATTGAGATCTCAAGCGGTGGACATATAAGGGGTCCTAAAATCGATGGCTTTTCACAAAGTCGTCACTCCGGCGAACGCCGGAGTCCAGGGAATTTGCCGGAGGTACAATGACGAAAAGCCTAATCAGTTCAGGGTCGACCTTCGAAGAGCAGATCGGATACTCCCGCGCGGTGATCGTCGGAGACTGGGTCTTCGTATCCGGCACGACCGGATACGACTACGAGACCATGTCCATCTCGGACGATCTTCTTGAGCAGACGGAACAGTGTTTGAAGAACATCGAGTCTGCGCTCAAGCAGGCCGGATCAAGCCTTAAGGACGTCGTTCGCGCAACCTATGTGTTGCCGGATGGCGCCGATTTCGAGAAGTGCTGGCCGGTGCTGCGCAAATACTTTGGGGACGTACGCCCGGCAGCGATGATGATTTCCGCCGGTCTTGCGGACCCGCGAATGAAGATTGAAATCGAAGTTACAGCTTGCAAGGGTTCGTAACAGATCAAACGCAACCGATATCCATTAATCGCGGGCGGCTCTCAATGAATGTCAACGAAAAGACCATCTGGGTGACAGGCGCCTCCTCCGGCATCGGCAAAGCCCTTGCCGTCAACCTCAGCCGACGCGGGGCACGACTGATTCTGTCGGCGCGCTCCACGGATCGTTTAAATGATTGCCGGCAAGCATGCGCGAATCCGGATCAGCACGTTGTCCTGCCGCTGGATTTGACCGACGCGGCTTCCCTGAAGGAGGCTTCGGCACTCGCTCTTCAGAAATACGGAACGATCGATATTCTGGTCAACAACGGCGGGATCAGCCAACGCAGCGTGGCGGTCGAAACCGGGCTGGCGGTTGACCGCCGAATCATGGAGGTCAACTTCTTCGGGGCGATTACCCTGACCAAACTCGTCCTGCCCTCGATGCTGTCCCGCAAATCAGGCCATATCGTGGTCGTCAGCAGCGTCGTCGGGAAATTCGGAACGCCTTTCCGCTCATCCTATGCCGCCTCCAAGCACGCCCTCCACGGCTTTTTCGAATCGCTCAGGGCGGAGCTGTGGAGTCAGGGCATCCGGGTGACCATGGTATGCCCGGGCTTTGTGCGCACCAATATTTCCATCAACGCGTTGAAGGGCGACGGCTCAACGCTGGGGAGCATGGACGCCGCTCAGGCGGCCGGGATGGATCCTGAGATCTGCGCCGAAAAGATCGTACGAGCCGTGGAAGCTGAGCGCAACGAAATTTACATCGGCGGCAAAGAAAAACTGGGCGTCTACCTCCAGCGGTTCGTCCCGGGGCTGTTCGCACGGATTATCCGCAAAACCAAGGTAAGGTGAGGCAGATTCGCCGCAACACTCAAGTTTTTTGAGAGCAGCTTCGGGCAATTTAAAATCAGCTTAGCGGCTTGTTGGGATATGGCGAATGAGCGCGCAAGATCCAATCCGCCTTCGCGAATTCCGCGCTTCGGACCTGGAAGCCCTTTTGCGATTGATCCACGATACGATTGATGTGTCGTATTCTCCTGCCTATCCAGTTCGAGCCATTCAGTTTTTTAAGGATTTCCATTCTGAGACGAATATCCTTGAGAGACATCAGAAAGGGGAAATTCTGATTCTGGAGAAAGACGGGAAACCGATCGGGACCGGATCGCTGGTCGGCTCCGACATCCTTGGCGTCTTCGTTCACTCCCGGTTTCAGCATCAGGGCTATGGCAAGGGCATCATGAAAGAGCTCGAAAAAAGGGCGGCTCTCAACGCTGTCGGCGAAGTCGTGCTCAGCGTGTCGCTTCCTTCGAAAAGGTTCTATGAAAGTCTCGGATATGAGATAACCGGCAGCCACAGCATCGATGTGGGCGGCAGCCAACGGCTGGACTACTGGGAGGCCAGGAAAAGATTGAGGTGAAATTTGGAAAAGAATGAAAAGGTCTATATCGACCTGCAACGCCATATAGACAGCCAGGCAATTGGGTTTCCAGCGACCAAAAAAGGCTCTGAGCTAAAAATTTTGAAACATATTTTTTCGCCTAAAGAGGCGGAGGTCGCTGCCTGTTTGACCTATAAGCTTGAACCCCTTGAAACCGTATTTGAAAGAGCCGGTCATTTGGTTGAATCTCCGGAAAAACTAACCGAGATTCTCGATGCAATTGAGAATAAGGGCGGGATTGAGCTGGAAATTAAGGATGGGAGAAAGTTCTATCGCAATGTCCCTCTCGTTGTGGGGATGTATGAATTTCAACTCGACAGACTGACTCAAAAATTTATTGACGATTTCGATGAATACACGTCCGATAAAAGATTCGGCATAGAATTTCTCAGTACGAAGCTTCCCCAGATGCGCACCATTCCGATAGCGAAGAGCATCCAACCCCAGCATCATATAAGCACATTCGATGAAGTGACCATGCTGCTGCAGCAGGCAGAAGCGCCGTTTTCAATTTTTGAATGCATCTGCCGAAAGAAGAAAGCGTTAACGGGCGACCCCTGCAGCGCTACAAAACGAAAAGAAACCTGTTTTGCTGCTGGCGGGCTGGCCCGGGCTGTCCTGCGAAATGGTATTGGAAGAGAAATTACGCTGGACGAGTCTCTTTCGATTCTGGATGAAAACCAAAAAGAAGGGCTGGTTCTGCAGCCGTCCAATACGCAAAAGGCCGAGTTTATTTGTTCATGCTGCGGATGCTGTTGCGGCATGCTTAACATGCACAAGGGCTTGCCGAAGCCCGTGGATTTTTGGGCGTCGAATTTTTATGCGGTAGTGGAAACTGGTGCATGCAATGGATGCGGTAATTGTGAAAGGCGTTGTCAAGTCGGTGCGGCAAGGGTATCCAAGCAGAAGAAGAAAACTTCAGTGGACTTGAACCGTTGCATCGGATGCGGTTTATGCATTCCTACTTGCCCCCAGAACGCCATGTCTCTGAAAAAGAGGGCTGATGAAGTAAGGCCGCCACAAACAAGGGATGATCTTTATGACATTATCATGTCCCATAAAAAGGGGAGCCTTGGGAAGCTAAAAATAAAGGGGAAAATAGTGATCGACGCGATCCGGACCGGGCAAACTCATTTGCTCAGATAAACCGCCTATCCCAAGGCAAGCGAGGCTGGAAATGCCCGTCATCCCTTAAGACTCTTTGCTACACAAATGCTCAACTCCGCTCGAACGATCCTCGTCGTTCCTTTGTCGATATCGACGACGGCCATTTGAAGCCTTAACTTCATGATGAATAAAAAAGCAGATTGAAAAGGATGGATGCATTACATCAAGCGGAAAGGATACGGGACAATGGACGCCAACGTTACGATATCGGACGGCTCTGCAAAGCGTCTGAGCGAGTTTTGGGCGGGCGGCCGGGTCGTGCTGGTGTTTCTGCGGCATTTCGGCTGACCGTTCTGCCGGGAGCAGGTCGCGCAGTTGCGCGCTCGAAAAGCGGACTTCGAGAAGGCCGGCAGCCGGGTGGTTCTGGTCGGCATGGGAACGCCGGCGGAATGCGCGGCGTTCCTGAAGAAATTCGACGTCCCCTTCCCCATGATCGCCGATCCGCAGCAGGCGCTTTACCGCCAGTTCCACCTCAAGCGCATGTCGGCGCTTGGAGTTTTTTCGCCGAAAATCGCCTTCAAGGGATTGGCGGCCATGGCCCGAGGCTCCGGAATCGGCAAACCGATCGGCGACATCCTGCAACTGCCCGGGGTCGTCGTTATCGACTCCGGCGGGCGGATCGTTTTCAGCCATCAACCGGCAGGCCCGGCCGACCATGCGGGCCCTGATGCGATTTTAAGAGCTCTCGCCGAATCGGCAGACCGGTCATCTTCGAGCGCAAGAACCGGTTCTTGACGCGCGAGAGCATGCATCGGGAGCTCGAGAAGAGAGCCTGGCACGAGCCTGCAATCGCCGGGACCCGATAAAGAAAGCTGGTCCGAAGCCCTGTTTCCCAGTTCAATGGATCGCTTGAAGGCCGCCCAAGCGGCAGGCGACGTTCGATTCGCCCCACCAGCCGCGCCGCAAGGCATACTTGGTCAATTCCAGAACCGGCCAGATCGACAAGGCCGGGCAAACAGCCATCAACCAATCCGACGGCTGCATCCCGAAGGTCCCAAACGCCTGCTGCAAGAAAGGCACATAGATGATCAAGCCCAGCAGCAGAAGCTCCCATAAAACGGCGAGATTAAGCCACCGGTTGGAAAAGAGACCATTCAGCACTGAATCGCGATCGGAGCGGAAATGGTAAGCTTTGGAGAATTCAATCAACACCAGCGACACGAAGGTCATGGCCATTGCTTCTTTGAGATCTCGGCCCGAATGAAGCAGGTAGGCAAAAAGGCCCAGGTTTGAAAGCGACGACCACCACCCGGCCACCATCATCAGGGCCACAACCGATTTTGTAAATATACCGGTGCGCGGATCGCGCGGCTTCCGATGCATGATACCCGGCACCGGCGGGTCGACCGCCAGCGCCAGCGCCGGCAGCCCGTCGGTCGCGAGATTGACGTACAGGATCTGCACGGCGGTCAGAGGCAGCGGAAGGCCCAGCACAGTGGCTCCGGCCATCAGACCGATCTCACCGATGTTCGCCGAAAGCAGGTACATCAGGTACTTCTTGATATTGTCGAAAATCCCCCGCCCTTCTTCCACGGCTGCAACGATGGAAGCGAAGTTGTCGTCGGTCAGGGTCATAGCCGCGGCTTCTTTGGTGACGTCGGTTCCGGTGATGCCCATGGCGATACCGATGTCGGCTTTCTTTAGCGCGGGCGCATCGTTGACCCCGTCTCCGGTCATGGCGACGATGTGGCCCTTCTTCTGCAGGGCAGCTACGATCCTCAATTTGTGCCCCGGGGATACCCGCGCAAAAACTTTGATGGTTTCAAGCTTCGACTCCAATTCGGATTCGCTCATCGCATCCAGCTCCATCCCCGTGACCACGCGGCCGCCGTTCAACAGCCCGAGCTCGGCAGCCACCGCCTGGGCTGTCAGCGGATGATCCCCGGTAATCATAACCACCTGGATGCATGCGGACTCGCAGGTTTGGATCGCGGCCCGGGCTTCCGGCCGCGGCGGGTCGATCATCCCCATCAGGCCGACAAACACCATGTCGCGTTCCGCATCGGCCAATTCAGCGCCCGGCTTTGAAGCGATGGCCAGCACCCGCAGGGCTTGGCCCGCCATGCGACGTGCTTCTTGCACGATGGCGGCGCGACCCGCCGGGTCCAGATCCACGACGCCATCCCCGGAAAAATACCGGGCGCAGGAGTTGAGAATGATCTCGGGGGCACCCTTCGAGTAGGCCACCTGTTCTCCGCGATGTTCGTGCAGGGTGGTCATCCGTTTGTTTTCGGAGGTAAAAGGAATTTCGCCGATCCGCCGATAGTTCGAATCAAGGTCAATCTTTTTCAATCCGGCCTTTTCGGCAGCGACGACAAGTGCCGCTTCGGTTGGATCCCCTTTTACTTTCCAGCGCTCCTCGAGGTTGCTGAAATCAACTTGTGCGTCCGAGGCAAGCGCGGCAGCCTGCAGCAGCTCCCTCAATGCCGGGTCGGATTCGATTGCTCGGCCGTTGTGCAGGAACTGCCCTTGCGGGGCGAAGCCTTCCCCGGTGACGTCCACCGTCCTGCCGGAGGCATAGATTTTCCGAACGGTCATCTCGTCTTTGGTCAGTGTGCCGGTTTTGTCAGAGCAGATATACGATGTGCTGCCGAGGGTCTCCACCGCTAAAAGACGGCGCATCAGGGCATTGCGTTTCACCATCCGCCGGACCCCGATTGCCAGGGAGACGGTTACAACCGCCGGAAGGGCTTCGGGAACAACGGCGACCGCCAGCGCAATCCCGAACACGAGCATCTCGATGAAGGGCTGGCCGCGAAGCAGGCCGAGGACTGCGATCAGGGCGACGATGACAAAGGCGACGCGCACCAGGATGCGTCCAACCCGATCGAGATTCTCCTGCAGGGGCGTTTTCCGGGTTTCAATGGCCTGGATCATCCCCGCAATCTTTCCGAACTCGGTGTCCATGCCGGTGGCAACAACGACTCCGCGGCCCCTGCCATAGGTGACGGCGGTTCCGGCGTAGCCCATGTTTTTCCGGTCCGCGAGCGCAAGGCGACTCTCGCTGAGCGCAGCCGTGTGTTTTTCCGCTGGAACGGATTCGCCCGTCAGGGCGGATTCCTCGACCTGCAGGTTCACGGCCTCGATCAGCCTCAGGTCAGCCGGAATTTTGTTGCCGGTCCGGAGAAGGATCACGTCCCCGGGCACAAGCTCGCGCGCAGGCGTTTCGATTTCCTCTCCATCCCGCCATGCAGTGGCCGACGGGGCAGCCATTCGGCGCAAGGCTTCGACCGCCCGCTCGGACCGGAATTCCTGGATGAACCCCAAAAACACCGCAAAAAGCACGATGACGCCGATCGCAACGGCTTCCAACTCGTGCCCCAGAAAAGCCGATAGACCGGTCGCCGCCAGCAGCACGACGATCAAGGCATTATTGAACTGCCGCAAAAAGATTCGCACCGCGGAGATCCGCTGGACGGATTCAAGCTCATTCGGGCCGTATTCAGAAAAGCGCAGAGCGGCTTCGTGTCTGCTCAAACCCTCCGGCGAGGACTTCAGAACCGAGAAGACCGCTTCGTCGGACAGCGCGTGCCATGCCGTTGCCGAATTTTCAGTGGATCGTTGCATCGGGTCACCCCCAACAAATGACTTGAGGAATGCAATCAACCGTATCTTAAGTACCCCCTGCAGTTAATCAACGGCCAAGCGGCGAGCCGGCCGGCATCGGTCCTCCAGCAGGCCCTCGTGAGAAGCGGCAGCGCCTCGCCTCGTTGATCCGCACGGTGCATCCTCCAGAATGCCAGATTGACAAAATCCCGGCTGAAATTACTGTGTGTCCAGGGTACGCCGACGAGCAGCCGACCTGTTTCGTCCGATGCGATCCGTGCAAACGAAAACATCCTGCAATCCATCGCCAGCTAACGAAAGGCGGGTTCTCAGATGAAAACGATTGGACTGACGATAACGGGATATCTCACCTCAGAGCAACAAAGCCATGGTTATTCACCAAATGGGACAACCTTCGAAGAGCTTTTTACCTTTCCGGAATATGCAATATACCTGATGTTGGGCATACGCATCATCCTGCTCATCCTCGGCGATCCACGAAAATGGAGGCTTTTCGCACTTAAAAGCGATTCCTGTTCGTGGGATGGTATCAGGAGGGTGTGCACGTGCAGCTGATTCTGCGTGGAAGCCGGCCGGCCGGCAGCAAACAGTGTAACGCAGCACTCCGGTCGCAGCATAGGCGGCCGTTCCATGAAAGCCGGCTGACCGCCGGATAATTCTTCCAGGCGAATCGCCCATTGTCCAGTGCACGAAGGAAGGGCGCCCGAATGCGGAGAACCTGTTTGGCGGCGATGCTTAAGGTTTCCGCCCGCTGCTTTGTCGTGTTAGCCGCAGGTGCGACCGCCACCGGTTGTCTCCTTCCCCTTCCCCCCCTTCCCGATCCGTCGCCGGTGCTGCGGGGGAGTCCGCCCAACACCTTCGCGTTATCGGACGGGCGTGTGCAGTTCCGAGAGATCGCCTGCATGCTCGCCGACCGGGGTCTTTCCGGCGAACAGGACTGCGAACGCCTTATCTGGCGCCTCGCAGATGAGCCGCAGCCTGTTGCGCCGCCCGGCCCGCTCCCGCCGCTTGATCCCAGGCTAAAAATCCTGGTTGTTCCCGGCGCCTTCGCGGAATGCTTCCCGGAGTACGGCATGCCGTTTGAGGATGCCGCCGCGGCCATGCGGCGGCGCGGCGCCCGGATCGATTTCATCGCAGTTGGCGGCCGGTCGGGGGCCGACCACAACGCTGCGCAGATCGCCGACGCCATCGATCGTCTCCCGGCGGATTCAGACGAAAAAATCGTCCTGATCGGGCATTCCAAGGGTACGGTCGACATCCTGCACTTCCTTGTCAACCATCCCCGGCAGGCCGCACGGGTCCGCACGGTGGTAAGCGTTTCCGGGCCGGTAGGCGGGTCGCCGCTCGCCGACTTGCTGGCTGGGGTCTACCAAAGCGTTTTCTCCCGGATGCCGTTTACGGACTGTCCGCCCGGGGACCGAAAGGTCGTCGACAGCCTGAGGCGCTCGGAGCAAACGGCTTGGCTCGCCTCTCACCGGCTGCCCGAGCACGTGCGATACTTTTCGCTGGCGAGCTTCGCCCGCCGGGAGGACGTGCACCCCCTGCTGCTCTTCACCTACGACGCGCTGTCCGCGGCGGGCGAGAGAAACGACGGGTACGTGGCCGTCGCCGACCAACTGATCCCCGGCGGCACCCTGCTGGGCTGCGCCAACCTGGACCACTGGGACATCGCGCTGCCCGTGCGCGAACGGCTCAACTTCGGCGGCGTCGGCAGTCGGGCCGGCGCCCGGCGGATTCTTTTTGAGGCCATGCTCCTCGCCGTATCGGAAGCCCTTCGGTTTTCCCCTTGACAACCCCGCAAAATTTTGGGAAAATTTTCCCAATTATTACCTTTCCGAGCAATCGCGTATTGATGAAGAAAAACAAGCACCAGATTCTCGCTGCGGCCGTGGCGCGAATCCTGCGACCGCTGATTCGGATCCTGCTGCGAAACGGCGTTTCGTACGGGACGTTCGCCGATATTGCCAGAAGCCAGTTCGTCGAGGTCGCCCGCAAGGAGTTTGCGATTGAAGGTCGCAAGCAAACCATATCGCGGATGGCCGTCGTCACCGGCCTGACCCGCAAAGAGGTCCATCGAATTATCCGGCAGTCGCAGCCCAGTGACCGCTCCAGCGCGGACCGGTACAACCGCGCGGCCCGAGTCATCGCCGGATGGCGCCGCGACAGACATTTTTTAAGCCCGCGCGGCAACCCGTTGGCGCTGCCCGTCAGCGGCCCGGGGAATACCTTTCAGGAATTGGTTCGGCGTTACAGTGGCGACATTCCGCATCGCGCCGTTCTGGATGAACTGGCCGCCGAGGGAACCGTTTCGGTAACGGATGACGACCAGGTCCAATTGGTTGAACGGGCGTATGTGCCCAAAGCGGACGAATCCATGAAGCTTCACATCCTGGGGGTGGATACGGCCTATCTGATCGACGCCATCGGCCACAATCTCCAGACGGGTGCCGCGCCGCCCATGTTTCAGCGCAAGGTGCTCTACGACAATCTGCCGGACGATGTGCTGCCCGAATTCCGCCGGCTTTCGCGAAAATATTCGCAGAAACTGCTTGAAAAGCTGGACGGATGGCTGGCGGCCCGCGATCGCGACGCCAATCCCGATGTCCACGGCGCCGGGCGGAATGTCGCGGGGCTCGGGATTTATTACATCGAAGAAACGTTGGCCGGCGATGAATCCGGCGCCGATCGACGCTGAATTCCGCCGTGCGACCGGCATGACGATCAACACCCTTACGAAAAGGACGACGACCGATGCGAGGAATGCAGATTAAGAAGATCATCGCAGCGGCGGCCCTGACAATGATGCTGGCCGCGAACGGCGGCTGCGGCGGAGGCGGCGGCAGCGTAGCTGGAGGCGGTGTCGGCGGCAGCGGCGTTACGGTCGCATCGGTAGGCACCGTGACGGGCTTCGGCAGTGTGATCGTGAACGGTGTCGCCTACGCGACCGGAGACGCCGAGATTTTTATCGAAAACACCTCCATGGGGTCCGGCGATGAAACGCTCGTTCAGCATCTTTCAACCGGCATGGTGGTCCGGGTCGAAGGCGTGTTGAACGAAGACGGCAGCGCCACCGCGAACCGCGTCTTCTTCAATAACGATCTCAAAGGACCGGTGGAAAGCGTAACCGAACTGGATCCCTATTCGTCGCAACTGGTCATTCTCGGGCAGACCGTCGTGCTCGGCCCGTTCTGCGTCTTTCAGAATACAACAGCTGCGGATGTTGCGATCGGCATGGTCCTCGAGGTCAGCGGCTACTTTGACGAATTGGACCGCTTCCAGGCGACCTACGTGAACAGAATCGCGGACGCGCTGCCGCCGAACGGCGCGGTTAAAATAAAAGGCCTGGCCCAGAGTGTCGATGCGCAGGCCCGGACCTATACGGTCAACGCACTCACTGTTGATTTCTCGACTGCCGACCGGAGCGGGCTGCCTGGCGGAATCCCTCAGGTCGATCAACTCCTTAAGGCCAAAGGAAGGCTGACGGCCCCGGGTCTGTTGATGGCCGACCGAATCGAACTGCTGGAGGAGTTCGGCTCAGGTGGATTCGAGACGGCTGAATTCGAAGGGATCATCACCCGAACCGAAGGCTCGAATGAATTCGCGATCGGCCGCTACACCGTGCTTACCGACGAAACGACCGCTTACCGGAATATTTCCGAACGCGACCTCAATCGCGGCACCCGCGTTATCGTCCGGGGCACGCTATCCGACCGAACCATTCTCGCCGATGAAATCAGCCTGCCCGAGGGCGTCCAGATCGAAGCCGACGCAGGAACGGTGGACTCGGACGGGAACCGCCTGACGCTGTCCGGCCTGGAACCCATCATCATCCAGGCAACCGCCAGCACGCGCATCATCGGCACGGCGGCCGGCCTGGATGAAATCCAACCCGGCGACCACGTGAGAATGATCGGTCGGCGGGGCGCCGACGGCTCCATATACGCATCGAGCCTGCAGGTAACCCCGTCCAACCCGACCGTGGAACTGACCGGCCCGGTGGATTCGGTCGCGCCGCCCGTATTGGTCGTATTGGGTGTCACGATCGACACGGCCCCGATCCCGGCCGATCGCTTCAGGGGCTTGGGCGGCAAACCGATTTCATCGGCTGCATTCTTCGACCTGGTCAAACCGGACGACATGATTGCCGCAGAAGGGGATCTTCAGTCCGGAGCGATTACCTGGACAGCCATCGAGTTGGAAAAAAAATAAAAAGCAATGCAAAGGAGGAACCAAATGAAATTCACCGGACGGCATTTAACCACTCTCGCGATCCTGTCACTCCTATCGCTCCTCATCGGCTGCGGCGGGGGCGGCGGCGGGGACAGCAGCGGCGCTTCCGCTACCACCGGAACCCTGTCCATCAGCCTTCAGGACGCAGCCACAGAAAACTATCGGGCGGTCTATGTGACGATCGACCGAGTCGAAGTTCACATGGGCGGGGATGAAGGCCCGGACAGCAACTGGACCAACGTCCTGTCATCGGACAAGGCCGGCAAGACCTACAACCTGCTGGAGCTCGTCAACGGGGTGCGCGAAGAACTCGGAATCGTGGAACTCCCAGCCGGACCTTACACCCAGATGCGCCTGATCATCGGCAGAGAGCCGGACAACGGCATCAACGTCCTGAGCCAGAGCCACCCCTACGCGAACTATGTCATCACGGAGCCGGCTCTGGAAGTTTATGAACTGAAGGTCCCCAGCGGATTTCAAACCGGCATCAAGATCGTGCATGGATTCGATGTCAGCGACAACCAGACGACCGAGCTGATTCTGGATTTCGACGCTTCCAAGTCCGTTGTGAAGGCCGGCAACAGCGGCAACTGGCTGCTCAAACCGACCGTCCGGGTCCTGGATCTGGCCGAATATGCCATCGTGCGCGGAATCGTAAGGGACGATGGCGCGGCCCCTGTGGCCGGTGCGCTCGTCAGCGCCCAGCAGCCGGATGGCGACGGCAACCCGGTGGTCTATGCCGCAACCATTACGGAGCCGGATGGCAGCTATGCGCTTTTCCTCAATCCGGACCGTGACGAAAACGGGGCGGACGATCTCTACACCATCGTTGCCTACAAAAAGGAATACGCAGCCGGGTGCGTCGAAGTGATCACCAACCCCGGAATGAATCAAGACCCGAGCACGTCGGACACAACCGATGTCGATCTGGAGGGAGGCAAACCGACCGGATTTTTGGAAGGCGACGTAACGATCAACGGCGGAGCTGTGGACCAATACGCAACGCTGAGCTTCCGGCAAGAAAAGCCGTGCGGTTCGACCCCCGCCTTGACGGTCATCGAGGTAAAAGCCGAGAATTACGTGAACGGCGAACCGTATTCTGCGGAACTGACCGAGGAAACCTATGACGTGAATGCCTCTACCTACAATGCAGACACGGATCAGTTGGTGACGGATGAGATCGCAGGCGTGGTAATCGCAGATGGCGATCCCAAAACGTGGGACATTGTGCTGCCGCCGTCCGCTCCCTAAAAGAGGCGTATCCGGGTTACCGGACAGTCTTAAAACGGTTGCAGTTTGATGAGACCAAAAGCGGGAAGGCACATTTAGGGGCGCCTTCCCGCTTCTTGATTCGAACTCGGGAGATCCCGGCGTTAGTCCGATGCCGGTTGCGCGTCGGCGCTAGGTCCCCAACTCCCAGGACGCCAGGTATTTCTTCTGCTCGGCCGTCAACTGGTCGATAACGACCCCCATGGCGGCGAGCTTTTCGCGGGCGATCTGCTGGTCGATGGCCTCCGGCACGGGGTAGACGTCTTTCGCCAGGGGTTTCTTGAGCTTGACCATGTACTCGATGCTGAGGGCCTGATTGGCGAAGCTCATGTCCATCACGCTGGAGGGATGCCCCTCGGCGGCGGCGAGATTGATCAGCCGGCCCTCGCCGAGCACATTGATCCGGTGGCCGTTCTTCAGAACGAACTCTTCCACGAACGTGCGGATCCGTCGCCGGGATTTGGATAGGGCGGCCAGGCCGGGAAGATCCAGTTCCACATTGAAGTGCCCGGAATTGGCCACGATGGCGCCGTCCTTCATCACCCGGAAATGCTCCTTGCGGATGACATTGATGTTGCCGGTGACCGTGCAGAAGAAATCCCCAATCGGAGCGGCTTCAGCGATCGGCAGGACCGTGAACCCGTCCATGACGGCTTCCAGGGCCGGCAGCGGGTCGATCTCGGTCACGATCACGTTCGCGCCCATGCCGCGCGCGCGCATGGCGATCCCGCGGCCGCACCAACCGTAGCCGCAGACCACGAAGCGCGTTCCGGCGATCAGCCGGTTGGTCGCCCGGATGAACCCGTCGATCGTGCTCTGGCCGGTGCCGTAGCGATTGTCGAAGAAATGCTTGGTGCGGGCGTCGTTCACGGCGATGATCGGGTACTTCAGCACGCCGTCGGCCGCCATGCTGCGCAGCCGGATGATGCCGGTGGTCGTCTCCTCCGTGCCGCCGCGCACGTTCGCGACGAGCGCCTGGCGTTCGGAGTGCAGGATGGAAACCAGGTCGGCCCCGTCGTCCATCGTGAAATGCGGCCGGGTGTCCAGGACCGCGTTGATGTGGGCATAGTAGGTCTTGTGGTCTTCGCCCTTGATCGCGAAAACCGGGATGCGGTCGTGCTTCACCAGCGAGGCCGCCGCGTCGTCCTGCGTGCTCAGCGGATTGGAGGCGCACAGGGCGATGCTCGCGCCGCCGGCCTTCAGGGTCTGCATCAGCGCGGCGGTTTCGGTGGTCACATGCAGGCAGGCGGCCAGCTTGACGCCGGCAAACGGCTGCTCCTTCGCAAATCGCTGGCGGATCCGGTTCAGAACCGGCATGCTCTGGGCGGCCCATTCGATCCGCAGCTGGCCCTCTTTGGCAAGTTGAATATTCTTTACGTCGTATTTCATCAGCAACACATCCTCCTCTGGATTATTCATGGCACGCCGGTTCGTCCGGCGATAAAAAACTGAGGACTGAGCAACCGTGCCCGACTCAGTCCTCAGTTCTCGATCCTTTCGGCTGTTTTTTATACCCCCGCCTTCTCGCGCATCTTGGCGGCCATGTTGGTGTGCTCCCAGGTGAACTCCGGCTCGGTGCGGCCGAAATGCCCGTAGCAGGCCGTCTTGCGGTAGATCGGGCGCAGCAGGTCGAGGTAGTCGATGATGGCGGCCGGCCGCAGGTCGAAGCACTCCCGCACGATGTCCGCGATGCGCTGGCCGGGAAGCTTCCCGGTACCCATCGTGTCGACCATGATGGAGACCGGCTGGGCCACACCGATGCAGTAGGCGATCTGCACCTCGCAGCGCTTGGCCAGTTGAGCGGCGACGATGTTCTTGGCGATGTGCCGCGCCATATAGGACGCGCTGCGGTCGACCTTGGAGGGGTCCTTGCCCGAGAAGCAGCCGCCGCCATGGCTGCCCTGGCCGCCGTAGGTGTCGACGATGATCTTGCGGCCCGTCAGCCCGCAGTCGCCCATGGGGCCGCCGATGACGAACCGGCCCGTGGCGTTGATATAGTAGCGCGTGTCGGCGTCCATCAGATTCGCCGGAATGACTTTCTTGACCACCGAGTTGATCAGGGCCTCCTGCAGGGTTTCCTGCTCCACGTCCGGCTTGTGCTGGGCCGCGATGACGACCGCATCCACGCGCTTGGGAATTCCGTCCTCGTACTCCAGGGTGACCTGCGCCTTGCCGTCCGGCCTCAGGAAGTCCACCTGGCCGTTCTTGCGGACTTCGGACAGGCGCCGGCAGAGCTTGTGCGCCAGCATGATGGGCATGGGCATGCACTCCGGCGTCTCGTCCGTGGCATAGCCGAACATCAGGCCCTGGTCCCCGGCGCCCTGCTCCTTGTAAAGCCCGTCGCCCTTGTTCACCCCCTGGGCGATGTCCAGCGACTGATGGTCGATGCTGGTCATCACCGCGCAGGTCTGCCAGTCGAATCCCATCTTCGATGAGTTGTAGCCGATGTCCCGGATGGTGTCGCGCACGATCTGCGGCATCTCGACGTAGGTGTTGGTCGTGATCTCTCCGGCGATGAAGGCCATGCCGGTGGTGACGAGCGTCTCGCAGGCCACCCGGCAGCGCTTGTCTTCAGCCATGATGGCGTCCAGAATGCTGTCCGAGATCTGGTCGGCGACCTTGTCCGGATGCCCCTCGGTCACGGACTCCGAGGTAAAGAAGAACTTCTCCTTGGGAATGCTGATGCTCATGTCTGACTCTCCTCGATCCTGCGGCGCAGGTGCTGATGAAACCGAACGGACGCTGCCGTTCATGCCGCCGCGGTAATTTTTTCAATCTTTTTAGTTTATGCGGGTCTCTTTTAAAAGTCAATTATGGATTCAACTTGACCGTCGGCAGCCCACCCCCCCATCGCCTGGGAAGCAGCCGGATTTCCGCCCGGCAAAGGCAGCCGACGGTGTATCCGGGCTGGATGGATCCGGCGAAAATGTGGTATCGTCGTTTTATGCGAATGAAAACCTTGCGCGCATGTCTTGGATGCCTCCTGGCTATATTCCTCTGGACCGCCGTCGGCACGGGACAATCCTCTCCGCTCCTGTCGCCGGCGCCCGCCGAAGATGAAGACCCCGTTTCGGTCGCCACGGCCTGGTCGGCTGACGCTGCTCAGCCCGCGGAAAACGCCGTGCTCGCCGTGGTGCTCGATATCCGTCCAGGCTACCATGTCATGGCGGACAAGGACCAGCAGAGCGAGGTCCGCGACTTCAAGCCGTTTCCGACACGGGTCTGGGTCAGCGAGGCGACCGAAGGTGTTCTGTCGGAACCGCCTTTATACCCGCCGGCCCGGCCGTTTAGGGTGGACTTCGTGGACACCCCGATCATGAGCTTCGAGGGCCGTGCGGTGATCTATCTTCCAGTCAGGCTGAGTCGGGGTTCCTCCGACGGCAGCGTGTCCGTGAAGGTGGGGGTCGAATACCAGGCCTGTGCACCGACCTATTGCCTGATGCCCGAGCGGGTGGCTCACACCGCGGAATGGCCCGCGGCCGCACCGGATGGGAAGGCCGCGCCGGTCAACCGCGAATGGTTTCGGGAGTATGAATCCAGGGCGAAGGAGGGGTCGCAGCGGTTCATTCAGTTCAGGTTGTTCGGATTCGGTTTTGCATTGGATCCGGAATCGCCCCTGAGCGCGGCCATGATCCTGTTGCTGGCCACCTTCGGCGGCTTTCTGCTCAACTTCACGCCCTGTGTGCTGCCCCTCGTCCCGATCAAGCTCATCAGTCTGTCCAACGCCGCCGCGGCCGACCGCCGGCGCTGCCTGAGCCTCGGTCTGTTCACCTTTGCCGGGGTGTTGACCTTCTGGGTCGTCCTCGGCGGCATTGTTTCGATGGTCAGCGGTTTCACGTCGACCAATCAGCTCTTCCAGTACCCGGCCTTTACCATCGGCGTGGGCCTCATCATCGCCGTCATGGCCGTCGGCATGTTCGGTGTTTACTCCGTGCGCCTGCCCGGCCGCATCTATGCGCTGAACCCGCGCCAGGAAACCCTGGCCGGCTCCCTGTGCGTCGGCATGCTCACCGCGGTGCTGTCCACGCCCTGCACGGCGCCGTTCATGGGAACGGCGGCGGCCTGGGCCGCCACCCAGGAACCCGCCATCACCATCGTCACGTTCGCAGCCATCGGCGCCGGCATGGGCCTGCCCTCTATGCTTGCCGCGTTTCCCCGCCTGGTCCGGCGCCTGCCCAGGGCCGGCCCGGGCAGCGAGCTGCTCAAGCAGGCCATGGCGATCCTCATGCTGGCGACGGCCGCCTACTTCATCGGGATCGGCGTCGGCACATGGCGGTCGGACCCGGCAGCCCCTCCCAGCCGGTGGCACTGGTGGCCCGTGATGCTCCTGGCCGCCGCCGCTGGCGCCTGGACCGGTCTGCGCGCGATCACGCTTTCATCGGGAAAAAGGGCCAAAGTCATCTGGGTCGCTCTGGGCGCAACGATGGTGACCCTTTGTCTTTACGGCGCCGTGCGCTTGACGGACATGGGACCGATCGCATGGGCATCCTACACGCCGCAACGCCTGGACAGCGCGTTCAAAGAACACAAAACCGTCGTGATGATCTTTACCGCGGAATGGTGCCTGAACTGCAAGGCCTTGGAGCAAAGCGTCTGGGGCGACCCGGAGCTGGTGAAGTTGATGTCGGAACCATCACTGCTGCCTGTCAAGGTGGACCTGACCGGAAGCAACCCCGAGGGTCGAAAAATGCTGCGGGAGGCAGGCAGCCTGACGATCCCGCTGCTGGTGGTGTATGCCGCCGATGGGCAGCTGATGTTTAAGAGCGACTTCTACACGAGCGATCAGGTGATAGAAGCGATCAGAGCCGCCGAGGCCGCGTCCCGTCCTGCCGATTCGTGATATGGCCACCGTTGAATATATTTTATGGCCGGAGCAATAAGGTCGACGTTACGTCATCCCCCGGATGCCGTCCGCTCGACCGCATGGTCATGGGCCGCCGGCTGGACCTGCATGTGCTCGTGAAATTTTTCGACCGCAAACGCGTCGCGGACCCGCGACTCGGGGCTGCCTAAGACCACCACGATCAACCGCCGCTCGCCGGTGGCCCCCGTCGCCACGATATTAAAGCCCGCCCGCCGGGTGTAGCCGGTCTTGAGCCCATCCACGCCGGGCACCCGGCCCACCAGCTTGTTCTTGTTCGTGATCACCAACGTCCCGTTGCGGAAAGTGGTCTGCTCGATGGAGGTCCAGTTCAGGATCTGGGGGTGCTGGAGCGCCTCGCGCGCCAGCCGAATCATATCATCGCAGGTGGTGAGGTTGTCGGAGCCGCCCGGCGCAGGCGGCAGGCCGTGAACACAGTGGAACTCGGTGTCCGTCATGCCCAAGGCGCGGGCCTTGCGGTTCATCAGCGCCACGAAGCCGTCGGCACTGCCGGCAACGTGTTCGGCAATGGCATAGGCCGCATCATTGGCGGATTCCACCATGGCCGCGGTCATCAACTCATCCAACGTAAAGGTCTCGCCGGCCTTCAGGAACACCTGGGTTCCGCCCATGCCCTGGGCGTTCTTGGTCGCCGTGATGGAATCACTGAGCTTTAATTCGCCGCGCTCGATATGGTCCACCACCACGGCGGCCAGCATGAGCTTGGTCAGGCTGGCCTGGGGCCAGCGCAGGTACATGTTCTGCCCCTCCAGCACCTTTCCGTCGACGGCATCTGCCACGGCATATGCTTCAAAAGGCGGTTTCGGCTCTGCGCTCGGCACAACCGCAACCGGTCGGGGCTTGGGTTTTGCGGCAGGTTTCTTTTTGGGGGGGCTCTGGCCGCCGAATGCGCCTTGACACGCGAAAAACACCAGCACAACCGCAATCATCCATCGTTTCATTCCGGTCCCTCGGCCACCTTCGCTCCTCCCTCACCCCCGTCCAGGGGAAGCGGCATTTCGAAAAACAGCGAACCGCAGCGGGCAGCGGTCGGCCGCCGAAGGGTTTAACCCACCGACCGGCGCCGCTGAACCCATTCTGCACCCGCATAGTATATTTTAGATCAAAATGCCGAAGGACACAACTGCCGCAAGCATATTGCTCCGCCAACAAGAATATCGGATCGGGCCGCGTCGTTCATCGTCGCGCCTCGGCTCAAGTTGAACGGGCCGGAGCAATAACCCCGCCTGCCGGATGGACACGTTGCTTCGAACGCTACCAGATTTCACTGTTGCGCCGCGCATCCAGCCACTTGCGCTGCGCGGCCGATAGCTGCCCGACGTGCTTTTCGATCCATTCGATATCCGCCGTCAGGACCGCGAGCTTTTCGGCGTTCGTCAACTGGTAGTCCGCCAGAGCGTCGGCTCCGCAATGCATCAACTCGTAAACGATGTTCTGATCGGTCGCCGCGCGTTCGAGCAGCCGCAGGATTTCATCCCGGTGAATCAGCCCTTGTTCTTCGACCGCCTCCGACGGCACCGCTTGCAGGGCCTTCTGGACCGTGTACACCAGGCCGTCCGGCGAAAATGGCTTTTCGAGGATTTCGGCCGCCCCCAGCTTCATGGCCTGGACGGCCGAGGGCACCGTCGCATAGCCGGTGATGATCACCACCGGCAGCTTCGGCTTGACGCGCTTGATGTCCCTCAGAACGCGCATGCCGCCGATGTCCGGCATGCGCAAATCGCTCAGCACCAGATCATAGTCGTTCTGCAGGGCCATCTCCGCCCCCTGGCGGCCGCTCAGCGTGGAGTCGACGTCGATGCGCTCCTCCTTCAGGATCTTGGCGATGCTGTCGATGACGATGCGTTCGTCGTCAATCACCAAAATTTTCTTGTTGGGCATGGGGTTCCTCCTTTTGCAATTTCTTCTGAACAGACCGCACGGTCGCGGCGAGTTCATCGGGAGTGAAGGGTTTGGAAATAAACGCCACGGCGCCAAGGTCCTCGGCTTCCCGAATCGTTGCCGAAGTGGGATAGCCGCTCATGATGACGACCGGAATGCCGCTCCCCCTCTGCTTGAGGCAGCGCATGAGATGCATGCCGTCCTGCACCGGCATCTTGACGTCCACCAGGAGCAGCGCGGGCGGTTCGGCGTCGATGAACGCCAGGGCCGCCGCAACCGATCCGGCCAGGACGACCTCGCATCCCTCGGCTTCCAGCACCGCCTGGCAGCTTTTGAGAACGATGGCCTCGTCGTCAACTACCAGCACTCTCATTCCCATTTGGTTTCTCCGCCGGCAGCCAGATGAAAAACCGTGAGCCTTTGCCGACCTCGCTCTGGACCCGGATGTGGCCGCCATGGCCCTGGACGATACCCAGAGACACCGCCAGCCCCAGGCCGGTGCCCTGGCCGACCGGCTTGGTGGTGAAAAACGGTTCGAACAGTTTGTCCAGATTTTCCGGCGGAATGCCGCCGCCGGTGTCGGCGATGGTGATCTCCACCCCTTTGCGGCCGACCGGCTGCCCGGTTAAGCTGGCTGCCGTGAAGAGCCGGATGGCTCCGCCCGTCTCGGTGGCGTCCAGGGCGTTGATGATGATGTTGATGAGCACGCTCTGAATTTGACTGCGGTCTACGGTGAGCTCGGGCAGTGTTTCCCCGGGGCTGAACTTGATGGTCACCCCTTTCATCAGCGCCTGGTTTTCAATCAGCGCAATCGCGGTCGACACCAGCCGGTTGATGTCGGTGGACTCCGGGTCCAATCGGGTCTGGCGCGAAAAATCAAGCAGCCCCTTGACGATCTTGCGCACCCGCTCGGTCGCTTCGGCGATGATCTGCAGATCGGAACGGATGTCCGTCGACAGGTCCTTGCGCCGCAGCAACAGATGGGTGTACGTCAAAACGCCGGTGAGCGGGTTGTTGATCTCGTGGGCCACGCCCGCCGCCAGCCGCCCGACGCTCGCCTGCTTTTGGGTCTGGATGATCCGGGCCTCGCTGTCGGCGTGTCGTCGGCCCATGGCGGCCACCATCTCCCGGAAGGTGTTCTGCAGCAGGCCGATCTCGCCTTTCTCGGAGGGGCCGATGTCCGGCGTCAGGTTGCCCTCGCTGACCTGGCGGCTGGCCTTGATCAGGCCCTGGATCGGCGAGGTGATGCGACTGGCGAGGAAATATCCGAGGCCGGCCGCCGCCAGCATGATCGCCAGCGTCAGCAGAACGTAGACGGTGAGCAGCTGACTGCGGATATCGGTGTATTTTTCCTCCAGGACCCCGACATACAGCATGCCCGCGCGGCGGCCGGAGAGCGTCTCGATCGGGCTGTAGGCCGTGATGAACCAGTCGCTGAAGACAAACGCCCGATCCGTCCAAAGCCGGCCCCGGCCGAGCACGTGGTCCTTCACCTCGGGGGATACCCGCGTGCCCAGCGCCCGTTTGCCTTCGGGCGTCAGGACATTGGTGGCGATGCGCACATCGTTGAGAAAAATCGTGGCCGTCCCGATGCCCCGACCCTTGAAACTTTCTCCCTGGAATACCGTGTCCCGGACGGTATCGACGAAGGCCTCGCTGCGGTTGAGCAGCATCCCCCCGTATAGCACGCCCAGGAACATATTTCCGTCATAGACCGGGACCGCCGCGGCGATCGCCATCCCGGCGGACACTTCCTCGCGGCCGCCCGATGCGGTCGGCGCGTCGGCGGCCAGGGGAATCCGCGCGCGCTCGGCCAGTTCATGGTTTTCCTGCACCAGGAATTCAGCCGGCAACACTTCGGTCCCGGAAACGGACACGCGCTGCTGCAACACCGTGCTCACCAACGGGTTTTCCAGCCGGTGGTCGGGCCCGGGAAACGCGTGGGGCCCGGTTCGGCACAGCGTGCGGCCGTCTTCGCTGACGATGCCGGCGAAATCCAGGTCGGCCAGCTTGGACATGCGCTCCAGGCGCAGAGCCAAATCAGCGGTATGCTGGTCTCGGACCGAGGAAATGAATGCAAACCCCAGAGCGGTAATACTCAGGGAGGTTTTGACGTGCTTCACCCGGGTGGCATACATTTCGTTGGCGGCATTGAGATCCTGCCGCACCCGGTTCAGGGCCTCTCCGAAGACGTGCGTATCGACCAGGCGTACGCCGATGAAAAGCGACGCGGCGCCGACCAGGAGAGACACCCCCAGGAAGCTCGCAACCAATTTTGAACGTGTCGAGTAGAGCATGACGGACCATGCGCGCTGGCCGATGGAATCCTTGACCGTGGACCGTACGATCCTCCGCATGGAGCAGCAATCCGCATGCCAGGAGCGGTTTCATCCGTGAGTCGATCAACTATCTGAAAGCAAATGGGCAATCCGACCTTGGTCCGGCCGGCAGGCCACCCGCTCGCCAGGCCGGGTGTCCGGAATTTTTACGCTGTGTAAAGGCCCCGCCGAAGAAAAACGGGCCGGCCGCCGTGTTTGACAACCCTAAGCTTTTTCAGTAGCCTAGTTTTGTTTACTAGACCATGAATAAAGGCTCGCTATCTCACCGGAACGGAGGTCGACCATGCCGACAGCCACCTATTGGGCGGATGCCTACCTGGA
>JAUQXK010000013.1 GCA_030834695.1 Desulfobacterales bacterium
CGACAAGATCATGGAACTACGCAAGAACAATGAAACCCACAAGTACCTGCTCATGCGCGGCCGTTATACCTACATGCGCGACATCATCTATGACGCCATGACCAAAATCATCGGTTCGCCCAACAACATCTCACACAGCGCGATCTGCGCCGAGGCGGAGAAGTTCGGGCCGTTTTACACTGAGGGATACTGGGACTACCGGCAGTACGATGTCTTGAACACCAAATACATTCTCATCTGGGGGGCCGACCCGCTGGCCGCCAACCGGCAGGTTTCCTATTATTCAAGCGTCTGGGGCGACATCGTCGGAAAAGCGACGATCGCGGTGGTGGAGCCCCGGCTTTCGGCGACCGCCGCCAAAGCCGACGAGTGGCTGCCGATCAAACCGGGTCAGGACGGCGCTCTGGCGGCAGCCATCGCCCATGTCCTGCTCACCAAAGGGATGTGGAGCAAGGAGTTCGTCGGGGATTTCAAGGAAGGCAAAAATCTTTTCGTGGCCGGCCAGGAGGTTGACCCGGAAACCTTCGAAGAGAAGCACACCAACGGGATCGTCACTTTCTGGAACCTGGCACTGAAAGACAAGACACCGGAGTGGGCGGCGAAAAACACAGGCCTGCCTTTGGAGCAGATCGTACGGGTGGCCACGGATTACGGGAAGGCCGGCTCTCAGTCCATGTCCTGGGTGGGCGGCGGTCCGGTCATGCAGGTGCGCGGGGCTTACGCCAGCATGATCTGCCATTGCCTGAACGGGATCACCGGCGCCTGCGACAACCTGGGTGGCACCCTGGTGAACAACAAGGAATACACGGGGGGGTTTCCCAAGTGGGATGACTTCATAGATGAGGCAGCCAAGAAGGGCTCGAAGATGGCCAAGATCGACCACCGCGGCCGCAAGGATTTTCCTTGCATCAACGGCGGCAAGCCGGGCTCGGCGGTCGTAACCAACCGCGCAGCGGACGGGATCCTGAAGGCCGACCCGTACGACATAAAGGTAGCCATCGCTTATATGAACAATTTCAACTTTTCCTGCACTCAGCCCGAGCGATGGAACCAAGCCCTCGCCAAGATCCCCTTTCTGGTGCACATCACCACCAACGCCTCGGAGTTCTCATGGTTCGCCGACATCCTGCTGCCGGACACCCACCATCTTTTCGAGAAGTGGGGGTGGGTGAAATCCAGCGCCAACGGGCATCGCCACGTGACCATCCAGCAGCCGGTGATCAAGCCCATGTGGGAGGCCAAGATCGATGAAACCGAAATTCCCTGGCTGATTGCCGATAAACTGGCTCAGCGAGGGTTCGACAACATGCTGCGCTATTTCAAAACGGTCAAGGACCCGGAAACCGGAAAGGAGCCGGCCAGCGAAAAGGAGTTCGCGCTTTATTGCGTCAAATTCACCACCCAAAACTTGTGGGACCCGGCCAAGTACCAGGGCGGGGACAAGTTCAACGGCTGGGAGGAGTTCCGCAAAGCCGGCGTCTGGAACTCGGCTCCTTATCCGTACCGCAAGCGCTGGAGTGCCATGAACACCAAAACAAAAAAATTCGAGTTCTACAGCGAGACTCTGAAAGCCGCCTTGGAGGAGCATGCCCAGAAGCACAACGCCACGGTGGACGATATCCTAGAAGTCAGCGGCTACCAGGCGCGGGGCGAGCTCGCGTTTGTGCCCCACTACGAGGAGCCGTCGATTCTCGGCGATGAAAAGGAATACCCCTTCCTGTTCGTGGACCACAAATCCCGTCTCAACCGCGAGGGACGGTCGGCCAACTGCACCTGGTACCAGGAGTTCAAGGACGTAGACCCCGGCGATGCGGCCTGGGACGATGTCGCCAAAATCAACCCGTTGGATGCAAACAAGCTCGGCCTCAAGACAGGGGACAAGATTCGGATCACTTCTCCCAGCGGCAAGCTCGAATGCACGGTCAAACTGTGGGAGGGGGTGCGGCCGGGTACGGTTGCCAAGTGTTACGGGCAAGGGCACTGGGTGTACGGCCGGGTGGCGGCCAAGGTCTTCGGCAAAGAGCCGAGGGGCGGCAACAACAACGAGGTGATTCCGGCGGTCTATGATCGGATGAGCGGCAGCACGGTCCGCCATGCCGCCACCCGCGTCAAAATAGAGAAAATTTAGGAGGTGAACTCATGCCCAGATACGCCATGGTCATCGATCTGCAGCGCTGCGTCGGGTGCGGCGCCTGCAGCATCGCCTGCCGCAACGAGAACAACGTGACGGAAGGCATTTACTGGTCCAACAAAATCACGGAGACCGTCGGGACTTTTCCGAACGTTCGCTACCACTACATCCCGACCCTATGCAACCACTGCGGCAGCGCTCCCTGCGTGCGCGGCTGTCCGACGCGAGCCATGCACAAGCTCGACAACGGCATTACCATGCACGATCCCAAAAAGTGCATCGGCTGCAAGTACTGCGAGTTCAACTGCCCCTACGGGGTCATCTACTTCAACTGGGAAAAACCGCACAAGTTCTGGCGCAGCGAGGAGGCGGCCATCCCCGGCGGCACGGCATCGCCCAAAGAGCTTGTGGAGAAAGTTGGAGGGCAGGCAACGCCGTATTCCAACCCGGAACGAACCGGGACTGCCGCCACCATCCGGCCCAAGGGGATCGTTGAGAAATGCACCTTCTGCGACCACCGCGTCGCCAAAAAGCAGCTGCCTTACTGCGTGGAGGCCTGCCCGGCGAATGCACGCGTTTTCGGGGATCTGTCGGATCCGAACAGCGAGGTGAGTGTGCTGCTCGGTAAATTCCACCCGTTCCGGCTGCGGGAGGAGATCGGGACCGAGCCCCACGTGTTTTACATCCGCGGCTACAACCCGGCCCGCTACCGGGCGACCAAGGGAGGTGTCTAAATGAACGGCAACAAGAGTCTCTATCCGATCTGGTTGGGGGTGCTCGGAATCGCCATATTGGCCGGCGCCGTCGCGGGCGCCTTCATCTTCATGCAGGGCCACATTCTTTTCAACGCCAACGACGTGCTGATCTGGACCCTGCCCTTGGGAGTCTACATCTTCCTGGCGCTGTCGAGCTCCGGGCTGACGCTGCTGTCGGCCTTGCCGCTGGTCTTCGGCATCAAGAAGTATGAGCCCTTCGCCAAGCGGCTGGTGTTCCTGGCCATCGCGACCCTCTGCGGCGGGTTCGTTTCCATCGGCCTTGAGCTCGGGTCTATTTTTAACATGATCTACATCATGCTCTCGCCCAACCTTTCGTCGCCGATCTGGTGGATGGGAGCCATTTACAGCGTCGAGCTGGCGGTTCTGGCGTTGAAGTTCTGGAAAATGCACACCGGCGACTACCATAGCGGCTTCAGCAAACTGTTGGGAACGGCTTCGTTCGTGCTGGCGCTGATCGCGCCGCTCATGATCGGCTCGGTGTTCGGGCTGACCGAATCGCGCGCCACCTATTTCGGCCCGGTGATGTCCATCTATTGTCTTCTGATGGCTGTCTTGAGCGGCACCGCGCTGTTCATCCTTTATAGCCTTGTCGTGGGCCGTGTCACCGGGGCGGCTTCATCCGGTGAATGCGCCGCTGTTTTGTATGACGAATTCACCTTGATTCTGACGTATGCAGCCGGAATCGTCACAGCCTTCACCCTGCTGAAAATAGTCATCGAATCATCGACCACGATTCCCGCGTTCCTGGTGTATCACAAGTTCGAACACCTCTTCGGGTCCATCGGTGTGTTCGGCACCGAGGTCATTCTCGGCCTTTTCCTGCCGTTTGTCCTCCTGCTGATCCCCTCCGTGCGGGGGACGGCCGGCGGCCGGATCCTCGCCTCGGCCCTTATCTTCGTGGGGTCGCTGGCACGGCACATGGAAATCCTTCTGGCCGGTCAGAGCCATCCGGTCGGACCTAAAGCCGAGCAATTCCCGCAATACGTGCGATATGTCCCAAGCGGTTGGGAATTGCTGGTGCTGGTGTTCGCGCTGGCCGTGATGCTGCTACTGTACACGCTGGGAGAACGCTATTTGAAGCTGAACGAGGCCCCCACCGGTTGATCTGGGCTGAGGATGCCGGCCTGGGGTGAGAGCCGGCATCCACCGAACGTCAAGGAGATGGCAATGAAGGCGAACGAAAAACTCTCTACCGATATAATCCGAGCGGTTGCCTACAAGCTTCTCGCCGAATGCTACTACCCCCCGGGGGAGGCGACCCGTGAGCACGTGAAGAAGTTCAGTCAAAGCATTAGGGAGCTATGCTCACCGGCCGCTGAAGCCGCCGGCCGCATGGCGGCGGCTCTGCAAGGCGATGAAGGCTTCGAAGAACTGGCCATCGATCACGCCCGACTCTTTGTCGGTCCCTTCGCTCTTTTGGCGCCGCCCTACGGTTCGATCTACCTCGAAGGGGAGCGCCGGTTGATGGGAGACTCCACCCTGGCCGTCGGCGAGTGCTACCAGGAGGTCGGCCTGGAGGTGGCCGCGGGCTTCACCGGGACGCCGGATCATATCGCGGTCGAACTGGAATTCATGCACTTTCTGGTCGTCAAGGAACTCGATGCGCTGTCCATCGAACAGCTGGACCGTGCCCAGAATTTTCGGCAGAAACAACGGGCCTTTCTGGAAAGGCATCTCGCTGCTTGGGTGCCGGATTTCTCCCGCAGCGTCGAGGAACAGGCGCAGACGAAGTTCTATCAGAGTCTGGCCGCGACCACGCGGATATTTATCGAGAGCGACTACGACCGGGTCCGGGGTGGAGTGCCGGCCATGATCGACGGCCGCGCATCCGTTTGATCGCACTTTTAAACTCACAAGGAAGCGACCATGAAACCGTTTCATGAGCTGCTGGAAACATCCGCCGCCGCCCACGGCCACCTGTGCCCGGGCCAAGTGGTGGGCGTACGCATGGCGATGCTGGGCTGCCTGCTGATCGGGCTGGACGATCCGACCCGGCGCGACCAGATCAAGAAGCTGATCGTCTACGTGGAGATGGACCGATGCACGGCCGACGCCGTGGCCCACGTGACCGGAGTTAAGCTGGGGCGCCGCAGCCTGAAGTTCATGGACTACGGCATCATGGCGGCCACCTTTCTGAACTTGGAGACCGGCAAGGCCTTCCGGGTGGTTTCCACCGAAGAGGCACGCGACCTGGCGGCCGCTTATGCGCCGGAGGTGACCGGCAAGTCCCAGCAGCAGCTTACAGCCTACTGCCGCATGCCGGACAGCGTCCTGTTCAGGGTGCAGCAGGTGCGGGTGCCGATCCGACCGGTGGACCTGCCCGGCCCGACCCAGCGCAAGGTCGCCTGCAGCCGCTGCGGGCAGGTTGTCCGCGATGGCCGTGAGGTGGTCCGCGATGGCGGGTATATCTGCCGACCATGTGCGGAGAATGCTTATTTCTCAAACCCCAAAGAAATCACCTGGGCGGATATGAACTGGGCGCCGGGTGTGGTGCCCGATTTGTCGGCACCGCACGATCACGGGCATCACTTCGAAAAAACCGGCAAACGGCGCGCGGAGGTGATTGCACTGCGATAGGGTGGACAGGCGATTATTGGGGTCATGGCGCTCGGCGCCGCTCTATCGGCAACGAAGTGTGGGAGAGGCTTTCAGCCTCGATCATCGCGGCTGGAAACCCGCTCCCACCAAAACATGGCTGCAACGGAAATTATTACTTCGGCAATTAAATATGCCAAGATTTGTCATTCCGGCGAAAGCTGGAATCCAGAGCGGGAGTGGATGCCCCCGTATCGTGGTACGGGGCAGGCTTATCACGTCCGGCATGACGGTATTTGCGTATTTCGCTGCCGGTCTAGTAACTTCCTTGGATTGGAAGGGACGCAAGACATGCTGAAAAAAGTCGATTTGCAGGATGCGGTGGGGACTCAGTTGGCGCACGACATCACCGAGATCCGGCCCGGAGAGTTCAAGGGGGCGGCTTTCCGCAAAGGGCACACGGTGTGCAACGAAGACATCTGCCACCTGCAGAAACTCGGCAAGAACCACCTCTATGTCATCGACCTCGCCGAGGACGAAATCCACGAGAACGAGGCGGCCGCCATCCTGGCCGGGGCGCTAGCCGGCGAGGGAGTCGCCTGGGAGAACAACCCCAAGGAGGGCAAGATCGGGCTGAGGGCCGCCGTCGACGGATTGCTTTCCGTAAATACGGCGGCGCTGGCGGCCTTCAACATGGTGGAGGAGGTGATGTGCGCGAGCCTGCACAGCCACACCCTGGTGAAGAAAGGCAAGCTGGTGGGAGCGACGCGGGCCATCCCTCTGGTGATGAAGCGCGCGCCGGTCGAGCGTGCGGCGGCCATCGCCCGGCAGAACGGCGGGGTGCTGGCGGTGCGGCCGCTGCGCCGGGCCAAGGTTGGCATCGTTGTGACCGGCAGCGAGGTCTTCAACGGCCTGATTCAGGACCGCTTCGCGCCGATTCTGACCGAAAAGGTGAACGCACTGGGTTCTGAGGTGGCCGGGGTGAGCTTCGCGCCGGACGACGCCGACCTGATCCGGCAGGCCATCGTGGCGCATCTGGCGAACGGCTGCGATCTGATCCTGCTGAGCGGCGGGATGAGCGTCGACCCGGACGACGTCACGCGCCAGGCCATCCAGCGGGCGGGCGCCGGGGAGATGCACTACGGGGCCTCGGCCCTGCCCGGAGCAATGTTCCTGGCGGCCTGGATCGGGGATGTGCCGCTGCTAGGTGTGCCGGGCTGCGGTCTATATCACCGGACGACTGTCTTGGACCTGGTGCTGCCGCGGATCCTGGCCGGCGAACGGATCGGAAAAAAGGAGCTCGCCTTCTTCGGCCACGGCGGTCTGTGCCAGGACTGCGCCGAGTGCGTCTTCCCGAACTGCGCCTTCGGGAAAGGGGCTTGATTGGAACGGACGATGACTTCTCACTTGAATCCAGCTATTCGCCAGCGGATCGAGCAGGCCACCGGCGCCGACAGCACGATGTGCTGGAACTGCAGCAGCTGCGATGCGGAATGTCCGGTTGAAATCGCCACAGACCGGCTCCGCCCCCAGCGGATCGTCCGTTTTGCCAATATAGGCCTGTTCGAAGAGCTGATTGTTTCGCCCGAAATCTGGTACTGCCTCACTTGCCGGCGCTGTAACCGCGTGTGTCCGAACCTGGTCAAGCCCGAGACATTGATCCGCTACGCCCGGGCCGCTGCAATTCGCTGCGGTGCGGTGTCTTATGAAACCGCTCGCGCCTACTACGATTTATTCAGACGGTTCCAGCGGGTGCGCTGGCATGCCGTGCATCACTGCCTGCACGGCGACGATGGTCCGATCAGCGCTGCCCGGTGGCATTCCTGGCTCGACACGCCGATACCGGATTCCACGGCCAGCATCTCCTCGCAACGCTCCTTCAAAAGCAACGAGCCGTTCCGGCAAGCGGCCAAGGCAGCGGACATGTCGATGTGCTTCACCTGCGGCGAATGCAGCAGCGCCTGTCCGGTGGCCGGCGAGCGCAGCGTGTTCGACCCGCGGTTCATCTTCCGCATGGTCAATCTGGGCCTGGCCGAGGAGCTTTTGAAATTGCCTTCCCTTTGGCTTTGCGTGCAGTGCGGCCGCTGCACCGAGGTCTGTCCCCAGCGGGTCGACGGCTGCGGGATGATCGCAAGCCTCAGGGAGCTTGCCGTGCGCGAGGGCAAGGTGGAGGAGGGATTTGTGCGGCGGGTGCGGGACGCCCAAAAACAGATTTTTGCGCGACTGCTGGATGAGATCGACGAATTGCTCGGCTTGAACGTCGGATTCGGAAATCAGGCATCCTGTCCGGTCGCCCTGGCGGAATGCGTCTGATACAGGGAGGTCGAATGCCGATTATCGACCGCTTTCTTTCACAAGGACGTAATTTTTTAGGGTCACGGTACCCCATTCTGTGCGGCGCCATGACCTGGATCAGCGATCCGGGGCTGGTGAGTTCGGTCTGCAACGCCGGCGGGTTCGGCCTGCTGGCCGGGGGCAACGCGCCGCCGGATATCCTGCGCAACCAAATTGCCCTGACCCGTGAATTGACCACCTGCCCGTTCGGCGTGAACGTCATTACCCTGGCGCCCAACTACACGGAGCATTTAAACCTCGCCTGCGATCTGGAATGCGAGTACGTGGTCTTCGCCGGCGGCATCCCCAAGAAAAACGAAATTCGGCAAGTCAAGTCCTGCGGTGCGAAGACCATCTGCTTTGCGTCCACCGGGCCGCTCGCCATGAGCCTGATCGACCGCGGCGCCGACGCACTGATGCTGGAGGGCTCGGAAGCCGGCGGCCACATTGGACCGGTGGCCCTGTCCGTGCTGATTCAGCAGATCCTTTTCCAGGTCGACAAGGTTCCAGTGTTTATCGCAGGAGGGATCGCCACCGGCCGCATGATGGCGCATTTGCTGATGATGGGAGCGGCCGGAATTCAGATGGGGACCCGTTTCGTGCTTTCGGAAGAGTGCGCCGCTCACCCAAATTTCAAGGAGGCCTTCAAGCGGGCCAAGGCCCGCGATGCTGTGGCAACCCCGCAGTTCGACAGCCGCTTGCCGGTCATCCCGGTCCGGGCCCTTAAAAACGAGGGGACCGCGGAGTTCGGGAAGCTTCAGATGGAGCTCCTGCACAAGCTGGATGAAAACATCATCACCCGCGAGGAGGCCCAGTTCGAGGTCGAACGCTTCTGGGTTGGCGCGCTACGCCGTGCGGCCGTGGACGGCGATGTGGTCAAAGGATCCCTGATGGCCGGTCAATCGGTGGGGCTGGTGAAGGAAATCAAGCCGCTTAAAACCATCATCGAGGAGATGGTGGTTGAAGCCGAAGCAGAGATGCAGCGGCTGAAGCGGCTGTTCTCAGCGGCAGACGATGAGAGCCCCGCCGAACACATCTGAATTCTATATTAAGGAGGAAGACTCGATGCGAAGAATTCTAATATTAGGCGCCGGCGCGGGTGGCACCATCGTCGCCAACATGCTGCGCAAAGAGCTGAAAGAGGCTGACTGGCAGATCACCATCATCGACCGCGATGAGCGGCACCATTACCAGGCCGGCTATCTGTTCATCCCATTCGGGGTCTACGGTGAGCAAGACGTCCTCAAACCCAAGAAGGAGTTCATCCCTCAGGGCGTCGAATTCGTGATCGATAAGGTCATGAAAATCGATGCGGCCCAAAGGCGGGTTGAAACGCTCAAGGGGCAGTACGACTACGATTGGCTGGTGATCGCGACCGGCTGCGATATCCAACCCTCGGAGATCAACGGCATGCTGGACGGCTGGCGCAAGGACATCTTCGATTTTTACACCCTGGAGGGTGCCCTGGCGCTGCGCAAGCAACTGAAGTATTTCAACTCCGGCAAAATCGTTCTCAATATCGCCGAATTCCCCTACAAATGCCCCATCGCCCCATTGGAGTTCGTTTTCATGGCGGACTGGTTTTTCACCGTGAACGGGGTCCGGGACAAGGTGGAGATCGAATTCGTGACGCCGCTGGACAACGTCTTCACCAAACCGGTGGCCGCCAAGACCCTGGCCGCCGTTGCCGCCAAGAAAAACATCAAGGTGACTCCTTACTTTGATCTGGCCCAGGTCAATGCCAAGGAAAAAACCATTGAGTCCCATAAATGCCAAAAGGTCGGCTACGATCTGCTGGTGGCGATCCCGCCCAACATGGGTGCCAAGGCGCTGATCGACTCTGAAATCAGCGATCCGGTGGGGTTCGTGCCCACCGACAAGCATACGTTGAAGGCGAGCAAATTCGATCGGATCTACGTCATCGGGGACACGACCAATGTCCCGACCTCCAAGGCCGGCTCGGTGGCCCATTACATGGCCTACACCCTGGTCGAGAACCTGGTGCGTGAAATCGACGGCTACCCGCCGCTGCCGAAGTTCGATGGCCATGCCACCTGTTTTCTGGCTTCGGGCTTCGAGAAAGCGATCCTGCTCGATTTCAATTATGCCGTCGAACCGTTGACGGGTAAATTTCCGTTCCCCGGCATGGGGCCCTTCAGTTTGCTTCAGGAAAGCCTCAGCAACCACTGGGGCAAAATGATGTTTCGTTGGGTTTACTGGAATCTGATGATGAAGGGGCTCGATCTGCCGCTGGAGCCGCAAATGAACCTGGCCGGCAAAATCCGCAAGGCCGCCTGAAGGGGAGAGTGCCATGACCACCGAACAGATGATTCTGGATCGCCTCGACCGCCTTGAAAGCCGGATAGAGCCTTTGACGGCTTCCGCCAAGGCCCTCGGCGAGCTGCGTGAAGAGTTGGCGCCCCGCGTCAACGAAGCCGTTCAGGCCATGATCGTCGAGCTGGCGGATGTGGAGGCCGATTTCCAGCTGGAGGATTTGCTTTTTCTGCTCAAGAAAATGATGCGCAACATAAGGAACTTGAGCTTCGCTTTGGATCAGATGAAGAATCTGATTGATTTCGCATTGACGGCCGAACCCCTGCTCAAGTCCAGCGTACCGCAGGTGATATCCTACCTTGACGATCTGGAGCAGCAAGGGGTGCTGCGCCTGCTCGGCACCGGTATGGAGGTTCTCAAAAAGGTGGGCGCGTCCTACTCGGCCGAAGAGCTGCAGCAGACCAGTGACGGGATGGTGCGCCTGGCGGGGATCTTGAAGAAGCTGACCGCCCCGGCGACCTTGGATTTTCTGGAGCGTTCGGCCGATTTGCCATCGCGGGTGAAGGTCGACGGCGCCCCCGCCATCGGTCCATGGGGCATGCTGCGGGGCATGGGGGACCCGCAGGTCCAGCAGGGGCTTGGGGTTCTGCTGGAATTAACCAAAGGGCTGGGCGTATTGAAGCCCCAATCGTGAAAGAAAGCCAGCCATAAACGAAAGGAGGCAGAAAATGCCCGATCCCGAAGATGTTCAATTCGAATGCACCATCTGCCATAAAGACATCAAGGACCATGCCGGCGAGGTGATGACCGAATGCCGTCTCTGCGGCCGCCTGCACTGCAGCGATTGTGTCGATGAGTACGGCCGATGCGTTGAATGTGCCGAAAAAAAGGCTCCTTAAATCCAGCTGGCGCAGGCGTTAAGGCTATAGACCTGGCATTTGACATTCTTGTCTTTCGGCGTAAACTTACATTTCAGCTGGACCCTGATTTCAAAGGCAATGGCGGGGTGAGGCGAGAAATCGACGGTGGTGACGTGACGTCGATGGATGTCGAGGAATTGATGGCGTGACAATTGAAGGTGGTCCCACGATTCGTTTGAACGACCTCGATCTGAAGTTCTCTCGGGAGGTCAAGCGGCTGTCCGCCACGGACTTTTACACCTGCCTGCAGTGCCGCAGCTGCAGCGGCGGCTGTCCCTTCAGCGAATACATGGATTACATGCCCAACGGCGTCATGCGGCTGGTGCAGCTGGGGCTGAAGAACGAAGCGCTGACCTGCAACACGATCTGGATCTGCGTCGGCTGTCACACCTGCTCCATTCAGTGCCCCATGGCCATCGATATCGCCGCCGTCATGGATGCGCTTCGCGAAAAGGCCCTGGCCGAACAGGTCGATATCCTGGAGCCGGACATCCTGAACTTCCACCGCGAGGTGCTCAACTCCATCGAACGCTACGGTCGAACCCACAAGATTGAGATCATGATGCGCTACAAGCTCAAGACCCGCGATTTGATCAGCGACTGGGCCGTGGGGATGAAGATGCTGGCCAAACGCAAGCTGGACCTGACGCCGTCCAGAGTCGAGCGCATTGGGGATGTGAAAAAAATTTTTCAGAAATAACCATGGACGCACTTCCTGTCACCGATGTTTCCTATTTCCCCGGCTGCTCCCTGGCTACCACGGCCAAGGAGAACAATCAGTCGCTGATCGAGTGCTGTCAAAAAATGGGCATCCGCATGATCGAGCTGCCCGACTGGAACTGCTGCGGCAGTTCCTCCGCCCACAGCATCAATCACCAAATCGCGTTCGACCTCGCCTGCCGCAACCTGTCGCTGGCGCCGCCGGACCGGCCTTTGGTGACGGCCTGCCCGAGCTGCACCCTGCGGCTGAAACACGCCCAGCATCGCTTGAAAAACGACCCGGCGGCGCGGGAGCGGTACTCGCAGATGTGGGGCCGGTCCTTCGATCCCGACCTGCGCGTCCGACACTTTTTCGGGTTGCTGGAGGAGGTTGACCTGGAGCGCCTGTTGGCGGTGAACGGTCATGTGCGCATCGACATGAGCTTCGCACCCTATTACGGGTGCATGCTCAACCGTCCGTTTGCATTGCGCTCAGGATCCAATTATTACGGGATCATGGAAAAAACCCTGGCGAAGTTGGGACTCCGGGCCTTGAACTGGGGGCATGCCTCACAGTGCTGCGGCACCTTTCTGACCGTGGCGAGGCCGGATATCGTGACTCCCAAGGTGAACATGATCATGCAGGGGGCGGCCGAGAGCGGGGCGGACTGTATCGTCACCGCCTGCGCCATGTGCCACATGAACCTGGAGGTCCGCTGCACCCTGAAAAACCCGGTCCCGATCTTTCACTTCTCCGAGATCTTATCCCTCGCCTTCGGAGCCACGCGCCACAAGGACTGGTTCTCCAGGCATTTGATCGACCCCCGCCCACTGCTGAAAAGCAAAGGTTTAACGGCCTAGCGGCTCCCGAGGAACTCGATTTGAAAATCCCCTGGCCTTTTTTTTACCAAAGGGGGCAAGTAAGGAAAGGAGCAATTGACGCCGTTACCTATAGGTGCGGTTGGCTTCGTCCAGCACCCGGCGGACGTCGGGCAGGCATCAGGAGCCCTTGGGGTTCTTGACCGTGCACTGGCAGGCCCCGAGGCGTTTGGCATCGACGATTTTTTCGAGGATCAGCGAACGGCCGTTTTGGAGGTAATCACGCTCGATGTCGGCGCGGGTATGGTTGAAACAGTAGCAGATGATTTCCGCGGCGGGGCGGCTCATGAGGCGGCTCCGCCGCGGTCGACCGTTGGTTTCAGCACCTGGACTTCGATCGTCTCGCCGGCGGGGATGATATCGCGGTCTTCGGGGATGACGATCAGCGCCTCTTTTTCGGCCATGGATTTCAGGCGGCTTTTCAAGCGGGAAGGCACCGCCACGAGGCCGGCCGGGCTTTTTTCCAGGCGTGCGTGAACGAACTCGGTCCAGCCGCGTTCTCCACTGACCCGATCGCTCAGCCGTGCGGCTGCTGTGGGGAAAACGGAAGAGCTTAAACCCATCATCTTCATCAGCGCCGGCAGGCAAAGCTGCAGAAAAGCCATTTCGTTGGAGGGCGGGCCGCCGGGCAGGACGAAGAACGGCCGGCCGTCGAGGAGCCCGAAACCCACCGGTTTGCCCGGTCCCATGCGCACGCGGTGGTAGATCCCGGTCCAGCCCATGTCCGCCACCACCTTGAGCATCAGGTCTTTCTCGCTGCCCCAGGCGCCTCCGCTGGTGATAAATACGTCCGTTTCGGATAAGCGGCTCTGAACGGCTTCCTGAATGGCCTGCGGGCGGTCGGGGATCACGGCGGTTTTAAACGGGATTCCCTGGAGCGACAGCCAGGCGCCGATTTCGACCATGTTGCTCGCGTAAAGCTTGCCCGACGGCAAGGGCAAGCCGGGTGAAACGACCTCGTCCCCCGTGGCGATGACCGCCGCCCGGGGCATCCGGTGGACCTTGACGGCACCGTGTCCCGCGGCGGCGATGAGGCCGAGCCGCGCGGGCGTCAGCCGGTCCCCGCGCTCAGCAACCTGCTCTCTCGAATGGACATCGGTGCCGCGGTGCAGGATGTTTCGGTCCGGCTCGGCCGTGTTGAAGCAGAACACGGTTGAATCCTCGACTCGACAGAACTCTTCTGAGATCACGGCCTGTGCACCCTCTGGAATCAAGGCTCCGGTGGTCACGCGCACCGCTTCCCCTCGATTCATGCGGACCGGCCGGATATCACCGGCGGTGCAGCTGCCGACCAGTTTCAACCCGATCGGGTTATCGCGCGACGCGGCACTGAGATCCTCCGGCACGACCGCAAATCCATCCTTGCGGGAAGTACTTATGGAGGGGCTGTCAACCATCGAAGCCAGGTCCGCAGTCAGAACACGCCCGACGGCTGCCAGCAGGGGCAACTCCTCCTCCTCACCCGGTGCGACATGATTCAGGGTGAGTTCAAGTGCTTCCGTGAAACCGATGAACGTCTTCATGGGATTCGCCCGCTTTCAGCTGGTTGGGCTCCTTAATCCTATAGCGTGCCGGGTGCTTCCCGGCAAGCCGTAATGCCAAGCGTGGTAACCGGGGTTTGGTTAGAAGAGCCGCTTGAGAAGAACCCATTGGAGGAATTGGGTGTACACTCTCCAGGAGTTCCGGCCATACCCGCCGGCCATCACCCAGGCGCCGGGGAGGGCCAGCTTTTGCAGGAACGTATACACAGTCTGATCGCGCTCCAGAAGCTGCTCCAGGCTGAGACGGAGGCCGGCTGTCGAAGGCAGTTCGTCCAATTCATAGGGGTCCGCACCGCAGACCACCAGCACGATGTCCGGCCGGCCGAAGCCCGATAGGTGCTCCAGTCCTACCTTCAGCCGGTGGTTGTAGAGGAGTTCCTCGCCGGATTCAATCGGGATATCGATGGTGCTGGGTACAAAGGAAGGGTTCAGACGCCCGTCCGCGCCGCGCTCCGGCTGATCGAGCGGCCAGCCCCTGGCCATGTGGATGCTCAACGTGAAAATCGACTCGTCGCCTGCGGTGATGGCAGCCGTTCCGTCGCCCTTGTGGGCGTCGAGGTCGATGACCCAGGCGCGGCGGATGCGATTCTCGGACTGCAGCCGGCGCAGGGCGATGACCAGGTCGTTAACCAGGCAGAACCCCGCGCCGCCATCTTTCTGGGCGTGGTGCATGCCGCCGCCGAAATAAAAACAGAACCCTCGTTCCAATGCCGTTTGTCCGCATTGAATCGTTCCGGCCGCCCGCCTGAGAATCCGGTCGAAAAGGGCCGTCAACGGGAGACGGGCGCCGGCCGGGTTGAAACGATGGTAGTTTCCGCTTGGGTCTATCAGTTCGTAGGTACGTGTGATCTCGGCTGCCAAGCCGTCTGAAAACAGCCGGTCGACATAATCTGCGGAGTGAACCCGCAACAGGTCTTCGCGGGTGATCTGCTCCTGAATCGTGTCGATGTGCCAGGCATCCGTCCGGCTCCCCAGCTGTGGGTGGGAAGACAGCCGCGCAAAGGTTTCCGAGGCGCGGCTGTCCATTACGGGAATTTCGATCCCGAACTCAAGCAGACTGTGGGGCTGACGGCGGTCGTAGAGGATCACCTGTCCTCGGAGCAAATCGTCATTATTTCGCAGCCGGGAGTTTGAAGGAGGCTAGCACCCCTTCGAAGGTCTTCAGGTCCTTCTGAAAATAATCCTCTTGAGTAGCGCCGTAACGGATGTTGTAGAAGGTGTTGTCTTTGATGAACCCGTAATAGATCGTTTTGAATATGTACCCGTCCAGATCCGTGTAGACGAAGGCCAGCCGGAATCCGCTCTGGCTCTCGATGCGTGCGGGAATGTTTTCGGTTACGCTGAAATTGCGGATATTGGGATCGGCCAGAATCTCGTTGATGATGATCTGCGCGGCTTCTTCCGGTATCATGCCCGACTGCATCGTCTTCTTGGTGAATTGAAAGGGCTCGGACAGCGGGCGCTCCCGGATCAAGACAAACTGCTTGTAGCCGCCCTCCTTGGTCATGAACAACATGGGCTCTTCGGTAGCGATGGTTCTCCATCCCTCCGGAACTGCCGCGTTGAACGAATAAGCCGGTTTGCTCCCGCCGGCGTGGGCGCAGGAAGCCAGCAGGGCCGCCAGAAAGATGCAGATCCAAAAACGAGGTTTCATGGTTCTTCTCCTTTTATCATGGTGCTGCATTGGGTTATATAGCTGCGTATGTAGGCGTTGTCGTTAGATTGCGGTGATAGATCCAGAGCACTTTGAAAAAATGTCCTCGCCGGTCGTGCCTGCCCCTGTTTAAGGTACAGAAGGCCCGTCGCCTTGCGAGGTGCCGGGGAAAAAGGGTCTGAAACGATGGCTCGGCCGTAGTGACCCAGGGCTCGATGCTCGTCTCCGGGTTCGGCGCGTTGCCGGTACAGTTCCCCCAGAAGATAATGCCCACGCGCGTTCTCGGGGTCGTCTGTTAACAGCCGTCGAGCATAACCCAGAGCCGATTCCCATTCGCCGTGTCGGATCTCAAGTTCAACCTGGGAAACCAGCAACGGATGAAGGCGTTTTCTGAAGGAGATAGGATCGCTCGGCCGGCCGGCCGCATCAAAAGCGGCCGAAGAAAGCATCTTGGACATTCGCTCGGCGCGCTCGCCGGTTTCTTCCGAGCCCGCCGCCGGTTTTAAATGTTCAAAGATTTCAAAGGCTTCATTCGGATCATAGTTGGACTTGATGAGCATGTCAAGGCCCGCGCTATCCGCCTCCTGCTCCAGCCTCCGCCGCAGATCCTGCACGATGTCCATCGAACCTGCGTGGCCAGGGGCCGGGGTCATATCGCTAAACCAGGACAGGGAGTCGGACAGCTCTCGTCCAGCGAACGCGCCGTCGGCTTCTCTTTGCTCCAGCATCGCCACCTGTAAGGCATGCTGTCGTGTGATGTGAACGATTTCATGGGCGAGCAACAACGCCAGCTCAGATTCGTTTTCCAGACGGGCGAGAAGGCCGGTATGGATGTATATCGCTCCGTCCGGGAATGAATAGGCGTTGAGCGTCGGGTCTCTGACCAGGACGACCTGCAGCGCGCTGCCGTGAGCCGGCCCGCAGGACATCAGAGCGGCCAGGACCTTTTCGATAACCCCTTCGATCTGCGGTTCCCGATACAAAAAGCATTGCCGGGCGATGGCAGCCTGTTCCCGGCGGGCTTCGAAGCTCAGCAGTTGGGTCAGGCGCTCGATACGGGTTTCTTCACTGAAGCGCAGTGCCCCGGGACCGGTGCAGCCCATACAAATGGCTATCACGATCAGGACACCTGCAGCCGCCCTTGCATGCTCGGTCGCCGTAATACGATGGAAGATCGCCATGAATTGCCCGTATCCCGATATGGATGGGGTTCATGGATATGTATCGGACAAATCTCAGCGGATCTTGAGCCCGCGGTTCCTGGCTCTATCAAAATAGGACGGGCCGGCATTATAGAAGTATAAAAAGTGTAGATTCGAAGAGATCTTTATATGTAAAAGGGTTGCGCCCGGGTCTATGGGTATACTAATATTCGTATGTTTATTAACGAGTTAGTTCCAAGCGAATGGCAACCGTCAACAGCCGCCGTTTGTCGGTCAACAGGGGATCCATCGGTTGGATGGTTTTCTCCTTTTTTTTCTGGACAAACCTAACGAGATGGTTATAATGGACCATTCAAAAAAAAGCTTTCACACTTCATATCACCCAAAAGGAGGAACTGAAAAATGAAAAAATTGTTGTTGCTGCTTGTCGCCGTCATGCTGATCGCTGGCTGCACCTCAGAATTTTACAAGCACCCTACCCTTTTCGGTAGCAATTCCCACGTGTCTTACAGCTGGTGGGGATACAAGAACACCACGCCGGAAGCTGCCAAGATGTCGGCCAGCGAGGGCTGGTGGGGGAAGGAAATTCCTTACGTTCCCGCGAAATAACTGAACTCGCACCCATCCAGATAACGTTCAGGAAATGGCAGGATGATTTCATCCTGCCATTTTTATTAGAACCTGGTTATTTGTTCATGTTGATGCCTCTCGCTGCTTGACGGGTCGAGACACCTCTCCTATACTGCCACACTCTGGTAAAGACATTCGAATCGGACGATCGATGCGTCACTTTTCCTGAACGGCATTATGAAGGAAGGCTCCTTGGGTTCTACAGTCGTCAAGTGCTTCGGTTTGGATACGCTGCAATGGTTCCGCACGGGTAAGAAGCTCGCCATCGTGTTGTTCCTGGTTTTTTTGGCATCCTGTTCAGTTCACAAGAAAATGACCACCATCAGCGCCGCATCCTTGGTGGAAGACGTTGCCAGGGCCTCCTACAAGCAGACCGATCTGCGGGTGATCCGCATGGGCATGCCGGCTTATTTGATGCTGATGGACGGGATGGTGGAAGGCTGGCCGGACAACGACCGCCTGCTGATATCCGCTGCCCAGGCCTATTCCTCCTATGCGACGGCGTTTGTGGGCGCCGATGACGCAGCGTTTCGGGACTCTCTCCTGCTGCGGGCCAAGGCCTACGCGCTGCAGGCCCTGGAGCATCGCGGTGTTTCAGCCCCCCTCACATCACCCTTCGACCAATTCGAGCGTCAGGTCGGCCAAACAACCCGTTCCGACATCCCCTATGTTTTCTGGTCCGCCTCCTGTTGGGGGAGCTGGATCGGCGCTCACACCCCGTCCATCACCGCCATGGCGGAGCTGCCGCGCGCGGAGGCCTTAATGCGGCGGGCGCTGGTTCTTGACGAAACGTATCATTATGGCGGGCCGCACCTTTTCATGGGGATCCTGTACGCCTCCCGCCCTCCGGTGGCCGGCGGCAGCCTCGAACTTTCGAGGCAGCATTTTCTGAAGGCGATCGGGATCGGCCAGGGAAAATTCCTCATGGCCCATGTCTATTATGCGGACTATTATGCGCGAAAGGCTCTCGATCGCGAGCTGTTCGTCTCCACGCTGAAAAAGGTTCTGGACACCCCGGCCGATGTCGTGCCCGAGCTGACGCTGATGAATACCGTTGCCCGGCACAGGGCCGAAGCCCTGCTCGAGAAGGCGGATGAATACTTTTAAAGGAGGTTCTGCCATGCGCTGCCCGGCCTGCCAAGTCTCTGCGATTGTCTTGATGTTGCTGATCAGCACACTGCTGACTCCTCCCCTCGCCAGCGGCCAGGCGCCCGTCGTCCTCAAGCTCGCCACGCTGGCGCCGGACGGCAGTGCCTGGATGCAGGTGCTCAAAGCCGCCGCGGACGAGGCCCAGCAAAAAACCGGCAACGCCGTTCAGTTCAAGATTTATCCCGGGGGGGTCATGGGCGATGAGCGCGACATGATCCGCAAGATGCATATCGGGCAGCTCCATGCCGCCATGCTCAGCTCGGCCTCGCTGGCCTCCTTGTTCCCGGAGATCGATGTGCTGCAGATTCCCTTTCTTTTTACCAGCTACCCCGAGGCGGACTTCGTCGTCGATAAAATGGGGGATGGTTTCAAGAACGGCCTTGTCAAAAACGGCTACGTGGCGCTGGGCTGGTCGGAGGCCGGGTTTGTCTACCTGATGTCGACCGTGCCGGTGGACACCATCGAGCAGCTTCGAAAAGCCAAGGTCTGGATCTGGAGCGACTCGCCCATGGCCAAGGCCATCTTCAGCGAGGCGGGGGTCATTGGTGTGCCGCTGTCCATCAGCGACGTTCTGGTCGGACTCCAGACCGGGCTGGTGGAAGTGGTCTATGCCCCGCCCTCGGTCGCCATCGCCCTGCAGTGGTTCACGCGCATCAAGTACCTTACCGACGCGCCCCTGAATTACATGCTGGGCGGCCTGGTCGTCAAAAAGGACGCCTTCGACAAAGTCAGCCCCCCGCACCAGGCAGTCGTCCAAGCGGTCTTTCAGCACCACATGACCCGGTTGAAGGAGATCATTCGCTCCGAGAACCAGGAGGCCCTATCCGTAATGCAGAAGCAGGGCGTCAAGGTCCTCGCCCCGGGGAAACCCACGATTGCCGAGTTCAAGGCGATTTCGGAAAAGGCCATGCAAAAAGAGGACGGGCACAAGTTCTCCCCCAAGACCCAGGAGCAGGCTTTTACATGGCTGAAGGCTTACACGGAGGGCAAGTAGTGAGGCTCTGGGAACGGCTGGACGCAGCCATCGGCAGGCTGGAAATGGCTCTCGTGGTGTTTTCCCTGGGGTTGATGATGGTGACCGCCTTTGCCCAGATCGCACTGCGCAACGTCATGGGGGTCGGGCTGCCCTGGTCCGAGCCCCTGGTGCGCTACCTGGTGCTGTGGGTCGGCTTCATCGGGGCCTCCCTGGCCACCCGGGAGGGCCGACACATCACCATTGAGGTCTTTAAGTTGCAGCCGTCGGCAACCGGGCGGCGTTACCTGACGGCCGTCTCCCAGCTGTGCGCCCTTGTCGTCTGCGCAGCGATGACCTGGGCGGCGGTGAAGTTCGTCCGCGACGACGCCCAGATCGGTCATCGCACGTTCCTGGACCTCCCCACCTGGATCCTCGAGTCGATCATCCCGGCGGCCTTTGCAGTCATGAGCCTGCGCTTTCTGTTGCGCGCGGTCCGGGCGTTGCGCAGAGATGCTGCGCTGCAGGACCCGCCGCCATGACCTCCTTGTTGGTAGCGGCTACCGCCCTTCTGCTGCTGCTTATCGGAACTCCCGTCTTTGTCGTCATCTGCGGGCTGGCCCTTTATTTTTTCGCTGCAAGCGGGATTGATCCGTCGGCCGTTGTCATCGAAATTCACCGCTTGGCAACCACGCCGGTGCTCGTGGCGATCCCTCTGTTTACCTTTGCGGGCTACCTGCTCTCGGAGAGCGGAGCCCCGCGCCGCCTCATCCGGCTGGCCGATGCCCTGCTCGGCTGGCTGCCCGGTGGGCTGTCCGTCATCGCGTTGGGGACCTGCGCAATTTTCACGGCACTCACCGGAGCGACGGGGCTTACCATCATCGCCCTGGGCGGGATCCTGCTTCCTGCCATGAACCGCGGCCACTATCCGGAGCGCTTTTCCCTGGGTCTGCTCACCACTTCCGGTACCCTGGGTCTGCTGTTTCCGCCGAGCCTGCCGCTGATCGTCTATGCGATTGTAGCCAAGGTGGGCATCGGACAGCTCTTCATGGCAGGTCTCCTGCCGGGTGCACTGCTGGTGGTGGTGCTCTCGGGCTACAACATCTTCGTTGCCGCCCGGTACCGAGTGCCCCGCAAGGGCTTCGCTGCCGGTGAGCTGGTGGCGGCCGTGCGGGAGTGCATCTGGGAGCTGCCGCTGCCGTTGGTGGTGCTGGGGGGGATCTACACCGGCTATTTCGCGGTGAGCGAGGCAGCCGCCATCACGGCGATGTACGTTTTTGTCGTCGAAGTGATCATCCTGCGCGACGTCCGCTGGGGCGCATTGCCGGAGCTTATCAAGCAGAGCATGGTGCTGGTGGGCGGAGTGCTGATCATTTTGGGCGCGGCCATGGGCCTGACCAACTATCTCATCGACGCCGAAATCCCGATGCAGATGCTGGATTTCTTCCAGGCTCACATCACCAGCCGGGGATTGTTCCTGCTGGTGCTCAACCTGTTCCTGCTGGCGGTGGGCTGTACCATGGGGATTTTTTCCGCCCTGGTGGTGGTGGTCCCGCTCATTGCGCCGATTGCCCAGGCCTATGGGATCGACCCCATCCACCTCGGGATCATTTTCCTGACCAACCTCGAAATCGGCGCGTCCATCCCGCCCCTGGGGATCAACCTTTTCATCGCCGGGCTGCGCTTCGACCGGCCGGTGCTCAAACTCTACGCAGCCTGCCTGCCGTTTGTCGGCCTGTTGCTTGCAGCCCTCGCCCTGATCACCTATTGCCCCTGGCTGAGCTTGGCGCTGCTGAGGTGAGGCGCAGCAGCTCACCGATGATCGGTTGAGTCCAAGGAGAACTCATGCGGAAAAAAGGCTGGGCCTTATTAATATTGTTGATCATTCTGGCGGCTCCCCTGCAGGGGAGAACGGTCGAGGACATTCGAGTAAAAACTCCCGGGCTCCAATCCCAGATTACCACCGAACCCGCCGCGAATCCCCAGCAGGCAGTCGTTTCGGTCATAGGGCCGGATGGTGAACCGATCCGGGGACTCGGACCGCAGGACTTTGCGATGGGCGTCGGCATCCACAAAGCCCGCATCACCTCGGTTGAACCGCTGCTATACAGCCAGGCGGCACCCGTCAACCTGGTGATGGTCATCGACAATTCCCTCTCCATGAAAGAGCGGGGCTCCGTCGACTTCCTGCTCGCCGCTCTGGAGGGTCTTTTGAAAGATGTGCGCCCCATCGACAACGTGCACGCCATCGTGTTCAGCGACCGGGAGATGAAGCTAGGGGGCGGCCGCAGCTCGACCGTAAGGCCTTTTAAAGCCGGACAGGCATCGGATTGGAAGCGATTTTTTGCAGAGGTTTTTGACCGGGGCATCACCACCAAAGTCTACCTCTACGATGCCATCATGGCCGGTATCGACGCCGTAAAGAGCATGCCGTCCAAGGAAAAGAAGCTGATGGTGGTGTTCTCCGCTGGTGAAGACCTGAACAGCTGGACCAGTCGCACCGAGATCGAGAACGAGGCCAGGGGAATCCGGAATTTTCAGATCTTCGGCGTCGACTACATGCCGGATGAGAAGACCGATAAGTTTCTGACGAGCCTGGCGAGGGATCAACACGGCCGCATTTGGAAAGCACGATCCGCAACCGAGCTCGTGCCGATTTTTCAAGACTTAAAGAACGCGGTTCTTCGCAAATATCTTCTGACTTATGAGCTGCTCAATCCGATTGCTTTCGAGCCCAAGATCCTGAGCTTGGACGTCCCCTCCACCACGACGGGCGAACCGGCGACGAACATGGTGTTTTTCCCGACCGGAAAGAGCGAAATCCCAAACCCATACGTCCAGTTCAAAACCAGCCCGGAGGCCGATGCCTTCAAGCCCGACCGTCTTTCGGGAGTATCGGCTCGCTATTTCAACATCCTGAACTTCGTCGGCAAGGCTCTGCGCGATCTGCCCGACGCACGGATCGGTATCGTGGGCTGCACTTCCGACTACGGACCCGAAAAAGACAACCTGGCGCTTTCACAGGGTCGAGCCGATGCAGTGAAAGAATACCTCCGGCGCATCTGGGGCATCAATGCCGCGCGCATGCTGATCGAGGCCCGCAATCTGCCTGCCGAGCCGTCGCCGGGCGGGACTCGCGACGGCCGGCTTGAGAATCAACGGGTCGAGTTTTTTTTCGATTCGGACATCGCCCAGTCGCGGGCCGTCGGCAGGCTGATCGCAGAGACTTCCAATCAGGATGCCGTTCAGGTTAAGCTCGACCTCCATCCATTACCGAACGTCGTCGGCAGCGAGCTTCTGATTCAGTCCAATGACCGAACCCTGGAGGCGGTGTCGGCCACGGCCGCTCCCCTCCCTTCGCATTCATTTCGACTGGACGACCTCGGCCGCGACCGTTTGGCGCGCTTGAGTTCAATGGATGCCGTCGTACGAGTGACGGACCCCGACGGCAATGTGTATGAAGCGTCTTCGTATCTCTGCCAGATCAAAACCAACTCCAAGGTTATGGTTTCCGAGCTGGCCCTTCCGCTCTACGGTGCGGTGAAGCTGGATCCGGAGACCGTAACGGTCGAGGAGATCACGGTCATCGACAGCTCGCCGCTGCTCAATTATATTTACTTCGAGACCGGGCGCTCCGATATCCCCGGCCGCTATGCGCTCTTCACGTCACCGGTCGATGCCAAGGCATTCGACTCCGCCGCTTTGAAAGGCACAACGGAGAAATATCGGCATGCGCTCAACATCATCGGTCAGCGGGCAGCCGAGCGGCCCAAGGCGAGGCTGAAGATCGTCGGGTGCCATTCCGGCTACGGCGAGGAAAAGGGCCGCGCCGATCTGTCGCGCAGCCGCGCCGAATCCGTGCGAAACTACCTGAAGGCGATCTGGGGGATTGATCCGTCGCGCCTGGAGATCGAGGCCCGTGGATTGCCGACGGCGGCCAGCGTCGCAAGCCTCCCCGAGGGCCGTGCCGAGAACCAACGCGTGGAGATATACACGAACGACCCAATGATCCTCGACACGGTGCAAAGCACCTATATAGAGGCTCTCAGCGACGCGGAAACGTTCCGGATCACACCCGAGGTCGAGCCCGGTGTCGCCCTGAAACACTGGAACATCGAGATCTTCGGAGACCGTCAGCGACTGGAAGGCTTGAGCGGCGAGGGAGAGCTGGATTCGAGCTACGTACTGGCGCTTAAAGATGTGGGGCTGCTGAATATCGGCAACTACCAATCCGTATCGGTGGTATTGGATGCCGAGGACGCGAAGGGATTGTCGCTCAACGCCCGGGACACATGCGCGGTTCAATTCGTGAAACGCGAAGAACGTCGGGTGCGCCGCGAGGGCTACAAGGTGATCGAACGGTATGCCCTGATACTCTTTGATTTCGACCGTGCGGAGATCAAGGACCGCAACCGGATCGTGGTGGACCGCATCGGAAAACGCATTCGCGAGGTACCTTCCGCGACGGTGAAGATCGTCGGCCATACCGACACCATCGGCAAAACCGATTACAATTTGGCCTTGTCCAAGAAGCGCGCTGAAACAGCCTACGCGCAGATTTTAGCCGGCGGCGGCGGCGTCCGGGAGCGGGTCTCCTTTGAGGGCAAGGGACCGGGAGAGCCGATTTTCGACAATACGCTGCCGGAAGGACGTGCCCTCAACCGGACCGTGACGATCATCCTGGAGTATGAGCAGCACTAGATAAGCCGCTCCGCGAGCCGTCGAGCGGTTTTTTGCCGGAGCGGCGGCTGGCGGACGGTCCCGTGTACTCCAAGCCCAGCAGGCTGATGTCGTCGTCGGGCTCAACGCCTTCCAGAAAACGCCGGACTTCCCGGTGCAGTGCATCCACGATGTCGCCCACCGGTTGCCGGGTGAATTCGCGCAGCATTCCATAAAATCGGTCGCGGCCGAACGCCCGGCCGTTGCGATTGCGGTTCTCCGTGAGCCCGTCAGTATACAGAATGATCTTGTCCCCGGGCTCCAGGCGGAGCTCCTTCTGGCCGTACGGCGTTTCCGCTCCGAAACCGATGACCGGGCCACGGTAATCCAACAGCGACAGGCCGCCGTCGGCTCCCAGCAGGACCGGCGGCGGATGGCCGGCGCCGCCATAGCTCAGGGTCCCGCGGCGAATGTCGATGCTCATGCAGACGATGCTGAAATAGCTGTCGAACCGTTCAAAGGGGAAGGCTTCGTCCAGGTGGTTGAGGACGGTCTCCGGTGAGGTCAACTGGCAGCCGCCGCCCAGGAGCCCCCGCGGCCCTGCGAGAAACTGGGACGCCGCCACGGATATCAGGGCCGCCGGCACACCATGGCCGCAGACATCCAGCATGTAAAGCCCCACCTGGTCATCGTCCACGCGTTGAATATTGAAGATGTCCCCCCCGATGCGCTCACAGGGATTGAACTTCCAGGCCACCTGCAGATTCTCGATGAAGTGATTCCCCTCGGGGAGCAGGCTGCGCTGAATGGCCGCCGCGGCCTTGAGGTCTTCGTCGATCATGACCTGCTTGCGCTGCAATTCGACTTTTTGGTGTTCGATGTCCGTCACGTCATAAATGATGACCAGGATCATCGTCCGGCCCTGATAGGCAATGCGCCGTGTGGTGAACCGCAGGTATTTTTGGACCGCGCGGCCCTGAATGTAAAAAATGCGGTTGAGGGGCTTGCGGTCCACCGGTGCATCGGCGATCAACGTTTGGATGAGTGAGTGCCGGAGGACGCAGGCGGCGCAGGCCGAGGTCTCGCCGCAGCGCTTATTTTCTCTCACGGCATTGACGCAGCCGCTGACCTCTCCAAAGGTCTTGATGGTCGGGACCACGGCGGCGCTGTCGAAAAGGTTGAGAAACGAATCGTTGAACTGGTGGATCCGGAAATTTTCGTCTGCGATGAGGACCGCCGCCCCCATATTGTCGAGAATGAAGTTGAGAAACTCGTTGGATTCGCGAAGGTCCTGCAAATTGATGGTCATAGGGCGGCTCCCGTTTTCAACTGAAGCGGATCTTAACGAAGGATCCAGGCGGCGTCCTTGATTTGAGTCAATTCATCCTTACCGTTCATCCCATTGGACATCATCCAGTGTCCGAAGTCCACCCCGGGAGGAGTCCATCCTATGAACGCACCGCTGAAAGACGATCAGCTTCTGACCATTGTCAAAAATGTGGTGGAGCAGAATGGCTGCCGTCTCGTGGATATAGACGTCGACAACCACATCCTCAACATCGAGGGCTCCGAAGAGGCCCAGGCACGCTGCGCCCTGGCGTTGGAGGACGTATTGGGATAGGCCGTTATTTCGCGAAAACCTTTTTGAGAAGATCCGTCGTTCGCGCGGCCGGGTTGGTGCGGATCTTGGCCTCCTCCTGACCCACCTTCAGAAACATGCCGTCCAGTGCTTTGCCGGTCACGTAGCCATCCAGGTCGAAAGCGTCCATTTTGCCGAACGGCATCAGCGAGGTGTATCGGTCTGTCAGCGCCTTGTAGGAGCGGGTCGCGCCTGCCTGGTTCATGCTGTCGGAAACCACGGGTTTAAAGGCGTCCGTCAGCTGGGAGGACGTCTTGGCCTTGAAATAGTCTGTGGCCGCCGTATTGCCACCCTTCAGGATCTTCTGGGCATCCTCAAAGCTCATCTTTTTTACGGCGTCTTCGAAAATAGGCTTGGCCTTCGGCGCCGCCTGCTCGGCCGCGCGGTTCATGCTCAGGATACAGTCGTCCACCTCTTTCTGGTAGCCCGCTTTTTTCAGCACCTCGGCCACCTTCTGCATTTTCTCGGGCAGCAGGATCTTCACGGCCGCATCCCCGAAATAGCCGTTGGACTTCGAAAGCATCTGGACGGCGTTGCCCGTCCCGACGGCAAGCGCCTCTTTGAGCCCGGCGGCGATGTCCTGCGAAAACGCCGGTGAGGCCATCAGACCAAGAAACGCCGCAACCAATAAGAAAGCAGATTTTTTCATGGGGATCCTCTCTTTGGAGTGTGGGTCCATATCCAAATCGAAAAAAACGTAAGCACGGAACAATCAATGGGCAAGAAAACCGGCGCCTTTTTGAAACCGTTCAGCGGGCCATCCGTGTCCATCCATAGACGGCATCTATCGGCTCATGCCGGCGTTCTCGTTCTTCGCAATCCTCGGCGTAGCCTTTACTACGCCTGCGGTTGCGAAATCACTGCGGCCTTGGCCTGAACCGAAATTCACCATTTCTGGATGGGCACTATTTTGCGCTCCAACTGCGCCAGGCGCGCACGGGAATCACCAGTGCGTAGAAGGGCAGGGTGTAGAGCGCTGCCACGGTGGGCTCGAGTGGGGAAAAGAACTGGGCGCTGAAGACGATGACCAAGATATAATTCATGATCCACAGGTTGATGACGGCGGCCAGCCGATCTTCCAGCCGCCAGCGCCAGGCGACCAGCCATCCGGCTGCAATGCAGCTGGCGCCCACCAGGAAGGCTGCCGAGAGAGAGGTCACGAGAAGTGCGACATTCCGGCTGAAGAAGTCGGCATATTTTGAAAAAATGCCGAGGTTCGTCATGGCAAACAGAATCAACGACAGGGCGAACTGTTTGTGCCGAATGCCCTCCACCACCCGGGGAGCCGCCCTTTTCAGGATCTCCGCGGCGGCGAGCGGGATGAAGACCACCATGACCAGAAGCCGCATCATCTGGAGCAGGGGGATCTCCATGGATTGGCCGAAGAGAACGGCCACGAGCGGCGGCAAGGTGAAAGGGACCAGCAGCGAGGACGCCACCACGATCACCAGGACCAGGGCCGTGTTGGCCTGGAGCAGGTTGGCAAAAAAAGGGGCGACGGCTCCGGTGGATATCCCAGTCAGCAGCAGGGCCGACAGGCTGTAAGCCGGCCAGACCAGCCGGAACAGCAGGGCCACGGCCACCGGAAAAAGGATCATGCGGAACAGCAGAAACCACGCGATCCGCAAAGGAGATTGGCGTGCGGTTTCCCAGATCCGGGCGAGGCGGATCGAGAGAAAGCTCAGGAACAGCAGGAGCATCATAAACACCACGGGATAGGGCTGAAACGGCGCGCAGGCCTGCGGCGCCAGCACGCCGGCAAGCAGCGAGACGAAGCTGACGGCCAGCAGAAGAAAATCCCTCGGGCTGAACATGGACGCAACCGCTTCTTTTAATCGAGACCGTTTCTGTCAAAAATTGTCATATCGCTTTTCCTCTTCGATGCACGTTCAGGCTGGTTGGAAAATTACAGCATTCATGGTTCGTATGGCAATTTAAGAAATTTTATGCAAAAAAGCTACTATGTCTGAAACACTGGCGATTATCCGCAGAGCTCTCGGCTCGCCAAAGAGATACAAATAGTCGCCACGTTCGTTCTCAGCGACCTGGGAGTCGTGAACAATTCCGCTTGCATGTTTTTCGAAAGCCGAGGCGGCAGGTGACAAAACCTGAGATCATCTCGATGGGCGAACCCATGCTCGAGTTCAACGCCGAGGCGGAGGGCGCCCTTTCGGAAGTGGAGCGTTTCGTGGTCGGCTGGGGCGGAGACACGTCCAATTTCTGCATCGCCGCCAGCCGCGCCGGAGCTCGGGTGGGCTACCTGACGCGCTTGGGCGAGGACGAGTTCGGGGAGAGCTTTCTAAAACTTTGGCAGCGGGAGGGCATCGACACCAGCCGTGTCGTGAGGGATCCCGATGCTTTCACGGGCGCCTATTTTATCTCGCGTAAGGGCGGGCAGCATTATTTCACCTATTTCCGGCGCGGTTCCGCGGCCAGCCGCATGACGCCGGGCTTTCTCCCAAAGGACTACATCGCGAGCGCCAAGTTGCTGCACGTCTCGGGCATCAGCCAGGCCATCAGCCCGAGCGCCTGCGACACGGTCTTTGCCGCGATGGCGCTGGCCCGGGCGGCCGGCCGGCTGGTTTCCTACGACCCCAACTTCCGGCCCAAGCTCTGGCCGCTGGACCGGGCACGGGCCGTCATCCACGAAACCTGCCGGCAAGCCGATCTGATCTTCCCCAGTCTGGACGATGCGCGCCAGTTGACCGGACAGGCTGCAGTGGAGGACATCGCGAAGTTCTACCTTGGGCTGGGGCCGAAAGTGGTGGCCGTCAAGCTGGGGGCCGACGGCGCGCTGCTCGCTACGGCCGACGGCTTGACCAGGCTCCCGGCGTACAAGGTCGACACCATCGACATGTCCGGCGCAGGGGATACCTTCGACGGTGCGTTTGCGGCGGCCTATCTGGCAGGCCGGCCGGTGGTGGAGTGCATGCGGTTTGCGAATGCCGCGGCGGCCATCACCACCACGGGCCTGGGCTGCGTCACTCCCGTGCCGCGGCGGGAGGCGATCGAGGTGCTTATGGCACAGTCGGCAGCGCGGTGAAAAATCTTTAAGCCCGCAGTTGCTTGAAAACCGTGCGAACGCTCTCCGGCCATGTTCCCCAATGCTGGGTCTATCCCTGGTGCTGGCCGCCGCGGAGAAGCGAGGAATAAGCCATGGAGAAACAGAAGGTAATAGCGACCTTGACCCGAATCGGCGTGGTGCCGGTCGTCCGTGCGGAATCCGCCGACAACGTCGTGCGAGCTGTGGAAGCGCTGGCGGAGGGCGGCATTCCCGTGGCGGAAATCACCATGACCATACCGGGGGCCATTCAGGCCATCCAGCGCTGTTCCGTCCATTTCGGCGACCGGATCACGCTGGGGGCCGGCAGCGTGACCAGCGCCGGGATTTGCGCGAGCGCCATCGACGCCGGCAGCGTTTTCGTCGTCTCGCCCGTTTTCAAGGCCGAGGTGATCGAGGCCTGCAACCGCCGCGATGTCTGCGTCGTCGCGGGTGCCCTGACTCCCACCGAAATATTCTCGGCCTGGGAAGCCGGCGCCGATGTGGTCAAGGTCTTCCCGGCCAAGGCCATGGGCGGCGCGGCCTATCTGCGCATGGTGCACGAGCCCCTTCCCCAAATTCCCCTGACTCCCACCGGCGGCGTCAGCCTCGAGACCCTCGCGGATTATTTCAAGGCGGGGGTTCTCTTCGTCGGCGCGGGCGGGGACTTGGTCAGCAAGAAGGCCATCCACTCCGGTGACATGCAGGCCATCACCGAGAGGGCCCGCCGGTATGTGGCCGCGATTCGCGCCGCCCGAAGCCAAACCGTTGCCTGAAACCCGGCGAGGGCGTGGTCGAGCCGATTGAAATGCCCGCCGGCCATTTCAGCGATTGAAGAGACAGTGATCAGCGAAATCAAGTTCCGAGTTGACCGTAATCCACAACCCAAAGGAGGATGAACTATGCCAAAGCGAATTTACGTTTTCATGATTGTGCTGTTGTGCGGCCTTTGCATCATGGGGCCGACGGTGGTATCCGCCCAAAAAATCACCGCCAACGTGGCCTCCACCTTTCCGCCCGACTCGCCTCAGGACAAGGGCCTGAACAAGTTCAAGCAGCTCGTAGCCGAACGGTCCGGCGGCCGGATCGAAATCCTCATCCACGCCTCGAACGCCATGGGCGACGAACGCTCGACGTTTGAAATGCTGTCGGCCGGTTCCGTCGAATACGGTGCGGTGGGGACCAACGACATCTCCACCTTCTTTCCGAAGTACTTCATCTGCGAAGTGCCATACGTGTTCAGCAGTCAGGACGATTTCTGGAAGTTCTGGAACGGCCCCGGCAAGGAGCTGTCCGCCATCATCGAGAAACAGCGCGCGGTGCGCACCGACGGCATTATCTTCCGCGGCGCGCGCTACCTCACCGCCAACCGGCCGGTCAACTCCGTAGCCGAGGTGAAGGGCCTCAAAATGCGGCTGCCCTCGGTAAAATCCTGGTTCAAGGTGTGGGAGAGCTTCGGTGCCCTGCCTTCCACCATAGCTTTCGGCGAAGTCTACATGGCCCTAAAGACCGGGGTGGTGGATGGCCAGGAGAACCCGCCCGAAACCATCCTGAATTACAAATTCTACGAAGCCCAGAAATACCTGATCGCCACCGAACACGTTTACTCGGCCGCCCGCATTCTATCCTCGGCCAAATGGTGGAACACCCTGAAGAAGGAAGACCAGGACCTGCTCTCCAAGGCCATGGCGGAAGGCGTGGCGTTCGCCAACAGCATTACCAAGGACGGCGATGCGCAGTTCGTCAAGAAACTCCAAGAAAACGGGATGACCCTGATCACGGTCGACAAGGCCGGCTTCAAGAAATTGGCCCAGCCGATCATCGATAAGATGGCGAAGGAGGAACTGGACCCCGCCTTCTACGAAAAGACCACCGCCGCCCTTAAATAGTCTCACACCCGCTATGCGGCACAGGCGCCCCGAACCCTCCTGCAGGGCGCGGGGCGCCTGCCTCCTGAGGACGTCGCGATGAAAAGAACCCTTGAAGCCATCAATGCCGTTGTTCTGGTGTTCATGTTCGTGATCGTCCTGCTCAGCGTGATCTTCCGGGTCGTGGTGGCGGTTTCGGCTTCCTGGACCGAAGAACTCGCCCAGTACCTGCTCATTTTCCTTGGGTTTATCGGAGCGGCGGCCCTCATGCGGGACGAGGGGCATATCACCATCACGGTGGTGGTAGACCGCATGGGCCGGGGCACCCGTCAGGTCCTGAGGGTCGTCAACAAACTGCTCATGCTGCCCTTTTTCATCATTTTCACGGTGGGGGCGTTCGAGAACATGCAGATGAACTGGGACGTGGGACTGCCCACCGTGGAATGGATGAAAATCGGTTACATGTACCTGGTTCTTTTTCTTTGCGGGCTCATCATGATCTTCTACCTTCTGATGAATCTCTACGGCGATATCCTCCGGCGCAAAGCCGCCGTTTCTGAGCGGGGAGGTGCCCCATGATTCTCATGCTGACCCTCGGCCTGGTTGTTTTTTTAATAATGGGGATACCCGTTGCCCTATCCCTGGGCCTTTCGGCGTTGGGAGCGACCCTGCTCGGCGGCGGGATATTTCAACCCACCATCTTGGCGCAGAAGATGCAATTTTCGCTGCAAAACTACGTGCTCCTGGCCATCCCATTGTTCATTCTGGCCGCCAAGCTCATGAACACCGCGGGCATCTCCATCCGGATCTTCCGTTTTGCCGACACCCTGGTCGGGTTTCTGCCCGGCGGCCTCGGTCACGCCAACATCCTGGGAAGCCTGATCTTTTCGGGGATGTCCGGCGCGGCGGTCGTGGACGCGGCCGGGTTGGGGCAGATCGAGCACGAGGCGATGACCAAGAGCGGCTATCCGTCCAAGTTCGCCGTGGCCTGCACCGCCTCCTCTTCGATCATCGGCCCGATTTTCCCTCCCAGCATTCCCATGGTGGTGTTTTCCTTTGTCTCGGGGGTTTCGGTGGGCAGGCTCTTCCTGGGCGGCGTCGTCCCCGGCCTACTTATGACCGCCGCGCTTATGGTCTGGGTGGCGATTCAAGCCAAAAAGCACAACTACCCGCGCCAGCCGTTCCCCACGGCGGCCGTCGCTAAAAAGGCCTTTGCCGAAGCGGTCGTTCCGCTCATTGCACCGGTCATCCTGCTCGGCGGGATCTGGTCGGGGATCTTCACGCCGACGGAAGCTGCCGCCGTGGCCTCCTTGTATGCGCTGATCGTCGGCGTATTCGTGCTGCGCGAGCTCAGTTTCAGGGACCTGGTGGCGGCCTTCACCGCTACCGCGCGGGAAACCGCGATGATCGGCCTTCTCGTGGCGGCTTCGGCCTTTTACGGTTGGGTGCTCATGCGCACGGGCCTGACCCTGAAGCTGGCCGAGTGGCTCGTGAGCATCAGCCGGGACCCCTGGGTCATCCTGATCCTGATCAACCTCTTCCTGCTCGTCGTCGGGTGCTTCCTGGACTCCACCGTGGCCATCCTCATCCTCGGCCCGGTGTTCATGCCGGTTCTTTCGGCCGTCGGCATCGACCCGGTGCACTTCGGGGTGGTCATGGTGCTGAACCTCATGATCGGGCTCATGACTCCGCCGTTCGGGATGATTCTGTTCGTGATGCAACAGGTTTCGGGGCTTCGTTTCGAAGACGTCGTGAAGGCGTGCATGCCGACGCTGGTTCCTCTGGTAGTCGTGCTCGTGCTGATGACCTTCATTCCGGCCCTGGTCACCTGGCTGCCCAATGTCCTCCTTTAAAAGGAGCACCAAGATATGACGACCCGCATATTATCGAACGAGGAAAAGAAAGACCGCATCGCGAAAAACTGGCAGTTGCAGGATGTCGACGAAGTGCCCTTCCTGATCGAGATCGGCGGCATCCACATGGCGACCACGAAGTTTTTCTCCGACCACGCGGCGGAGATCGCCTGGAACGTGGATTTCCACAAGCAGCGCGAGGGCGTCTACGACTACGGCATGCCCAACATCAAGCCCAACCAGGGCATCAACATCGTCGCCTCGGCCTTCGGCTGCGAATACACGGTGAACGACGAGGCCGACCCCTGGATCAAGCCCCTGATCCGGGACGACAATGTCCAGGACGTGCACGCCCTGAAGGTGCCCGACCCGAAAACGAACCCCGTGTTCAAGCAGGCCTGGGAACGGATCGATTATCTCCAGTCCCACTCCGACCTGCCGCTGCGGCTGGTGAACGTGCCCTCGCCCCTGGTGACGGCCTCCCTGATCTGGGAATACACCTCCTTCGTCACCGCCACCATGCTCCACCCCAGGGAAGTGCACGTGCTGCTGGAGAAAGTGACGGAGGCGACGATCGGTTATCTGCAGGAGCAGCTGGCGCGCATCCGCAACCTTCACGGCATGAGTCACGAAATGTGGCACATCCCGCGCGAGGTCGGCGTGCGGATCAGCGACGACACGGCTTCCATCCTGTCGCCGAAGCTCTACCGTGAGTTCGGCGTGAAGTATAACAGCATGATTTCGCGGGCCATCGGCGGCCTGGTCGTGCACTCCTGCGGGCAAGTCAAGAACGTCGTGGAGCCCATGATGGAGATCGAAGGCCTGCGGGGTCTGGACTTCACCATCCCCCAGACGGACTGGGAGGCGGTCCGGAAAGCCGCTGCGGGGAAAACCGTGCTCTGCCTGCGCCACTACGACTGGGACCACGGACCCGGTGCCCAGGTGGACCTGGCCGCCTATTCGCAAAAGCTGCTTGACTGCTTCGGGCGCAAGGGGCTTTTCATCCAGACGTCCACGCCGACGGCCGAGGAGGCCCGGGCGCTGGGCGACCAACTCCATCGGATCCTGTCGAGGTGACCGCAATGCAAAAAGGTAAAACAGCCCTGGTGACCGGGGCGCTGGGGGTCCTGGGAAAAGCGATTGTGAACACGCTGCTTGAAGACGGCTTTCGGGCCGTGCTCGTGGACCTGGACCAAGAGAAACTAGACGATTATTCCCGCAGCCTGCCGCAGGGAGAATCACTCCCGGTGGCCTGTGACATCAGCGAGCCCGCGGCGGTAGATTCCGCCGTAAACCGGGTCCGCGAGACCTGGGGCTGCGTCGATGTCCTGGTGAACAACGCCGGCATCCTCTCCAACAACAAGGCCGTGCAGACGGCCCCCGACGAATGGAAGCGGGTGCTGGCGGTAAACCTCGACGGTGCTTTCTACCTGGCCCGCGCCTTAATGGAAGACATGAAACGCAAGCGCTGGGGCCGGATCGTGAACATCACTTCGCTGGCGGCCAAAACGGGCGGCATCACCGCCGGTACGGCCTATTCGGTTTCCAAGGGCGCCCTGATGTCACTCACGTTCAGCCTGGCCGCGGAGCTGGCGCCCTACGGGGTGACCGTCAACGGCATCGCTCCCGCCTACGTCAAGACCCCGATGATTACCGTCCAACTCACGGAGGAGCAGCGCAAGGCTGTCATAGAAAAAATCCCCGTGAAGCGCTTTTGCGAGCCCGATGAAGTTGCCCATGTGGTGCGGTTTCTCGTGCACCCATTGGCCGGATTTATTACGGGGGAAATCATCGATCAAAACGGCGGCCTGCACTTCGACTAAGATCAACCGCATGCCGGATCCAAACCATTCTCAGCCCGGGAGGCCGGTGCCGATATGCCAAGGTTTTCCCGGTTACGGCCATGGGCGGTGCGGCGTATTTGCGCGTGGTGCCCGAGCCGCTGTCCCAACTTCTCCGACTCCCGCCGAAATATCCCCAAATAGCTTGTGAGCTTACCACATTCCACTTCGCCTCCGGCGTTTTTAGGGCTTGACTTTTGCCTTGGCCCAAGGCAAAAATAGTTCAAAATACAAAACTAAGTTCTGTATATGGAACTATTGTCCGGCTTTAAGGGGCACTCCCGATGAGTTCTTCCGAGCGAATCATCCGGTTGATCGAAACCGTGGTCTCCCATCAGCACACCGGCGTCCGGTTCGCCGAGATCGTGGAAGAGACGGGAATCGCGAAGGCCACCGTTCATCGGCTTCTCGGCGAGCTGACCGGATTAGGGGTTCTGGCCTTCAGCCCCGACAGCAAGCGGTATCGGGCGACGCTCAAACTCGCTTCCTTAGGGGCGGGGGTCATCGCCAACTTCAACCTTCGCAGCCATGTGCACCCTCAGCTGATCAAGCTGCACCAGGAAACCAAGCATACCTGCAACATGGGCATCAAGCAGGGCGATGTCGGCATTTACACCGACAAGATCGAATCCCACGATTACGGCATCAAGCTTTTTTCGGAAGTCGGCAAGACCTTCCCCCTTTACTGCACGGCCCTGGGCAAAGTGCTGCTGGCCTACGGCCCGGCGGCCGAGAGAAAGCGGGTGCTCGCACTGCCCATGAAACCCTTTACGCCCAAGACCGTGACGGACGCCCGCCGGCTGGTGCAGCAGCTGGCGGGCGTCCGCGAACAGGGCTACGCCTTGGATTCCGAAGAAATCACCCGAGGCATCATCTGCATCGCCGCGCCGGTGTTCGGTCCGCACGAAGACATCATCTGCGCCATCAGCATCACGTTTCCGGCCTATCTGGCCGAAGAACGCGGTCTCGAAGCGGATATCGAGGCCATCAAACGACATGCGGCTGCCATTTCGGGCATAACGGCCGGTGCCGGGCAGGTCAACGCCACTTGAGAAAGGAACGTGAAATGGAAATCCGACATGCCATTCACCCCGATCAGGCCGTGTATCTGGACACGGCGGAACTGCGGGAGCATTTCCTGATTCAAGACCTCTTCGTTCCCGGGGAGGTCAAGATGATTTACACCTATTACGACCGGCTCATGGTCGGCGGCGTGTGTCCGATCCGGGAAACCCGACTTGAGGCGGACCCGGCCGTCATCGGCGCCGCCAGCCTGCTCGAGCGGCGGGAGATGGGCATCATCAACATCGGCGGCGACGGGGCCGTGGCCGTCGACGGCAACCGGTTCGAGCTGGCGGCCAAAGACGGGCTCTTCATCGGCATGGGCGCCCGCGATGTGGCCTTCACCAGCGCCGATCCCAAACGTCCCGCCAAATTCTACTTCAACTGCGCTCCGGCCCACACCGGCTACCCGGCCGCCAAAATCACGCCGGCCGATGCCGAGCCCGTCCATTTGGGCTCCCCGGAGAAAAGCAACCGCCGCGCCATCCGCAAATATTTCCACCCGGACGGGATCAAGAGCTGCCAGCTGGTCATGGGGATGACGACGCTCGAGCCCGGGTCCGTCTGGAACACCATGCCGGTGCACACCCATCAGCGCCGAATGGAGGCGTATCTCTATTTTGACATTCCCGCCGACGAGATCGTGATGCATTTCATGGGGGAGCCGTCCGAGACGCGGCACCTCGTGGTGCGCAGCGAGGAAGCGGTGCTCTCGCCGAGTTGGTCCATCCACTCGGGCGCCGGTACCTGCAGCTACACGTTCATCTGGGGGATGGTCGGTGAAAACCAGACCTTCACGGACATGGATGCCGTACCCATGACGGCCTTGAAGTAGATGTGAGCAGGCGCTCACCCCACACCAAAGGAGGGTAGGATGAAAAAAGCGTTGGTTATTCTAATAATGTCGGTCATCGCCGTTTCATTCGCTCAGGCCCAACCCATCCAAATGAAGCTCGGACATTTTGCCGCCGAATCCCACCCAGGCAACGTCGCGAGCAAGATGTTCGCCGACGCGGTCGAGAAGCGGACGGAGGGAAAGATCAAGATCGCCATTTTCCCCAACAACGCCTTGGGTTCGCCGCCGGAAGTCCTCGAACAGAACATTCTGGGCGCCGTGGACATGAGCCTGCCCACCCAGGGACAGCTCGGCAAGTACTCCAAGAAGTTCAACTGCGTGATGCTGCCGTTCATGTATGAGAACTATACCCATGCGGACAAGGTCCTGGACGGCCCCTTCCTGGCCTGGGCCGCGGCCGATCTCGACAAGGCCGGACTGGTGTTTCTCTCCAACTGGGAGTGGGGGTTCCGCAACCTCACCAACAGCAAACGGCCGGTGAACACCCCCGACGACGTCAAGGGCCTCAAAGTGAGAACCCCGCCGGAGCTGCCGACCCAGGCAGCCATGGAGGCGCTGGGCGCCGTGGTGGCGACGATCAATTTCAACGAGCTTCAGATGGCGCTGAAGCAGGGTGTGGTCGACGGCCAGGAGAACCCGGTCGCGGTGATTTATGCGAACCAGCTCTATGAATCCCAGAAGCATCTGGCCATGACCGGGCACAACTACAACACGATGGTCCATGTGATCAGCAAAAAGGTCTGGGACAAGCTCACCCCGGAGCAGCAGAAAATCATGAAGGAGGAGAGCGCCAAGGCCGGAAACTGGATGCGCAAAGCCGTGCGGGACGCCGAAGCCGACCAGATCGAGAAGCTGAAGCAGGCCGGCGTGCAGGTGACCCTTCCGGACAAGGCCAAATTCAAGGCCTTGATGAAACCCGCCTATGAGCGGATGAATGCCATCGCCGGCGAGGAGAACATCGCGGCTTTCGTAAAGATGGTGGAAGCGGCCAAATAAGCTGCGGGCCGGACCTCGAGAATTCGATCGGAACAACCGGGATGCAGGTGGGAACCGATGCTGACGCTGCTGATCTTTGCCGTCTTGTTGGTGCTGATCATCATTGATCTGCCGATTGCCGTGGCGATCGGCCTCACGGCCATCGCGTTTTTCGTGGGACTGGGCAACGAATCGCTTCTGACCATGCTGCCCCAGAGGATGTATGCCTCCACCACCGGCTTCACCCTGCTGGCGGTGCCTTTTTTCATCCTGGCCGGCAACCTCATGAACACCGGCGGCATTACCAACCGCATCTTCCGATTCGCCAAGGCGGTCATCGGTCATCTCCCGGGAGGATTGGGGCAGGTCAGCATCATCGCAAACGTCATTTTCTCCGGGATGTCCGGCTCCGCTATCGCCGATGCGGCCGGGCTGGGGCAGGTCCTCCACAAGGCCATGGTGGACAACGGGTTCAAACCGAAGTTCTCGGCAGCCATTGTTGCGGCTGCCGCCACCATCGGGCCGGTGATTCCGCCCAGCATCCCGTTCGTCGTCTACGGGGCGTTGACCGGGGTATCGGTCAGCAAGCTGTTCTTAGCGGGCTTTATCCCCGGGATCATGATGGCGCTGGCCATGATGGCGGCGGTCGGGCTTCAGGCCAACCGCTATGGGCTGCCGAAGGAAACGCGCGCCGATTTCACGGAGGTGGCTGCTTCGGTCCGTGAAGCGTTTTTGCCCCTGTTGACGCCCGTCATCGTCATCGGCGGGATCCTGACCGGGGTGTTCACCCCCACGGAAGCCGCCGTGGTGGCCACTCTCTATGCCCTGTTCCTGGGGTTTCTTTACGGGGACATCCGCTTCACGGATTTGCCCCGGATTTTTTGGACGTCCATCCGCCAAACCGTCAGCCTTCTATTTATCATCGCCACGGCCGGTTTTTTCGGCTGGTTCACGATCCACCAGCGCGTCCCCGATCAGATCATTTACAACTTCACCACGATGAGCGCCACGCCGGCCGGCATCGTCACCATGGTCATTGCCGTGGTGCTGGTTCTCGGGCTGTTTCTGGAGGGCAACGCCATCTTTATCATCACCATCCCCATTTTCGCGCCGGTGGCGCATAAATTCGGGATCGACCTGGTCAATTTCGGGGTGGTGATGACGCTCTTGATCATGGTCGGGAACCTGACACCGCCGGTGGGAATGTGCCTTTTCGCGGTTTCAAGCTTCAGCAAGGTCAGCCTCGGTGAATTGTCGAAGGAGATTTGGCCTTACCTGGTGGGGATATTCATCGTCACGCTGGTCATTGCCTACATACCGGCCATCGGGACCTTTCTGCCGAATCTGTTAAATTAGCCGGACGGCAGGAGAACGATATGGTTTTTCTCAAATGGATGGACAAGGTCATCCTGCAGGCGCTCAAGGCAATGACGATGGCCTGTTTCGTCGCACTGACGATCCTGGTGTCCGCCAATGTCTTCGTGCGGTTTTTCCCGGTGGCCTCCCTGCACTGGTTCGATGAAATCATCGAGCTATTGTACGCCTACCTGGTTTTCTACGGGGCGGCGGCCCTGTGGATCACCCGTGAGCATTTCAGCGTGGGCGATTGGATCGGCGGCAGGGTCATCAAGGGCGACCGGGCGAGGCATTTCTACCGGCTGGTTCTCGAAGTGCTGGTGCTGGTCTTCTCTCTGGTTTTCTTTTCCTACTCGTTCAAGTTGACCGCCATGGCTCAGGACGTGACCAACGTCTTTGCCATTCCCAAGAGCGTTCTTTACTCTTGCATGCCCATCGCCGGCGCGGTCATGGTTGTTTATTCCATTCGCAACGTCATCCGGGAAATGATTCCTCTGATCCGGCGGACGGCCGGTTAGAGAGAAAACTGGAAAACATAAGCTCTGATGCCGAAGGGGTCGCGCACATGACACTCGAACATTTCAGCTTGGAGGGGAAAGTGGCCGTCGTCACCGGCGGCACGATCGGTCTGGGAGAAGCCATGGCCATCGGGCTGGCAGAGGCCGGTGCGGACATCGCGGCGGTTTATCACCTGGATCTGCCGCAGCATGTGGAGCGGTTCGAGCGCCTGGGGAGAAAATGGGTGGGCGTCCAGGCCGATCTCTCCAGCATCCAACCGGTCAACGACATCGTCCAGAAGGTGGTGGATGCCTACGGCCATATCGACATCCTGGTCAACAACGCCGGGATCATCCGCCGCAACAAGTCCATCGACTTCAGCGAGAAGGACTGGGACGCGGTCATGGACATCAATTTGAAGACCCTGTTCTTCCTGTCACAGGCCGTCGCCCGGCAGTTCCTCAAGCAGGGCACCGGCGGCAAGATCATCAACATCGCCTCGATGCTGTCGTTTCAGGGCGGCATTCTGGTGCCTTCGTACACCGCGAGCAAAAGCGGCGTCATGGGGTTGACGAAGCTGCTCGCCTGCGAGTGGGCCCCGCACGGGATCAACGTCAATGCGATTGCACCGGGCTACATGGCGACCCGCAACACGCAAGCCATTCAGGACGACCCGGTCCGCAGCCGGCAGATCCTGGAGCGCATCCCCACCGGCCGTTGGGGGAAGCCGGACGACTTGAAGGGGGCCGTCGTTTTCCTGGCCTCCGAAGCGTCGAATTACGTGCAGGGGCACACCCTGGCCGTGGACGGGGGCTGGCTGGCCCGCTGATTTCCCGGGTGCGGTCGGCCGAATTCTCAACCGAACGAACGTGCGATTCAACATGGTTGCCACCCAGAAAGGAAGGAGCTTTATGAAAAACTCCAGGTACGTCGTTGCGTGGTCGGTCATCTGTGCGATGGCCGTCGTGTTCTGCACCGGCTCTCCCGCTCAGGCCCAGACGGTCCTCAAGCTCTCCGAGATCCATCCCAAGGGATACCCCACCGAGCTGGCGGACGAGGAGTTCGCCCGCCTCGTCGAACTCTACACCAAGGGGGGAATCAAGGTTGACGTCTTTCCCGGCGGGCAGATATCCGGCGACGAGAAAGTCGTCATCGAGCAGGTGAAGATCGGCGCCATCGCCATCGCCCGCGTCAGCTCCGGGGCGCTCGGTTCCTTCAACGCCCAGCTCAATGTCTTCGCTCTGCCCTTTCTTTTCGATTCAAAAGACCACATGTGGGCCTTCCTGAACGGCGACGCCGGACAGAAAATGCTGGCCGATCTCGCCCCTTCGGGCTTCATCGGCCTTTGCTGGTATGATGGCGGCGCCCGCTCGTTCTACGCCAACTATCCGCTCACCAAATTCGAGGATCTCAAGGGCAAGAAATACCGGGTCATGCCCAATCCGCTCCTGCCCAAGGTGGTCGAGGCGATGGGCGCTTCAGCCGTTCCCATGGCCGCTGGCCAGGTTTTCAGCGCGATTCAGACCGGCGTCATCGACGGCGCCGAGAACAATGCGCCTTCCCTGATTTCGTTCAACCACTATCAGGTGGCCAAGTGGTACCTTCTTGACGAGCATCTGCGTCTGCCCGAAGTCCTCTTCATGAGCAAGATCGTCTGGGACAAGCTCGGTAAAGAGCAGCAGGCAGCCATCCGCAAGGCCGCTGTCGAGACGGTCGCCTTTCAGCGCCAGAAATGGGATGCCTATGAGATCGAGGCGCTTCAACAAGTCAAGGGCGGCGGCGTTACCGTAACACCCGTGACCGACTTCACCCCTTACAAGAACGCGGTCAAACAACTGGTCGCCGATGAATCGCCGAAGTATGCCGAAACGATCAAGTCCATTGATGCCGTCCGACCGAAAAAGTGAGGAATTCCACCGAAGGAGGAGCGGGGCCCCGCACTGGGCCTCCGCTCCTTTGGTGCCAGCCTTCAACGGACCTCTATCCTAAAGGAGAGCCCCCGTGTTCAATAAAAGAGGCGGCATAAAGAAGCTTTTTCTGAGGATCGACCAGATCATCGAGGGTTTCGCGATCACCCTATTGGTCGCCATGATCCTGATCGTCTTTGTGGCGGTCGTTACCCGCAAGATTTTCGGGTTCGTCTTTGTCTGGTCCGAGGAGGTTACGCTCCTGTGCTTGACCTGGTTTACCTTCATGGGCATCGCCATCGGATTCCGCGAGCGGCTCCATTTGGGAATGGACCTTTTCGATAAACTGCCCAAGAATATCCTCGAGAAAAGCGATCGCCTCATCGACGGAGTCACTTTCCTCTTCGGCGTCTACCTGATCGTGTACGGCTGGGATTTCACCATAATGATGCAGGGATCCATCCTCGCCGCAACGCAGCTTCCGAACATGATCCAGTACATCGTCATGCCCATCACGGGTGTCCTGACATGCGCCTACTCCCTTCTCCAGCTACTCGGCAGGGACCTACGCCGCTACCACACCATCGAAGAGGAGATCAAGCGGGATGCCTGACAACACCGTCGCCATCTGGATTCTCTGCGCCAGCTTCATCGTTCTCCTCATCCTGCGCTTCCCGGTGGCTCTCGTCCTGGCGCTGTCATCCCTGGTGACGCTCGGGTATCTCCAGATGCCGATCGTGGTCGTGGCGCAGCAGACCCTGCAGGGCATCAACGCGTTTTCGTTGCTGGCCATCCCCTTTTTCATCATGACCGGGCAGCTCCTCGGGGCGGGAGGGCTTGCCAACCGGATCGTCGACTTCGCCAACGTCTTTGTCGGGCGGCTTCCCGGAGGCCTTTCGATCGTCAACTCGGTGGCCTGCATGTTCTTCGGAAACTTGTCCGGATCCGCCGTCGCGGACACCTCCGCGATCGGATCGGTCATGATCCCGGTCATGAAGAACAAGGGCTATTCGGCCGAGTACGCGGTCGGCGTTACGATCTCCTCGGCCATCCAGGGCGTGGTGGTCCCCCCGAGCCACAACCTCATCCTCTACTCGATCGTGGCCACGGGAGTCGTGGGCGGCCTCTCCGTCGGGAAGCTTTTCATGGCCGGGATCGTGCCCGGGCTCCTGCTGCTCCTCACGCTGTGCATCGTGGGTGTCATCATCAGCATCCGGCGCAACTACCCGAAGGGCGATCCGATCGACCGTCGGAGGATTCCTGCGATCATCTTCCACGGCTTCCTCTCGCTGACCCCGGCATTCTTCATCCTGGGCTCCATCATCGGCGGCCTCGCCACCGCCACCGAGGCCGGCGCCCTGGCGGTGGTCTACTCTTTCTGTCTCGGGTTCTTCGGCTACCGCGAGCTCAAGCCCAAGCACCTCTGGCCGGTCCTGGTGCGGACCTTCCGTACCGTCCTGATGGTCTTCTTTCTCATCGGCACCTCGGCCGCCTTCGGATACACCATGACGATTCTGCGCCTCCCGGACATCATCACGCAGGGCTTTCTGGAGATATCCCGCACCCCCTGGGTCATCCTGCTGATGATCAACATTCTCCTGCTCATCCTGGGCGGGCCGATGGACATGGCGCCGATGATCGTCATCCTGACCCCCATTCTGCTGCCCGTCTGCGTGAAGCTCGGCATGTCCCCGATCCAGTTCGGGCTCGTCCTGATCTTCAATGCAGGCATGGGCCTGCTGACGCCGCCGGTCGGCACGGTCCTCTTCGTGGGCTGCGCCATCGGCAAGGTGAGCGTGAACGCCGGAACGAAGGCCATGATGCCCTTCTTCCTGGCCATGATGATCGTATTGTTTTTGATCACTTACTACCCACCCTTCACCATGTGGCTGCCGAGCTTCGTGAAGTAAGGGCTGGAGGAGGATAGACCATGGGAATCGTGAAGTTCTCCGAAGCAACCGTTACCCCCATCAGCGCGGGCCGCTCGCGCTACCTCGCCCACACGGATCACCTCATGGCGGTCGTGGTCGATTTTAACGACGGGCCGGCATCTGCCCCCGACCCGCCGCACTCGCATCCGCACGAGCAGGTTTCCTACGTGGCCGCGGGTGAGCTCATCCTGGTCATGGGCGCAGAAAAAACACGCCTGTCCGCGGGCGACCTGTTCACCGTCCCCGCCGATGTGCCGCATGCCGTGCAGACGCTTACTCCGCACGTTCGCCTGGTCGACGCGTTCAATCCGATCCGCGAGGAATTTTTGGATCGATAAAGTTGATGGCTCGCAAACAGTCTGAAATTGCTTTTCTGCCATTCCGGTGAAAGCCGGAATCAAACATCTACAAGCAGTTACAAATTTTCTAGACGCCGGCTTCCGCCGGAGTGACGGCTTTTTGCGAAGCCATCAAAGTTGACAGCTTAGGGCTTATGGCATAAAAATTTCCAACGAAGCTTATCTGTTGGTATGACGCCGGAGCGCCCCATTTCGGAGACCGGGATGAAAGATTTTCTGCAGACGTGTTTCGACGCCGTGGAACCGGCAGCGGCCCTGTTCGAAGATAAACGAAGAAGACTGGCCGATGAACTGGGCAGCGCCTGTCGGGCGAAGGTCCATCCCTGTTCCATCACCCCCGTCAGGCGCTCGTTGATCTTTCTGTGCACACATGAACGCGGAAAGCGGCTGGGTGTCGTTTCGCCGGTACCCGGGCTGATCGACGAGCTGAAGGGTTCCGAAGACCACGTTCTGCTGGAGGGATTTCGGGCCCGGATGCGGATCGTCCAGACGACGGCGCGCAATGCCGCCTGGCTGCGGACGATCCTTCCGCATTTGAATGCCCGCCCGCTCGGGCTGAAGAAATCGGCGGGGTTCGGCGACCGGCTGGGCATGGCCACGCCGGGCCATGTCCGCTCGGTTCGCAAGACGCAGTTGGCGCCCATTTTCGCCCAGCAGTCGGTGCGCGAGAACGAACGCACGGGCCGTTCGCCCCGGGACGTGCTGGACGATGCCATGTGGGGCGCTTTCCAGGAAGGATGGATCGACGGCTTCGGGGCGGATGCGGATCACCTCAAGACGGCCGAACACGTCGCGGCTTTCGCAGATGCCGGGTACTCGTTTTTTACCATCGACCCCGGGGAGTATGTCGACAACGAAGCGTCGCGGGCGCCGGTGCGCCTCCTCGGACAAAAGCTCCAGGCGTTGCCCTGGGATGAGCTGGAAACCACTTCTTCGGACCTGCAGCAGGCGCTGGCGAGGAAGCCCATCGACCTGGGGACATTCAAAGCCGCTTTCAATCCGGAAGACATCGGACGGGCCGCAGCCAAATACGGCAGGGCCGTGGCCCACACGGTGCGCATGTACCGCCACCTGGAGCAGGTCGCTGCCGGAAGACCGTTTGAGTTCGAGATGAGCGTCGATGAAACCGACAGCCCGACCACGCTCGCCGAGCACGTCTACATCGCCAGCGAGCTGAGGCGGCTGAAGGTCAAATGGGTGAGCCTGGCCCCCCGGTATGTCGGTTCGTTCGAAAAAGGCGTCGATTACATCGGCGACCTGGCTGAATTTGAAAAAAGCTTCGCCGGGCATGCGGCGGTCGCCAAGACCTACGGCCCCTACAAACTGAGCCTGCATTCGGGGTCCGACAAGTTCAGCATTTATCCCATTGCCGTCCGGCAGGCCGGGAATCTGGTTCACCTCAAAACAGCCGGGACCAGCTACCTCGAAGCCCTGCGGGCAATCGGGCAATGCAACCCGCGGCTGTTCCGGGCGATTCACCGGTTCGCCGTGGAACGCTACCCGGCGGATCGGGCCTCCTACCATGTTTCGGCGGAAACCGCGCGCATGCCGGATGCCGCGGCGCTGGCCGATGAACAGCTGCCGGTCCTGCTGGACGAGTTTCACACGCGGGAGGTGCTGCACGTCACCTATGGGTCGGTGTTGAACGAGACCCGCTTCCGGGCCCGTTTTTTCGAATCCTTGCGGCGGCACGCGGAGGAATACACCCGAATCGTCGAGGCCCATTTCGACCGGCATCTGTCGCTGTTGAGCTGACCAGGGCTCGGCCCCGGAGAGGACCATTCAATGACCATCGGCAAAGGCAGTCCGGATGCGGTGCTGGCGGAAAATGATGTCGAAGCCATCATCCGGGAGGGCACTCCTTCCGGGTTGTATGAAAACAAGCGCGTCCTCGTGCTCACGCCGGACGCCACCCGCACCTGCCCGCTGCCGATGATGGTGCGGGCCATCCGCCGGACGATCGGCGAGCGCTGCGCGCGCCTCGACTTCATGGTGGCGCTCGGCACGCACACGCCTCTGCCGCTCGAGGGGATCCAGGCGCTTTACGGCATATCGAACCCCCGGTCGGAATTTCCCCGCTCGGCCTTTTACAATCACGAATGGGACCGGCCGGACACCTTTCGGCGGATCGGCCTGCTGCCGGCTGCCGAGGTCGAAGCTATTTCCGGCGGGCGGCTCAGCGAAGCGCTGCCGATCGAGATCAACCGTCGCATCTTCGACTACGATCTGGTGCTCATCGCCGGGCCGGTGTTCCCGCACGAGGTTGTGGGTTACTCGGGTGGGGCCAAGTACCTTTTCCCCGGCATATCCGGAGGAGAGTTCCTGCATTTCTTCCACTGGCTCGGAGCGGTCATCAGCTGCAAGCGGATCATCGGAATCAAAGACACGCCGGTTCGCCGGTTGATCGACCGGGCGCTGGAAATGGTCGACGTGCCCGTTCACTGCCTGGCCATGGTGGTCAACCACGCTGCGGGGTTGTGCGGCCTGTATGCGGGGGACACGCGCGAGGCCTGGTCGCGGGCAGCCGACTTGTCCGCACGGATTCACGTCGTGACGAAACGGCGGCCGTTCCGACTGGTGCTGGGCGCCGCCCCTGCCATGTACGATGAAATCTGGACCGCCGGCAAGGTGATGTACAAGCTCGAGCAGGTCGTGGCCGACCAGGGGACCCTGATCATCTATGCCCCGCACATCCATGAGGTGTCCCGGACCTGGGGCCGCTACATCGAGTCCGTCGGCTACCACATCCGCGAATACCTGCTGGCCCATATGGACCGACTCAAGGATGTTCCGCGGGGCGTGCTGGCCCACCTCACCCACGTCCGCGGAACCGGGACGTACACGGACGGTGTCGAGCGGCCCGAGGTGAACCTGGTGCTGGCGACATCGATCCCCGAAGACGTCTGCCGCCGGATCAACGTCGGCTATATGGACCCGCGCGGAATCCGGCTGGCGGATTACATGAACCGGGAGGACCAGGGGGTCCTGTTCGTGGACCACGCCGGCGAGATCCTCCATCGCCTGGAAAGCCCCTTGCCGAAGGAGTGAGCCATGCCGTCTTTCCTCACCGAAGATTTTCTGCTGCAAACCCGGACCGCCCGTACGCTCTACCACGACTTCGCCGAAAACATGCCCATCTTCGACTACCATTGCCATCTGCCGGTGGCGGAAATCGCCGCGAACAAGACCTTCGAGAACCTCGCCGACATCTGGCTGGGAGGCGATCACTACAAGTGGCGGGCCATGCGGGCCAACGGCGTCCCCGAGCGGCTGATCACCGGGGATGCGGATGATTTCGAAAAGTTCCAGGCCTGGGCCGCCACCGTGCCCAAGACCCTGCGCAACCCGCTTTATCATTGGACCCATCTGGAGCTGAAACGCTACTTCGGAATTTCGGAGAAACCGCTGAATCCCGAAACCGCCGAAGCGATCTACACGAAATGTTCGGCCATGCTGCGGACGAGCGATTTCAGTACGCGCCGCATCCTGGAGCGCATGAACGTCCGCGTGGTGTGCACCACCGACGACCCCACCGACAACCTCGAACACCACCTCGCGCTGAAAGCCGAAAGCGGATTCACCGTCAAAATTCTCCCCGCCTTCCGGCCGGACAAGGCATTGGGCGTGGAATCCCCGAGCGATTTCAACCAATGGGTCGGGCGGTTGGAGGCATCCGCCGGGATCGAGGTTAAAAATTTCGATTCGTTTCTGGAGGCGATCCGCCAGCGGCACGATTTCTTCCATGCGACCGGCTGCCGGCTGTCCGACCACGGAATCGAGCAGCCTTTCGCCGCAGACTTTACGGCGAAGGACGTGAATAATGCTTTCCAAAAGGCGCGGCAGGGAAAAAAGCCGACGCCGATCGAAGCGTTGAAATTCAAATCGGCCGTGACGCTTGAACTGGCGCGGATGGATGCCGAGAAGGGTTGGACCCAGCAGTTTCACTTCGGCGCCTTGCGGAACATCAACAGCAGGGCCATGGCGGCCCTGGGGGCCGACACCGGCTACGACACGATCGGGGACTGGGAGATCGCCCGGGCGCTCGCCCGGTTCCTGGACCGATTGGATCGGGAAGGACGGTTGGCCAAAACCATCCTCTATGTGATGAACTCGCGCGACAACGAAGCGGTCGCCGCGGCGGTCGGCTGCTTCCAGGACGGGAGCCTCCCCGGTAAGATGCAGTTCGGATCGGCGTGGTGGTTCAACGACCAGAAGGACGGCATCGAAAAGCAGATCAACGCCCTCTCCAACCTGGGGTTGTTGAGCCGGTTCGTGGGCATGCTGACCGACTCGCGCAGTTTCCTGTCCTACCCGCGGCACGAGTATTTCCGGCGGGTGCTGTGCAACCTGCTCGGAAACGACGTGGAGAACGGCGAACTGCCCGGCGACATGGAGCTGCTCGGCGGCATGGTCCAAGACATCTGCTTTCGCAACGCCGTGGCCTACTTCGGCATCGAGCTGGGGTGAAACCATGGGGATGGACCTTCGCACCTGCCGGGTGCTGGTGACGCCCACGACGTTCGGGATGCAGGACCCATCGCTGAGATCCCGGCTTGAGCAGGCGGTCGGCGAAGTCCGTTACAGCCCGGTGAAACGCCCGCTCACCGCTCCGGAGCTGACACGCTTGGTCAAAGGCATCGACGGCTGGATCGCCGGGCTGGATGAGATCGATGCCTCCGTCGTCGCAGCGGCCGACCGGCTGAAGGTGATCGCGCGCTATGGAGTCGGCTTCGACCGGGTGGACGTGGCGGCGGCGACCCGACGCGGGATTGTGGTCGCCAACACGCCGGGCGCGAACTCGGCGGCCGTGGCCGAGCTGACGATCGGGTTGATGCTGGCGCTGGGCCGGCGGATTTGCCCTTCGAACCAGGCCGTCCGCAGCGGGCAGTGGCCGCGCATCTCGGGGGTGGGCCTGATGCGCAAAACCGTGGGCCTGGTGGGGTTCGGCTCCATTGGTCGTGAAACGGCGCGAAGGCTCGCGGTTTTCGGGTGCCGGGTTCTTGTCGCGGACCCCTACGTGAGCCCGGAAGCGGTTTCCGACTGCGGGGCCGGTTCTGTGCCTCTCGATCAGCTTCTTCCGGCCTCCGATTTCGTCTGCCTGCACGCGGCCGTCACGCCGGCGACTGCCGGCATGGTGAACGACTCGTTCCTTCACAAAATGAAGCCCGGCGCCTTCCTGGTCAACACGGCCCGGGGGGAGTTGATCGACGAGACGGCCCTTCGGCAATCCCTTGAAAGCGGCCGGCTGGCCGGCGCCGCACTGGACTGTTTCCAAAAGGAGCCGCCGGAAAGCGATCACCCGTTGCTCCAATTGCCGCAGGTGATTGCCACGCCCCACACCGGCGCTCATACGGACGAGGCCGTCAACGCCATGGGCCGGATGGCGCTCGATGCCTGTCTCGCGGTCCTGCGCGAAGAAAGGCCGGCGCATGTCGTCAACCCCGATGTCTACACGGGCGTGAATGTCCAATGATGAATTCATCATGGTTTCTCGGCATTGACCTTGGGACCGGCAGCTGCAAAGCGGCCGCGGTGGACGAGAACGGCAAGGTCCTCGGCTTCGGAGCGGGCGAGTATTCGGGCGCCGAGGCCCAGGTGCGCTGGCAGGAACAGGACCCGCAGGATTTGCTCAAGGCGGCGATTGCCTCCGTGCGCCAGGCGGTGGAGCGGTCCGGCGCAAGACCGGAGCGCTGCGGCGGCATGAGCATCGGCGGCGCCCTGCACAGCGTGATGGCTATGGATGACCGGGATCGGCCCCTGACGGGCGTCATCACATGGGCGGACGGGCGGGCGGTGAAGCAGGCCGAGGCGGTCGCCGCAACCGAGGCCGGCAAACGCCTCTATCCGGAGACCGGCTGCCCCCCGCACGGGATGTATCCGCTGTACAAGGTCATGTGGCTGCGTGAAAACCGGCCGGAGGTATTTCAAAAAGCCAGGCGCTACGTTTCCGCAAAGGAGTATGTCGGCTTCCGTTTGACCGGCACCTGGCAGGTCGACTATTCGCTGGCCGCCGGGTCGGGTTTCCTGAACACCTATACCCTCCAGTGGAGCGATTCGGCCCTCAACCAGGCCGGCATTCGCCCGGACCAACTTTCGCCCCTGGCTGCACCGGCCGCCCTTCTGGGCAGGCTCTCGGCGGAGGTTGCCGCCCGGATGGGGATTCCCGCCGGCACGCCGGTCGTGACGGGCTCCTCGGATGCGGTGAATTCGAGCATCGGGGCCGGCGCCGTAGCGCCCAACCAGGCTACCTTAATGATCGGCACCAGCGGCGCGCTCCGGGTGGTGGCGCCCCAACCGGTATTGGACCCGAAGGCCCGCAGCTGGTGCTATGCCATCGATGCGGCGCACTGGCTGGTGGGGGGCGCGATCAACAACGGCGGTGTAGCCCTGTCCTGGCTGCGGGACTGTCTGAATCAAGCCCATGTCAGGCAGCCGCTGACGTTCGAAGACGTTCTCGCGCTCGCCGGCCGTGCGCCCGTCGGGTCCGGGGGGCTGGTCTGTCTCCCGTTTTTTGCGGGTGAACGCAGCCCCAACTGGAACCTGAATGCCCGGGCGGTCTTCTTCGGGATGTCGCTCGCCCACGAAGCGCGCCATCTGGCGCGGGCGCTGCTGGAGGGGATGGCGTTTCGCTTCAAAAGCCTGTTGGCGGTGTTGACGGAGGTGGGTCTCGACGTGAGGCAGATTGTCGCCTCGGGCGGCTTCACCCAATCCGAGTTGTGGCTGCAGGTCATGGCCGACACGCTGGGCCGCGAGCTCTCCGTGCCGGAATGGGGGGAAACCTCCGCCCTGGCGGCCGCCTTCTGGCCGTTTCTATCCATGGGCGGCGCTGCTTCCTTCAACGAGGTCCGGAACTGGGTGCAATTCAGCCGGGTCCAGCGACCGGTTCCGGAGCATGCGGCCGCATATGATCGCATCTACCCGCTCTATACCGAGCTTTATCGATCCTTGACCGGCGCCTTCGATGAGGTCGCCCGGTTGCAACAAGAAATGGAAATGTGAGGCGAGGGACAAAAATGGATATCGAACAGCTCATCAAATCCCATAATTTCAGCGGGACCACGATCGTCGTGACGGGCGGCACCGGTGTGCTGGGTTCGGAGATGGCCGCTGCGCTCGTCCGTTCAGGCGCGGACGTGGCCATCCTGGCGCGGGACCCGTCGCGGGCGGGTGCGGTGAAAAAGCGCCTGGAACAAGGTCCCGGCCGCGCGATTCTCGTCCGGGCGGACGTTCTGTCAAAGGAATCGGTTCTCCAGGCTGCCGGAGAGATCCAGACCCAGCTCGGCCGCGTGCATGCCCTGATCAACGCGGCCGGCGGAAACGCTCCCGGGGCGACGACCAATCCCAGCCAGCGCTTTTTCGACCTGCCCGAAGAGGCTCTGAAGCAGGTCGTGGACCTCAACCTGCTGGGCACCATCGTCCCCTGCCAGGTGTTCGGCCGGCTGATGGCGGAGGCCGGGGAAGGGAACATCATCAACATCGCCTCCATGGCCGGCTTCCGGCCGCTGACCCGCACGGTTGCCTACAGCGCCGCCAAGGCGGCCGTCGGCAACTTCACGCAGTGGCTGGCGGTCCACATGGCGCAGGAATGCTCGCCCGGGATCCGGGTCAACGCCATCGCGCCCGGGTTCTTTCATACCCGGCAAAACCACTTTCTGCTGTTCGACGAGAAGACCGGCGATCTCACGCCGCGCGGCCGATCCATCATCGACCACACCCCCATGCGGCGCTTCGGAAATCCGGATGATCTTTTGGGCACGCTCTTCTGGCTCCTGTCCCCCGGCGCCGAATTCGTCACCGGTACCGTGGTCGCCGTGGACGGAGGATTCGCTGCGTTCAGCGGCGTGTGAAGGACCGGATCCACTCAAGTCGTCAGAAAACGTCGTCCTTCTTCGGAGGTGAATCGTGACCGATCAACCCCTGCAGGAAATGTCGCCGGAGGCGTGTGCCGGCAAGATCTTTGAGATATCAGGGGAAAAATTCAGTCCGGAAATTGCTGGCGAGTTATGGCCCAAAATCTTGCAGCACAAGTGGCTGTTGTCCGAAAAATTGCGCCGGGATGTGGGACTGCGGACCGCATGCATCGATTACATCGACAATATGGAGCAGGCCCACAAGGAGTTCATGACCTACCAACGGAAGGACATTCTGGCCGAAATGGGGGCTCAGACAATCAGCCGGGAGGTGTGGGACACCATCTCCGATTCGCAGCCTCCCAAGAAGTTGATTCAACGGAAAATCATCCTGCCCCTCACGGAAAAAAGCCTATCCGACAAACATGGCGTCGTGCCTCCGAAGACCATCATCTTTTTCGGGCCTCCCGGCACCGGGAAGACCCACTTCGTCAAGGCCATCGCCGGAATTCTGTCCTGGTGGTACATCGAGATCGCGCCCAGCATGCTCATGGCGGATGGCGTTGAGAAGATCGGGGCCAATCTGCGCGGCATGATGGAAAGGTCGCGAACCCTTGATGATGCCGTCATCTTTATAGATGAGTTTGAAGAGATCGCCGGCAGCCGGGATGAGGGCAGCCGGGTGGACAAGTCCATCACCAACGAATTCCTCAAGCAAGTCCCCCTGCTCAAGAACAACCCGAACAATATCTTGTTGGTCTGCGCCACCAATTATATTCGGAAGCTGGATGCCGCGTTGCTGCGTCCGGGAAGGTTCGATTGCATCATACCGGTCGGCGAGCTGGACGCGTCCGGAAGGAGGACCATCCTGGAGCACTATCTGTCCAAGCTCAATTCGGGAGAGATCGACCTGACCCAAATCGTCGAGATGACATCCCGGTATACTCCTGCCGACATTGAATACCTGTTCCACCAGGTGGCCCAGTACGCTTTCGAGCAGGAGTATGAGACCGGGCAGAATTATCAGGTGACGGTAGATACCTTTCGGCAGATCATGCCGAAGGTTCGACCATCCCTGACCGATGAAATGATCGAAGAGCTCCACAGCGATAGCATCACTTACTCGCGCGCGTGAATCATAACGATGGTTGGGACTAAATTTGACATTCCTCTGATTCATGTTGACATGAGAATAGGATGGGCGTACTTTGTAAGTCACCGGCATCGAAAAATCCCCTGCGGGAATCGATTGCCACCAAGGTGGGATTTAAAAACATTTTGCGGTGTAGGGCTTAACCACCACACTCTTCAAAGTGCGGTGGTTTTTTTATTTCATCGTCCTAATCCACCTTTAGAAAATCTACGAAAGGAGGATCAGAGCAACGATGGAGGGAAAAGTTAAATGGTTCAATGAGCGCAAAGGCTTCGGTTTTATCGAAGCCGAAAACGGAAGCGACGTATTCGTGCATTTCAGTGCTATTCAAAATAGCGGCTTTAAAAGCCTTCAAGAAGGTCAAGCGGTCAGCTTTGATGTTCAAGACGGGCCCAAGGGAAAGTCCGCAGCGAACGTAAAAGCGCTCTAGATTTCCACCCTGAAGTCGGCGCCTCCTTTGTCACCACAGGGGGCGCCCTGTCCTCTCTTTCTCTTCATCGGGCGTTGGTTCTCTTCAATGGTTCCACTTTTTCTTGAGGAGTATAATCGATCTCGGGTAGCGCTTTTTTTAAAGGATCGTCATGCGCACCAAGCACGGCTCTCTCGTTACCATAAAAGACGGCCGAACCGGGTACCAGTATCCGGCATCCATGTACCGATGCGGCAAAAGCAGAATGTATATCGAATCGAATTACGCGCCTCGACCTGGTTCAAAATTCCAGGTGATTCTTGAAAACCGAGAGCTTAATGCCGAGCCTTTTGCTTTCCCGGCTGTGATCCAATGGCGCAAGGTGTTGTGCAGACTGGGTTCGCCTTATTCCTATAGTCTGGGAATAAAATGGGTCTAAATAGGAGGAACGCATGCGCCAAAAATTTTTGATATCCCTGAATGGTTCGGGGACTCACCTGAATATCAGAGAGCTTGCCGTCATCGACAAACATCTGAACCCGATTGAGTCGTCGATGCTTGAAGAAAAAAACTTCAGCCTTTTGTGCGAAGAGACATACGATCGCGTGACCATTGCCAATTCAATTTCTGCGGGGATCGCTGATTTGGTAACCACTCTCCGTTCGGATAATTTTTTTCCTAACCGGGAATATGCAACCAAAATTGCTGAAGCGATTGTAAAGTTATATGCTTCGCCCGGTGCGGACAAGATAGAGTTGTTTTTTGACGATAAAGACATGATGAAAAATGGCCTTGCTGTTCTTGGGAAGGCATAAAGCCGCCGATTATTCTCTGTCAAGAAACGGCTGCATGTAAACAGATGATCATTTCATGGCTTTAAAATTGGCCCTGCACCAGGGGTAAATGGAGGGACGATGAACTCAGCCACGGAATTCGGATTTGTGGTCGGAGAGAAGTATGAAAATGAAAAAGGGATATTTACGGTCATGTCCATTGAAAAAGATGAAATGCTAATTCGGTGGACGAATGGTGAAGAGGCGCAAACATCTATGGAGTTCCAAGACCGCATCCAGCAGCGCCGGAATTGGGAAAAATCAGTGCAGCAGGAAAAAGCGGATGCGGTAAAAACGCCTCCCAAGAAAACCAGAGCTTCAAAAAGTGCTAAACAGGATCCAGCCGCGCAAAAAAATCCAGCTATCTCCACGGCAGGCAAGCGCGCAATCTAAACGGCGCCCATTCGCGGTACAGCTGGATCTGTTCAAGCGGGTTTCAATGTCGAGAGGTCACCCAATGAAAAGCTTGATAGAGTCTGCAGCCAAAAAGGCCGGAGTCCCCTTAGATGTTATCGATCTCATCGGATGCGACTTCATCTCTCAGATAATTGATGAGCTGCCGAGTCTTCTCCTGCCCCCAATCATGGCAACATTGAAAGAGCATTATGCGAAGAAAGGGCAAGCGTGGATAGAGCAAAACGCATTATCTCTTCAAAACTACTTTACGATTCTAAAGCAGCTGTACGGTCCGATCGAAAATAATGATTTAGAAAAACCGATGTATCATCTTGTGTTGCCGTAGAACCTTTTTGGGGAACCGGTCATCGGGCGATAGCTCGCGCGCAGCATAAAGTTGAAGGTCGCGGTATTCAATCCGGCTGCCAAGCCTTTTTTGTGCAGGATTGCAAAGAGGTGAGAATGGTGCCGGGTGTCTTCCCGAAGGCGGCCCTGTCCGTGATTAAGGCCCGCTCTCGGCAGGGACGTTTCACGTCAGATTCAATGCCTCTTGCAGCTCGCTCGAGCTGTACGGTTTCTGAACGAAGCCGTTGCCATCCCCCTTCAGAATTTCGGGCATTTTCCCATTGCAGTCATAGCCGCTCGAAACCAGCACTTTGACGTCGGGCCGGACCTGCTTGATTTGGACGCATCTTGTTCTATTATCAGTTTTAACCCGCTTACCAGACACGATCGGGAGGCCATCCATGGGTGAAAAAGGAAAGGAACTGGCTCGACGTCTGGGTGCGTTCAGCCAAGATGTCATCACTTTTGTCGAAGGTTGCTCGGAAAATAATTGGAAAAAGGCGTGTGAGCAGGAGGAGTGGCCGGTGGGAGTGACCGCCCGCCACATCGGCGCTGGTCATTTCGACGCGGTCGGACTGGTCCGCATGATCGTGAAAGGCGAGAAGCTGCCGGAGTTCACCATGGACCAGTTGGTTGAGATGGCCAACGAGCATGCCCGCCAGCATGCCGGGTGCACACGGGAAGAGGTTCTGGGGCTCCTGCGCCGGAACGGCGCAGCCCTCGTCGACTACGTGGCCGGGCTCTCCGACGCCGAACTGGACCGTACCGGGCACCTGGCCCTGGCCGGCGGAAAACTGAGCGCCCAGCAACTCATCGAGGCGGTTATCCTCAAGTCTGGCGGTGAGCATTTCGAGAGCATGAAAGCCGCCGTTGATTCGTGACCCGGTCTTGGTCGTGGCCCTTCGATATCAGCGCTTCCTAACGGCTACTCTTTTGACAGGGCGGGTGATTGCCATTAACTTAGAAAAATGCGGCCGAAGTTTCGTGGACCATATCACCGGCCATGCTGCATAGTTCTATGTCCATGAACAGCCTTGAATGCTGCAACAAAAGCGCACATTATGAATGCCTGAACGAGACGACCGAAACGTGCGGCGCCGTCAACTGCTGCATCGTCGGATTTATGTCGAAATGCGGTGCAGGACCGTTGATAACCAATCAAAGGGCTTGCCGGTTTTTCAAGATGTCGTCCGCCGGCAACCGCTGCATGCACTATTGCGTCGCCTTGGATGGGCATTGCGACAGCATCGACGCCCAGCATGAGATGAAAAACAGGGGGCCGTCGCGAAACTGAGCCAAACCATGACGTTCAAATCCCCAAAGCGAGGCAGGCATTCTGGGAGTCTGCCATATACTTCATCCTTATATTTTATCCCGCCTCCAATACCCACGCTGGCCTTTTTCACCAAATCCTGATAAATTGAAACACTATTAGTACGCTCTGATCGATTTGCCATATCAATATATTGATCCAACCCGGTTGAGAGGATGAAAAACCATTCAAATCATTACAACGCCGCCGACCTCGAGGTGCTGAGAGGGCTCGATCCGGTCAAACGGCGGCCGGGCATGTACACGGACACCACCCGGCCGAACCATCTGGCCCATGAGGTCATCGACAATGCCGTGGACGAAGCGATTGCCGGCTTCGCCGACCGCATCGAGGTCACTCTTTTCAAGGACGGCTCGCTGCAGGTCATCGACAACGGACGGGGCATGCCCGTCGACCAGCATCCGGAGGAGAAAGTGTCCGGGGTCGAGGTCATCATGACCCGGCTGCATGCCGGCGCGAAATTCGGGCACAAGAACTATCAGTTTTCGGGAGGCCTGCACGGCGTCGGGGTGTCGGTGGTCAACGCGCTTTCGACCCGACTCGATGTCGAGATCCGCCGCAACGGCCTCGTTTACCAGATGGTCTTCAAAGCCGGAAAGAAAGCCTCCGATCTGAAAACCGTCGGCACGGGCAGGAAATCCGACACCGGCACGACGATCCGGTTCTGGCCGGATGCTCAGTATTTCGAAACCCTGAAAATTTCGGTGGGGCGGCTGCGGCATACGCTGCGGGCCAAAGCGGTGCTGTGTCCTCGGCTGACGGTCACATTTCTGGACGAGGCCTCCGGCCAGAGCGACAGCTGGTATTTCGAGGACGGCCTGAAGGACTATCTGGCGGAAAGCGTCAAGAATTTCGAGCGCATCCCCGAAGCGCCGTTCGTCGGTCAGGTGGAGGGCCGGGAGGAGTCCGTCAGCTGGGCGGTCATCTGGCTCCCCGACGGCGGGGACGGCATTGCCGAAAGCTACGCGAACCTGATCCCCACCCCCCAGGGCGGAACCCACGTGGTCGGCTTCCGCTCAGGGCTGCTGGCCGCGTTGCGCGATTTCGGCGAGTTCCGAGGCTTCATCCCGCGGGGCGTTAAACTGACCCCCGAAGATGTCTGGGAGCGGTGCAGCTACATCCTCTCGGCCAAGCTGGCGGACCTGCAGTTCTCCGGGCAGACCAAGGAGCGACTTTCCTCCCGGGAGTGTACGGCGTTCATCGCCAGCGTCGTGCAGGACGCCTTTTCGCACTGGCTCAACCAGAACCCGGAAGCCGCGCAGAAGCTCTGCGAGATGGCCATCGAGAACGCCCGCCGCCGGCTGAAGGAGGCCGCCAAGGTGGTGCGCCGCAAAGTGGGCGTCGGCCCGGCCCTTCCCGGAAAACTCACGGACTGCATTTCGCAGAACCCGGAGGAGAGCGAGCTTTTCCTGGTGGAGGGCGATTCGGCTGGAGGCTCGGCCAAGCAGGCCCGCGACAAGAACACGCAGGCCGTGCTGCCCCTGCGGGGCAAGATCCTCAACGCCTGGGAGGAGGACGCCAACACGATCCTTCAGTCCCGGGAAATCCATGACATCGCGGTCGCCATCGGTGTGGATCCGGGCTCGAGCGATCTTTCGGGCCTGCGCTACGGCAAGAACATCATTCTGGCCGATGCCGATTCGGACGGCCTGCATATCGCCACGCTCCTGTGCGGTCTGTTCCTCCGGCATTTTCGCCCGCTGGTGGAAGCCGGGAAGATCTGCGTGGCCATGCCGCCGCTCTACCGCATCGACCTGGGGTCCAAAGTGTTCTATGCCCTGGACGACCAGGAGAAAAACGCTATTTTGAAGCGCCTCAACGACGACGGCAAGAAAGGGAAGATCAACGTCCAGCGTTTCAAAGGCCTCGGCGAGATGAACCCCCTGCAGCTGCGCGAGACCACCATGCACCCCGAAACCCGCCGGCTGGTCCGGTTGACCCTTCCCAAGCAGGGCGGCACGCGGGAGGTGGTGGACATGCTGCTGTCCAAGAAGCGGGTCAAGGATCGCAAGCGCTGGCTGGAGGAGGAGGGCGACCGCGCGGAGGCGGAACTGCTGTAGCAGTGGTGCCTAACTCCGTGGGACGGCCGAGGGCGGCCTTGCAGGCCGGTTTGAAATGCTCACAACCTATCGAGGTTGCTCCGCTTTCAAACCGGCCTACGCTTGGCTCGCGGCCGTGATCCGAGGTTCGGAAACCACTTCTATCCTGCTGCGTTGACTGATCTTCGCCCCCTTTGGCAAAGGGGGCGGGGGATTTTGAAATCAACTTCATAGTTTTTCCTCTGGCAGTCCGCCGGAGAAAAAGCTCCATCGGAATGGAGACCTGTTCAATGGTACGCACCAGTGCGCTGCGGGTGGAAAGTGTCGAGCAACTGCCGCTTTCCGAATTCGTGCGTCCCGCCTATCTCAACTATGCCATGTACGTCATCATGGACCGGGCGCTGCCGTTCATCGGCGACGGGCTCAAGCCCGTGCAGCGCCGCATCGTCTACGCTATGAGCGAACTCGGGCTGCGGGCTTCGGCCAAGTACAAAAAATCCGCCCGCACCGTCGGCGACGTCCTCGGCAAGTACCACCCCCATGGCGACAGCGCCTGCTACGAGGCCATGGTGCTCATGGCCCAGCCGTTTTCCTACCGATACCCGCTCATCGACGGCCAGGGCAACTGGGGCTCGATCGACAACCCCAAGGATTTCGCGGCCATGCGCTACACCGAATCGCGCCTTTCGCCCTATGCCGACATGCTGTTGGCGGAAGTCGAGATGGGGACGACCGAGTGGGCTCCGAACTTCGACGGCACCCTGCGGGAGCCCGTCACGCTGCCGGCCCGGCTTCCCAACATCCTGCTCAACGGGGCGACGGGCATCGCCGTCGGCATGACGACCGACGTCCTGCCCCATAACATCGGCGAGGTGGTCGACGCCTGCGTCCACCTGATCGATCACCCCAAAGCGGGAATCGAGGACGTCTGCGCCTATGTTCAGGGGCCTGATTTTCCGACCGGCGCCGAGATCATCAACCCCCGGGCGGAGATCATCGAGGCCTACCGCACGGGACTCGGCAACATCCGCATGCGCGCCTCCTATGAGCACGACAACGGGGACATCATCATCACGGCCCTGCCCTACCAGGTCTCGACCGCCCGGGTGATCGAACAGATCGCGGCAATGATGGAGGCCAAGAAGCTGCCGATGGTCGCGGACATCCGCGACGAATCCGACCACGAGGACCCCATCCGGCTGCGGATCATCCCCCGCTCCAACCGGGTGGACAAGGACGCCCTCATGAGCCACCTGCTGGCGACGACCGAGCTCGAGAAGACCTATCGGCTCAACCTGAACGTCATCGGCCTGAACCGCCGGCCCCAGACGCTCGGGCTGGTCGAACTGCTGCGGCAGTGGCTCGATTTCCGCAGGCAAACCGTGGTGAAGCGGCTCAGCCATCGTTTGGAGAAGATCAACGAGCGGCTGCACATTTTGGAGGGTTTGCTGGTTGTCTACCTGCACCTGGACGAGGTCATCCGGATCATCCGCAAGAGCGACGACCCCGAGCAGGAACTGATGCGGCGGTTCAAGCTGAGCGCGGTGCAGGTCGATGCCATTCTACAGATCCGCCTGCGGCAGCTGGCGCGGCTCGAAGAGTTGAAACTCAAGAAGGAAAAGACTGAGCTCGAAGCCGAAAAACAGGACATCGAGGAGGTGCTCTCGTCGGAGGCCAAGCTCAAGCGCCTGCTCAAGCAGGAGCTGAAAGCCGATGCCAAAAAATTCGGCGACCCGCGCCGGACCCTCATCGTCGAGCGCAAGGAGGCCCAGGCCATCAAGGAACGGGACCTGGCCCCGGCCGACCCGGTGACGGTCGTGTTGTCCGCCAACGGCTGGGTCCGGGCCGCCAAGGGACACGACATCGACCCGGAGAGCCTGGCATATAAGCCCGGGGATTCTTTTCTGAGCGCGGCGCGGGGGAAGTCGAACCAGTTTGCGGTGTTTCTGGATACGGTCGGCCGAACCTACTCGCTCGAGGCCCACAGCCTGCCGTCGGCCCGCGGCCAGGGCGAGCCGATCACGGCGCGCTTTGCCCTTCCGCCCGGGGCGCGGTTCGTTTCGGTCGCGATCGGTTCGGAAAACCAGCAGTATGTCCTGGCGAGCGAATTCGGCTACGGATTCGTGACCGACTTGGCCAACCTCCAGAGCAAGAACCAGAAAGGCAAAGCCGCGCTCAAGGTCCCGGCCGGCGCGAACGCCCTTCCGGCCCTGGCCGTCGACGACCGCGAGCGCTGCTGTCTGGCTGCTTTTACCAGTGCGGGCTATGTTCTGGTGATCGCGCTTCGTGAGCTGCCGGTCCTGCCCAAAGGCAAGGGCAACAAGATCATCCAGATCCCCCGGAAGAAGCTGACTGAGCGGGAGGAGGTTCTGAAACACTTGGTCGTGTTCGACCCTCAGGACTGCCTGGTGATCACGTCCGGCAAGCGCACCTTCAAGCTGACGCCGGAAACCCTTAAAGACTACACGGCCGAAAGAGGCCGGCGGGGAAAGAAGCTGCCGCGCGGATTTCGGTCGGTCGACCGGGTGGAGCGCGAAGCGGCGCCGGGCGAGGACAAACCGTTCAAGCCGCCCGGGCAGGCCACGTTTGATAATTTCTGATGGTTGGCCCGGCGTCAGCGTGCCGCATCCCAGGATGTGAAATAGGTGTCGACCTCGTCGACGAACCCGCCGTGTTTGGGCTGCCAGCCCAGCAGGCGTACGGCCTTGCGGGCGTCCACATGCTGGTCCAGCGCCAGGCATTCGGCGAAATCGCCCATGCCCTTGGTGGCGTCGGCGACCGGGACGAACTGAACCCGGCCGGCGTAGCCGGTTGCGCGCGCCACCGCCTGCAGCATTTCAGCGACGCTCCAGCGCGAACGGTCCGTGATGTTGAACACTTCGCCGGAAAGCCCGCTTTCCCCCGCGCGCAGGTAGCCATCCGCCAGGTCGTCGGCATGGACCATGGTCCAGCGGTTGGCGCCGTCGCCGACGGCCGAGACGTTTTTTTCCTGGACCGCGCCGGCAAACCACATGCCCGTGAGCCCGCCTTGATAGCCGTACACGCAGCCGGGACGGATCACGATCCCGTGCACATCATCCGCATGGAGCACCAGTTTTTCGATGGCCGGCCGTTGGGCGACCATTTTGGGCGGGTTCAACGGCGTGGTTTCGTCGACCAGCCGGCCGCGGGTGTCGCCGTAGACCCACACGCCGCTCGTGTAGATCAAGGTCTTGGGCTGCGGCCCGCGTTTGGCAAGAGAGAGGAGAAACTCCACCGTCTGCCGGTCGAGCGCGAACGGATCCGTCTGATAGTCGACCGCTGCATGGATCAAGACGGCGCAGCCGCCGGCCGCATCCCGCCAGGCGTCCGTCTCCTGCATGCGCCCGACCACCGGTCGGACTTCGTGCCGGGCCAGCATCCGAGCCTTTTCTGCGCTGCGGGTCAGCCCCCATACCTCGTGACCCGCGCGGCGGTAGGCCAGTGCCACGTTGAATCCGATGTATCCCGTTGCGCCTGTGATGAACACCTTCATGTTGACCTCTCGATAGAATGGATTTGGGTGTCGCCATGAATGTTCAATTATTCATCGCCGGGGCGTTTGGCAAGTATCGGCAATTTCAGCGCCGGCCTGACCGTGGTTGACAATCGGGATCCTTTCGCGTATAAATAACAACAGTTTTAGTTGCTGGCAGTCATCAGGTAAAAATCCAGTCGTCACAAGCCCTTGGATTTTTGTCGAATCCAATGGGCTTTTTTTATTCACCCATTCAACCAGAAAGAAGAAACACCAATGAGTTTTGAGCTGTTCAACTTGCATTCAACCATCACCGCCGGCGTGAAAACGCTTGGCTTTTCCACCCCTACCCCTATTCAACGTGAAGCCATCCCCCCGGTCATGGAAGGCCGGGATGTCATGGGGTTGGCCCAAACGGGCACAGGCAAGACCGCGGCCTTTGCACTACCTATTTTGCACCGCCTGATGGCCGGGCCCCAGGGCAAGGTTCGGGCACTGATACTGGCGCCCACCCGGGAGCTGACCGAACAAACCCACAAGGCTATCGGCCAGATGGGGCGCAGCACCCGCATACGCAGTGCCGCGATTTACGGCGGCGTCGGCATGCAGCCGCAGCTCGATACCCTGCGCCGCGGGGTGGACATCGTTGCGGCCTGCCCCGGTCGCCTGTTGGACCATGTCCGCCGAAGAACGATCGATTTGTCCCGCGTCGAAGTGCTCGTCCTGGACGAGGCCGATCAGATGTTCGACATGGGGTTTCTGCCGGATATCCGAAAAATCGTGAAGCTCCTGCCGCGGACGCGCCAGAATCTTCTATTTTCGGCTACCATGCCTCCCGACATCAAGGGCCTGGCGGACGAGATTCTGCGCGACCCCGTGCGGGTGCAGATCGGGCACACGGCCCCGGCCGACAGCGTGGCGCATACCTTTTATCCGGTCGCGACCAGTTCGAAGGACGCATTATTGAGGAAAATCCTGGACACCACGTCAACCAGCGCGGTGCTGGTCTTCACGCGCACCAAACGGCGTTCCAAGAACCTGGCGCGGCTGCTCGAGGAATCCGGCTACGAGGCGGCTGCGCTGCACGGCAACCTCAGCCAGAGCAACCGCCGGAAGGCTATGGATGGGTTTCGCAGCGGCCGGTACAAAATTCTGGTCGCCACCGACGTGGCCGCCCGCGGGATCGATGTGCGCGGGATATCACACGTGATCAACTATGACATACCGGACACGGTGGACGCTTATACGCATCGCATCGGCCGCACCGGCCGCGCCTGCGAAACCGGCGACGCATTCACCTTCGTATGCCAAGAAGATCAAGGGCTGCTGCGTGCGATCACGCGGCTGCTCGGAAACAAGGATAAGTACCGCGTCATGGAGAGATTCGGCGGCGCCGATCGGAGACAAGAAGGTGCGCCAGCCCGGGTTCGAGCGGTCGCCCCTCGCTACCCCGCCTCCCGATCCTTCAGCGCCAGGCCGCGGACCTGGGCTGCCCCGCGGAGGGCCCGCAGCGCTTGATCTTGCCTGAATTGAATGGCGGTTGAAAAACGAGTCGAAGTCATATATCGCTTATTCCTCTCGTGAGGCGTACTTTCTTACTGCCGATCGCCATGGCCGATATCGCGAAAATATGGATCAAGCTTGAGGATCACGCCGTCGAGGCCCGAGCGGGCGCCACGCTCATGGAATCGCTCGCGGCCGCCGGCTATCTTCTGCGCTCCGATTGCGGCGGACGGTGGCGCTGCGGGAAGTGCATGGTTCGGGTCGTCCATTCCGAGCCGGGCGCACTGAGCGACGCACCCGAGACGGAAAGGGAGGTATTAGGGCCGGAACGGCTGGCCGCCGGCTACCGGCTGGCCTGCTGTGCTCAGGTCCTCGGAGAGGCGGCCATCGAAATACCTCCAGAAAGCCGTCTGGCCGCGGAAGTCGTTCAGAAGGGCCTGCCGGTGCTCTTGTCGAAACTGCAGGCCATGCCGCCGGCTGTCTTCAAAAGCCATGCCGCCGGCTATGGCCTGGCCATCGATGTCGGGACCACCACCTTGGCGGCCTATTTGTGCGATCGGAAGCAACGATCCATCGTGGGCTCGACCTCCGCCCGCAACCCGCAGTCCATCTTCGGCGATGACGTCATCAGCCGCATCCACGCCGTGCGCACGGACCCGAGCGCGCTGCCGCGGCTTCAAAAAATGACCGTGAGCGCCATCGAATGGGCGATGTCCGCCCTGTGCCACCGCTTCCGAGTCGACCCTCGGGCCGTGGGTGAAATGGTCGCCGTCGGCAACAGCACCATGATCCATCTGCTGCTCGGGGAGGATCCCTCCTCCATCGGAGTTTTTCCGTACACGCCCCAATTTTCTGAAGACCGGACCGTCTCCGCGGGAAGCATCGGCCTGACTCTGAACGCCTCCGCGCGCCTGCGGACATTGCCCCTCATCAGCGGGTACCTGGGGGCTGACATCGTCAGCGCCGCCCTGGCGGCGGATCTCGGTCAGCGACCCGCGGGGACCATGCTGGTGGACGTGGGGACCAACGGCGAGATTATCTTTCTTTCCGATCGGGGGTTGGCGGCCACATCCTGTGCCACCGGCCCGGCTTTCGAGGGGGCCTGCATCCGCCACGGGATGCAGGCGACCTCCGGCGCGATCGACTCGGTGCGCTTCCGCTCCGAAAAAAGAAGTCTCGACTACACCGTCATTCAAGCCGCCGATGGAAAGAAAAAAAAGGCCGCCGGCATCTGCGGGTCCGGCGTGATCAGCGTAGTTGCCGAGCTGCTGAGGGCAGGAGTCATTTCCAAGAGCGGCAGCTACAACAAGGATTTCGGCGCGGCCGGCTTGCGGCCGGGCGAAAACCATATCCTCGAGTTTGAAATCGTGCCGGCCGGCCAGGCCTTCAACCGCCATCCCATCACGTTCACACAGGCGGACGTGCGCGCCGTCCAGTTGGCCAAGGGCGCGCTACGCGCCGGGATCGACCTGCTTTGCCGGGAAAACGGACTGGAGCGTCCGCGAACGATTCTCATGGCGGGGGCTTTCGGAAGTTACATCAACCGGGCGGATGCGCTGGGGCTCGGCATGTTTCCCCAAATGAAGATCGATGATATTGAAGTGGTGGGCAACGCGGCAGGAGCGGGTGCCGTGCTGGCGCTCCTGGACGAGAGCTGTTTCGAACGCGCACGGACCATCGCGCAAACCGTGCAGGTACTCGACCTTTCAGCCCATCCCGACTTTCAGAACACGTTCATCAACTCCCTGAGCTTCTGATTTTCTCCGTATGGCTCCGGCGGGCAGATACGCAAGATGCCGCTGCCGCAGCCATGCTATCCCGTGTCACTCCACGTGGCGGTAGATCTCGCCTTCTACGAGGTAGATCACTTCTTCGGCGATGTTGGTGGCGTGGTCGGCCAGCCGTTCGAGGTGGCGTGAAATCAAGAGCAGATTGATATAGTAGCCCACGCGCTCGGGCAGATCCTTGATCGCCTGCTTGATCTTGTCGTAGGCGTCGTTCTTGATGCGGTCGACCTCGTCGTCCAGGGTGATCACCTTGTAGGCGATGTCCACATCCAGGTTGACCAGGGAATCCAGGCTCATTTTCAGCATCCGCTGGGCTTTTTGGCCCATTTCGGCATAATCGAACATGAAGGGCGGCTTCGGGCGCTTGGCGATGATTTCGACCCGCTGCGCGATGTTCACGGCCTGGTCGCCGATGCGCTCCAGTTCGCTGTTGATCTTGATGACGGCAATGATGAAGCGCAGATCGACGGCCACCGGCTGGTGCAGGGCCAGCACCTTGAGACACTCCTCCTCGATCTCCACTTCCATCTCGTCGATTTCGTAGTCGGCCTTGATGATGCCCCGGGCGAGCTCGGCGTCGATGTTCTCGACGGCCCGGGTCGCCAGCTGAACCCGCTCCTCGACCAGCGAACTCAGGGTGAGGATGCGCTTCTTGATGTTGTCCAGTTCTCTGCGGAAATGCTTGGTCATAAAATCATCCTTCCGGAAGTATCGAGCTTGTAGACTAGAATACTATTTATGCGGACGTTTAGCCGAGTATTAGGAAACGGTTAAGATTTGGTTAGGCCCGTGCCTGCCATTATTTATCCTCTGCCAACGGGATCCGTCAATCCGTAACCCAAATCCATGCGTGCTTCCGGCGATATCGCTTCTTGACCTGCTATCGGCTTTGATATATTTCGCGTCTACTGCACCGCGTCGAACCGAACCCATATCTTTTCCCAGGGAGGCGATTATGCTGAAAAAGGCTTTCTTGTTGCTGGCATTTCTGGCGCTGTTCTCAACGGCGTTCCCGTCGGGCGCCGCCGCCGAGCAGCCGTTGACCTTCGGTCTGCTTCTGGTCGGCCCATACAACGACCACGGCTGGAGCCAGGCTCACTACGACGGCGGCAAATACGTCGAAAAGAAGGTGCCCGGCGCCAAGATGATCTATATCGACAAGGTCAACCCGGCGGACCGGCCCGGCGTCACCATTCCGCAGCTGGTCGACGACATGGTCGAGAAGGGCGCCCGGCTGATCATCGCCAACTCCGACGACATGAAGGACGGCACCCGCGAGGCCGCCCGCCAGCACCCGGACGTGTACTTTCTGCATATTTCCGGCGACGACGTGCTGTCCGGAAAGGCCCCGTCCAACCTGAGCAACCTGATGGGGAAGATGGAGTACACCAAGATGATGGCGGGATTTGCGGCCGCTCTCACCACCCGGACCGGCAAAATCGGCTACCTGGGGCCGCTCATCAACGAAGAAACCCGCCGGTTGGCGGCGTCGGCGTATCTGGGCGCCAAATACGCCTGGGAGACCGTGCTCAAGAAGAAGCCCGAGGACCTGAAATTTCAGGTGACCTGGATCGGATTCTGGTTCAACATTCCGGGGGTGACCTCCGATCCGACCCAGGTGGCCCAGAATTTTTTCAACACCGGCTATGACGTGGTCCTCTCCGGGATCGACACCACCGAGGCGCTCACCGTGGCCGGGCAGAAGAAAAAGGAAGGCAAGAACGTCTGGGGCGTTCCCTATGACTACATTGGAGCCTGTCAGGGCTCCCCGGATGTCTGTTTGGGCGTGCCCTATTTCAACTGGGGTCCGGCGTACATTCCGTTTGTGAAGGCCGCCATGAGCAAGACCTGGAAGCAGGAATGGCTGTGGCTCGGCCCGGACTGGAAGGACATCAACAACCCCGATACCAGCATCGTGGGATTCGTCCCCGGAGCGGCTCTGCCCGCCGGCGTCAAGCCGGCGCTGGACCAGTTCGTCAAGGATCTCGGCTCGGGGGCGGCCAACCTGTTCAAGGGGCCGCTGAACTACCAGGACGGCACGGTGTTCGTGAAGGCCGGCGAGACCGCCGGCGACAAGCAGATCTGGCATATGGAGCAGCTTCTGCAAGGCATGGACGGGTCGAGCAGCGCCAAGAAGTGATGGCTTTGTAAAGAGCCATCGGAGTGGAAGCGCCCATGCGGGTCGAGCTGGTTGACATCCACAAGCACTACGGCGCCGTAAAAGCCAACGACGGGGTCAGCTTGACGGTTGCGGCCGGGGAGTTGCATGGGATCCTCGGCGAAAACGGCGCCGGCAAGAGCACGCTGATGAAGATCCTGGCGGGGTTCACCGCCCGGACGTCCGGTTCGGTCCGGGTCGATGGAAAGCCCGTCGACTACCGCACGACGGCCGAGGCCGCCGGCCTCGGCGTCGGCATGCTTTACCAGGATCCCCTGGATTTTCCCCAGCTCCCGGTCCTCGACAACTTCATCCTGGGGCAGGCCGGGACAATCGCTCTCGACCGAAGAGCCTTCAAGACGCGCTTTCTGGAACTGGCCGATTCGTTTCATTTCCGTTTAAATCCCGAATCCCCCGCCAGCAGCCTGACCGTGGGCGAGCGCCAGCAGGTGGAGCTGCTGCGGCTTCTGGCGCTGGGGGTCCAGTTGTTGATTCTGGATGAGCCGACCACCGGGATATCCGCCACCCAGAAAGAAGTGCTCTATGCGGCCCTGCGGCGCCTGGCGGCGGAAGGCAAGAGCGTGCTGCTGGTATCCCACAAGCTTGAGGATGTGGAAGCCTTGTGCGACCGGGTGACCGTCCTGCGCCTCGGACGGGTGGCCGGTGAAATGGCACAGCCTTTCGACACGGAGCAGCTGTTAAGGATGATGTTCGGCGCCCCGCCGCATCCGCCGATGCGTTGTGCGCAGCCGGCGGGCGATGAGGTGCTGGCGTTGGACCGGGTGTCGAGCCCGGGCGGTCGTTCCGGGCTGGTGGATTGCAGCGTTGCGGTCCGCCGGGGCGAAGTGGTTGGTCTGGCCGGCCTCGAAGGCAGCGGCCAGGAGGTTTTCCTGCGGGTGGCGGCCGGGCTGAAACCGTTGCAGGCGGGATCTGTCCGGCTGTCCGGACAGTCTCTGTCCGAAAACGATTACCATGCGTTCAATCGGCGGGGAGTGTATTTCGTGCCATCGGCGCGTCTCGAGGAGGGCCTGATCCCGGAACTGACCATCACCGAGCATGCGGCCCTGCTGCAAGAGCGGCGGACCCTGCGGGTGCCCTATCCGGCTGCCGCCGAAGACGCCGGCCGCCGGATCGAATCGTTCCGCATCAAGGGCCGCCCCCGGACACCGGTCGAGGAGCTCTCCGGCGGCAACCAGCAGCGGCTCCTGCTGTCGTTTTTGCCGCCCGATCCGGCCCTGCTTCTGCTGGAAAACCCCACCCGCGGGCTGGACCTGGAGTCGGTGAACTGGGTCTGGCGGCACCTGCATTCCTACTGCCGGCGGGGAACCGCCATCGTGTTCTCGTCGCCGGAGCTGGACGAGATCCTCATGGTGGCCGACCGGGTGCTGGTCTTTTTCAACGGCCGAATCATCCTGGATGCGGCTGCGGCGGCCACCGATGTGCAGAAACTGGGAAGCGCGATCGCCGGGAAAGTGTAAGGCCATGGCTTCAGACGATCCAGCCGTCCATCCCATCATCCGGCCGCCGGTGCGTGACGTCCTGCTGACCGCCGTGGCCGTGCTGGTATTTACCTCCCTGTTGCTGATCGTCTCCGGTGCGCCGCCGCTCGATGCCTATTATCATCTCTTCCAGGGGTCGCTGGGCTCCTGGGTCAAGTTTGCGCATGTGGTCAAGGTGTGGATTCCTCTGACCCTGTGCGCCTGCGGGCTGCTGTTCACCTTCCGCATCGGTCTGTGGAACATCGGGGTGGAAGGCCAGGTCATGATGGGCTCCGTGTTCACGACCTGGGCGCTGCGCGCCGGCAGCGACAGCCCGGACATGGGCGCGGTGTTCATCGCCATTTCCCTGGCGGCCGCCGCGCTGGGCGGGGCGATCTGGGCGGCGATCGCGGGCTTCCTGAAAACCAAGGGCGGGGTCAACGAAATTTTTGCAGGGCTGGGGCTCAACTTCGTGGCGCAGGGCATCGTGTTGTGGCTGATCTTCGGCCCCTGGAAACAACCCGGGGTGGCTTCCATGAGCGGGACGGAGACCTTCCCCGCCGCACTCTGGCTGAACGCTCCGGCCCTGCTCCGGATACCGCCGGTCGCCCTCGTCCTCGTCGCGGCCGCTCTCGCAGCGACCGGCCTGATCCTGCACACCACCTGGATCGGCCTGGATTTGAAGGCGGTCGGCCGCAATCCCGGCGCCGCCTTTCTCTACGGCCTCAAACCGTCACGGCTCATGGTGCTGGCCATGCTGTTTGCCGGCGGGTTTGCCGGACTGGCCGGAAACCTCCAGGTGACAGGCGTCTATCACCGGCTCATTCCGGCCATTTCGAGCAACTACGGCTATCTCGCGCTGCTCGTGGTGATGCTGGCCAACTACAACATCTGGCTGGTGGCGCCGGTGGCTCTTTTCTTCGCCTGCCTGAATGTCGGGAGCATCCAGTTGCCGATGATGCTCCAGCTGGACTCCTCCCTCGGCGGGGTCATTCAAGGCGCGCTGGTGCTGGCGACGCTCGGGATGCACGGGTGGCGGCAGGCGCGCTCGACGCAGGCAGAGGGCCGCGCGGCACCCGGCTCAGCATGAATACTATTATTACGTTGGCAGTTGAATGAGCCCCAATTAGTCATTCTGGCGGAAGCCAGAATCCAGGTCGAAAGTGGATGCCGGATCACGTCCGGCATGACGGCCTTTGCGTGGTGTTCATCCAGATTTCCAGATATTAACGGTCTCATAATTGTCTTTACGTCGTCATTCCGGCACGCTGTTAGCCGGAATCCAGTGAATTCAACCCATTCTGGATGCCCCCGTATCGTGGTGCGGGGCAGGCTTATCACGTCCGGCATGACGTTACTATTACGGGACGGTCAATAAATCTCGGACGATTTATAGGATGTGACCGAATTGGACCTGACCCTGATCATTGCAGGCGTGATCGCCGGCGCGGCGCCGATTGTGCTGGCGGCCGTGGGGGAGACCATCACCGAGAAATCCGGGCTGATCAACCTGTCTCTCGACGGCTCCATCCTGCTCTCCGCCATGGCGTCTTTCGTCGTCGCACGCGGGGCGGACAGCCTGCTGATAGGTTTTGCCGCCGGCGCTTTGGTGGGAGCGGCGGTTGCGGGTACCGTCGCCGTGTTCAGCATTTTTCTGCGCCAAAACCAGGTGGCGGTGGGGTTCGTGCTCACCCTGATGACCCGCGATCTGGCGTATTTCCTCGGCAACGCCTATTCCCGCCTCCCGGGGCCCCAGACGGCCGCTATGCCGGTCCCGGGGCTGGACCAGATCCCCTTTCTGGGGCCGGTGCTCTTCAACCATCCGCTGCCGGTCTATTTCAGCATGATGCTGATCGGCATCGGCTGGTGGTACGTCTACCGGACCTCGCCCGGCCTGAAGCTCAGGGCCGTGGGCGAAAACCCCAAGGCGGCCTATGCGCGCGGCATCAACCCCCGGAAGGTTCAGATGCTCTATGCGGTCTGCGGGGGGCTCCTGGTGGGGCTGGCCGGCGCCACGTTTTCGCTCTGCACCAAACCCGGCTGGGGGCGGCCCCAGGGCGCCGAAGGCACCGGCTGGATCGCGCTCGCGCTGGTCATCTTCGGCGGGTGGCACCCGCTCAAGGCGGCTGCCGGAGCCTATCTGTTTTCGTTTCTGCAGTTGATGGGCATCTACTTCCAGGGCTGGCTGCCGAGCGTTCCGGCCCAGGTGTTTCAGGTGGCGCCCTTCCCGCTGATGATCTTCACCCTGCTGATCATGTCCATTGCCCAGAACGAATCGGTCCGCCGCTGGGCGGCGCGGCGCGGACGCACCTCCGCCCTGCTGCGCTTTTTTTCGGGAATGGCGCCGGCGGCGCTGGGCAGGCCTTTCCGCCAGGATTGATGACTTCGTAAATAGTCCAATCTCTGCGTTGCGCTTCATCGCGTTGCCGCTGCGGCGTACGGTCAGTACGCCTCGCGGCACGCGATTCGCGCGCCTTGATCTTGGCCTCTTTACGAAGCCATCGATTTGGATGACTTTTTTGTGAGGCCATTAAGATCGAACTCGGGGAGCTTCTTATTCACACGAAAAGGCCGACATGCCGGAACTGAAGCACGTCGACCAGGCCCCGGTCGGTGATTTTCAGCTCGGGGATGACCGGCAGGGCCAGAAACGAGAGCGTCATGAACGGGTCCTTGAGGGCGGAGCCCATCTCGTGGGCCGCTTGCACCAGCCGGTCCATGGCCGCGCTCACGGCCTGAACCGGCTGCAAGGACATGAGCCCGGCTACGGGCAGCGGCAGCCGGGCCGCGATCCGGCCGCCGGCCGCTGCGGCGATGCCCCCGCCCATTCCCACCACCTCTCCCACAGCCGCGCGCATGTCCTCCTCCGTTACGCCCACCACGACGATGTTGTGCGAGTCGTGGGCGACGCTGGAGGCGAGCGCCCCCTGCCGGAGCCCAAAGCCGCGGACCACCCCCAGGCCGATGCGCCCGCTGCCGCTGTGACGTTCGACGACGGCGATCTTGAGCAGGTCCCGGCCGGGGTCCGACACCAGCCGGCCTTCCTCAACCGGCGCGGATTCGATCGACTGGCGCGTCATGATCTGATCGGGGACCAGATCGATCACCCGCAGCCGCGGTCCGGCTGCGGCCAGGCTGAAATCCAGATCCTGAAGACGGACGTTCATGGAAGGTGGAGCCGGCAGAGAGGGCGGGGTTCCGATTCCGTCAACCAGCCTGCCGTCCCTGGCAACGATTTCGCCGCGCACATAGACCGCTTCGACCCGCAGGCGGGATGGATCCGAAAACACCACCAAGTCCGCCTGGCGGCCCGGGGCGAAGGCTCCCAGATGGGTGAGACCGAAGCGTTCGGCCGGGTTGAGGGTGGCCATACGGATCGCGGTCACGGGATTCACGCCCCCGCGGATCGCGGCGGCGACGATGGAATCGATGTGGCCTTCTTCGAGCAGGTCGTGGGGATGGCGGTCGTCCGTGCACCACATGAGCCGGCGCGAGTTGCGCTCGGTGACGACGGGCAGCAGCGCGGCGAGGTTGCGAGCGCCGGTGGCTTCGCGGATCATGATGTGCATGCCGGCCGCGAGCTTCTCGAGGGCCTCGGCCGCTGCGGTGCATTCGTGGTCGCTGCTGATCCCGGCCGCGACATACGCCGCCAGATCTTTTCCGGAAAGGCCGGGGGCGTGGCCGTCGACCGGCCGGCCGTATCTGCGGGCGGCGTCGATTTTTCTTAAAACCTCCGGGTCGCTGTTCAGCACCCCGGGGTAGTTCATCATCTCGCCCAGGGCCACGATGCGCGGGTCCTGAAAGAAAGGCTCCAGGTCGGCGGCCGTCAAGCGTGCGCCCGCCGTCTCCATGTCCGTGGCCGGCACGCAGGAGGGCAGGGCGTAGCAGACGTTGACCGGCTGGTTGATCGCGGAGGCCAGCATGTAGCGGATCCCCTCGGCGCCGAGCACGTTGGCGATCTCGTGGGGGTCGGCCACCACCGCCGTGGTGCCGCGCACCGCCACCGCCCGAGCGAACTCGGTGACGCAGGTCATGGCGCTTTCGATGTGCACATGGGCGTCGATGAAGCCGGGTGCGACGAAACGCCCGCCCAGATCGACGGTCGCGCGGGCGGGATAATCGCCGATGCCGACGATCCGCCCGGCGGCGACGGCCACGCTGCCGGCGGCGATCCCGCCCGAGAAAACATCGACGATGCGGGCGTTGGTCAGTAGCAGGTCACAGGGGTGTTCGCCTCGCGCGGCTTTTCGGAACTCACTTGGTTGCATGGCCGCTCTCCGAAGCCAACGGAGGGTGTTCCATGAAGAGGCGATAAAAGGCGGCCACCACGAGGGAGTGGGTGATCGTGCCCTCCCGGATGAGTCCGGGGATCTCGGCCAAGGGTTTCAGCAAGACGTGGATGTCTTCCTTCTCGTCCTGAGTTTGAGGGCCTGCGCGGAAGGCGCCCGGAGCGAGGAAGGTGTAACAGCGGTTGTCCAGAAACGCCGGGTTCGGGTGCACGAAGCCCAGCCCGACCATTTCCCCGGCCGCATACCCGGTCTCCTCCCGCAGCTCCCGCCGGGCCGCCTCCTGCGGTGAGTCGCCGGGCTCCACGATGCCGCCGGGGATTTCCAGAGTGACCTCCCGGGTGCCGTGGCGGTATTGACGGATCAGAACCACTTCCTGCGCAGGGGTTATGGGGATCACGTTCACCCAGCTGCCGGATTCCAGCACGTAGAAATCGTGGGCTTTCCCGGTTCGAGGCGAAACGGCGCGGTCGACGCGCAGGCCGAAAATGCGCAACTTGTCCCGGCGCTCGCTCGACACGATGTCCCAAGGCTTTGGAAGCATGAACGGTTTTCCCGGACGTCATCGCCGCATGAACGAACCGCCCATCAGCGAGTCGATAAAACATCCGCCGCCACCGCCGCCCCCGCCGGAAGAAGAACTCCCTCCACCGCCGGAAGAAGAGGTCACGCCGCCACCGGAAGAAGAATTCGCCCCTCCACCGGAAGAAGGATTCGCTCCCCCATTGGAAGACGAATTCAGCGGCTCCAGCTCGACATCCAGAACGCTGGGGGCACCCGGGCCGACGACGATCGAATGCGCGGCGGATCGATAGCCGTCGGCCGTGAACTGAATGACATATTCGCCCGGCAGCAGCATGCGATGGTAATCGCCAAAATCCGGGTCACTATACATGATCGTGTCGATTCCGTCCACGCGGATTTGCGCTTCCAGCGGCGCGCCGGTTTCAGCATCCGTCACGATGCCGTTAATTCCGATCAGCGCCAGCTCCATGTAAGCCAGCATGGCGCTGCGGTTCGCCTCCCAGTAGTCATCAAAGGCCAACGAATCGGGATATCCCTCCTCCGATAGTTCAACGGTCAGCGCCAGGCACCCGTGATAGTGATACAACCAATCCTGCATGCCGCCCCGGATCGGATACCAGTTCGATCCGTTGGTGATGCCTTCCGGAAAAGGGCCGCTCATAATCAAGGGATTGTTCGATGCGTAGACGCCGGCGATAAATCGAAAAAGCGCGTCATCCGGAGCGGCTTCGTATTCGGTGGCATTATCCCCGTCCATGTCCGAATCCCAGGGGTAGTTGACCACCAGGGTTCCCGAGTGAAAATTGGCCGCGAGCGCCGGCGTATGCGCCTGCGCCCATTTCATGACCGCCACGGTTTCCGGCTGCCGTCCATCGGTGACGGCGGCCAGATCGTGAACCGGATCCGGAAAATCGCGGTTCAGGTCCACGCCCGCGGCGTTGAAGCGCGACCCGGCTTCCATGCCGTCGGGGTTCATGACCGGCATGATCCAGATTTCGGTTTCATCGATTAGGCGGGTAACCTGTTCATCCGCACCATAGCGGCTGATCAGGTAATCGATCAACCGCAGGCTGAGGACCGTGCCCAGAGGCTCATCACCATGAATGGAGCCGATGAAGTGCACCTCGGGTTCGTTTTCCTGCTCCATGACGCGATCCGTTATTTTCAGCCACCAGAGTTCACGCCCCTGAACCGACCGTCCGGCGCTTTCCATGATGCATATGTCCGGCCGGGCTTCGGCATAGGCCTGCAGTTGCGCGGTCACTTCGTCATAGGACGGATAGCCGTCCGCCGACAGGCTGCGCTGCTCGTCCGGGGCAGGAAGCCATTGGACGGTCAGTCCACGACCGCGAACCCGATCGAATTCCTCCGGCGTCAGGAAAACCGTTGCCGTCCGGGCTGCAACGCTGCCGATGATGAGGTTCAGCGATAGGAGTTCGGACAGATCGGAAGCATCATCGAAAATAATTTCAGCCGGCTTCCGGTCAAAAAAGCCGCCGGCTTGTGCGGGCTGCTGCAGCCCGACCATCGAGACGAGCAAAACCAGCGCGATCGTTATTCGAATCATGAGCTACTCCTTTTCCGTGTCCATCCGCGGGATAAGAACTCGCCTATGAGGGGCAGCGGTCGTCCAAGGGTGTGATTGCGGTCCGGTTTGCCGCTTTCCTCAAATTTTCAGCAAGCGGCAGCGTCCGGAAAAGCCAACCCAGGACCACCTCAGCAAATATTATTCCAATCGTCGCCTGCGGAACCGCGCCAGGGTGTCTCAGGCTTTTAAATGTCTTTTCTTATTGGTTGGTTATATGACCGGAGCGATGGAGAGGGTGCGGGTTCAGGCGGTTGTACGCACGCTAAAAGTCAATCAATTGACTGCTGGGTGCGAGGGGTCAATTGACGTTCAGGGCTCCCGAGCCGAGCCGCATTCGCCCCGCAGGCCAGGCTCGTTCAGATATTGAGAGTCCGGCCCTATCCATCCCCGTGGAGCAGCGGCTCGGAGCAAGCGGAGGATCATCGCGATAGGAGCCATCCCATCCGGCTCATCAACATTTAGTATTCAACTAACTTTTCGCTCACTATATGTTGATTGACCATCTTTACCCGGGCTCCAAATTGAGATACAATTCAACTGATGCGTCCATCCAATCCACGCGAGGTGCGACGAAAAATGGAGCAGAAGAACTACATCATCGACACCAATGTCCTGCTGGAAGATCCCAATTCGCTGGTCAAGCTGAGGAACGGGAACGAGAACAGCGTTTTCATTCCCTACCATGTGCTGCTCGAGCTGAACAAGATCAAGAAGGACCCGAAGCTTCGGCACATCGTCGCACGGGTGATCGAATATCTCGTGCAGAACCCGGACGCCTTCAAGGTTCTCAATGCCGAATCCATCGCCGACCCGTTTGTCAATCTGGTGGACAATTTCATTCTGGAGGAGATCCAGTCGAGCGGAATCGACAAGCCCATTCTGGTCACCAACGACCGGATCTTCCAGCTCCAGGCGCGGCTGCGCGGCATCAAGAGCGAGATCTACAAGGAGTCCGTCCCGTTCAAATCCGAGGCGGAATACTTTACCGGGTTCGTGGCCACCCGCGAGGAATCCGTGCCGAACGCCTTCATGTGGAACGAGCAGGGCAAGCCCCTGTTTTTCGGGCCGCAGGGAGAAAAAATCATCGACTACCAGCACAAGGTCTGGAAAGTGACTCCCCGCAATATTTTCCAGAACCTGGCCCTGGAGCTGATGACCCACCCGGACATCGATCTGGTGTCGGTGCAAAGCGAAGCCGGTTACGGCAAGAGCTACCTGGCGCTCGCGGCGGCGCTTTACCTCGTGCTCGAGCGCAAGTCCCACCAGAAAATCTTCGTGATCAAGCCCACCATCGAAATCGGCCAGAAGCTGGGCTATCTGCCGGGCAAACTCGAGGAGAAGATGGAGCCTTACGCGCGCTACATCGCCGACCTGGTCACCAAGCTTCACCGGCAGCGGCCGGCCAACAAGATTTTCATGGACGGCGACCTCTACCCGCCGCAGTTCAACCCCAAGACCTTCGAGATCCTGCCGCTGGCATACATCCGCGGCATGAACATCGAGCACGCCGTCGTCGTGATCGACGAGATGCAAAACATGTCGCGGTCGGAGTGCCGGGCCCTGCTCACGCGCATGGGCGAAGGCGTGAAGTGCTTCTGCCTGGGGGATACCCGGCAGGTGGACAACCCCTATCTCAACCAAGAGAACAACGGGTTGAACTGGGTGGTCAAGAAGTTCAAGGGCAGCAGGAACTACTCCCACATCGTGCTGAAGGGCGAGAAGTCGCGCGGCCCCATCACCGATCTGGTGATTTCAACGGGCCTGTAAGCAGCCGTTCTCCGCCGGGAGCGTCCATCCATCTGGCCGGCCGCGTCATTCCCTTATTCGCGGTTCGCGGCGCCTTATCAACATCTCATGATTTATTAACATTCTCCTAACATCCCCCTTTTATGCATGAAGCCAATTAGGCCGGTTGGCCTGCGCGTACTATCAAACCGGCAGCTAAATGCGTCAATACCGTCATGCCGGACTTGATCTGGCATCCACTCGCAACCTGGATTCCGACGCCTGCCCTGGAGATCATTGATCCGGGGTTCGCCGGAATGTCGAACCTTGGCACATAGTTACTTGCCGGAGTCATAACAACCCGGGAGGAATCCATGCCGGAATGGTTGGTGGTTTTGATAATAGGAGCATGTTTCGTCGTGACGGTCTGTGCCATGAGGCGAAGGTCTCATTAAAGGCGCCCTGCCTTTTTGCAGCCTTCGGCAGGGTTCTGTCCCAGGCTATCCCCGAGGAAGATCTTATGTCCGACCCGTTGAAAGTGCTCATCATCTGCCGGCATAACAGCGGCCGCAGCCAGATCGCCGAAGCCTACCTTAAGATGCTTGCCGGCGATCGGGCCGATGTGGCCAGCGCCGGACTGGAACCGGCCGGGACCGTGAATCCCCTGGTCGTGGAAGTGATGCGGGAGGAAGGCTTCGATCTTTCCCAAAAGAAGCCGCAAAGCGTCTTTGAGCTTTTCAAGCAGGGCCGGCTCTTCGATCACGTCATTACGGTGTGCAGCGATACAGAACAACAGTGCCCCCTGTTTCCGGGCATCACCCGGCGATGGCATATGCCGTTCCCCGATCCATCGAGAGCGACCGGCACCCGGGAGGAAAAACTGGCTCAAGTGCGAATCATACGGGATATGATCAAAACCTGGCTGCTGAATCCGGGGCCGGACGATTTCGCGTCGAAAGCCGGCCTTTTGGGATAATCGCGGCGATCCCTTCCGCATCGCTGTCTTTTCATTTTTCTAACGGATCCCTCATCGTCTCCTAATCCGCAGCCGCCAAAGTGCCCTCCATGAAAACATGCGAGGGTTCGTGGCGTTAGCATTTCAGAAAAGCAACCTTGAGCCGGCCGAGGCGGCATCGGCGCCGCAGATTCATCCATCGGCCTTCGTCCAGGACTCCGTCATCGGCACCTATACCGACATCGGGGCCGATTGGACGGTGATGGAATCGCGGCTTGGAGACTACAGCTATCTGGCCGGTTCGGACGGCACCGTCATCTACACCGAAATCGGCAAATTCTGTTCGATCGCATCGCATGTCGTCATCAACCCCGGCGACCATCCCATGGAGCGCGTCACGCAGCATCACTGCACCTACCGCCGCCGGCGCTACGGTTTCGCGGCCAGCGACGACGAGGAAGTCTTCGAATGGCGCCGCCGGCGCAGTTGCCGCATCGGCCACGACGTGTGGATCGGCGCCGGGGCCAAGGTCATGGCCGGGGTCCGCATCGGAACCGGGGCGGTGGTGGCCGCCGGGGCGGTGGTCACCCGTGACGTTGCGCCCTATCAGGTGGTGGCCGGGGTGCCGGCCCGGCCATTGCGCATGCGGTTTGCTCCCGAGATCATCGACCGGCTGACAACCATCGCCTGGTGGAACTGGGACCGTCGCACCCTGGAGCAGCGGTTCAAGGATTTTTCGAATCTGGAGAGGTTTCTGGCAATCTATGGATAAACGCGAAACACCGGCAGATGCCGGCCGCATGCGTTTAGCGGCATCAGGTTCCGGACGGAGCACCGGGCTGAAAGCGCGCCTGCTTGTCGCCGTGTCCGTCGCCGGCTCCGAGGAGCTTGAGGCCATGCTGGATCAGCTCTGGCCCATGGCCGAGTTCCGCGTGCGGCAGGCGCCGCGGACCGGGCTGGTCATGGTCACCGTACGCGATCCATTCGGCACGCCGTTCCATCTCGGCGAAGCCCTGGTCAGCGAGGCTGAAGTGGATCTGGACGGCCGCACCGGCTACGGCGCGGTCTGCGGGGATGAGCCCGAACAGGCGTTGTTGCTGGCGTCCGTCGCAGCGGCCGAGGGCAGCGGGCGGGCCGACGTTCTGGCTGCCATCGGTGCGCTTATCGGTCCGCTCGAAGCCAAAGGCGCCGGCCAAGCGGCGCTTTCCTCCAAATTGGCCGCCGCTACCGCAGTCCGTTTCGAGTCGATGAAAAAAGAGCGCGTGGATTTCGGTTCTCTGGGCGGATGAGGGAAGCCCATTCCATGAATCACGACGGACGCCGCAGTCAGAAAAACTATCGCAACTTGCTTCAGGCTTTGAGCCGGCCCGGCCGGGTCGTGCGCCTGGACGGCCCGGACGGGGTGCTCCCGTTTGCCGCGGCAGTGGCTCTCGCGGAGTGTCTGCTCGATTCGGAAGTCGGTTTCTGTGTGATCGGCAATGGCAGCGCCCAGACCCTTCAAACAGCGATCGCCGGAGCCACCGGCGCGCGGACGGAACGCCTGGAGGCCGCCGATTTCGTATTCTTTTCAGAGGCGGGCAGCCGGGGCGGCGCGCGTCTGGCCAAGCGCGGTGGCCCCGAGTCTCCCGAGGATGGGGCCACCCTCGTGTATTGCCTGGAATCGCAGCCGGCGGTTGTACGCGACCGGTTCCGCGTGCGCCTGACTGGCCCCGGCATCCCCGAGTCGAGCGGGATCGTGCCCGAGATAAGCGGGATCCCGCTGGAAGAATTCCAGGAACTGGTGACCATCAATGCCGACTACCCGCTGGGAGTCGACGCGTTTTTTGTCCGGCCGAGCGGCGAGGTGATGGGGCTGCCGCGGTCGACCCGCATCCAGGTGAGGTGAGGCGATGGGCTATGTGGCTGTGAGAGGCGGGGCCGCCGCCATCGAAAACGCCGAAAAATTCTCCGAGGTGCGGCGCGCCGGCGGCGACGCGACGCTGCTCCAGCCGGAGCAGATCCGCGAACAGCTTCATTTGGCCGTGGACCGGGTGATGGGCGAGGGCTCCCTGTACGCTCCGGACCTAGCGGCGCTGGCCTTCAAACAGGCGGCCGGCGACACCTTCGAGGCGGCCTTCATCCTGCGCTCTTACCGCACCACTCTGCCGCGCCTGGGATATTCCGAGCCGGTCGCCACCGAGGGCATGCGGGTGATCCGCCGCATTTCCGCGGCCTTCAAGGACATCCCCGGCGGGCAGATTCTCGGGCCGACACCGGACTACACCCTGCGGCTGCTGGACTTCGAGCTGCAGGACGAATCCGTGTCGCAAACCCGGCAGCGGATCCAGCAGCTGCTGCGCGACACCGAACGGCTGCAGCCGCTGCCCGAGCGCTTTCCAAAGGTGGTTGAGATGCTGCGGCGGGAAGGTCTGTTGGTGCAGCGGCACGCGTCCGGAGAGGATCCCGGCCTGGCGGACATCACCCGCCAGGCGATGGCCTTCCCGGCTCCGCGCAGTGCTCAGCTCCAGACCCTGGCACGGGGGGAAACCGGCGGCATGCTCGCGCTGGCCTACTCCAACATGCGCGGCTACGGATCGGTCCATCCGGTGATCGGAGAGCTGCGGGTGGGCTTCCTGCCGGTGCCGTTCAAGAATCCGCGCACCGGATCGGTGGAATGCATCGGCGAGGTGCAGGTGACCGAGGCTGAGGTCATCGCGCGTCTCACCGCTGCCGAGGGATCGGCCCGGTTCAGCCTCGGCTATGGGCTGTGCTTCGGGCACAACGAGACGAAGGCGATCGCGATGGCGGTCCTGGACCGGGCGATGTCCGGCGGAGAGCCTGCGGCGCCTTCCGAAGACCAGGAGTTCGTGCTGACCCACGTGGACGGCATCGAGTCCATGGGCTTTTGCAACCACTACAAGCTGCCCCACTACGTTACGTTTCAATCCGAATTGGACCGATTGCGCCGCATCCAGGCAAGGCCGGGCCGGCCGAAAGACGAGCAGCCATGACACCCCGAATGCCATCCCGGGCCAGCGCACCGCCGGCGGACTGGCGCGACAGTTTGCCGCCGGCCGAAGGCCGCTATTCCTACGCGTTTCTCGACGAGGGCGCCAAGCGCGAAATCCGCCGCCGGATGCTCAAGGCCGTGGCCATCCCCGGCTGCCAGGTGCCCTTCGGCTCGCGCGAGATGCCGATCGCCCGAGGCTGGGGCACCGGCGGGCTGCAGCTCACCTTGGCGCTGATCGGTCCGGAGGACGTGCTCAAGGTCATCGACCAGGGCGCGGACGACAGCGTCAACGCGGTCAACATCAAGAAGTTCGTGACCCGCGTTACGGGCGTGGCCGTCACGACCGATACCGCCGCCGCCACCCTGATCCAGACCCGGCACCGCATCCCCGAAGAGCCGCTGCGGCCAAACCAGCTGCTCATCTTCCAGGTGCCGATCCCGGAGCCGCTGCGCCTGGTGGAGCCTTCCGAGCGCGAGACCCGGCGCATGCACGCTGAGGCGGACTACAGCCGGATGTGGCTTTATCTGTACGAGGATATCGTCAAATTCAACGAGATTACGGTGGGCGCGCGCTACCCGGTGCTGGTCAACCGGCGCCACCTCATGGACCCCAGCCCGATCCCGCGCTGGGACCTGCCAAAGCTGGATCGAGGCGAGGCCCTGTTTCTGTTCTGTGCCGGCCGCGAGAAGCGCATATACGCCGTTCCGCCCTACACGGAGGTTCAGCCGCTGGCCTTCGAGGACTTCGCCTTTCGCGTCGAGGCGTTCGCCGGACGGCGCTGCGCTCGTTGCGGTTCCGTCGGAACTTACCTGGACGAGGTGATCGACGATGCGACCGGCCGGCGAACCTATTCCTGCTCGGATACGGCCTTCTGTGAAAAAGCCCTCCGAGGCAACAGCGTGAAAGAGGCTCGCCCGTCAGGGGAGGACCGCGCGTGACGCCCATCCTCCAGGTCCGGAACCTGACCAAACGCTACGGTCCGGGGTGCGCCCGATGTCTCGAGTCAACCGGCGCCCGACGCGAGACGAACCAGTGCCCGCGCTGCCGGTCGATCCTGGCCTGCCGCGAGGTGGCCTTCGAGCTTTACCCGGGCGAGGTCCTGGGAATCGTCGGCGAAAGCGGCTCCGGCAAAAGCACGGTGGTGCGGCTGTTGCATTTCGATTTCGAGCCCACGACGGGCGAATTCTTTCTCAGTCTCAACGGAAACGGCGCGCCGAAAATCGACCCCGGGCAGAACCTGTTCGGACTCAGCGCCTTTCACCGCCGGCAGGTCCGCAACGCGCGCATGGGGATCGTCTATCAGAACGCGCGCATGGGCCTGCGCATGAAAGTGAGCGCCGGCGGCAACATTGCCGAGCGCTTGCTGATGGCGGGCTGGCGCCATGTCGGCCGCATGCGTGAGCGGGCGAGCGGCCTGCTCGAACAGACCGAGGTGCCGGTGGAGCGCATGGACGAGCTGCCGCGGAACTTCTCCGGCGGCATGCAGCAGCGCGTGCAGATCGCCAAAGCCCTGTCGACCCACCCGGCGGTGCTGCTGCTCGACGAGGTCACAACCGGCCTGGACGTCTCGGTGCAGGCGCGCGTACTGGACTTGATCCGCGGGCTGCAGCAGGATCTGGGGGTGGCGACCATCGTGGTGTCGCACGATCTCGGGGTCATCCGCCTGCTGACCTCGCGCACCATCGTGATGCGCCACGGGTGCATCGTCGAGGAAGGCCTGTCCGACCAGATTCTCGAAGACCCCCAGCACCCCTACACCCAGCTGCTGGTGAATTCGACACTCTAGGTCGTTTTAAGTATGGTTAATCGTTGCGAAATAATACCGTCATGCCGGACGTGATCCGGCATCCAGAAAACCACTGGATTCCGGCCTTCGCCGGAATGACAACGTAAGGACAATTATGAAACGATTGATAAGTGTTAGGTTTTAAGAGAAAGAAGTACTTTTATAGCATTTAACTTTACTCCGTTATGCAACTGCTTAAAACTTCCAAGTAAGTTGGGTCATTTTTTGTGGGAGCGGCTTTCCAGCCGCGACGATCGAGGCTGAAAGCCTCTCCCACCAAAAAACGTTCTTGCCGATAAAGTGGTGCCGCGCGCCATGGCTTGCTTAAAACTTAACACCTAAAACTTAAAACGGTTTTTTACATGCTCACCGTCGAAAACCTTGAAAAGCGTTTCGTCTCCCACTTCCTGAACAGGAAGGAAATCGTCGGCTTCCCTTCCGTCTCGTTCCGGGTGGATCGCGGCAAGGCATTGGGCCTTTCCGGCCCCAGCGGAACCGGCAAGAGCTCGGTGCTCAAGTGCATCTACCGCACGTACCTGGCGAGCTCTGGGACGATCACCTACGAATCGACGGCCTGCGGCCGGGTGGATCTCACCGCCCTTCCGGAGAACGAGATCCTCAAGCTGCGGCGCACCGAAATGGGTTATGTGACCCAGTTCCTGTCGGTGCTGCCGCGCGTTCCGGCGCTGGACGTCGTGGCCGAACCGCTCCTTGCCGCGGGAGTGCCGCGGACGGAAGCGCGCGAGAACGCCCGCGGGCTGTTGCAGCGGCTGAGGATCGATCCCCGGCTGCACGACGCCTTTCCCTGCACCTTCAGCGGCGGTGAGAAGCAGCGCGTGAACCTGGCGCGGGCGGTCATCCGGCCCTCGCGGCTGCTGCTCCTCGACGAGCCCACGGCCTCGCTCGACCCCGAAGCCATGCAGATCGTACTCGATCTACTCGCGGAGCGGAAGACCCAAGGAACCACTATGATCGCCATCTTTCACGACCGTTCCATCATGGACCGGCTGATGGATGACATCTACGCCATGCCCGAAAAGGAAACCGCATCATGACCTACGACACGAATGGGGACGCCAACTTGATCATCCGCAACGTCCGTGCGGTGACGCCGGACGAAGTGGTATCGGATGCCGCCGTGGTCGTCGAAAGGGGAATCATCCGCGAGATCGCCGCTTGCCCTCTCGTCATGGACGGATTCGATGATATCGACGGCCGCGGGCGCCTGCTGCTGCCGGGGTTCATCGACATCCACAGCGACGTCATCGAAAACGCCATCCAGCCGCGGCCGGGCGGCCGCTTTCCGGTGGACGTCGCGCTCCAGGAGCTCGACAAGCAGCTGGTGGCCTGCGGGGTCACGTCCATCTACCATTGCCTGTGCTTCCTGCACAGCGACGAGCACCCGCCGTTCCGCAGCGCTGAGATGACCGATTACCTGATCCACCAGATCCATGACCTGAAGGGCGGCTTCAGCGCCCGTACCCATATCCATGCCCGTTACGAGATCACCAACGACGAGGCATTCTCCCAGGTGGAGGACCTGATCGAGCGGCGATTGATCCATTTCTTCTCCATCATGGACCACACTCCCGGGCAGGGCCAGTTTTCCGACGTGTCCAATTTCCGGACCTATTACGCCAAAGCGCGGGGCTTGAGCGAGGAGCATGTCGACACCATCATCGAGCGCCGCCTCGAAGCGAGCCGCCGGGTCGATTGGCAGGGTCTGGAGCATTTGGCACGGGTCTGCCGGGACAAGGGTGTTCGCATGGCGAGCCACGACGACGACTGCACCGATAAAGTCGCGGCGGTGAGCCTTCTAGGAGCGACGCTTTCGGAGTTCCCCGTGAATCTGGAAGCTGCCCGCGCCGCCCGACAGCACGGCATGATGATCTCGCTCGGGTCCCCGAACGTGCTGCGCGGCGCTTCGCTGACCGGCAATCTATCCGGCCGCGCCGCCCTGACTGCCGGCCTGGGCGACATCCTCTGCTCGGACTATGCCCCGATGTCTCTGCTGCACGCGGCGTTGCAGCTGCACCGCGAGGGCATCATGGACCTGCCGGGGGCAGTGCGCCTGATCACCCTGAATGCCGCCCGGGCCACCGGCATCGATCCGTTCACAGGCTCCATCACGCCGGGAAAGGTTGCCGACCTGGTGCTGGTGGACGACCGGCGCAAGGTCGCCGCAGTCACGCGCACGTTTGTGGCCGGCCGCGAGGTGTTCAGCGCCGGCGACTGAAACCGGAAAGGAGGACGAATGACGATCTCGGCTTTGGACCCTCTCGAATATTCTTTGCCGGCGAGCTTCAGCGACCGCGTGCTCGAGACGGCCATCAGCGCCGCCCGCCGTGCCGGTGCCATCCAGATGCATCATTTCCGCAACGACAAGGTGGGCTGCCGCCGGCTGTTGCACGACGTGAAGCTCGAAACCGACCGAAAGTGCGAGAAGGTGATCATGGCCGCCATCCGCGAACAATTTCCGGAGCATGCCATCCTGAGCGAGGAAAGCGGCGCGCTCGCGGGGACGGGAGGCTACACCTGGGTCATCGACCCCCTGGACGGAACGGTGAATTTCTGGCACGGGCTGCCATTTTTCTGCGTCTCCATCGCCTGCTACGCCAACGCCGGCCAGCCGGCCGTTGAGGAGGGCTTCCCCGCAGGGCCGCTGAGCATACCGGTTGCCGGAGTGGTTCTTCTGCCGTTCAGTCAGGAGCTCTTCGCAGGGGTTCCGGGCCGGGGGGCCTTCCTGAACGGCCGGCCGATAAGCGCCGGCCGCGCCGGGCACCTCGCCGATGCGGTCGTAACCGTCAGCTTCGGCAAGACGCCGGAGACCATGCGGTGCATGACCCGCCGGCTCGACGCCCTGCTGCCGCAGGTGCGCAAGGCGCGCTGCCTGGGAGCGGCGGCGGCCGAGCTGGCCTATGTGGCGGCCGGTATTCTGGGTGGACTGGTGTATGACGGCATCAAGCTTTGGGATTTCGCCGCCGGCAAGATTATCCTGGAAGCGGCCGGCGGGTTCCTGGAGGCCACGGAGACTGATCCGGATCAGTGGCGGGTGATCGCCGGTGCAGCGGGACTGCGCGATGCTCTTATAAAGAGTCTCAAAATGGAATCGAATGGATAACGGCAAATCCCTCCCGACCTCCCTTTATCAAAGGGAGGCATCTCCCCTCTTTGGAAAAGAGGGGCCGGGGGAGATTTTCAACGATAGAGACAGACAATTATGAGACCATTTATATCTCTGAATCGGATGCGGGCAAGGGCCCCGGAGGCTGGAGGTCTTTCTGAAAGCGTAAGCCGGTCGCTTGATAGCCCTCGCGCCGGTAGAAGCGGTGGGCGATGGTCCGATGGGTGCTGCTGTTGACGATGCAGATGGCGGCCCCGCCTGCTCGCAGCCAGGCCTCCGCATGCGCCAGAAGGTGCGCGCCGATGCCCCGGCCGCGATGGTCCGATGCGACGCTGAGAGCGATCACGCGGCCGCAGCGGCCGTTCATTTCGAGATAATAGCCGATAAACGCTCCGACGACGCCGACCACCTGTTCTTTGCTCAGCGCCACTGCCACCTGATAATCGATCCTTGGAAGGATCAAGCTGAGGCGGGCCTCCATCTCATTTTCGGTAGTGGGGTATCCCAGGGCGATCATCAGTTCGGCCAGCGGACCGGCGTCCAAGATTTCGGCCCTGCGGATGGAGATGACGGGGGAGGCACCGGCAGCGGCTTCTGCTCGCATGGATCGCTGAGACTTCAAGGCGTCAAATATACCGTTTGCGGATGAAAGCCGATCCCAGGTCCAGCAGGCTGACCACCACCACGAGAATCAACAACATGGCCGCGGTCGCCGCGTAGTTGAAGCTGCGGATGGCATCCCACAGGAGCATGCCGATCCCGCCGGCACCGACCATGCCCACGACGCTTGCCGAGCGGACGTTCGATTCGAAGCGGTAGAGGGAGTAGGAAATCCAGAGCGGCACCACCTGGGGGATGATGCCGTAGGCGATCTCCTGCAGCTTGTTGGCGCCGGTGGCGCGAATGCCCTCCACGGGCTGGGGATCGATGGCCTCCACCGCCTCGGAGAAGAGCTTGGCGAGGGTGCCGAGCGTGTGCATGAAGAGCGCCAGCACGCCGGCGAACGGCCCGAGCCCGACCGCGCTGATGAAAAGCATGGCGAAGATCATTTCGTTGATGGAGCGGCAGGCATCCATGACGCGCCGCACCGGCTGGTAGATCCAGGGCCGGGCCACATTGCTGGAGGAAAGCAATCCAAAGGGCACGGCGCCGACGATCGCCAGCAGCGTGCCCCAGATGGCGATTTGAATGGTGACGGCGGTTTGGTGCAGATAGGCGCGCCAGTCGCTGAAATCGGGCGTGAGGAAACCGGCCAGGTAGGCGGCCATGTTGCCGCGGTAAGTGATCAAGTCCAGCGGCCGCATCTCGGACCCATGCCAGGCCCACGTCAGCACGGCGCCGAAGGCCAGGCCGGCCAGCAGCCGGAGCAGCTTGCGGCGCAAAGGGGTTTCGGGGATCACAAGGATCTGAGATGCAGCGGTCATATCGGATTCACCGGTTGGGGGGGATTCAGCGGGAGAGCATCTATGCAATCGCTCTCCCGCTGCATGGCCGGGTTAATTGTATTGGTTGATCAGCTTAGTGTAGGACTGGATATCAGCAAGCTTCTTTTCGATGTCCGCCAGCTTCTGTGCTTTTTCGGCGGCAGCCAGGGAATCGTTGCTTTGGATCTTCATCTTCTCCTTGGCCATGTCGATCTCCATGATCGGCAGCAGCTGGTGGTTGGAGGAGTCCTGGAAGGGCGCCCAGCCGGAGCTCATGCCCTTCAACACGGCCAGCTCCTGCTCCTTGTTCACGCCGATCCGGCCGTAGGCCAGGAAGAAGCCCTTGATTCGGCTCTTCCACTCCTTGGGCAGGTCCTTGCGCCAGACGATCGGGTCGCTCGGGATCAGGGGGCTCTTCCAGATGGCGCGGACGTTTTTGATCTGATCGGGGTGGACCTGGGAAAACTTGTCCCAGTTCTCGGTGTTGTTGGTGGCGAAGTCCACCTGTTTGTTGGCCACGGCCATCAGGTTGGCTTCGTGGTTGGCGTTGCGCACGAGCTTGAAATGCTTGGTCGGATCGATGCCGCGCTGGCCCCAGATGTAGTAAGTCGGGATGAGGTAGCCCGAGGTGCTGTTGGGGTCGCCGTTGCCGAAGGTGAGGCTCTTTCCGTCGCGGATGATCTCGTCGATGTTCTGGTAGGGGCTGTCTTTATGGACGACGACGAGCGACCAGTAGCCGGGGTTGCCGTTCACGTCCACGGTCTGCACGAAGACCTCGCCGCTGGCGCGGTTGACGGCCTCGATGGCGGACTTGTTGCCGAACCAGGCGATCTGGACCTTGTTGAAGCGCATGGCCTCGATCACGCCGGCGTAGTCCGGCGCGATGAAGAGCTTCACCGGAATGCCCAGGGCCTTCTCCATGTCGGCCCGGAACGGCTCGAAGCCCTTCATGGCCGCGGCGCTGGACTCGGTCGGGATCACGCCGATCGTGATTTCCTTGAGGTCTTCGGCTGCTGATACAACCGCAGCTGAAAGAAGGATCAGGGTGATCAGGCCAACTGCAATGCGACATACTTTGTTCATCTGCTTTCTCCTTTTCAATTTGGTTGATGATTATTTTTCCAGGCGCTATCCCATCAATCAGCGCGCAAATACTTCCAAGACAGTTGTTCCGGCTCACCTTTCGCTTTTTTTGTGGGGGCGGCTTTCCAGCCGCGATGATCGAGGCTGAAAGCCTCTCCCGCATTTCGATATCGAGAGCATGGCACCGCGCGCTATAGGCTGCCGCTCATGATCCCGCCGCCAGGGCGGGGACGGCCGGGCACACGCCGAGGTTCAACGGGGTGGTGCCGTCGAGGTCGAATTCGGTCGACTTCAAACCATAGATGTTGCGCAGCGCGGTGGGCGTGAGCTCCGCGCTGGGGCCGTCATACACCACCCGGCCCTCCTTCATTGCGATGGAACGCGGGCAGTACTGGAAGGCGAACTGGACTTGATGCAGGCTGACGAGGACGGTGACGCCGTCGTGCTGGTTCAGGGCCGTCAGGCATTCCATCACGCAGCGGGCGGACTCGGGGTCCAGGGACGCGATGGGCTCATCGGCCAGGATGATGCGGGCGCGCTGCTCCATGGCCCGTGCGATGGCCGCGCGCTGCTGCTGGCCGCCCGACAGCGTGCTGGCCCGCTGGGCGGCGTATTCGGCCAGCCCTACGCGGTAAAGCGCCTGCATGGCGCGCTGTTTCTCCTCGCGGCTGAAACAGCCGAGCAGGCTGCGCCACGTGCCGACCCGGGCCAGCATGCCGGCCATCACGTTGGTCAGCAGCGGCAGGCGACCCACGAGATTGAACTGTTGGAAGATAAAGCCGACCTCGGAGCGGATCTGCCGGATGTCGGGGCTGACGGCGCCGTTTTTCTGGACCTCGCGGCCGAAGATGCGGATGACTCCGGAGCCCCGGTCGCCCGCGACCAGCCCGGCCAGATGGCGGAGCAGGGTCGATTTGCCCGACCCGGACGGACCAATGAGGGCGACCATCTCGCCCGGTGCTACGTGAAGGCCGACTCGGCGCAGGGCCTTGCGCTTGCCGAAGGTTTTGTTGAGGGTTTCGATCTCGATGGCGTTTCGTTCAGTAGAGTGGTCGGGCATGGAGCGCTCCTGGTGTCTCTGAGAGTTTCAATGAGTGACGCCGGGAATGGTAAGCGCCCTGTATGAGCGGTCGATTAAGGTTCCGTGTGTTTTCTGTGTTCCGGTGAAGAATCGAAGAGGCCTTCCCTGTCTATGCTTGCGGCTCCCAGTCGCAGGGGGTATAGAATGTTCGGCCGCATCTGCCGGCCGATTCTGCATATAGGAGTTTGCCGTTGAGGATCATCTTCTTTGCAGGGAAAGGAGGGGTCGGAAAGACGTCGGTGGCGGCAGCAACCGGCGTGCGCTCGGCGGAAATGGGCCAACGGACCCTCGTCATGTCGCTGGACGTGGCACACAGCCTGGCGGACGTCTTCGACCTGAACCAGGAGCTGCTCGACCGACACCAGGGCCGCCCTTTCAAAATCACCGACAACCTCTATATTCAGGAGATGGACATCCAGGAGGAGATCGGCCGGAATTGGCGCCGGATCCACGGCTATCTTTCCGGGTTGCTGAACACCTCCGGCCTGGACGAGGTGCTGGCGGAGGAGCTCGCCATCCTGCCGGGAATGGAGGAAATAAGCCTCCTGCTTTACATCAATCAGTATGTGCGTCAGCGCCGCTTCGACGTCATCCTCCTCGACTGCGCGCCCACGGGCGAATCGCTGCGCTTCATCAGCATTCCCACCACGTTGGAGTGGTACATGAAGAAAGTCTTCAAGATGGAGCGCACGCTGGTGAAAGTGGCCCGGCCCCTGGCCAAGCGGCTCTACGACGTGCCGCTGCCCGACGATGGATATTTCCAGGCGATCGAGGACCTGTGCGACCGCCTCAAGGGGGTCGATCAAGTGCTGTGCGATCCGACCGTCACGACAGTGCGCCTGGTCGCCAATCCCGAGAAAGTCGTGCTCAAGGAAACCCAGCGCGCCTTTATGTACTTCTGCCTTTACAAGATGTGCATCGATGCCGTGATCATGAACCGCGTCCTGCCCGACCAGGTACGGGATGTCTATTTCACAGACTGGCGCAAGGGCCAGAAATACAACCTCCGCAAGGCCGAGGAGTATTTTCATCCCGTGCCGATTCTGCCGGTGGATCTTTTCGGCGCGGAAATCGTCGGTTATGACAGCCTCAAGGCTCTGTCCGAGCGCATATACGGCGCGACCGACCCCCTGGAACGCTTCGTCGCGGAGGAGCCTTACCAGTTAATCAAACAGGACGGGCACTATTGCCTCAAGCTGAAGCTGCCTTTCGTGGTGAGGGAGCATATCGACTTGAGCAAGATCTCCGATGAACTGGTCCTGCGCATCGGCAGCTACAAACGGCACATCCTCCTCCCGAGGCAGGTGGCGGCACGAACCACGGTAAAGGCGAAAATCGAGGAGCCATACTTGAACATCACCTTCAGCGGAGGAAAGCATGAGTAAAGAAAAGCGCATAAAAGAGACGGGAGGCTGCCCGGTCGGAAGCTTTTTCAAGAACATGGATGAGATCTTTGGCAGCAGCTCGGACATCGGCGGGCACCTGCAACGCTCACAGCTCGAATTGCTGAAGGCCATCCGGGCCTGGGCGGATGGACGGATCGAGCACCTCGAGCAGGAGCATTCATCCGAGCGCCGGAAAAAGGTTACCAAGATCAAGGTGGAGTGATTCGGCACCCAAACACCGCTCAGCCGGTGCTAACAAAATACTAGCCCAAACTGAATTAAGCACAAATACCGGCAGGTAATACTAATAGATTTAAATTAGGTTTATTAATGAGTTATTTTCTGGACACGCTACATGCCCATTGCTATTTTAATTTTCATTAAGTCGTTCCAACGACTTCTTAACTGGTATCCCGCCGCCATAAACATGATCTCACCAAGAATGGCGGCGCATCATCAACATAACGAGCATATTCAGATTTGGAAAGGAGGCTCATCATGAACCTGTTCGGAAGCGGGCTCAGATTCGGAGGTGCCGTGGCTATTGGTGCTGCGGCCGTTCTGCTGGCACCCATCGTTCTGCCGGTGATCGCCGGCATCTTGAAACCGGTTGCCAAGGGCGTGATTAAGGGCGGACTCCTCGCCTATGAAGGCGCGAAGGTGGCCTTGGCGGAAACCAAGGAGACCATCGAAGACATCGCCGCCGAAGCCAAGGCCGAGATCACCGAGAGCCAAAAGCCACCGGCCAAAGCCAAGAAACAAGCAGCCTGATGGCTCAGGCGGCATCGTTGCGAGCGCGAAAGGACGGTGCGGTGGAACTGCCCGAGGCATCCATCTGCCATCAATGCGCCGATCGAATTCGGATTAAAATCGCTTCCCGCAAGGGGGATGGGGCGTATTTTGCGGACCTCGTCAAAGGTCTTGCCGGGGTGCTGAAGCTCAAGCACCTTGAAGCCAATCCTCTTACGGGAAGCGTGCTATTCATGGGAGATGGCATCGATCCGGAAAAGCTTGCTGCCCATGCGTGTGAACGAAGGTTATTTCAACTGATTACAGCAGCCGAGGCCCAGAGTCAGCCCCTCATGCACAGTCTGGTCCAGCCGGCGGCCAGCCTCGACCGGTTGCTGCGTTCCATCACCGGCGGAAAGATCGATCTTCCCGGCAGTATTTTCTTTACCCTTCTGGGCACCGGCATCTACCAGCTGGTGCGAGGCCGGTTCAGTGCTCCGCCCTGGTACACGGCCTTCTGGTACGCCTTCGGGCTGGTCTCCATGTACGTCATCGAAAAAGCCGCCATAGGCGAAGCTGCCCGTCAAGCCGATTGAGGCTCACACACATTTCTAACATCCATCTAACTGAAGCCTAACCCGCAACTAGAATATATCAACGATTGCCATGTGCTTTGGTAGGCGCGGCGTCCAGCCCGATTCATCGCGGATGGAAAGCCGCTCCCTCCAGATACCTATCAACTTCGGCCGTCGTTCAGGAGGCGGTAGCCGTGATTGAGGCCATTCATACCAAAATCGAGGGTCGCGCCCGATTCAAGATCGAAGGACTGCTCGGCTCCGACTCTCTCAAACGCTTTCTCGAGCACCGCCTCAGCCTTGAAAAGGATATCCTTTCGGCTTCGGCCAGCTCCCTCACCGGGAATATCCTGGTCAGCTACAACTCCAACAACAATCACCACACGATCGCGTTTCTGCTGGAAGACGTTCTGATCGAGACACAGAGCAGCCCGGCCGTTGGCGGCCCCCTGGAATCCGCCGAGGCGTTCGTGCCGGTGCCATCCAAGGCCCGGCAGCTGCCGGTCGAAACCCTGAAACGGTTTCTGACTCCGGCAGAGGAAAGCAAGGACCAGGTCCAGAAGCCCTGGCACACGCTGGATGCCGACACGGTCGCCGCCATCGCACGCGGGGACATGGTGAACGGCCTTTCCGCGGCGGCGGCGGATAATCGACTGAAAGAGTATGGCCCCAACCTGCTGCCCAAGCCGAAAGCCCGCTCCGGAGCCGAAATTTTTTTTGAACAATTGAACTCTTTGCCGGTTTACTTGCTCGGTGCCGCGGCCGGCATTTCAGCCTTGACTGGAGGGCTGTTGGATGCGGTCGTCATCGGAGGGGTAGTCTTGGCCAACGCCGTCATCGGCTATTTCACCGAAAGCGGGGCCGAAAAAACCATGGACTCCCTCAAGGAGCTGGTGCACCCGACGGCGGACGTCATTCGTGATGGGCGCGAGATTCACATACCGGTTGATGAGGTGGTCGTCGGGGACCTTCTGGTGCTTAAGCCCGGGACCTACGTGGCAGCCGACAGCCGCATCATAAAGGCCGACCGGTTGAGTGTGGATGAATCCATGCTGACCGGCGAGAGCATGCCGGTTTATAAGGACGCCGGAACCCTGAAGCACGAGAATACCCCGCTGGCCGACCGATCCAATCTGGTCTTCATGGGTACCCTCGTCACGGGCGGGCAGGGTCTCGCGTTGGTGGTGGCGACCGGCCGCTTCACCGAAGTCGGCATGCTGCAGGCCATGCTTACGGAAACCGAAACCCCCCGGACCCCGATCGAGCTCCAGTTGGCGCTGATGGGAAACCAGCTGGTCATCGCCTGTAGCGCCATCTGCGGAGTGGTGTTCGGAATCGGGTTTTTACGCGGATATGGTTTAATCCAGATGCTCAAGATGGCCATCTCCCTCGCGGCTTCGGCGGTTCCTGAAGGGCTGCCGGCCGCGGCCACCATCAATTTTGCTTTGGGCATCACCGACCTGCGCCGCCACGGCGTGCTCGTGCGCCGGCTGCAGGCCGTTGAAACGCTGGGAGCGGTCCAGACGGTCTGCCTCGACAAGACCGGCACCATCACCGAAAATCGGATGTCGGTCACGGAGATCGTCGCCGGGCAGGGGCTGCATGCGGTTTGCGGCAACCGCATCGCGCCGTCCGAGGATGGGCGCGACATTTTGGTTATCGGGGAAATCCGCCATCTGCTGATCGTCTGTGCACTCTGCAACGAGATCAAAATCACCCGCCGGGACGAAAACGGCAAGGTCGAGCTGTTCGGATCCTCCACTGAGAAGGCGCTGATGCAGGTGGCCCTGGAGGCCGGCATCGACATCGTCGGTTTGCAGGAGGATTTCCGTTTTGTCGGCCTGCGGTTGCGATCCGAAAACCGACTCTACATGAGCAGCCTGCACTCATGCCCCTCGGAGGACTGCCGTTACATTTTCACCAAGGGCAGCCCGCACGAGGTGCTCGACCGATGTGACCGCGAGATGGTGAACGGCCGCGTGATTGCGCTGACCGAGGACCGCCTCCAGGAGATTCACATCGAAAACGACCGGATGGCCGGCCGCGGCTTGCGGGTGCTCGGCTTTGCTTTCAACCGCTTCGGTCTGAATCAGGAGATCGACGAGACCCAGCCGATGGTCTGGCTGGGCCTGGCCGGCATGTCCGACCCCGTGCGCAAGGGGGTCAAAGCGTTGATCGAGGTCTTCCACCGCGCCGGCATCGAAACCGTGATGATCACGGGCGATCAAAGCACCACCGCATACGCCGTGGCCCGCGAGCTCGAGCTCAGCGGCGAGAAACCGCTCAAGATCCTGGACTCGGCCGAGTTGACCTCTCTCGATCCCGAACGCCTGCAGGCCCTGGCCAAGAACGTGCATGTCTACTCGCGCGTCAGCCCGGCCCACAAGCTGCGTATCGTGCAAGCCCTTCAGGCCTCCGGACGTATCGTGGCCATGACGGGGGACGGCATCAACGACGGCCCGGCGCTGAAGGCGGCCAACATCGGCATCGCCATGGGCGAATCCGGCACCGACGTGGCGCGCGAGGTGGCGGACATCATCATCGAGGGCGATAACCTGGACCATCTGGTCCAGGCTCTGCGCGGCGGCCGCACCACCTACGGTAACATCCGCAAGTCGGTGCACTTCTTTCTTTCGACCAACATGACCGAGATTCTGGTCATGTTCGCCTGCATGGCATTCGGATTGGGGTTTCCGCTCAACGTGATGCAGCTTCTTTGGATCAACATCATCTCGGACATCTTCCCGGGCCTGGCCCTTTCGCGGGAGAAACCCGAGCCGGACATCATGGAGCAGCCGCCCCGGCCGGCCGGGGCTCCCCTCCTCTCAGGCAGCGACTTCCGCAAGATGGCGCTGGAGTCCACCATCATCAGCACCGGCGCACTGGCTGCCTATGGTTACGGCATCACTCGCTACGGCCAGGGAGCCCGCGCCGGCTCGCTCGCGTTCCAGGCGCTGGTTTTCGGGCAGCTGCTGCATGCGTTCAGCTGCCGCTCCGAACATCACGGGCTGCTGGACCCAAAACGCCCCGCGTCCAACCCCTATCTCAACGTAGCCGTGGGAGGCTCGCTCGCGCTGCAGATGCTGACCCTGTTCATTTCCGGCCTGCGGGGTTTCCTGGGCCTCACTCCGCCGGCGGTCATCGATGCGGCGGCCATCGGCGCTGCCGTGTTGTTGCCGTTTCTGGCAAATGAGTCGCGCAAACTGATTCATTCGAATCCCACAGGAGAGGTGACAAAGTGATCTTCACATCCGAATCCGTGACGGAAGGCCATCCCGACAAGCTCTGCGATCAGATCAGCGACAGCATCGTCGACCACTTTCTGAAGCAGGACCCCTATGCGCGGGTGCGGGCCGAATGCGCGGTGTCGAGCGCCATCATCTTCATCGCCGTGCGCTATGCCTCCGACGCCAAGGTGGATTTTTCCTATCTAGCGCGTAAGGTCATCCAGCGGATCGGCTACGACCAGCCGGACTTCAACGCCAAGATCTGCAGCATTCTTTCGGCACCCCAGGAACTGCCACTCAACATGGCGCATCGCTTCGACGAGACCCAACTGTCGGATGCGGATATCGACCAGGTGGCCGCCAAGAATCAAGTGACCCTCTTCGGCTTCGCCTGCGACCAGACGGAAGCACTCATGCCCCTGCCCATTTCTCTTGCCAATCAACTATCGCGTCGCCTGGCGGAGGTGCGTCATCAGAAAATCCTGCCTTACCTTCTGCCGGACGGAAAAGTTCAGGTTGCGGTCGCCTACGATCGCCACCGGCCGGTAAGAATCCATGGTCTCACGATCATGGCCAGCGTCGAGCACCCCAAGCAGGTGGATCCAAAAAAACTGGCTGACGCCGTCATGGATACCGTGGTCAAGCCGATATTCAAGAACGAAAAAATCAAGCCGGACAAGGAGACCCGTATTCTGATCAACCCCGACGGACCCTACCAGGGAGGCCCGACCCATCACTCCGGTTTGACCGGCCGCAAGAGTGCCGTCGACACTTACGGCGAATACGCCCGGCACAGCGGGGATGCGCTGAGCGGAAAAGACCCCATGCGGGTTGACCGGGTAGGCGCTTACGCCGCGCGCTACGCCGCTAAGAACATCGTGGCGGCCGGCCTGGCGTCGGAATGCGAAGTGATGCTCAGCTACTCGATCGGTATCACCCGGCCGGTGAGCCTGGAAGTTCAGACCTTCGGAACCGGCAAGATGCCGGATAACGAAATTCGGGATCTAATGGAGCGAAATTTCGAATTCCGCCTGGCGGGAATCATGAAGCATTTCCGGCTGCGTTACCTGCCATCCAAGCACACTGAGGGCTATTTCCAGCGCTTGGCCGCTTACGGCCACTTCGGCCGTACCGACATGGATCTGCCCTGGGAAAAAACCGACCGGGTCGAAACGCTTCAAGCCGGTTGACACCCGCAGGAGGTCCGTAATGAACTGGCTGCTACTCTCCGCTGCCGCCTTGGGGCTTGCCGTCGTGGCTCTGCGCCGCAACCCGTCCTGGTTGAAAGGTATTCTCCAGCTGGAGGCAAGTGCCGCGCTCCGGCCGCTCCTTCGCAGGCCAACGGCCCTGGACCGGCTGATTGACAACCTGCGCCGCGAAAGGGACCCTCTCGGCCGCCACCGGCTCCTGGAAGCGATCGTGGAAGAAAGCCACCGCCGCCGGTCCGACCCCGCCATGAACAAGCTGTTTCAGCGCTTCGCGTGGATGCATGTGAACGAACTGCCGGAAATGGCCGAAGCCCTGAAGGCAGCCAACGGCGGACGGATGCCGGCAGTAGCGTCATTCCAGCTTTTGGCCTCGGCGCTCGAGGAGGATGGCCATCCCGAAGATGCCGGTCCCATTCGGGAGCAGGCCGTGGCATTGGGGTTGATGGATAGTGTGAAGGCGGAACCTATCGGAAAAATCAAGAAAGCGGGCTCGAAGGG
>JAUQXK010000130.1 GCA_030834695.1 Desulfobacterales bacterium
TCACCTACCAATTCTTGCCAGCTCGCCTCAGAAGCTTCCCAGTCCGCAAAAAGGATATTTTGATCAAGGTGGAGATCGCCTCCGTCATTCGAAAAATTGCCGCCGGGGCTCCGCCACCCCTGAGGCGAAGTTTCGACCGCCTGGAAGCATCACCGGTCGGCAAGCGGCTTGCCCGCGGCGCCTTCTGGGCAGTGAGTGGGACACTGATCTCGCGTGGCCTGAACATGCTGGCGATGATCCTGGTTGCGCGCCTGCTTGGCAAGAGCGAGTTCGGTGAACTGGGGATCATACAGAGCACTGTATTGATGTTTCAAACCCTTGCCGGCTTTGGGTTGGGCTACGCGGCAACGAAGTACGTGGCGGAGTTCAGGAAAAGCGACCCGGAGAGGACTGGAAAAATAATCGCTTTTTGCACGCTTACGGCTGCTGGTACTGGAGGGCTTTTATCAATACTCTTCTTCCTCGGCACACCGTGGCTGGCGGTCAATGTTTTGGCAGCCCCTGATCTGGTATATCCTCTCAAAATCAGCAGTTTGATACTCTTTCTGAGCACGCTGGCCGGAACCCAGACTGGTGTTTTAGCAGGCTTCGAGGCCTTCGATTCCATAGCTAAAATCGGCTTCATCAGCGGCGTTCTCAGCCTCCCTCTTATAATTGGCGGAGCACTCACACTGGGGGTTGAAGGGGCTGTATGGGGAATGATTCTGACTTTTTTCCTCAATTGGGCCTTGAACAGGCGAAATCTCCTGAATTCCGCTAGAAGAAATCGAGTGAGAATATCATGGAAAGATTTCTGGCAAGTGCGAAGTATCCTATGGGATTATAGTTTGCCCTCGGTTTTAGGTGGAACCTTGTATTGGATAGGTAACTGGGCCGGCGGAGCGTTGTTGGTGAACCAACCGGGGGGCTATGCGGAAATGGGGTACTTCAACGCCGCTAACCAGTGGTTTAGCGCAATATTGTTTTTGCCGGGCGTGCTGGGCCAAGCAGCGATCCCGGTACTTTCTGAGCGGCTGGGGGATAACGACCTGGAAAGGTCGAAAAGGATACTTCTCTATTCGTGCAAGTTGAATGCAGCAGTCCTATTGCCGGTAATAATCTTCGGATGCCTTTGCAGCCCGTGGATAATGAATTTTTACGGGGCGGATTTCAGAGTGGCGTGGCCAACCCTAGTCGCCATTCTGATTGCCTCCGGTATAGCTGCGATGCAGGCCCCCGCATATCAGATTATTATAGCTTCAGGCAGGATATGGATGGCAGCAATAATAAACTCGAGTTGGGCGATTATATTCGTTCTCTTGGCATTAACAACAATGCATTGGGGAAGTTTAAGTTTGGCTATTGGGAAAATAGCTGCGTATGTTTTCTACGCTGCACTTTCGTTTAAGTTTAGTATGTTTTTATTGAAAACGAGATTGACAGTTTAATTTTTTATTAAATTAGAGGAAAATCATTGTTTCAGGATTACCAAAATTGATTGTTTGGGCTATAATATTTTTAGTTATCGTAGGATTTTTGTTTTATGGAAGTTTAAAAAATCCTACTACCGCGGTTGCAGGTACGCTTCTGCTGTTTGGTTTAGAACAATGGGGCCAAGCAAAAATACCAATTTTGGCTGTCAATAGCTCATTTACAAATTATATCATCGGATCAATAGTCGCAGCAGCGCTTGTAGTTCAATTTTTAAAACGGAAAATAAAAATTGGCGATTATCCGGGTGCAGGCTATTTAGTTGCTTTCCTCTTTTTATACGCGTATGCATCTTCGATTTGGGCCCCTAACGTAGAGGTGAGCGCGGCACAATGGCGGAAAGCTTGGCCATATATTATAACTTTTGTAATTTTCGCACCTCTTTTAATAAGCGATACACAAGAAATAGAAAAAATGCTTGAAACCTTCATTGTGCTGGGGTTTATTTTAACCGTGCTGTTGTTATTCACTGTAACTTGGGAAAATAGGGGTGTTTTAATAGAGTATGGATCAAGCAAGAGCATGGGGAACCCCTTAGCCACAGCACAAATGGCAGGGCACATTATAATTGCAACTATTCTTGGGAGCAGTTTATCCCTAATCAAACCATGGAGAATATTGCGTTGGGTGGGTGTGGTTGCTTGCATTGCCCTCGCTGTAAAAGCGGGTTCACGAGGGCAGGTAATCTCACTTATTTTTATTCTATCATTTTTTTGGGCTATAAACCAAAAAAAGTTCAGTGTTTGGACAATATTTACTACCCTTGCAGGGTGCACTCTAATAGGACTGGTAATTGGTATTTTTATCCAAGAGTTTTGGGGGTCTGGAAATATAAGATGGTCACAGGAACAGATGACTAAAGACGTATCGGGACGCTTTGATATGGCGTTCAGGTTGTTAAGTGTTTGGTGGAAAGGGGATTTTTTAACAATAATTTTTGGTTTAGGAAACTCAGCATCATTTGATCACCGAATTATAGGTTTTTATCCGCATGTTGTTCCTCTTGAAATTCTAGGTGAAGAAGGTTTGCTTGGATTTTTATTTTATATTTTAATAATTGGCTTGGTGGTTCATAATTTCTTCAAAAGTTATCGTTCTACACATGATTTGCAAAATTATAGAAAAATAATTGTTACACTTGCCGCAATGTTCGTTTATTCTTTTCTTCTAACCCTCAAGCAAGGCAACTTTTTAGGAAATACAGATATGTGGATGTTGTGTATATTTCTTCTCAGATTTGGAGTTATTGTAAAGAATAAAAACAAAATGCAAATTGTTACAAACAGTGGGTAATCAAGATGATAAGAAAACATTACAGATTATCTAAAACGAGATTCATCCTGTTGGCCCTAAGTATAATTGCAACACCAAGTGATGTATTTTGTTTTGGAGTTTTTGATGGAACGCTTTACAAAAAAAAACCAGACCTAATTGCATACGGTTTAAAACCAATAAATATAATTTATGGAGGTTCATTTTGGGATGCAGGTAAAAATAAAGAAAATCTCCCATCAGATTCAAGAATACAGAAATTGGCCATTGAATCGTCGGCTAAAAACATAGAAACCGTGTTGGATGTTGAACATTGGGAGGTTTCTACGGGTCGTGCAAATGGCAAGGAGGCTGAAAACCTCCATAAATATATAGCGTTTTTCGGAAAATTTAAAGAATATGCGCGCTATCTTAACACCGGTTTTTATGGCGTCCCACCGATTCAGGATTATTGGCGCGCTATTACGTTGCCGGAATCAAGGCAATATTTGGAATGGCAAAAAGAAAATGATTTTTTGCGCCCATTAGCCGAAAAGGTTGATATCCTGTACCCATCTCTTTATACATTTTACCTGGACCAAGAAGGATGGAAGAAATATGCGAAGGCTAATATTTTAGAGGCGAGAAGAATATCAAAAGCAAAACCAGTATATGTTTTTTTATGGCCTCAATATCACGATTCAAACAAAAATTTGCGAGGGAAATACATCGACCAATATTACTGGAAAATGCAGCTTGATTTATCCAGGAAACATGCCGATGGGATCGTGATTTGGGGAGGGTGGCAGGAATATTGGAATAACGATGCACCATGGTGGAAAGTAACAAAAGAATTTCTTGAAAATAATAATAAATAGTTGACTATTAATAATTTGCGGTGAATAGAAAATAAGTTATGCCAAAACCAACAGTATTAATTCAACAAAATTCTATTTCACATTACCGATTAAAACTTTTTGAACTTCTATGCAAAAACGATGATTTTAATATATCAATTCTTGCCGATAATAGATCGGAAACGCCTTACTTGAAGACTGTCTATCAAGAAGGTAATTTGGGATTGCGCTGGATTAAAGTAAAAACCTATGCAATCAGAATCCCACTACTAAGAACGTTGTATTGGCAAGCAGGTTCTTTAAGTGCAGTAATAAGCTATAAGCCTAATGCCGTAATAGCGATGGGTTCACCCTATTCACTAACCGCTTGGGCAATATGTTTTATTTGTAAAATAAGAAAAGTTCCTGTCCTGCTTTGGACGCATGGACTTTTAGAAGATGAAAAAGGTATTAAATGGTTTATAAGAAGATTTTTTTACAAAATCGCAGACAAGCTACTTCTTTATGGGCAGCACGCAAAATATATTCTAAAAAACAAGAGATTTCAAGAAAATAGAATTAGTGTTGTTTATAACTCGCTTGATTACGATTTGCAAAAGAAAATTGTTAGTACGCTTTGTGATCATGATAGGGAAGGGTATAAAAATAGAATTGGAGTAATTGCAGGCGAAGGTCTCGTAGCGTTTTCTGGAAGGCTTCAAGCTGTAAAACAAATTGATCTTTTAATAAAAGCGATTGCAATTTTGACAAAAAAAGGTAGGCGGGTACATGCGGCCATAATAGGTGACGGAAGTGAAAGAAAAAAATTATCGCTATTGGCTAAAGAGCTGGAAATCAATGAGTTAATCCATTTTCATGGTGAAAGTTACAATGAAAGATTTATAGGAACTGTATTTTCAAGCAGCAGCTTGTGTGTGATTCCATCAGGAGCTGGCTTGACTGTTATGCATGCCATGGCGTACGGCACACCGGTGTTGATCCACGATAGGATTGAATTTCATTTTCCAGAGTGGGAAGCTGTTCGAGAAAATGAAACCGGATTTTTTTATCAATACGGCAACGTTAACGACATGGCTGAAAAAATCAATATGGCTGTGTTCGGAAGCTATGATAAGGAAAAAATAAGGCATAATTGTAAAGAAATTATTGAAAATAATTATAACCCATACAAACAATGTGATTCTATCTGAAAAGCCGTAGCATCCGCTATCATAAAAAGAACTTAAACAATTTATAAAAATATTCTAAGAATGATAGAGTTTAAAAAAAATATCAAATAGAGATAATGAAAAGTTTGATTTAAATGTGTAAAGACAATATTCATATTGCATTTACTATTGCAAGTATAGCACAGAAATATGGAGGGACAAGCCGAGTTGTTTCGAACTTAAGCGATGCACTAATAAAAACAGGCATTAAAGTTTCTATCATCACTGCCTGTGATTCTGAAGATAAAAAAATATTGCCTACCTCTAATAATGTAAACTTAACCTATATTTATAAAAATTTAAAATTGCTTAATTTTTTAAAACACTATAGCTTTGAAAAAACTTTAACAAGAAGTATGGCAACTTATAATAAAAATATAGTCCATGACAATGGAGTATGGCTGCCATTCAATCATTTAGTTGCAAATACCTGCCGGAAATATTCGTTCAAACGTATTGTGAGCCCTCATGGTATGCTTGAACCATGGGCGATGAATTATAAAAGGTATAAAAAGGGGATTGGGTGGTTTATTTTTCAAAAAAATGATCTGCAGCTTGCATCGGCTTTTCACGCTACATCACAAGAAGAAGCTGAAAATATCCGAAAGATAGGTTTTAAACAAGCTATAGCAGTCATTCCAAATGGCGTATTGGTTCCTGATAAAATTGTTAACGAGAAGAAAGCACAGGAAAAATATCAAAGAAAGGCGCTCTTTTTGTCCCGAATTCACCCCAAAAAGGGGCTTCACAATCTATTAGATGCATGGGAAACCCTAAAGCCAAATGAATGGCGTCTTCTAATAGTCGGCCCTGAGGAGGCCGGGTATAGAGCTGAGATTGAAGGTAAGATCAAGGCGAAGGGGTTAGAAAGTTTTATCGAACTCCGCGGAGAGGTTAATGACCTTGAAAAATGGGACCTTTATAAATCAAGCGCCCTTTTTGTATTGCCGAGCTTTTCAGAGAACTTTGGCATTGTGGTGGCCGAAGCGCTTGCCGCCGGTGTCCCGGTCATCACGACGAGGGGGACGCCATGGAGCGATTTGCAGAAATATGATTGCGGATGGTGGGTGGATATTGGCGTTGAGCCTCTTGTGAAAGCATTGCGCGAAGCTATTAACATGGAGCCGGCTCGACTTTGCGAAATGGGCGATAGAGGTGCAAAGCTGATAGAATCTAAATACTTATGGCCGCAGATCGGAAAGCAGATGCTTGAGTTTTACGAGTGGCTGCTTGGCATTGGTCCCAAACCTTCCTGTCTGTTCGATTAATGATGCAGCAACACAATATATCATTTAAAAACAGGCTTGCTCGCTTTATATGGAGCTTTGTCTGGATGCTTTTGTACCGACCGACACCTCGTAATTTCCATTTCTGGAGAAGGTTTCTTTTAAGACTATTCGGCGCGAATATTGCCTCTGGCGCACACCCTTACCCATCCGCAAAAATATGGGCGCCTTGGAACTTGACCATGCTCGAGGGCAGCTGTATCAGCGATGCTGTGGATTGCTACTGCGTGGATAAAGTTACCATAGGGAGAAATGCAACGGTCAGCCAGTATTCCTACCTTTGCACCGCAAGCCACGATTTCAGGGCTGCAAATATTCAAAATAGCCCTAACATGCCGCTTATCACAGCCCCAATTACAATCAACGACTATGCCTGGGTTGCCGCAGATGTGTTCATTGGCCCCGGGGTTGCCGTAGGAGAGGGCGCAGTGGTCGGGGCAAGGTCCGCTGTCATTAAAAATGTAGAACCCTGGGCAGTGATAGCAGGGAACCCAGCCAGGAGAATTGGTACAAGAGAGCACTGCAATAGCTGAAGATTTTTAATCATCAACAATCATAAGTTTTTATGAAAATCACCGCAATTATTCCCGCCTTTAACGAAGAACGGCATATTAAACGCTGCCTGGAAAGCATTCAGCAGGTCACTAAGAATTTACTGGTCGTGGATTCTTTTTCGACTGATCGAACCTGCGAAATCGCCAGCTCTCTCGGGGCAAAAGTCCTCAAGCATTCCTTTTTAAACTATGCAAACCAGTTCAACTGGGCGATCGACCAAGTGGTCCATGATGCCGGCTGGATCATGCGGGTCGACGCCGATGAGGTAATCTCAAACGAGCTTGCCGATGAAATTAATCGCGAGGTACCCCAACTGCCCGTCAACATTGTAGGGGTTTACTTCCCTCGCAGCTTTGTTTTTCTGGGCAAGAGAATCCGGCACGGAGGAGCATCGAAAATCAAGGCCTTGCGCCTGTGGCGGGCCAAACTTGGCCGGTGTGAAAACCGGTGGATGGATGAGCACATAATAGTCGATGGGACGACCGTGAGCTTTTCAGGCGACCTGATCGACCACAACCTCAACCCGCTCTACTGGTGGACGGCCAAGCACAATGGTTATTCCAACCGGGAGGCGGTCGATCTTCTGAACCTGAAATACGGGTTCATACCGGTCGACAGCGTCGCCAGCCTTACATCCGGCTCTTCGGCCGGCTTGAAGCGCTGGGTCAAGGAAAGAGTATATGCCCGACTGCCGGTCGGGCTGAGAGCGTTCGGGTATTTTTTGTACCGCTACTTTTTCGCCCTCGGTTTTCTCGACGGCAGGGCCGGCCTCGTGTTCCACTTCCTGCAGGGCTTCTGGTACCGGTTCCTGGTGGATGCGAAAGTATATGAGGTAGGGCGACACATGAGCCTGAACAAGTGCGGCATCGTCCAGGCGATCAAGGAGGTGCTGGGAATCGACCTTTCGTCCAAAGAGGATGTCAAAAGCTGATGGCGCCGCGCATTTCGGTCATCACCGCGGTCTTCAACAACCGCGACTGCGTCTCGGATGCGATAGACTCCATTCTCGGGCAGACCTGCAGCAACATAGAAGTCGTCGTGATCGACGGGGGCTCAACCGATGGAACGCTGGATGTACTGCGGAGCTATGACGGGCGCCTGGGCGTTTTAGTGAGCGAGCCGGATCGAGGGATTTACGACGCGCTCAACAAGGGCATCATTAAGGCGAACGGCGAGGTGCTCGGTTTTCTCCACTCGGACGATCTTTTCTTCGACCGGGAATCCGTTTCCAAGATCGCTGCAGTCTTTTCGGACCCGGCGGTGGCTGCTGTCTATGGGGACCTCCTGTATGTAAAAAAGGACGATACCGCCGGCGTTGTTCGCCACTGGGTGGCCGGGTCATATTTCCCGGAGAAGCTTCGCCGGGGCTGGATGCCGCCCCACCCGACTCTCGATGTGCGACGGGCGGTCTACGATCGGATCGGTCTCTTCGATACGCGCTACCGCATTTCCGCCGACTACGACTGGATGCTGCGCTTCTTCACCCGCGAAAACCCCAAGTGCGTTTACATTCCCGAGCCGCTCGTCAGGATGCGCATGGGCGGGGCCAGCAACCGGTCGCTCTCCCAGATCGTTAGCAAATCATCCGAAGACTACTTGGCGCTCAGGCGCAACAGCGTTGGAGGAGCCGGGATCCTAATCATGAAGAACCTGCGCAAGCTCCCCCAGTTCTTCGGCCGTCCCAAGACCGCTTGACCGACCCTTCCTCTCCAGACGAAATCTCAGCCATAAGTATTTAAGATAAAAACAATTCTCGACATACGGGCTGAAAGCTGGCTCAAGGCGGCGCTATATGTCCTTCTGCTGGCAGGTCTTTTCCACAGCTCCCACCGCTTGATGATCAGCTGGTGGGGCGGGGAGGACTACAACTACGGCTACCTGATCGCCCCCATCGTACTCTACCTGATCTGGGAGAAGCGGGAGAAGCTATCCGCGGCTGCGGCGCGGCCCTCCTGGGCGGGGTTCTTGCCGCTGGCGTTCGGGATCTTCCTCTTCTTTCTGGGCGAGCTCGGCGGCGAGTACACCACGATGTACTTCGCCTCCTGGTTTGTGCTGGCGGGGCTGCTGTGGCTGCACCTCGGGTGGGCGAAGCTCAAGGTAGTTTGGTTCCCGGTGCTATTTCTGACCACGATGTTCCCCTTACCTGTTTTCATGACCTCCCCGCTCACCTTCAAGCTGAAGCTGCTCTCCTCCGAGATCGGTGTGGCCATTCTTCACGCATACGGCATGTCGGCATACCGGGAGGGCAATGTCATTGATCTGGGATTCACGCAACTCCAAGTGGTGGACGCTTGCAGCGGCTTGAGGTACCTTTTCCCGCTGATCATCATGGCCATTCTGCTGGCCTACCTATACAAATCTGCTTGGTGGAAGAAGGCCGTGTTGATCGTCTCGGCCGTACCGCTCACCATCGTCACCAACTCCCTGCGCATCGCCATGACGGGCATTCTCTACGAGATCTGGGGGCCGGTGGTGGCGGAGGACTTCTTCCACGGCTTCTCCGGGTTGCTGATTTTTATCTTTGGGCTGGCGATGCTGCTGTTTGAGATGTGGGTGTTAAAGAAAATTTTTCCGAAAGAAAAATTTTCTTCGGTTCACGGTTCACGGTTCAAGGTTCAAGGTGAACCAGGATTAAATGCTGAAGGCTCGAAGACCACAGCGGATGTTAGACCTGAAACCCTAAATCTTAAATCGGCGGTGGCAACCGGGATAAGATCGCTGATGCATCCGCCGCAGTTTATCGTGGCCGTGGTGTTACTCACAGGCACTTTGGCTCTGGCGCAGGGCATCGAATTCCGGGAGAAGATCCCGCCGGCGCAAAGCTTTGCCGGGTTCCCGCTCCAAGTGGGCGAGTGGAACGGGAAGCGGGATGCGTTGGAAGCAAAGATCATCAAGGATCTGGATCTCAGCGACTACGTGATCGTGGATTACACGAACGGATCCAAGGTGGTGAATTTCTACACGGCCTACTACGAGACGCAGCGCAAGGGTGAGTCGATCCACTCCCCTGAGACCTGCTTGCCCGGCAGCGGGTGGGATTTCAGGAACGCCGGCAGCGTGGCGCTGCCTCTTGCGGACCGGCGCGGCGAGGCCATGAAGGTCAACCGTGCCGTGATGGAGAAGGGGGCTTCCAAGCAGCTGTCCTACTTCTGGTTCCCCCAGCGCGACCGGGTGCTGACCAGCGCCTGGGAACTGAAGTGGTACAACTTTTGGGATGCCCTCACTCGCCAGCGGACGGACGGGGCGCTCGTGCGGCTGATCACGCCGGTGTATGCGGGCGAGGAGGTGGATCAAGCCGAGGCGCGGCTGACGGCCTTCACGCAGGCGATCGTGCCGGTGCTGAATGAATACTTGCCTAAATGATTTGGGGTTAACCGTAAGCGACTATCTCAACCAGTCAAACCAATAGAACCATCCAATCCCTCCCAACCCTCCAAATCCATTAAACCGGCATAATGATCTTCCTCTCCACGCTCCTGATCTCCATGTTCGTCACGATGGCGCTGATCCCGATTTTGCGGGCCGGGGCGCTGCGGCTGCACGCGGCGGTGGACATCCCAGACGCGCGCAAGGTCCACGACCATCCCGTTCCGAAAGTGGGCGGGCTCGCCATGGCGGTTGCCGCCCTGGTGCCGATCGCGCTCTTGGCCGACGGCGACCGCTTCGTGAACGCGGTGCTGGCCGGGGCCAGCATCATCGTGGCCTTCGGGCTGTGGGACGACATCCGCAACTTGAACTGGAAGGTCAAGCTCGCCGGCCAGGCCGCGGCCGCTCTCGTGGTCGTCGCCGGTGGCGGGCTCAAGATCTGCTTTCTGGGAAGCTGCCTGCCGGAGGGCGTGCTGCTGGCCGACCCGCTGGCCCTGCCGGCGACCCTGATCGTGATCGTCGGGGTCACCAACGCCATCAACCTCTCGGACGGCCTCGACGGCCTGGCGGGCGGCACGTCGCTTTTGATCTTTCTAACCATCGGGTTCCTGTGCTACAGCAGCGGCCAGTTCCCGGGCCGACTGCTCGCCATGCTCCTGTGCACCGCCGTCATCGGGGGGATTTTCGGCTTCCTGCGCTTCAACACCTACCCGGCGACGGTCTTCATGGGCGACACCGGCAGCCAACTGCTGGGCTTTCTCGCGATCACGCTGGCGCTCGGCATCACCCAGCAGAACACCCCCATGAGCCCGATGCTGCCGCTGCTGCTGGTAGGCTTCCCGGTGCTCGACACGCTCAGCGTCATGGTCGAGCGCGTGCGGTCCGGCCGCTCGCCGTTTGCGCCGGACAAGAACCACATCCATCACAAGCTGATCAAGCTGGGGCTTTTCCACACCGAAGCGGTCGTGACGATATACGCCGTCACCGGCCTGCTCACGATCGCGGCGGTAATGCTGCGCTACCACTCCGAGTGGCTCCTGATCGGCGTCTATGCGGTCTTCTGCGCGCTGGTGCTGGCTGCCCTCTACGTGCTCGAGAAAAAGGGGCTGCGCATGCCCCGCAAGGGGTTCTTCGAGCTCACGATCAAGGGCCGGCTCAAGAGCCTGAGGGACAAGCGGCTGCCGATCCGGGTCTGCTTCCCGGCGGTGGTCTGGGGTCTGCCGCTGCTGCTGGCTGAGGCCTGCCTGGTGCCGGCCGAGATCCCCGGATACTTGGGGGCGGCGGGGGCGGGCAGCGTGGGGGCGATTCTCTTCATCCGGTACGTCCGGCCGGGTTGGACCGCGAGCGCCCTGCGGGCCGTTTTCTACCTGGCGGTCCCAGTGCTCCTGTGGATGGGGCAGGCGGCGTCCGCCGGGTGGGCCCAGAACGGGCTTGCGGCGGAAGCCGTCAAGTGGGCCCCCGGCGCACTCGCGCTCGTAACGGTTCTGACCCTGAAATTTACGCAGCGCCGGAAGGGGTTCAGGCCGACGCCGATGGATTTCCTGATCATCCTGATCGCCCTGGTGGTGCCCAATCTGCCGGAGCCCTCCATCCGGAGCGTGGCCATGGGATCATTGGCGGCGACGCTCATCATCATGTACTTCGGTCTGGAAGTCCTGATCGGTGAACTGCGGGGGAATATCACCAAGCCCATGGTCGGGATCCTGGCGGCCCTCGGGCTGCTGATCCTCCGCAGCGCGGCCGGCGCGGGCTGACCCACCCAAGGCGCAGGATCCCTTGGAGGGCGCCGGCGCACCGAGGCGAAAACGAGAATGCTGATGCAGTAGCCGGCGGAAGCTGGCGGGGTTGTTGGAAGGCGCGGGAACCGAGCAATCGGCCCGCGCTTTTTTTTATGCGCCAGCGGAGGAGGGGGGGATCGGAAGGCAGCCGGTCTGCCAGGCAATGTGCAGATTAATGCGTTCAAGCGCTGCCCGATTTCATCTTCAGAGCATGAGTCGCCGATCTTCATCAGTGCGATACGAGGTTTGCAGTTTTTTGCGTGAAGGTCGCATGATGGACATTGCCATCATGGCGTATCCGGCCGCGGCTACCGCGGGATGATCCTTTGCCCGGAGGCCGTGAATGCCGTCGGCTGGCGGCAACTCTATCAGGCGCTGAGACAGGGTGGAGGCTTCGCCCAGCTGAAGCGACTTGCAGCCGACCTGCATCCGGTCGCGTAGCAACTGGACCAAGGGCTCGAGGCGGTCGTCTTCGCTCAGGGGCGGTTTTGAGACCACGAAGGTATCGCTTGAACCGCGCCGCTCGTGCTGGTAGTTCCAGCGGGCGATAGCGATCAGATCCCCCTCGTCGGGCAGGTCAAGAACGTGTTCGACCTGGTAGGCATCTTCCAAATCTATGGCCTCCCGAATCAGTTCGGTAGCCGATGGCATTTCGCGCTCAGCCAGAAAATCGACGTGGAAGGCGCCGAGCCCGCGGTCCTCTATGCGGCCCTCTCCCATAACGCAGCAGTATCCGGGGAGGCGGCCTGGAAAGCCGATGCCGGCAGTAATACGACCGTATTTCCGGCCCGTCTTCTTGTCCTGGTAAATGTAGCGGTCATCTCCGATGGGGATCGCAGTAATAATTTTAAAGCCTCCTGTTCTTATTGTGGTTGGTCATAGTCTGCTAAAGCTCTTCAGGTTCGTAATCCGAAGTCGACATACCTGCCATGAGACATGCCGATCCTTGCAGGTGCAGCATTTCAGCTTAACAGTCCAAATCTACACTTTTGCGCTTCACTTTATACTCCATCGTAATCCAGACACCTCCGGTAAGGTGATATTCACTGGGCATTGCGAAAAATGGCTGGTTGGTGATAGCATCCGACGTATCACCAAAGCACCAACCCTGTGGTATGGTACCCTGTGGGGTCTTATAAACAATCCATCTAATCATTGTTAGACCGCACAGAGAATTCAAATCTGCGAAGGACGCAATGAGCTCTCCGATACTTGGCCTCTTCAAAGAGCAGCTTGAGAACGAATCTCGGTCGCTCGCCGCGCAGCACGACCTCTCTAAACGAGGGGACTATCTGATCTGGTGGTACTTTCTCAGGCTGACCGGGTTAGATACCACGCAGATTGAGGAGATTGTCTGCGACGGAGCAGCGGACCTTGGAATCGATGCAATCTGGATCGACGGCGACGATATCGTGCACTTTTACACGTTTAAGAACCCTGAAGCCATCGAAGCGGCCTTCCCTGGAGGGGATATCGATAAGACCCTTGCTGGGTTGAACGTTATTCTGGCGCGGAAGCATCAGGATATTGCGAATGAGGAGTTGCGAGGCCGTATCGAGGAGATCTATCAGACGGTGCCGACAGGGTACCGGCTTCACGTGGTTACGAGCGGTTCCGGCATCTCTTCGGAATCCGACATCAAGCTGCAGGCGTTTCTCGAGGCTCTTGGCGGACCGTCAGCCAGTTTCTTCACCTGGGAGCTTGAAGACATAAAGCGACTCCAAGACGCGTTCTATCAGAAGCACCTTCCAACAGTAGATGAACCAATTGACTTTCAGCTCGACTTTCCACCGTACCAAGTTCGCTCCGCGAACCACGATTCCTACATTTTTCACTCGAACGCCGGTGCCATGGCGGCTCTCTACGAGAAACATGGAGAGCAACTGCTCCAGCAGAACATCCGGGTGTATCAGGGCGATAATGCGACCAATTCACTCATTCGGCAAACTGCGACCGGAGTGCAGTCTGCAAATTTCCTTCATTACAACAACGGAGTGACTTTCTTGTGCGAGTTTGCGCAATGGGACGGTTTCACTAGAAAGCTGACTCTGCGAAAGGCTCAAATCGTAAACGGAGGGCAGACTATTCGAGTTTTAAGGGCTGCGAACTCGGCGGCAGAGCTGCGCCATGACGTCAGCCTCGTGGTGCGCGTGATTACGTCGCAAGGAGATAAGGGGTTCGCAAGTGACGTAGCCGTTAATCTGAACAACCAAAATCGCATTGAACCCAGTTTCCTGCGTTCCAACGAGCCACGTGTAATTCAGCTCGCGAGTTCTCTCGCCAGCATGGGTTGGTACCTCGAGCGGCGCGAATCTGAAGTTGACAATCTCACAGTAGCCGAAAGGGCCTCGATCGAGTCGCAGTTGGGCGTCGGATTACAAGATCGCATCATTCGCCTTAAGGAGGGGGCGCAGGCGTACGTGGCGACATTCATGAGACAACCAGAGCTTGCGAAGAAGAATCCGAAGCGCATCTTTTTGGCTGCCAACGACGGCGGGTACTTCGATCGGGTGTTCAACTCCGATCTGACCGCAGAGAAGTTCGTAGCCGCCCATCGCATTAGTGGCGTCGTCAACGAGTATGTGCGGCAGTTTATGACACGGAAACGCAGAAAGGATCGAGTAGAGGACTGGCGCAAAGACTATGAGTCCTTGCTTGGAGTTGCAGTAATGCCAAAGCACGCAGACGTCGTTGACCAGGTTATTCCACAAAGCGCGGTATTTCTCACTGCCCTTGTGTACGATCTCAGTGTGGCCACGCAGAATCGCCCCATCGACGAGGTGTTGGCGGAAATGTCTTCCGGGCAAGCATTGCTTAATGATCTACTTCTGCTCCTCATTGACATTGGAAAGGCCGACCCAGGGACCTCCCGGAGTTGGCCTACTTTACTCAAGAGCCAGTCATTTTTTGAGAAGGTGGCCAGTTTCGTGCGAGGTTACGCAGCGCGTGCGGCCTAACATCAGCGCGTTGTAGGAGACGCAGGCAAGCGGCGCTACGCTTGCTTTACCGCGCCCCTGAGCGGGGTCGTTAGGCATAAAGAATTATCGAAAAACATGACTAAGTAGTCGTCAATAAATTAACTTTACATCTTTAGATAGGGAGGCGGGGACGGGCTTGAAATTATGAAATTCGGCCGGAAGCTACTTGGCTCGGGGGCCGCAAGGGAACGTTGCTGCGTCGTTGCTTAAAATAAAAAGCACTCACTTCAACTCGCGGACCGCCGCGGAGCGCCCATGAAGGTCAACCGCGCGTTTATCGAGAAGGGCGCCCACCAGCAGCTGTGGCGGGCAAACGGGACGTTGTTGCGTTGTTGCATAATATCAAGGGGGACAAAAGGGGGCAAAGCCGAATTATAAATTAAGGCGTTGTCGGGAAATAAGAAACGTTTCATTGGTTCAATTTGCATAAGAAGATTGTTCTCTTTATTTCATTGGTTTGATTGGTTCAATTGGTTTGTGAAGAAATATAAATAATATCAATTGGTACAGACAAAAATTGTTATGGGGTTGACAAAATGTTGTTTATTAATATGATGTTGTCCAAACGGGCAACATAATAAAAATAGACAACATCCATGGAACAGAAAATCGTCGCCGAGCTTAAAGAGCGTCTTCACGAACTTTTTCCGTTCGGTGGGGTTGAACTTTCTTTAGTCGCCGGGGGCAAGAGCAGCAACTCCGTGCAATTTGACTTATCCGGTCATTTTCGAATCGCCGGAAGCGGGTTCGATATCGGGGTTGAAGTCATCCCGCCTCACAAGGCCTCCCTCATTCCTGAAATCATCCAAAGGTTAAAAGCGCATGCCGGGAAGCGGTCGAGCCGGGTGCCGGTGATCGTCGGGGAATATTTCAGCCCACAGCGGCAGAAGCAGTTCCGAGACGCCGGAGTCAACTACATCGACCTTTCCGGAAACGTTTTCCTGCACCACGGCAGTATTTATGTGGAAAGAGTCGGCTTTGCCAATCGGTACCCTGAAATGCGGCGCGGCCGTGGGCCTTTCTCCGACAAGGCCTCATTGATTCTGCGGGTGCTCCTCTCGGAGAAGCGTCGGCCCTGGGGAGTGCGGGAGATGGCGGATCGGGCGGGGCTCGACCCAGGCTTTGTTTCGCGCATGGCAAGGGAGTTGGAGTCGCGCGGGTATGCCGTTAGGGAGAATTCAAAAATCGAGCGGTTGAACCCGGAGCTGATATTGGAGGACTGGGTCAGGGATTATAGCTATCGGAAAAATCGACCGGAAAGCTGGTTTTGCCTGGCGGACTCACCGGAGGCAATCCTGGAGCGGCTGCGCCGGCTGAAACCACCTGAGAGCCTGGAGTATGCACTCGGGCTGCACGCCGGTGCTTCATTGGTTGCACCTCACGCGGTGTACAATGAAGTGCACCTAATCGTGTCCGGTGAGAAAGAAGCCGATTTTTTCATCGCCGGCTTGCAACTCAGGAGGGTTTCCCAGGGAGGTAACGTCGTCCTGCTGTTTCCTTTTTACAAACGGTCGGTGTTCCGGGATGTGCAGTCACGCGATGGGCTAAGGGTGGCATCCGATCTTCAGCTCTACCTGGACCTCTACAACTACCCGCTCCGCGGCCGGGAGCAGGCCGAGCACCTTTACGATAAACGCCTCAGGAAGGCGTTCAAGGGGTAGGCGGGACGTGGTGGACCGCTTTCATGTCGGCTTTTTGAAAAGCATCGGGCTGATAAAAGACTACCTGCCGCATCTGGTCATCGGCGGAGGCTGGGCGCCCTCCCGGTTGCGTTGGCCGCACAGATGCGGTTTTCAAACATCAAACAGATCATGAACAGAGATTTGATTGATTTTTGACTTGTAACTGTATATGGTTACTATATGACCAAACGGGAAAAGCTGTTTGCCCGAGCCATGAGCAACCCACAGGGCCTTTCCTTCGGCGATTTTCAGACGCTCTTGCGCCAGGCGGGATGGACCTTCGATCACCAAAAAGGCAGCCATCGGATTTGGTACTCTCCGACCGGGTATCGGCTCTCTGTTCAAGAGGGTCGGAGCGGGAAGGCCAAGGGCTATCAGGTCGAGCAATTCCTGAGGCGATATGAGGTTGAAAATGAAAAAGTCTGACCGGTTCGATGGATTTACCGTCAATGTGTTTTTGGATGAGGATGGCGATTATCTGGCTCATTTTGTCGAGTTGCCGAACGTATCCGCCTACGGGGAGTCACCGGAAGAGGCGCTGACCGAATTGGCTACGGCATGGGAAGGCGTAAAAGAAAGCTACAAAAAGCACGGTGAAAAAGTTCCTGTGTCACCGGTGCGAAAGAAATACAGTGGCCAATTCAACGTGCGCATCGACCGGCGCCTGCACCGAGCCCTAGCCATCGAGGCGGCCAGAGCGGGCATATCCTTAAATGCCATCGTTTCGCAGAAGCTGGCCAAAAGCGTTTCGGTATAGAGCTTGGGGCACTTCATCCGGCAGGGATAGATCGGCCCAAGGCGTAGTCGGCTTCCTCGTAAAGCTGAATTTGCCGCTTATTCAGGCCGAGTTGCAATAACCCCTCACAGGCTGACGCTGATTGGGTAGATCTATATAGCTGAAAACCTTTTGCCGGTGGTTGTTGTCTGCGCTCGTCCGCGTGGGTCTGCGGCTGAAATCTTTTCTTAACCGTGCTTAACCCCTCCCTTTATTTCCACACCCTCCGTCACCTGAAGCCCCGCCAGTACGGGGAGGCGGGGACTGGCTTGAAATTATGAAATTCGGCCGGAAGTTCCTTGGCTCAGGGGTGAACTGGGTGAAGGCGCCCCGCCGAGCGCGTTCACCGCAAACCCGACAACCCCCAACACCTGCTGAACCCGCCCAACCCGAGCAGCTCGTGCAACCCATAACCCCAACCCATCCAACCGGGCGCTTTCCATGATCTTCCTGTCCACCTTGCTGATTTCGATGTTCATCACCATGGCGCTGATCTCCATCCTGCGCACGGCGGCGGTGCGGCTGCAGGCGGGGCTGGACGTGCCCGACGCGCGCAAGGTGCACAGCGCGCCCGTGCCCAAGGTGGGCGGGCTGGCCATGGCCGTCGGCGCGCTGGCGCCGGTGATCTGGGTCGCCGACGGCGGGCGGTTTCTCAACTCGGTGCTGCTCGGCGCCGGCGTGATCGTGCTCTTCGGGCTGGCGGACGACCTGAAGAACCTGGGCTGGAAGGCCAAGTTCGCCGGCCAGGTCGCGGCCGCGCTCCTGGTCATCGTCTACGGGAAGCTCACCATCTGCTCGCTCGGCAGCTGCCTGCCCGACGGGATGGGCCTGCCCGAGGCGCTCGCGCTTCCGATCACGCTGGTCGTGGTCGTGGGGGTCACCAACGCCATCAACCTCTCGGACGGCCTGGACGGGCTGGCCGGCGGGACCTCGCTCTTGATCTTCCTGTGCATGGGTCTGCTGTGCTTTACCGGTGGCGATTTTCCGGAGAAGATCGTCGTCATGCTGCTGTGCACGGCGGTGGTCGGCGCCATATTCGGGTTTCTGCGGTTCAACACCCACCCGGCCACGGTGTTCATGGGCGACACCGGCAGTCAGCTGCTGGGGTTCCTGGCCGTGACCCTCGCGCTGGGGATCACCCAGCAGGAGTCCCCCCTCAGCCCGCTGCTGCCGCTCCTGGTGCTGGGCTTCCCGGTGCTCGACACCCTGACGGTGATGGCCGAGCGCATCGCGGTCGGCCGCCCGCCGTTTTCGCCGGACAAGAACCACTTCCACCACAAGCTCCTGCGGCTGGGCCTCTTCCACAGCGAGGCCGTGGTGGCGATCTACGGCATCACGGCGGTCCTCTGCGGAGCGGCGTTTCTGCTGCGTTATCATTCCGAATGGCTGATCATCGCGATCTATGCCGGCTTCTGCGGGCTGGTCATCGCCTTCTTCACCCTGGCCGAGCGCCGCGGGTTTGCGTTCCACCGCACCGGGTTTTTCGATGTCGGGATCAAGAGCCGGCTGAAGTTCATCAAAGACAAGAGCCTGGTGATCCGGGCCTGCTTCCTGCCGCTGCAGTACGGGCTGCCGCTGCTGTTCGTGGCGGCGGGGGTGGTGCGAAGCCAGGTGCCCGGTTACCTGGCGGCCGCGGTCGCGGGTTTTGCCGCGGCCATCCTCATCGTGCGGGTGATGAAAAAGGAGTGGGTGGGCAACACCCTGCGGGTCGCGTTCTATCTGATGGCGCCGATGGTGCTGAGCCTGGGAGGCATCGAACCGGCCGCGTGGGTCACGCCGGCCCTGCTGCGCGGCTACAACGTCGCCTTCGGCGCGCTCGCGCTGGTCACGGTGCTGACCCTCAAGTTCACCCGCCGGCGCAAGGGCTTCAAAGCCACCCCGATGGACTTTCTGATCCTGGTGATCGCCCTGGTCGTGCCCAACCTGCCGGACAGCTTCATCAGCGGCCTGAGCCTGGGCGACATCGCGGTCAAGACGATCGTGCTGTTCTTCGGCTTCGAGGTTCTGATCGGCGAGCTGCGCGGCGAGCTGCGCAAGCTCACGGTCGGCATGGTCGCGGCCCTGGCCCTGCTGGTGGTGCGGGGGATCGGCTAGGCGGAAGCGAAAAACGGCGCCGCCGGCCGGGGCCGTCGCTGAACGGCTTTTGGAAAGACCCGCCGATCCGCGCATAGTCGCGCCGAACCTGCGCTTGCCAGCAGGGTCGATCGGGGGTATTGGTAAAGGCGCAAAGCGGTCCGCGACGGAAGGCCCGCTGCAGCGATGCGGCGGGCCTTTGCCGTCTGCTGACGCCCCCAGAGCGGACGGATCCGCCCGCCCATGGGTCGGACGCCTCGCGGCGCGGGAAGAGGAATGCCATGCCCCGGATCATCGATACCGAAACGGTCATACCGGTCATACGCGATTTGATCATCGACGCCTGCATCGACCTCAACGACAATACGGTGCAGGCCATCCGCAGCTGTCTGGCCCGAGAGGAATCCCCCCTGGGCCGGCAGGTGCTGGAGGAGCTGCTCGCCAATGCGGCCTATGCCAAGCAGGAGCATATCGCCTATCCGGATTTAAAGACCGGATCGATCAAGCGCCTCTACGTGGAAGACATGAAGGTCATGGTGGCGATCGACCCCGCGGGCCGGGTGCTGCACGACGAGGAGCGCAAAAAATACCGCATGGCCGACCGCTGATCCGCTTGCGAAGGCAGCCCCACAATTTTCTTGACAAAAACCTCATGGTAACAGTAAGTTGCGTTAAAAAAACCGTGCAGACGGCTTGCATCCACCCTTTCAACGGAATCGCCGGACCATGACCCTCACAAAAGAGCACCTGATCAACACCCTGGCCGAAGAAAACGGATACAGCCGCTTCCAGGCTGCCGAGCTGGTTGAAACCCTCATCGAGATCATCAAGTCCAGGCTCTCCTCGGGAGAGGACGTCCTGGTCAGCGGGTTCGGCAAGTTCTGCGTCCGGCAAAAGCGGGAGCGGCGCGGCCGGAACCCGGCCACCGGAGAGAGCATGGTGCTGGCTCCCAGACGGGTGGTGACGTTCAAGTGGTCGGGTCGGTTGCGGGACAGGATCAACGAGAGCCTGCAGACCGAAGCGGACCGCTCGTAACACCACGGCACCCCGAGAATCATCGTTTCCGCCGGGCAGACCTGAAAAGGTCCTGCCTTTTTCATTTCGTGCGCCCGGCTCCGCTCCGATTGCCGAACCCATCGAGGAGACTCCGACGTGAAACTGTTAGACGCCTTGCGAACGACTGCGTTGTTCCTGATTGCAGCAGGACTCTTTGCGATGTCCTACGTGATCTATGACGTGATGGACCGGCACGGCCGATATGCTCCGGTCAGCTACGAGGACGAGACGGTCGTCGTCATGGACACCCATACCGGACGCGTGTTCAGCGTGGAAAGCGAGGAAAAGGAAACCACCAACCCGCGCAACGTCGCCTCCGTTTCCGGAACCCGCCAGCGCCTCCCCCAGAGACCGACCGTAAAAAGCAGATAGTCCGAACGGTCTTCCAAGTAAGTTGGGCCTTCTTCGGTGGGAGCGGCTTTCCAGCCGCGATGATCGAGGCTGAAAGCCTCTCCCACATCAAAAACTTTCTTGTCGGTAAAGTGGGGTCGTGCGCCATGGCTTGCTTATTATTAAGGTTCTCATAATGGTCTTCAGGTCGTCATTCCGGCATGCTCGACGCGCCGAACGCGGGAATCGGCCTGGGTTGACATAAGCTCTTCGCGCGGCTAAGGTGACCCCTCTTTTTTGGCGCCACAGGATTATTTGAGGTGGATTTCCGGGCCGAATGGCCCCGTATAAAGGACTGTGCATGGAAGGCATCTGGTTTCCGGTCGCTGTTTTCGTGGCGGTTTACGTCGTCATCACCTTCGAGTGGATCAACAAATCCGTTGCGGCCCTGCTGGGGGTCATGATTCTGCTGGTGTTCCATGTGGTCGACGAGCACACGGCGGTCGGGCTCATCGACTTCGAAACCATCATGCTCCTGCTCGGGATGATGGCCATCGTGGCCGTGCTGAGAAAGTCCGGCTTCTTCACGATCATGTCGGTGTGGATCGCCGAGCGCACCGAGGGCAGCCCGCTGCGCATCCTGGTGCTTTTCTCGGTCGTGACCGCCACCACCTCGGCCTTCCTGGACAACGTCACCACGGTGCTGATCATCGTGCCGATCGTCATCGAGCTAACCGCCGGGATGGGGCTGGACCCCAAGCTGTTCATCATCAGCCAGGCCGTGGTCTCGAACATCGGCGGCACGGCCACCCTGATCGGCGACCCGCCCAACATCATCATCGGCTCCAAGGTGGGGCTGACCTTCAATCAGTTCCCCCTCTATCTCGCCGCCCCGGTCATCCTCTCGACGGCGGCCATGATCGTCTACTACTGGCTCAGCCACCGCGAATTGTTCCGCCCCATCAACACCAACCTGACCAAGCTCTTCTCGGTGCAGCTGCTGCTTGAAAAAATCCGCTTCGAGTTCCTCAGCCTCAAGATCGACCGGTTGTTTCTGGCCAAGGGCCTGGGGTGCCTGGCGCTGGCCATCGGACTTTTCGTCACCCAGACCATCACCAAGCTGTCCCCGGGGGTGGTGGCCCTGATGGTGGCGATGATCCTTTTCGTCATCACCCGCGTCGACGTCGAGCACATGCTGCAGGAGATCGAGTGGAGCACCCTGCTCTTTTTCGCCGGCCTGTTCATTTTGGTGGGCGTGCTGGAAAAGCGCGGGGCCATCGAGTGGGTGGCGCACAACGCGTTCCTGCGCGTGGGGGACAACCCCTACGTGATGGTGCTGGTGATCCTGTGGGTTTCCGGGATCGTTTCGGGCTTTCTGGACAACATCCCGTTCACGATCACCATGATCCCCATCGTCAGCGTCATGCAGGCGGCCAATCCCGTTCCCCACAACCTGCTCTGGTGGGCGCTGTCCCTGGGGGCCTGCTTCGGCGGCAACCTGACCATGATAGGGGCCTCGGCCAACATCGTCTCCGCGGGCATGGCGCGCAAGCTCGGATACGAGATCACCTTTTTCGAATTCTTCCGCTCGAGCGCGCTCATCACGCTGATCACCCTGGCGATCTGCTCCGTCTATCTCACGCTGCTGCTCTGGATATCGCTATGAACACGAAAGACCGTGACAATCTCTACAAGCTGTTCCGGGACATGGCGGATGTGTTGGGGACTTCGCGCATGACCGAAATCGCGCTGGAGTCCTTCATCCGGGCCATCCAGTCCCTGCGATGCTCGCGCGAAGCCATTCTGCCGCTGTTCAGCGAGCTGTCCGAGTGCATCAAGAATTCGCGGCCGCGGGTCGTGCCCCTGATCCACCTGCTGGAGGAGTTCGAGGACGAGATGCGCTTCACGCGCGGCGACGTCGACCTGGAAGCCATCCGCGCCGACGCGGTGACCACGCTGCAGGACAAGCTCGACGCCTTCCGCGAACGGGTGCAGCGCCTGACCGAAAGAGGCGCCCACTACGTGCAGGACGGCGACGTGATCCTGGTGCACTCCGCCAGCGGCGTCGTCATCAAGATCCTGCTGAACGCGAAAGAAAAGCTGCAGCGGACCTTCAGGGTGATCGTGCTGAAGCAGGACTTCGCCAAGACCCGGCAGCTCATCCAGGCCCTGCTTCAGGCCGGGATCGCGCACGAGGTGGTGCCGGAGTACGACCTCATCCACCACCTGCCCCAGGCCAGCAAACTTTTCATCGGAGCGGTCGCGGTGACCCCGGACCGCAACGTGGTGGCCTCGGCCGGCACCGCCGGCATCGTGAGCCAATGCCACATCGGCAAGATTCCGGTCTACTTGTTCGTCAATTCGCTGAAATTCTCGCACCAGTCCTCCCAGGACCAGCATATCCACCGCAAGGAAGAGGCGGAAACGCGCGACGGCCTGACCTATTCCCTGACCACCTACTCCCACAGCCTCGTGGCGCTTCAGCTCATCGATCATGTGGTCACCGGAACCGGGGAGCTGAAACTCGCACCGGCCGCCTGAGGCGGCGGTTCTCCGCCGCCGGACCGCTAAAATCCCCCCGCCGCGCTCTGGACGGCCTCGAAAAAAGCCCTCACTCCGGCGCCAGCCCCGGGCATGATCCGGGGTTCGCCGGAGCCCAAGGAAGTCGATTTCAAAATCCCCCCCCCGCCTTTGCCAAAAAGGGAGACCGCAGGACGGCGGCTGGTCAATTTCGTTGCCGCGCCGGACGGTGCTGCGGGCCAAACCCGATTTTTGCGAAGCCGTCATTTTTACATCAAGAAAATGACGATTCGGCCGATTTATCCCTTAACAGCCGGCCCCTTTGGAAAGGGTCCGAGGCTCGGGATATAAAATACAACGCTTAATCAGGGTGTTATAATGCAAGTTGAATGCTCCGCCTGCAAGACGCGCTACCGGGTGAACGACGATTCGATTCCAGCCGGCAAGTCCTTGCGACTGACGTGCAAGACCTGCAAATCACCTATTTTGATAGAGGGAAAGCCGCCCAAACCGGAAGGGGGGCCGCCCCCCAAAGACGACCCGGCGAGTTTGAAATCGAAAATCACCAAGAGCATCAATGATCTCCCGCTGATCCCGCAGGTGGTGATGGAGATCCAAAATCAGCTGTCGCAGATGAACGTCAATATGCAGAAGGTGGCCCAGATGATCGAAACCGATCCGGGGATCACCTCCAAAGTCCTGCGCATCGCCAATTCCGCCTATTACGGGGCCAGCGGCAAGACCTCGACGATCATGCAGGCCTGCGTGATCCTGGGATTGAGAGGCCTTTCCGAGGTGGTGATATTGGCCGGAAGCGAAAAAGTCCTGTCCGGCAAACTGTCCGGCTACGGATACGATGCCGGCGACCTGTGGCGGCATTCGCTCGCGGTGGCCTACGGTTCGAAGATACTGGCCAACACGCGGGACCCCGGCATCAGCAGCGCGGCGCACACGGCCGGCCTGATCCATGATATCGGCCGGATCATACTCGATCCCTACATCGGGGAGCGCAAGAGCCAGATTCAAGATTACATGGAGAAAAATCAAAAGACATTTCTGGACGCCGAGATCGAGTACTTCGGATTCAGCCACGCCGAGGTGGCCGCCGAAGCCTGCCGGGCCTGGAAATTTCCGGATTTCATGTCGAAGGCGATCTCCTATCATCACGACCCGGCGGGATCGAACGGGGACCTGCTCGCCTACATCCTGCACATGGCCGACCACATCGCCCTCATGGGCGGGGTCGGATACGACGACGACGACATCTTGAACGAAGTTCAGAAAGACGCGATGTCGTTCCTGCAGCTGAAGCAGTCCGACCTGAGCGAGATCCTGTTGAAGATCATCGAGTCCGTGAACCAGATCGGCATGGGCTGAAGGCCGACCCGGGGCCGGCCGGCAGCGGAAAAGGCTGCGGAAAAGACTTTGAGCGCCGAGGCAACCATGGTATAATGATGCCATGGAGTTAACGCTGAAGCTTGTTTACTACCTGCTCGGGTTGAACGCGGTCATCGTCTTCATGGCGCTCTCCTTTTATCTCCTGATCGGGCGCCGCCAGAAAATCAAGGTCGATTTCGAAGAGTATTTGGCCAGCCTTCCCAGGGGCACCATCTTCCGCGACCCGTATGTTCTGGTCGACGGCAAGTGGGTCAAATCGGATCAAGGCCCCCCCGCCGGCTCGCCCAACCTTTAGCCCTTCCAGTGCTGCAAACGCCCCTGGCGCACTCAGCGTTCCCGCCCCCCGCCGGCCGGTTGAAAATCGTCGAATAATCCGGGATAATGCGAATCCACGCCGTTGAGCAGAAGAGATCGGCTGCGCAGGTCGTTATGGATTCATCCAGACTGTTGAGCGAATTGATTGCGGACCACGCCCGCCTGATCGAGCGGATTCCGCGGATCGACGGCATCCAGAGGTCGGCCGAGCGGCTCGCGGAGACGCTCCGGCAGGGGCATAAAATCCTGGTCTGCGGCAACGGCGGCAGCGCTGCGGACGCGCAGCATTTTGCCGCCGAGCTGATCGGCGGTTTCGAAAAACGACGCGAACCGCTGCCGGCCCTGGCGCTGCCGGCCGACCCGGCCGTGCTCACGGCGCTGGGAAACGACGACGGGTTCGAGCGGGTGTTCGCCAGGCAGGTCGACGGCCTGGGCCGGCCGGGCGATGCGCTGGTCGCGATTTCCACCTCCGGCAATTCCGTCAACGTGGTGGCTGCGGTCGAAGCCGCGAGACAACGCGGCATGACGAGCATCGGGCTGCTGGGAAAGGACGGCGGCCGGCTCGGCGCCCTCGTCGACATCGCCGTGGTGGCGCCGCACGCCGCAACGGCACGGGTTCAGGAGGCGCATATCGTCATCCTGCATTTCTGGGCGGCCGTCATCGAGCGGCGGCTTTTTCCCGAGGTCAGCGATGGCCGCTGACCCCGATTGCACCGGTCGAGGGGCCGGCCTGGCGTTCGGCGTCGACTGGAACGAATTCGACCGCCGGCACGTTCTGGTCGTCGGCGACCTGATGCTCGACCGGTACCTGTGGGGGGACGTCGAGCGGATCTCGCCGGAAGCGCCCGTGCCGGTGGTCCGGGTCCGGAATCGATCCGACGCCGCAGGGGGCGCCGGCAACGTGGCCGCGAACCTGATCGGCCTGGGGGCCCGGGTGACGCTGGTCGGCGTCCGCGGCGCCGATGAAGCCGGCCGGCGGCTGAGCGCGCTGATGCGTCAACCGGACTTTCGGGATCTCAGCATCGAATGCGCCGCACGGCCGACGACCACCAAGACCCGGATCGTCTCCGGCGGCCAGCAGCTCCTGCGGCTGGACGAGGAGCAGATCCGGCCGGTCGGCCCGGAGATCGTTCAGGCGGCGCTCCGGCACATCGGCCAGGCGGCCGAAACGGCCGACGCCATCGTCCTGTCCGACTACGGCAAGGGGATGCTTCAAGCGCCGGATCTGTGCGCGGCCGCCGTCCGGATCGCCCAAACGCGCGGAATCCCGATCCTGGTGGACCCGAAGGGCCGCGATTGGGAGCGCTACCGCGGCGCCACCTGCCTGACGCCCAACCGCCGCGAAATCGAGGCGTTCGACGGCTCGCCGATCGAAACCGACGATCAACTCGGCGCCGTCATGCAGCGCACCCTGCGCCGGCTCGGTCTTTCGCGGCTGCTGGTGACGCAGGGCGCTTCCGGCATGTGTCTAATGGGCGCGGACGGGGTTCCGCTGTTCATCCCGACCCGGGCGCGGCAGGTCTATGACGTGTCCGGCGCCGGCGACACCGTCATCGCGACCCTGGCCCTGGCCGTCGCCTCCGGGATCGGCTTTGCGGATGCGGCCCGGCTGGCGAACCTGGCGGCCGGGGTCGTGGTCGGCAAGGTGGGAACCCAGCCGATCAACCGGCTCGAGCTGGAGCAAGCCGTGCGCGCCCACGGCGCCGCGCCGGGCGGCGGCCCCCATCCCAAGCTGTTTGCAGCGGACGCCGCGCTCATCCAGGTCGATGCCTGGCGGGCGAACGGCGCAAAGGTCGTATTCACGAACGGCTGCTTCGACCTGCTGCACCCGGGCCATGTTCACCTGCTGAACCGGGCGAGGGACCTCGGACGGCGGCTGGTGGTGGGGCTCAATGCGGACGCCTCGGTCGCGCGGCTGAAGGGGCCCGGCCGGCCGATTCTCAACGAGCGCGACCGCGCCGCCGTCCTGGGGGCGCTCGACTGCGTCGACCTGGTGGTGCTCTTCGACGAGGACACGCCGGAGCGCCTGATCGCGCGGCTGAAGCCCGACATCCTCGTCAAGGGCGCCGACTACCGGCTGGACCAGGTGGCCGGGCGCGAGATCGTCGAATCCTACGGCGGGAGCGTGCGGTTGATCGAGGTGATCGAGGGCTACAGCACCACCGGAATCGCCCGCAAGCTGCGGCAGGCCGGGTCCGGCGCGGCTGCGGACCCGCCGGAGGGAAGCGGGCGGTTGCGGCCGTGAGGCGGCGGCGGCGTTCGGCCGCCCCCGGGAGGAGCTACTTCTTGGCCGGCGCCGCGGCGGACAGGCCCTGCAGCTTCTGTTGCAGCATCCGGCCGGCGCGCCGCAGGCTCTGGTTCTCCGCTTCGAGACGCGCCAGCTGGCGCACCAGCTCCTCCTTCTGGAGGCGCTCCTGCCGGAGCAGGTGGATGAGCTGCCGGAACTGGTCCTCGCGGAGCTTCTGGGAGTGTTTTTCCATGCTTTGCAGCTGGCCGGCCACCAGCTGTTTGAGGTCCTTCAGGTCTTCCTCGAGTGCACCCAGCTTGCGTTCAAAACCGTTGCCGTGGGGGGCCGGGCCGTCGGCCGGCGCCGCCATCGGGGCGGCCGCCAGCCCGACACCCAGGTTGTCCTTGCTGATCTGGCGGATCGTGTCCTGGCCGATCTGCCGGGCGCCCTCGGCAAACCCGTACACGAGCGCGGCCTGGCAGGCCAGGTTGATCGCCCGGGGGATGCCGCCCGAGAGATGGTGGATCCGATCGACGGCGGCCGGGGTGAAGAGGTCCGGGTTGCCGCCGGCCTTGGCGAGGCGGTGGGCGATGTAGTTTCCGGTTTCCGGGCGGTCGAGGCCCGTCAGGTGGTAGCTGGCGGCGATCCGCTGCGCGAACTGCCGCAGCGCGGGCTGCTTCAGGCGGGCGACGAGCTCGGGCTGCCCGACCAGCATGATTTGAATCAGCGAGCGGTCGTCGCTCTGCAGGTTGGAGAGCATGCGCACTTCTTCGAGGGCCGCGTCGGACAGGTTCTGCCCCTCGTCGATGATCAAGAGCACCCGCCGGCGCCGGGCGTAGCGGTCGACCAGAAACTGGTTCAGGGCCATCAACCGGTCGGCCTTGCCGCCCGGCGGCCGGGCGATCTCGAACTCGTCGAGAATGAGATCCAGGAGCTCGTCGGCGGTGACGTTGGTGTTGAAGATGACGGCCGCATCGAGGTCGGACTCCAGCCGGCTCAGAATATACTGCACCAGGGTGGTTTTGCCCGCGCCGATCTCGCCGGTCAGCAGGATGAAGCCCACGTTCTCGGTGAGGCCGTACTCCAGGTAGGTCAGCGCCGTATCGTGCTTGGCGCTGCGGTAGAGAAAGGCCGGGTCCGGCGTGATCTGAAACGGTTTTTCGCTGAATCCGTAAAAGGGTTCGTACATGAGGACACCTCTTTATCGCGCAGCGCCCGCCGCTCACGGCCCCGGGCGCGAAAGAAACCCATCCGGCGGCGCTCAGCGGTCCGGCGCTTGGCGCGGCGGCCGCTCCCGGCGGTTGAGCACGAAGCCCAGAAACTTCTCCGGCGGCAGCAGGGCGAGCGCCTTCTTGGCGTCGCGCAGGTCCGTCCGGCCCTCGGCCACCACCATGACGATGCCGTCCACGTGCGCGGCGAGCGCGATCGCATCCGCCCCGCCCAGCACCGGCGCGCTGTCGAACAGGATGTAGCGGTCCTCGTAGCGCGACTTCAGCTCCTGCACCAGGGCCTTCATCCGCGGGGAGCCGAGCAGCTCCGCGCTGTTCCGCGCGGTGCGGGCGCCCGAGATGACGGTCATCTGGGCGATGCCCGGCCAGGTGATCAGCGCCTTCAGCTCCCGGTCGCCCGCCAGATGGTCCACCAGCCCCAGCGGCCATTCGTAGCCGAGCGTGCGGTGGACGGCCTGCTGCCGCAGGTCGCCGTCCACCAGCAGCACGGTCTGATTGTAGGCCTTGGCGAAGGTCAGCGCCAGGTTGACCGCGGTGAGCGTCTTGCCTTCGGCTTTGTGCGGGCTGGTGATCATCACCGTGCGGCCGCCGCGGGGGCGGGTCAGGTGCTGGATTTGGGTCCGCAGGAGCTTGTAGGGTTCGATCTCCGGCGCGTCCGGCGATATGCCGATGCAGTGGCGGTCGATAAGCGTTTGCGGGTCGAGCTCGATGCGGCTGGACTCGGCGTAGACCGGCGGCTGCCAGTCGGCGCTCCGGGCCGGCCGGGGCGCGCGGAGATATTGCACCGGCGCACGTTCGGACGCTTCGTTGCGCAGTTCCCTGGCTTTTTCGAGCGCTTTTTTGAGTTTCACGAGCGGACTCCCTGGCGGGCGGCTAGAGGTCGAGCCGCCGGGTGATTTTGGCCCACAGCACGTCCAGGTCCATGACCAGGAAGTGGACGATCACGATGCCGGCGGCCACGGCGGCGGCGATGCCCACGATCGCGGCGGCGCGCGTGCGGCGCTGGCGGGCGAGGTCGGCCGGCGACCGGATGACGGGGATGCCGGCCAGCACCGGAAAGCGGGTTTCGGCTTCGAGCCGGTCGGGGCCGCGCACGGCATTGTCGCCGAACTCCCGCAATGCCGCCGCGCCGACCCCGGCGCCGATGCCCAGCACGACGCCGATCAGCCCGATGGCCAGGCGGTTGGGCTTGAACGGCTTCTCGGGCAGCCGCGGCGGTTCGATCAGGTTGAACCGTTCGCCTTTCTGCTCCTTTTCCAGCCCGTGGGCCACCTGCGCCTCCATCAGCTTGCGCATCAGGTCGTTCACCTTGGCCTGGGTGCTGTTGCGGGCGGAGACCAGGGCGTTGTAGTCCTCCTCCACCCGGGGAATGGCGGCGATGCGGCGGCGGTACTCGGCCGCCTCGGCGTTCAGCCGTTCGGTCTGCCGCAGGGCGGACTGGAGGTCGGCGCGGGTTGCGGCCAGCTGCGCCGACAGGGTGATATAGGCCGGGTGGTCGGGCGGTGCGCCCTTCCGGCCGCGGGACGCATCGATGCCGCGCAGGGTGGCATCGAGCTCGGCGATCTCGGCGCGGGTCTTCTTGACGTCGGGGTGTTCGTCCGAGAAGCGCTGGACCAGGGCCACGAGCTGGATCTTGAGCTCCTCGAAGCGCTTGCGGCTGGCGAGCTCCTCCTCTTTCTCGATGTGGGGCTTCACGCCGGCGAGCTGGGTCTGCAGGGACCCTTCGCGCTCGCGGAGGCCGCGGATCAGCTCGTTCGTGGCCTCCTGGCTGCGCTCGATGTTGTTCAGGCTCTGGATGTTCACCTGGAGCATTTCGGGCAGCGAGTTGATGTTGGCCTGCTTGAAGACGGCCAGCCGGGACTCGACGCCGGCCAATTCCTCTTTGACCCGCGCCATCTCGCCCTCCAGGAAGGCGCTCGTCTCCGCGGCCTGCTTGGTGCGCTCCTTCAGATTCTCCTCGAGAAAGAGCGAGGTCAGCACGGTGGCGACCTGCTGGACCTTGGCGGGGTCTTTGCCCTGGTAGGCGAGGGTGAAGGCGATCGTGGCGGCGGTGGGTTTGCCCGTGCGGCGGTCCATGACGTCGGCGCTCACCGGCTTGAGCTCGGTGTCCTTGCGCATCTGCTCGACGATTTCCTCGGTGGTCTTCTTGTCCTGCAGCTCGGGGTACAGGCCGAAGCGCTGGATGATCTCCAGCAGCCGGGTGAAGCTCATGATGCGCTGATTGATCTGCTGGATGCGCTGTTCGGCGAAGCTCGTCACCGTGGTCGTGACAAAGTCGGCCGGGATCTCCTGCTCTTCGATCAGGATCGTGGCGGTCGAGCGGTAGACCGGCGGAAGCAGAGCGGCCACCAGGCCCGCCAGCCCGACCACGATCAGGGCCGGCAGGATCAGGCTTTTCTTCCGCCGCCGCACGATCGCCAGCAGGTCGGCGGGCGTCATGGCAACCGGTTGGTCCATGGGTGGCTCCGTGAAAGTTCGTTCACCGCCATCGTCGGCCGGTGAATCAAAGACGTTGATCGCTGAACGAAAAGCGTCAAAAAAGATCCTCTGGTCGTTTTCTCACTCAAACAACGGCAGCCCATAGGCGATCTGAACGTAGCCCAGATGGCGTTGGGAGCTGGTGTCGTTCTCCTGGTCGTCCAGATACGTGAAGGTGTAGCCGGCTTCCAGGGTGAAATCGCGATAGAACTCCCAGCGCAGGCTGGGGCCGGCGCTGTAGGCGTACTCTTCGGTCTTCTCGCCCGAAAACTCGTTTCGGTCGGATTGGTTGCGGAACGCCGCGGCGTACAACCCGATCCGCGTTCTTTCGGCCAGGAGCCGCCCGCCGTTGAACGTCAGCCCGGTGCGCTGAACCACGCCCTGGCTGCCGCTGGCGGCGTTGATGTCATGCGACGCACCCAGGCTCGCCCGGGTCGTTTCTCCGGCGTATTCGACCGCCAGGTGCCCGATGGCGCCCCAGCTGCTGTCGCTTTTCTCCTCGGTCGCGGCCGCCGGCACGTCGAACGAGGAGTCCGTGTAGCGCGCGCCGGCGTCGGCCGTGACGTTGAAAATCTCCGTCAGCCGGTGCTTCACGCCGGCGGTGCCGAAGTAGTAATCGGTCTTGGAGGTCTCGAAGTCGTAATGCGCCCAGCCGGCATTCAGCAGCCCGACGGTGACCCCGCGCGCCGCCCCCAGCTCGCGGCTGAGCCCCACGGTCACCGCGTGGCTGTCGTAATCCTCGAGATCCGAAGCGGTGCGGTTGCGCCAGTCCTCGCGGGTGTAGTCGTAGCGAGCGGAGGCGCCCGTGCGCTCGGTGGCGGTCCAGCCCAGGCTGCCGCCGTAGCGCTGCTGAATGCGCCGGTTGTCGCCGTAGGCCAGGCCGGTGGTCAGAATGTCGCGGTCCGGCTGATGGTCCACGCGCACGGCGGCGTTGGCCCCGGCGGTCAGGAGCGGCGTCAGCTTGTAATCGACCCGGCCGCTGTAGTCCTGATCGACCGCATTCAGCTCGTCGTTGTCCCAATAGACATACGGGATGACGAACCCCGCCAGGCGCAGGTCGATCCGCTCCGTGCGTTCGAGCAGCTCCAGCCCGGGTCGGGCGCGCGTGATGAAGTCGTCCGTTTCGTTGCTGGAGTCGAAGAAGATGTTGCTGTTGTATTCCTGCCGCACGGCCATGGACGGGGTGAGCTTGAACTCGTCCGCATGGGCGGCCGCCCCCGCCGCAAAAACCACCATCAGCGCCACGGTTGATTTCCAATGTTTGGCCACAACTGCTCCCCCGGTATACGCCGTTTAACGGTTTTCGTTTAACGCTTAACGATCTGCCCGCTTCCCGTTGAACGATTCTATTAACGTCGGCCGAAGCTGGTTAGGGAACCACCACCACGTCCCCCTTGCGGAGGCGGATGTTCTGCCGGAGGTCGCGGCCCTCGGCGACCGTGTCGTAGTCGAACTGGAAGACCTGGGTCCCGCCGCCGGCTTCGCGGAATATCCGGATGTCTCCGCGCTTGGCAAAGGGGTTCAGGCCGCCCGCCATGGCGAGCGCCTGCAGGACGTTCACGTCGGAGGGGATCGTGAAGCGCCCGGGGCTGTTCACCTTGCCGATGACATAGATCAGCATGCTGCCGGTCTGCTGGACGACCACGCTCAACTCGACCCCGGGCACGAACCGGGCGAGCTTCTGCTCGATCTCCTTGGATATCTCGGCCACGGTCTTGCCGGCGGCGGTCACCTGCCCGATCAGCGGGAACCCGATCTTGCCGTCCGGTAGCACCACCACCTGCCGCGTGAGGGACTCATCCTTCCAGACCGCGATGTGCAGCGCGTCGCCCGGTCCGACGATGTAATCGGCCGTGGGGGCCGCCTCCCCGGCCGCCGTCGCGACGCCGCAGAAGATCGTCACGGCGTTGAGCAGCCCGAATGCGAGCGCGAATGCCAGCCTGCCAGCTCGTTTCATCGAATCCTCCGGGAACAACCGGGAAACGTGCAACCGAAAAACCGATCCAGCAAAACCGTTCTCACGTTTCACGCCTTCCGTTTTCACGTTTAGCCCTTGACGCTCCACGCCTTCCGATCAACTTCCGCCCGCCTCACCCCAGCTCCGTCAGGAGCCTTTCGGCCTCCGATCGGCCGAGGTAATCGCCGCCGCCGTCGAGGGCTTTCTTGAGGGCCTCGCGGGCCGCGTCTTTGTGCCCGAGCTTCACGAGCACCGCGCCCATATGGTAGTTGAGCACGTCCGTCTCCGGTGAGGTGGCCAGGGCCTGTTCGATTAGCCCGCGCGCCTGGGCGTAGTCGCCCATCCGGAAGTACACCCAGCCCAGCGTGTCCACGAGGGTCGGCTCATTCGGGCGCTGCTTGATGGCGTCCTCGGCCAGCGCCTTGGCGCGGGCGAGGTCCTCCTTGCGGGCCGAGGTTTCCGCCAGGAGGAAGGCCAGGTTGTTCGCCGCAAACCAGAAGCCGGGGTTTTCCCCGAGTGCGCGCTCGTACACGTTGACGGCGTTGGCAAAGTCCCGGTCGCGCTCGTAGAGCAGAGCGAGCGACAGGTAGCCGGAGGGGTCGCGGGAGTTGGCGCGGATGGCGGCTTCGAACGTTTCGACCGCCTGCGCCTTGCGGCCCTGCAGCAGATATAGGTTGGCGAGATTCGTGTGGGGCGCGGGCCAAAGCGGCTGCATCTCGATCGCCTTTTTCAGCGCCCCCTCCGCCTCCTGGAAGTTCTTCATGTCGGTGTGGACCCAGCCGATCAGGTTCAGCGCGAAGACATCCCGGGGGTTCTCGGTGATGCGCTTGCGGCAGACGGCGATCGCGGCGTCGTGGCGCTTCTGCCGGACGTAGCCCTGGATCAGCTCCGTCAGGAGCTCGGCCGACAGCTGGTTGTGGCGGTAGCCTTCCTCCAGCGCCGCGAGCCCCTCCTGGGGCTTCTGGTCGAAGCGGTGAAGCCGGCTCAGCTTGAGATACCCCAGCGGGTTCTGGGGGTCCTTGCGGACGAGCGCCTGGTAGGCTTCGCGGGCCTCGCCGATTTTGCGGACGGATGCCAGAAAATCCCCCAGGTCCGCGCGCGCGGCCGGCTCGTCGGGGTAGAGGTCCACGACCTTGCGCAGCTGCTCCTCGGCCGCCGCCGGGTTCTTCTTGAGCACGTACACCCGGCTGAGCGCCTGCAGCACGTCCCGGGATTTCGGCTCGACCCGCAGGCCGTTCTGGAGCACGGCCACCGCCAGGTCCAGCTCCTGGTTGAGCACGTGCGCGCCGGCCAGGCGCAGGTAGCCGGGAATGAATTGGGGCCGCTCGCTCACCACCGTCCGGAACTCGGCTGCGGCGTTCACCCCGTCGCCTCTGAACAGGAAGATGTCGCCCTTGGTGAAGTGCGCTTCGATGCTGCGGGGGTTGTCCCGGATGACCTCGTTGGCGTAGGTCTCGGCCTGGTCGGTCTGGCGCATCAGCAGGTGCGCCCGCGCGAGCAGGGTCTTGGCCTGGATGATGCCGGGGTTGGCGGGATCGCCGGAAAGCTTGAGACATTCCTCCAGCCGTGCCGCGGCCTTCTCCGGCTGGCCCAGGTTCAGGTACACCTCACCCAGGAGCAGCCGCAGCCGGAACCCCTTGGGGGCCTTCTCGATCCCGGCCTCCAGAACCTTGGCGGCTTCGAGCAGCTGGTTCTTGGACAGGTAGAACCGTGCCGCGGTCTCGCAGACCTCCTCGTTGGCGGGGGCCTTCGCCAGCAGGTCGGCGACCATGTCGATGGCGGCGGCCTGGCGCCCGTCGTCCCAGAGCAGACTCGCCAGATTGAACTTGTACAGCGGCTGGTTCGGCTGCAGCTCCACCACCTTGCGCAGCATGGAGACGGCCTTGTCGGGCTGTTTGGTCTCGCTGTAGAATTTGGCCAGGCCCAGGTGCAGCGCGACGGAGTTTTTATTGGCGGCGATTCCCTCCTGGAGGGTCTTTTCAGCCTGGGCCAGGTTGCCGGCCCGGGCCATGGCGAGCGCGAGAAAGACCTCCGGCCGCGTGACGCCTTTCTGCAGGAGCCCTTCGAAGATCCCGGCCGCGGCGTCGAGATCCCTCTGCGCCAGCAGCACCGAGCCCTTGAGCAGCAGGGCCTCGGGGTTTTCTGGCTCCTGGCCGAGCACGAGCCGGGCCTTCTCCATGGCCTTGTCGGGTGCGCCGGAGGCGAGCAGAAGCCTTCCCAACTCGACCTGGGCCATTGGAAGATCGGGCTTCAGTTCGACGGCCTTGCCGAAGGCGTCGAAGGCGCCCTTGAGGTTGCCCTCGCGCTGCTCGATCTCGCCCAGCAGGCTGTAGCCCTGCGCGAACTTCGGATCGATCTGCAGGGCGTTCTTGACCTCCAGCCGCGCCTTGACGGTCTCGCCTTTCTCCAGGAGCTCCTTGGCGCGATTGAAGAACTTGGCTTTCTTCTCCTCCGGTCCGCCGCAGGCGAGCACGATGACGGCCGCGAGGATCGCCGCGATTATCGGTGTGCAGGTCTTGCGCATGGGATGCCCTTTTGCAACATGCAAACAGATCCACTTCGCTTCCGGCCGCGCGGAACAGTCGATCGACCCCATGCCGACGTTTTTCCCTGCCACAGCCCGGGCGTGCGTGTATCTCCTTGAAACTCAAATGAATTAAAAGCAGAATTATAGCACGATCTCATGAATTGACAACGAAAAACCGCAGGGATCCGGCTTCGCCGGCACGAAAAAAGAGGCGGCACCGTCATCGGTGCCGCCTCTTTTTTCGCTTTTTGCAAGGGTGCCTGATCCGGGACCGCCTTAGACGGCCGGGCGCTTATCGATTCCTGCGCCGGATGGCCACCAGCCCGACCAGCCCGGCGCCCAGCATCCACACGGCGCTCGGGATGGGAACGGCCGCAAGGGAAGCTCGGCCTATGCCGGGGCCAGATGCCGTGGCCATCGAAAAGTACCTGCCGAGGCCGTCCCGGTTCGAGAGATCGAACATATCGGCGCTCAGTCCCTCTCCCCTGATGAAATATACCGATTTCTCACCTTCGCGGAAGGCATTCCCGAAGAGGGAAGGGAACCCGAAGAAGAGGTCGAATCCGCGCGAGAATGCGTTTGGATACTGGCCGATCAGCATGGCTGCCTGCGTATCCTTGGCGCGCCGGAAAGTCAGATCGCCCAGGAGGCTATTATCGCTGACGTTGAAGTACCAGCCCGTGACCTTGAGACCGTTCATGTCGGGAACGTCGCCGGCCGTCATCGTCAGCTTGACCCTGCCGACGCCGGCATCCTCGAACGTCGCCGTCAGCCAGTGCGTCGGGGCTGCGCCGGCGACCTGGTAGTCCAGGTTGAACGTCACCGGCGTCACCGTCGCCGACTGCGCGGGGGCGGCGCCGAACAGCAGGGCTACCGTCAGTAACAATGCCGACCATCTCTTGTTCATCTGCTTATCTCCTTCGCCTGACATGGCAATTCAGCCGACGGGGGGAACGGGGAAGATCGCCTGCCGCACCGCCGGCCTTTCAAGACGCGTTTTAACTGATTTTGCTTGATGCTCGCTGAATGCAGATTTCTGGCTATTCCGATACGTCGATCCCGGTTTTTGCAATTGGGATGCCAAGGTATCAGCGTCACCGGATCCGGAGCCGGCCCGGGATGAGGAGGGCTTCTGAAATGGTTTTTATCGGAGGTCGAGCTGGAAGGGGAACATGGATATCTTATTGAAAATTCAACTGAGAATTAAACGCCGAGAGCGATAGGCTCGATCCGCGCCAAGCGGAACCAGATCGTCGATTTCTGCTGCCGTACCATGCTGCGGTTTGAAGCCGCACCCGGCAAAACCTGCCGGACCGTCAATAATCCGTCGCGAGCCGGCTTGTGTAATTCCTTCGGCCGGTTCATGATTTCTTCTCTTCCCGCCTTGATCAGCCCAGCCAATTGACATATTCTGCTTCAATCAAGTGAAGGATCGCAACGTCACCCCGTCCCGGCGGCCGATCTTCGGGCCGTGAAAGGAGGAGCCAATGCAAAAAATGGGATTGATCCTGTTTTGTCTGCTTGCGGTGGGCTGTATCCAGAACACGTACAACATCTCGCCCGAATTCCAGAGCAGCGGATCGGTGAATATCGACAGCCGCGTCGATGCCGACGACCCGCGGGTCACGGTGACCGTCGATGACGTCACCATGGATTGGAAGGATCTAAAGGAACTGGTCGAAAAGAAGATGGCGGCCATGCCGAAAGAGACGAAGGAGACGACGCTGGCCAGCGCCGCCGCTGCGCCGGCGCCCGCGGCGCTGCCGGCTCCCAAGGCTGAACCGTCCGCCGCGGAAGCGCCGGGCCGGATGACCCATTCCGTTCAGGTCGGAGCGTATCGCCAGCTCGAAAACGCCGAGCAGCAGGTCGCGCGGCTGGCCGCCAAGGGCTATCCCGCCCGGATGATCCGGTTCGAGGACTCCCGGAAGCGGGCCTGGTACACGGTGCGCATCGGGGACTATCCCGACGCCGAAGCAGCCCGGACCGCGGCGGACGAATTCACGTACCGCGAACGGATGCAGAGCGCGGTGCGGCCGACCGGGAGCCTTTGAACCGGACCCCGCCCGAACCCCGGCTGCATGCGCGCCGACCGGCTGTCCGGCTCAATAACGACCCGGTCCCTTTTTCATGATCCGCCGCTTGTGAACGTCGGCCTTCGCAAGCGGCACTTTTTTTGAGACGAAACGCTCGGTTTTTGGAACGTTTTGTTTCGAACGAGTTCTTCGAAAAGACCCGGCTTGAACCTGCTTAGAATGTGATTTCAGATGGTTGTGAGCTTCGACGATTCTGGTACGATGTTTGATTAGCATCGCTTGAGAACCGGCCCCGGCCCAGCCGGCCGGGCCGTCCCCCCTCCGTCTCGCAAAGAGGGGCATGGCGAATCTTGAAACCCACCAAGGTGACTGCGATGAAACCTGAAGATCGTTCGGCGCCGAACCTCTCCCGGGTTTATGACGTGCTCGTCGTCGGCGGCGGCAACGCCGCACTGTGTGCGGCCATGACCGCCCGGGAAGCGGGCGCGAGCGTGCTGCTGCTCGAAAGCTCGCCCCGGGAGTTCCGCGGCGGCAACAGCCGCCACACGCGCAACCTGCGCTATTTCCACGACAGCGGCAACTGGCACTTGACCGGCCCCTACCTCGAGGACGAGTTCTGGAACGACCTGCTGCTGGTGACCAAAGGCCAGACCAACGAGGACCTCGCCCGCTTCGCCATCCGGGAGTCCAAAAACATCGGGATGTGGATGGAACAGCACGGCTGCCGTTTCCAACCCGCCATGCGCGGAACCCTGCATCTGGCCCGAACCAACGCCTTCTTTCTGGGAGGCGGCAAGGCCCTCATGAACGCCTACTACGCGACCGCAGAGCGCCTGGGGGTGGAGATCCTGTACGAGGCCACTGCCGAGGACCTCGAGATCCGCGAAGGTCTTTTCACCTCGGCGGCGTTCGATCACAGGGGGGTCCGGCGCACGGCCCGGGCCCGGGCCGTGGTGCTGGCTTCCGGCGGGTACCAGGCCAACCTGGAGTGGCTGAAGCAGTCCTGGGGGCCGCCGGCCGAGAATTTCATCATTCGCGGCACCCCGTACGACAAGGGGCGCATGCTGCGGGTGATGCTGGACCAGGGCGCGCAGCCGGTCGGCGACCCGCGGCAGGGCCATGCGGTCGCGATCGACGCGCGGGCGCCCAAGTTCGACGGGGGCATCGTCACGCGCCTGGACTGCGTGCCGTTCGGGATCGTCGTCAATCGCGACGCCCGGCGGTTCTACGACGAGGGCGAAGAGTTCTGGCCGAAGCGCTACGCGATCTGGGGGCGGCTCGTCGCGCAGCAGCCGGATCAGATCGCCACCTGCCTGATCGACTCCAAGTCGATCGACCTGTTCATGCCCTCGGTGTTCCCGCCGATCGAGGCCGGCTCCATCCGCGACATGGCGGCGCGGCTGAAGCTCGACCCGGCTGCGCTGGACGATACCGTGCAGGCCTTCAACGCCGCCACCCGGCCGGGCTCCTTCGACCCGGCCGCGCTGGACGGCTGTGCGACGGAGGGGATCGAACCGGCCAAGAGCCACTGGGCGCGGCCGCTGGACACCCCGCCGTTCTACGCCTATCCCCTGCGGCCCGGGATCACGTTCACCTACCTCAGTCTGACCGTGAACCGGCGGACCCAGGTGATCATGCAGGGCGGCACGCCGGCGGAGAATATATTTGCCGCGGGCGAGATCATGTCCGGAAACATCCTGGGCCAGGGCTACATGGCCGGCTTCGGGATGACCATCGGCACGGTGTTCGGCCGGATCGCCGGAAAGGAGTCGGTGCGCTATGTCGTCGAGCGTCTTAAAAGAAGCTGATCGGGTCATGACCATCTGCAACGCCTGCCGCTACTGCGAGGGGTTCTGCGCGGTGTTTCCGGCCATGGAGCTGCGCCGGACCTTCACGGCGGCGGATCTCAAATACTTCGCCAATCTCTGCCACAACTGCCGCGGCTGCTACTATGCCTGCCAGTACGCCCCGCCGCACGAGTTCGACCTGAACGTGCCGAAGGCGCTGGGCGAACTCCGGCTGGAAACCTACGCGATGTTCAGCTGGCCCTCGGCGCTGAAGGGGATGTTCCGGAACAACGGCTGGGTGGTGGGCTTGGTGGCCGCGCTGAGCGTGGCGGCCGTCATGCTGCTGACCCTGCTCTTCAAGGGCCATGCGGCCTTTTTCGGGGCGCATACGGGTGCCGGCGCCTTCTACCGAGTGGTGCCCTACGCAGCCATCCTGCTGCCGTTCACGGCGCTGGGAGTCTTCATCCTGGTCAGCCTCTGGAAAGGGGTTGCCAATCTCTGGCGCGAAACCGGCGGGCAACCGTTGGAGCTGCGCGATCTGAAAGCGCACCGGCAAGCCGTCTGGGACGTGCTGCGGCTGCGCTACCTGGAAGGCGGGGGCGATGGGTGCAACTATCCGGACGAGCGCTTCAGCATGGTCCGGCGCTATTTCCACCATGCCGTCTTCTACGGATTCATGCTGTGCCTGGCGTCCACCACCATTGCGTTCTTCTACGACCATTTCCTGGGCTGGATAGCGCCGTACCCCTTCTGGAGCTGGCCGGTGGTCCTGGGGACCGCGGGCGGTCTGGCGCTCATCGCCGGAAGCGGCGGGATGCTCTATCTGAAGAAGCACATGGACCGGGCGCCGGCCTCGGTGGAAAGCTTCGGCATGGACATCGCCTTCACCGCGCTGCTCTTCCTGACGAGCCTCACGGGGATGGCGGTGCTCCTGTTCCGGGAGACGGCCGCCATGGGCACCCTGTTGACGATCCACCTCGGCTTCGTGCTGGGGCTCTTCGTCAGCATGCCGTACGGCAAGTTTCTGCACGCCGTCTACCGCTATGCGGCCCTGGTCCGCCACGCGCTGGAGCAGGGCAAGGGGAATCGGGAAGCGTCGAAAGGGAACGGGTGAACGTGAATCGTCAAGCGCAACCGGTAGACGGCGGACGAAATGCGCTCCGCGCTCACCGGTTCACGAAATTCGCGCCACGAATTCACAATTCCCGCAGGGCCTGCCGCGCCGCCTTGGCGACAACGGGCGCGCCGCCGGTCACTGCACCTCCGGGCTGGAAGGGGAGCCGGCCCCGGGCATAGACCTGCCAGAGGGCGGAGGTGATCATTTCGGCTGCCGCCGCTTCCCCGAGGTGCGAAAGCATCATGGCCGCGGACAGGATCTGGGAGACGGGGTTCGCCAGGCTGCGGCCGGCGATGTCCGGCGCCGACCCGTGGATCGGCTCGAAGTAGGCGATGCGGTCGCCGATGTTGGCCGAGGGGCACATCCCCAGGCCGCCGATGGTGGCGCCGCCGAGATCGCTCAGAATGTCGCCGAACAGGTTCTCGGTCACGATCACCTGGAAGTGGTGGGGGCGTCCGACGAGCGCGGCCGCGGCCGCATCGACGTACAGGCACTCGGCCGCGACCTCCGGGTAGTCCCCGGCCACCTCCAGGAAAATCCTGCGGAAGAAGGCGAAGGAGCGCAGCACGTTGCTCTTGTCGACGAGCGTGACCCGCCGCCGGCCGTCTTCCGGGGCCCCCCGTTTTTTCTCCAGGGCCGTCTTGAACGCGAACCGGGCGATGCGCTCGCAGCCGCGGGCAGTCATGAGCAGGCTGTCCGTGGCCGCCTGAGCGGTCACCAGGCCCACGCCCCGCGAGAGATAGAGCCCCTCGGTGTTTTCGCGCACGATCACGTAATCGATGTCGTCCGGCGCACGGCCGGCCAGCGGCGTGGCGGCATTCGGGTACAGGCGGATCGGCCGCACGTTGGCGTAGAGATCGAACCCCACCCGCAGAATGCCTCCCAGGAGCCCGGCTTCGGTCCCGTCGGGCTTGCGCACGTCCGGCAGGCCCACCGGCCCCTTCAGGGTGGCGTCGGCCGTGCGGAAGGCCGCCAGGGCCTGCGCCGAGATGGCCGCTCCGGTGTCCCGGTAGCAGCCGGCGCCGGCCGGGTGGTATTCGTAGGTTAGCGAAAACCCGCCGGAGAGCTCCTGGACCGCCTCCAGGACGTCCAGGGCGGCGTCCACGATTTCAGGGCCGATCCCGTCTCCGGGCAGAACCACGATGCGATGGTTTTTTTTCATGCTTGCCGAAATCCTCCAGAATAGTGCTCACCGCAGCCGCTTCGATTAACTTCCGTCTTCTGCAAATTTCTGCGAATCAAGGGCCGGGTGGCGTCAGCGCTCCGGCACCAGCACGCTGCCCTCCATCAGGCGCCGGGAGGTGCGCCCGAGCACGGCTTCCCTGTAGCAGGCTTCGTCCGCGCGGGATTCGATCACGGCGCCGACCTCGATGACACCGCCGGGATGCCCGATGCGCAGGAGGCCCCTGTCTCGCGCGTTTTCGGAGAGCAGGTCGTTGACGATCGTGCCCGGGATCATGGCCGCACCGGCGGCGGCGACCGCGCCGCTGACGGCATAGGTGCGGTGCAAGTTTCCCATGGACATCATGCGGGCCAGCAGATCCACATCGCCGGATTCGATCATGCGCCCGTTCAGCGCGGGGTAGGATCGGGGCGCCGCGACCATGGCCACTTTGGGAACGGCCTGGCTGCGCCGGGTGGCCTCTTCCTCCGAGGCGGTGATCCCCAGCACGACCGCGGCGCGGCAGCGCACGGCCTCCATCTTGGATTTGATCTCGGCGCCGCGTTCGATCTCCTCGGTTTCAGTGCCCTTCAGACCCAGGGACTCGGCGCGGACGAACACGAAGGGGTTGGCGGCGTCGACGCAGGAGACCTCCACGGAGCCCAGGCCGGCGATGTCGAAGCGGTCCCTGCGGTTGCCCGTCGGAAAAAGCCTGCCCGTGACGGCGCCGGCCGGGTCCACGAAGCGCAGGAGGATGCGCGAGCCCGTTCCGGGAACGCCGTCGATGGCGTAATCCCCGGTCGGGTCGAATTTTCCACGCCGGACCGGGACCTCGGCGATGATGAGCTTGTCCGTGTTCTTCTGGTGGATGCGCACGCGGGTCACGGGTTCGACGGCCGCCACCAGGCCTTCGTCCACCGCGAACGGCCCCACGGCGGAGGACATGTTGCCGCAGTTGCCCTTGTAGTCCACGATCGGCCGGTCGATCGAGACCTGGCCGAACCGATAGACCACGTCGTAGTCGGGCGAGGGCGAGGGGCTGATGACGGCGACCTTGCTGGTGACGCTCTGGGCGCCGCCGACGCCGTCGATCTGGCGCCGGTAGGGGTCCGGGCTGCCGTAGGCGGCCAGGATCACCCGGTCGCGCGCTTCCGGGTCCGGCGGCAGATCCCTCTCATGGAAAAACAGGCCCTTGCTGGTGCCGCCCCGCATGAGCACGGCCGGAATGCGCTTCTGCATGTCGCCCATCTCCTTCTGTCATGTCTCGATAGGACCGAAATGGCGGTCTAAAGCCGCCTGTCGTTTATCCGGCCCTCAACCAACCACGGCAGAGCAAGAAAGGTGCCACCGGTCTGCAGGCTTTCCCGTGCGCGTATTCAACGCCGCCGCCCTTCTATGAATCCAGCCCCAACGCCTTCATCTTGCGCCAAAGGGTGGTTCGGCTGATCCCGAGTTCTTCGGCCGTCTGGCTCAAGCGGTAGCGGGTGCTCCGGAGCGCTTCCAGGATAATGGCCTTTTCGTTCTGGAGGGATTTTTCACGCACGTGCGCCTTGAAGGCCGCCGGCGCAGGATGGGTCGCGGCCGGGGCCGTGCCGCCCGGGGCGCCGCTGAACTGGGTCAGCTCATGGTAGAGGACTTCCAGCATGTCCGGCCGGCACCTCAGGCTGCAGTTCAGCACCAGCCGTTCGGCGAAATTCTTGAGTTGGCGGACGTTCCCCGGCCAGGCGTATTGCTGCAGCCGGTCTACGTACCCCGGGGGGAGGCGGATCGGTTCGATCTGCTGCCGGCTCGAGAACATCCGGATGAAAAACTCGATCAGCACCGGAATGTCTTCCTGGCGCTGCCGCAGCGGCGGTATCTGGATGCGCAGAACGTTGAGCCGGAAGAAGAGGTCCGGCCGGAACGTGCCCTCCTGGAGCGCCGCGCTCAGGTCGCGGCTGGCCGCGGCGATGACGCGCACGTCCACCGGAGTGATCCGGTCTCCGCCGACGCGCATGACTTCGCGCTCCTGCAGCACGCGCAGCAGGCGGATCTGCATGGCTTCAGGCGTGGAGTCGATTTCGTCCAGAAAGATGGTGCCCTGGTGGGCGAGTTCGAAACGCCCCGGCTTGCCGCCGCGCTTGGAGCCGGTGAAGGCGCCCTCCTCGTGCCCGAAGAGCTCGCTTTCCAACAGCTGCTCGGGCAGGGCCGCGCAGTTGATCGAAACGAAGGGAAACCGGGTGCGGCGGCTCAAGTCGTGAATGCCCTGAGCGAAGATCTCCTTGCCCGTGCCGGTTTCGCCGATCACCAGAACGGTCGAATCCGTCCGGGCATACTGCTTGCCGAGCTCCACGACGTCGCGCATGGCCGGGCTGACGTGGACCAGCTCCTTGAGCTTGTACTTCGCCACCAGGCCGGCGGACAGGGAGCGGCGCACCACGTTTTCCGTGCGCATCACGTTGCCGATGTCGCGAAAGGTCGACACCGCTCCGATGGCCTCGCCGTCCAGCAGGATGGGCAGGTGGTTGAAGATGAACCGGCCGTCCCGGATCTGGCCGAGACGGTCGTGGATCGCCGTCCGGCTGGTCAGCACCTGCGGCATGGGGCTATCCGGCAGAAGCGTGTGGACGGGCTGGCCGAGTGCTTCGGTCTCGCCGATCTGGAGCGCCTTGAGGGCCGCGGCGTTGGCGGCGGTGACGCGGCCGCGGGCATCGACCGCGACGATGCCGTCCGAGGCGGCGTCGATGATGGAGCGATAGCGCTGCGCCATGGCCTTCTGATCGCGCCCGGCCAATGCCACCGAAACGGCGTTGTCCAGGGTGGCGGCGATGTCCTCGTCCGAGGTCCGGATCTCGACGAACTTCAGGCCGATGGCCTCGGCGATCCGCTGGGTGACGCCGCCGCCGACGACGACCTCGCAGCCCTGGCGTTGGGCCCGTGCGATGGCCCGCTCCAGGCTGGGTGTGTCCTGGTAGATCTTCTGGACGAGTTCGATGTCGAGAAGGTCCTCGATGATCGCGATGCCGGTCATCTCCTGACGGAACACCGGAAAAAGGACCCGCCGGCCCACTTTCGCGGCAGCCCTCAAACTGATGAGAATGTCCAGGGAGCGGTGCGGGAAAGAAATCACCGGAATGCGCAGATTTTCCCTGAGCAGATGGGCCGTGCCCCGGCGGCCGACGGCAACTTCGATCCCCTTGCGCTCCATCTCGAAAGCGATCGGGATCGCCTCGTCAAGCCCTTGGGTGTTGAAGTGGATGCGGACCTGACGATGCGCGCTGAGGGTCTGGATGCGACCCGTCAGGGAAGGGCTGGAAGCGAAAATCCCGACATTGACTTTCTTGATGCTCATGGCCGGCCTCGGATGAAATCGAAACAATATGTTTCACCAATTGAACTACATGTCAATCCGCCTGAACATCGCCACAGACGGATCCGGTTCGCGATCCGGCCAACCGGGCCGGGTGCGGGCGCCGCCGGTTCGGCTCTTTTTGGCATGAATCCTGAAGGGGCCGGCGATGTTGACAAATTCAAGTGCTTCCAACATACTCGCGCCCAACAAACGATTTTCTGAAATACGGCCCTCATCGAAGCCATGCGGGCAGGCGTTTCGCCTGACAAGCTCAACTCAAACAGGGAGGGGGTAACATGAAAAAGGTTCTCTGCTTCATCGCGTCGGCGCTTTTTCTTCTGGGGGCGCTTCCGGGGCTTAACGCCACGGCGGCCGACTATCCGGAAAGGGCCATTGAAATCCTGGTGCCCTTCGGCGCCGGTGGCGGCAGCGACACGGCCGCGCGGGCGGTGGCGGAGGGCATCAAGCCTCAGCTCAAAAACGGCGTGGTGGTGAACAACATGCCGGGCGGGGGCGCCACCAAGGGCATGCTCTACGTTTCGCAACAGCCGGCCGACGGGTATTCGGTCCTGGCGGTCACGACCTCGCACCTCATCGACGCGGTCAAGCCCAAGACACGCGCGCACATCCTCAGGGACTTCGACCCGCTGTGCCGGATCCAGTGGGACACATCGGCGGTAACCATTTCCGCCGAATCGCAATTCAAGACCCTGGCGGATATGGTCGAATGGGGCAAAAAAAACCCCAAGGGGTTGAAGTTTGCGGGAACGTCGCCGGGCGGCTGGTCCGAAATCCAGACTGTGGCCTTTTTCAAAAAGTGCGGGGTGGAGGTGACTTTCGTGCCCTTTGATTCGGGCGCTGAGATCAAGGCGGCCATCCTGGGCGGGCACATCACCGGTGCCGTCGAAGAGTTGGCCGAAACCCTGCCTCTGATCGAGGCCGGCAAGTTGAAGTCGCTTTGCGTCATCATGGAGAAACGCCACCCGGCTCTTCCGAACGTGCCTTGTTCCAAAGAACTGGGGATCGATTACACCCACGGCCTGATGCGGGCTTGGGGGGTTAAAAAAGGCACCCCGCCGGAGCGGCAGAAGTTTCTGCTGGAAGTAATCAAAAAATCGCTCGACCACCCGATGTACGTCAAGTTCATCAAAGACAACCAGCTCGATGCGCGGCCGGGTTATCTGGGACCTGAAGAGACCCGGAAATACTGGGAGGAGCAGGTTGAGTTCTTTTCGGGTGTCCTCAAAGAGCTGGGATACGTGAAGTAATCGAACCCGGCGCAGCGTCTGCCGCGGCGGAGAGCTCCGGCAGGCGCAGCTGGCTTGCCAAAGACCGCGCCGGGATTGCTGGCCCCGCGCCCTAACGATAGGCAGGTTTCTATGAAGAAGGGGGAGATCGTTTTTTCGGCGGTTTGCGTCGTCTTTTTTGGCTTCATGCTAACCCAGACGTTCGATCTGTTGGGGCAGGGCCGGCCGGGGGAGGTCGGCAGCGGGCTTTGGCCTTTTATGGCATTGTCGGTTTCCCTGGCGCTCAGCCTGTTGATGCTGATTGCGGGCATTAAAAGATACCGGTCGGCCGGCCGGGAGGGCACCCCGGACCTGTCGGCTGAGGCCGCCGCCGAAAAGAGACGCCAGCGGATTACCGTCACCCTCAGCATCGTGACCTTTCTGGCCTATATGCTCGTGATGCCCTGGATCGGTTTCATCCTCGCGACCCTGATCTACATCCTGGCCTTTGCGCTATCTCTGGGTGAGAGAAGACGGTGGGTGCTGACCCTCTCTCCCTTTCTGGTGACCGCAGTGATCATCGGGGTATTTGCAAAATTTATTACGATCCCATTCCCCAAGGGGATCGGAGTGTTCGCTGAGTTCAGCCGCCTTTTCTACTAGCCAGGGAGGGATTCCGACATGATAGACCAATATCTCCAGGCGTTTGCCACCGTCCTCCTTCCGCAAAATCTGCTGGCCATGGTGCTCGGATCCCTCTGGGGGCTCTTGGCCGGGGCCCTGCCGGGCATCAGCACTTCGATGGGGGTCGTGCTGCTTCTGTCGTTCACCTATTCGTTGTCGCCCATGACCGCCTTCGTACTGCTCATCGGCGCTTACCTCGGGGGTATCACCGGCGGATCCATTACCTCGATCCTCTTCGGCATTCCGGGCGAGCCGTCTTCGGTGCCCACCGTGATCGAGGGCCACGCCATCGCCAAGCAGGGCCGGCCCGCTTATGCCTTGTGGGTTTATTTGCTGTGCTCGATTTTCGGCGGAACGTTCAGCGTAGTGTTCATGATCGTGGCCACGCCCCTGATCGCCAGCTTCGCCCTGAAATTCGGACCGGCCGAGTATTTCGCGCTGACCGTCCTCGGCTTGAGCGTCGTCTCGGGCCTTTCGGGCGGGTCCATGCTGAAAGGATTCCTCTCCTGCTTTTTAGGGCTGTTCCTGGCGACTATCGGAACCGACGGCATCACCGGCGAGGAACGCTACACCTTCGACACCGTCACTCTGCTGGGCGGCATCAACTTCGTGGTGGCGATGGTCGGCCTGCTGGCGGTGTCCGAAATTTTTATCGAGGCGGAGGAACCCTTCAAGGAATACAAGGGCGGCGTCGAGTACCGGGGCATGCTGAGCGAGTTTCCGCCATTTTCCCTTTTCAAGAAATACCTGCTGACCATGATCCGCTCTCCGATCATCGGGACCATCGTCGGGGCGCTGCCGGGCGCCGGGGCGACCATCGCCGCCTTTCTCGCGTACGGCGAGGCGGCCCGGACCGCCAAGCACGAGCCGGAGAAATTCGGCAAGGGCGCTGTGGAAGGGCTGATGGCCGCCGAATGCGCCAACAATGCCTCCACCGGCGGTTCCATGACCATCCTGCTTTCACTGGGGATCCCCGGCAGCAACACCACCGCCATGATGATCGCGGCCTTCATGATCCACGGCATGCAGCCCGGCCCGCTGCTGCTCACACAGCGGCCGGACATCGTCTACGGGATTTTTGTCGCCATGCTGCTGACGAACCTGCTGCTGCTG